>JBDOIF010000014.1:0-73972 GCA_041082215.1 Anaerolineae bacterium
CCGGTTCGTGGGACCCGGCATGCTCATGTGGGCGATCACGTTGCCTTCTATATCCCGAATAGGGACACCAACGGCACGGATTCCCGGCTCGAACTCCTCGTTGTCAACTGCGTATCCTCGCCGTCGCACGGCTTCCAGCTCCTCTCGCAGCTGAGCGGGCGAAGTGATGGTATTCTCCGTATATGCTACAAGGGGAGCGTTCAGCACAGGCTCTACAACCTCCGGCGGCAAGAACGCCAACAACACTTTGCCGCCAGACGTGCAATGGGCAGGCAGGTGACGCCCGACGCGGGCAGCAATGGTCAGCGCATGCTCACTCTGCACGACTTCTACATACAGCACCCGACCACGGTCAAAGACGCCGAGAGTGCACGTCTCCTGAAAGCGCTCCACCAGTCGCTCCATATGAGGGAGAGCTTCTCGCCGGAAGTCCAGATGGTGCAGCACTCCCAGGCCCAGCCCGGCAATACGAAGTCCCAGGCGATACTTTTCGCCGTCTGCTGTCCGTTCTACAAAACCGCAGTTCAGCAGCGTCATCAGGATACGATGGACAGTGGCTTTGTGCAGACCCGTCGCCTGGGCGATCTCGGACAGGCCTCGCTCAGGGTGCTCATCATCGAGAGATAACAGAACCTGCACGGCTCGTTCTACAGCTTGCACGTTATAGATTTTGTGTCGCTTATCACTCACGAATCAACCCGGATAATAGAGGGTGTAGCGATGGCCAGCCTGACCTTGTTCTGTTCGGCCTGTCGCAGCCTTAAGGCTCGGCAGGCCATCGCTACACTGCAGCGCACTAACCCTGATACCCTGGTTGGGCGCCTACCACCTATCTCTCATCAAATGGGGGCGCTGGGTAGAGCAGGTCAGCCGTAGCATACTCGAAGGGCCACACCAGCTCCAGCTGGCCGTGCTGCCACTGAACAAGCGGATTCAAGACGTTGCCTGTGCCATCCTCGTTGAAGGTGACAGGGCCGACTACAGTCATCATGTCGGTTGCGGCAATGGCGTCCCGGATCGCATCCCGGTCCAGAGTGCCCGCGGCCTCGATAGCCGCAGCCGCGATCTGCACACAGGCATAGGCCGGTCCCGTCAGCAGATCGGCAGGCCGTCCGAACGCGGCCTCGTACCGAGCGTTGAGCTCAGCCACCCCTGGGAAGGTCAAACCGTGGTGCCAGCCGGGGAATATGGTGATATAGTCACCGGCCGTCCCCATCGTCTCTGCCCAGGCGACGTTTTCTGGAGCTCTGATCATCAGAGTGAACTTGGGCGCCCATCCGAGCTCGCTCATCTGCCTGACCATTGTGATGCCATCCGGGGGACTGGGCAGGGCGAGCAGCACCTCTGCGTCCGCCTCCATAGCCTTGAGGATCATCCCCGACATGTCCTCAGTCCTGGGGGCATACTCCTCGTGGACCACCACCTCATATCCGTACTCCGCAGCTTTCTCCGCCCACAGCCCTCCGAGCTCGATGCCCCAATCGGTGGTCTCCTGAAAGATGGCTATCCTGGTCGGCCTCTGATCCTCAGGGATTGTGTTGAGGACCTCGAACACATCATTGGCCTGGTTGGGTGACTTGGGAAACGGCGAGAACAGGTACCGGTAGCCCTGCTGGTGAATTGAGTAAAGGGCGAAGGCAATGCCAAGATAGGGGACCCCGTTCTTCTCGGCGATAGCCGCAGTGGCGGCATGCATGTCGCTACCGGCACCTCCCAGGTAGACGACCACGTTCTGCTCGGCGTAGAGCGTTTCAAGCTTGCTCACCGCCTTGGTGGGATCAGACTCGTCGTCGTAAATCGTGAGGCGGATGGGGATCCTGGTGTCGTACTCCGCGACATACACCCCTCCGGCTGCGTTGATATCTTCCACGGCGAATTCGTATCCCGGCCTCACCATAGCGCCAAGGGCACCGTACTTTCCCGTCATGGGGATCGACGCACCGAACTCTATATACTCCGGTGCTGGTGGTCGGGCTTCGGTGGGGGCTTCAGTGGGGGCTTCGGTAGGGGCCTCGGTCACCTCCTCCGTGGGTGGGGCTTCTGTAGTCGGCGTCACCGTAGCGGGTCCGCAGTTGGCCAACAGCATGCCCATCAAGAGCACGGCCATGATCGCCATCACTCGTCTGGTTCTCATTGACTAATCCTCCTTATTTTACTGCCGAGAAACGTCTCCAAAACGCAAACCTCGCCCTGTATGCACGTTCACATTATGTCACTTCATAGACAGCCCTCCTTTAAATGTGAGTATTTGCCAGTGGCCATTCACTGGCGAATCAGTCCTTTCTCAGCTCCAAAGAAGGGACTGCGGTCTCCCTGTATTTCAGGCGGCGGGCAATTGCCTGGCGCACCCGCTCCCAGGCCTCGACTAGCCCGCCCGGCAGGAAGAGCACTACCAGGATGAACAGGATGCCGAACACGATCAGGTGGTATTCCCCCATCCTCAAGACCAGAAACTCTTTGACCAAGACAAAGAACACCGCGCCAATGACGGGGCCGATGACGGTGCCCACACCACCGACGAAGGTGATCGTTACCGGGTCCAGGCTCCACAGAGGCGTGAATGTGTAGTTGAAATAATAGCTGGTCTGATAATACGCGTAAGCCCCCCCAGCCAGTCCACCCAGGAAAGCGCTAAGCGCCAGGGCCAGCAGTTTGTGGCTGAACGCGTTGACGCCCAGCGCTTCTGCGGCGTCCTCATTCTCGCGCACGGCCATCATACCCAGACCCAGCCTCGATTTAGCCAGCATATAGGCTACCCCTATCGTGAAGAGGGCCAGGGCCAGGATGAGGTAATAGCGAAGGTTGAGTTGATAGTTTTGGATGTCCTCAATGGGGAGGTAAGTGATCTTGGGGAGCACGTTCCCTACGGTAATGTAGAGAATTTGCGACAGCGCCAGCGTGCCGATCGTGAAATAGTCCCCTCTGAGTCTGAGCCTGAAGGCGGGAATTCCAATGAACATGGAAAAAACCACAGCCACAACGCCCGCGGCCAGAAGGCTGGGAAAAATGTGGAAACCGCTGGTGTACAGCAGGCGAGTTGCCAGGGTCCCCAGGCCAAAGAAAGCGGCATGGCCCAGGTTGACCTGCCCGGTGTAGCCTCCTAAGATGTTCCAGCTCACGGCCAGCATAACGTAGATGAAGGTCAGGATCAGCAGGTTGACCGCACTGTCCGACTTGATAAAGGTGGGGACCAGCCAAAGCACCATGACACCGACAACGAGAAGGGCGACAGGGATGATTTTCTTTACGGTCATTGACTAACCCTCTTTTGTGCCGAACAGCCCCTGGGGTCTAATGAGGAGAACCAGGATGAAGATAACCAGGCCGACAACCTGCCGGTAGTTGCTGTTGATGAAGACAGCGGTGGCCGACTCGGCAACCCCCAGGATGAGGCCCCCGACAAGGGTCCCCGTGATGCTCCCGATGCCCCCCATAACCAGCACGATCAGGCCCTTGAGCGTCCAGTGCATTCCCATAGTCGGCTCGACGGAATATCCTACAGCTACCAGGGTCCCCGCCGCCCCAGCCAGAGCAGCGGCCAGCAAGAAAGAGAGAAGATAGACCCTGTGCACGTCAATCCCCATCAAAGTGGCCGCCTCCCAGTCTTCCACAGTGGCCCGGATGGCTTTGCCCGTATAGGTCCTTCGGAGGAACAGTTGAAGGGCAAAAAGAAAAACAAAAGCAAGAATCAGGCTCGCCACCCGTACGTAGGGCAGACGCACCCCAAGGATCGTTAACGCCTCCCTAGCATATGAGGGGGTAATGCCCCGGTTGTCAGCGGTCCATAGACGCAGAGCCACGTTTTGCAGGATCAGGCCCAGGCCGAACCCGACCAAGAGGGTATTCCTGATCTTTTCCTGCGTGGGAAGCTTCGCCATGCGGGAAAAGAGCAATCTGTATACGAGCAACCCGATTAAGACCAAGAAGAGCATGGATAGGGGAATACTCGCAAAAGGGTCCACGCCCAGCAGAGTAAAGAGCCAGAAGCTCGCGTAACCGCCAAACATCAGGAATTCCCCATGGGCCACGTTGAGGAACTTGGTCACTCCAAAGACCAGGGACAGCCCTACCGCCGCCAATGCATATAAGGCACCTACCAGAATTCCAAAGGCCAAGCTCTGAGCCACAGTCGCAGGCATAGGAACCTCACTTTATGTATGGCATCTTATGTGTTCTATCCCAGGTAGGCGCTTCGCACAGACTCGAAGGACAAGAGATCCTCGTGAGCCCCCTGTCCCACAACCCGGCCGTTCTCGATCACATACGCTCTGCTAGCCAGTTCCAGAGCCGCCCGAATGTTTTGCTCCACCAGCAGGATCGTCACCCCCTGCTTGTTGATCTCGGTGATCGTCTCAAAAATGTGTTCCACCAATAAGGGGGCTAGACCAAAAGAGGGCTCGTCTAGCAACAGAAGCTTGGGTTTCGACATCAGGGCCCGGCCAATCGCCAGCATCTGCCGCTCGCCGCCGCTCAACGTTCCCGCCCGCTGATGCTTGCGTTCCTCGAGGCGCGGAAAGATTCCAAAGACCCATTGCAGGCTCTGCACCCTGTCTTTCCTGGCCTGGGCGACAAAAGCCCCTAACTCCAGGTTTTCCAGCACCGTCATCCCTGTAAAGACCCGGCCGCCCTCCGGAACCTGGGAGATGCCGAGCTCGACGATCCTGTTGGCCGGTTCCCTGACCAGGTCTCGACCGCAGAAGCGAACGGTTCCGGCGGCGGGTTTGAGCAGCCCGGTGATGACCTTCAGAGTGGTCGTTTTCCCCGCGCCGTTGGGGCCAATGAGCGCGACGAATTCCCCCTCATTTACCTCCAGGCTGACGTCCCACAGGGCCTGGAGTTGTCCATAGTAGGCATTGACTCCTTTTAGCTCAAGCATATTGGGCCTTACCCAGATATACCCCTATGACGTGAGGATCGCGAACGACCTCCTGGGGGGAACCCTCCGCTATCTTCTCCCCCATATTCAGGACGACGATGCGGTCGGAGAGCCCCAGTATGGCCTTGACAATGTGCTCCACCACCACAATCGTGATGCCCGAATCCCTGATCTGCCTGATCAGATGCATGGCCTGCTCGGCCTCCGCATGGTTCAGGCCAGCCATAAGCTCGTCCAGGAGAAGCAATTGTGGCTTTGCAGCCAAAGCCCTGGCCAGCTCAAGTCTTTTGCGTTCCATAAGAGTGAGATTCCTGGCCAGGACGTTGGCTTTGCCCAGGAGGCCCACGCGCTCGAGCATCTTTTCCGATTCCTCCCTGGCTGCCCTGAGGTTCCTGGCCGAATCCCGGCCATATACACTGCCCACCATCACGTTCTCCAGCGCGGTGAACCCGAGAAAGGGCTTGATCAACTGAAAGGTCCGCGCTACACCTCGTCGACACATCAGGCAGGGAGGGAGGCCGGTAACGTCCTCGCCCTTAAATGTAATAGTGCCAGAATCTGGCTTCAGAAACCCGCTGATCAGGTTCAGGACAGTGGTCTTCCCCGAGCCATTGGGGCCAATCATTCCAACGATCTCGCCCTGCTCGACCCCGAACCCCAGATTATTGATTGCCCTCAAACCCCCGAAGGATTTGCAGACCCCTTCAACCCTCAAGAAACTCATATCTCTTCTCCGCTGTCTTCACATTTCGTCCTCTTCGACGAAAACGATAGCGCCGGACGGGCAGTTCTGCTCGCACGTCCCGCACTCGATGCAGATGTTGACGTCTATCTCGCACTGGGTCTCACCCTCCTGGGCAGCACCGGTCGGACACCCGGCGACGCAGGCGCCGCACAGAATACACGCATCGGTGACTCGATAAGGC
This sequence comes from Anaerolineae bacterium, assembly GCA_041082215.1. Classification (GTDB taxonomy): domain Bacteria; phylum Chloroflexota; class Anaerolineae; order B4-G1; family DUEL01; genus JBDOIF01. The sequence goes on from JBDOIF010000014.1 coordinate 5,803, forward strand.
ATCTTTACCTTCCCTCACCTAACTAGCCGACACTTCTGTCGACGTCCACGAGCCCTACCACGAATGGCACGAATGAACCGAATCTTATGAATGTTCCTGGGCAGCTCTAAACTCGTGAGGCCTGGCCCACGGAATTTGTGCCATTCGCCGGATTCGTGGAATTCGTGATCCATAAAACTATCTGATGGCTGGTCGCCCTATCTGGAATACATGCCCTCTGGATCGATCTCCTCGCGGATCAGGCGAACCTGCTCCGCCGTCGGCGCTTCCGTGACCGGTAGATCGTCGGGCACGATCGGCTCAAAGGACATGTTGGCCAGCACATCCTCGAGCGTGATGCCGGGATGGATGGACTCCAGCCGCACCCGTTTGCTCACCGGGTCGAAGCCAAAGACCGCCTTGTCTGTGATCAGGCGGCTGGGCCCGCCCCGCAGCCTCGCTGCCTCACGCTCCCCGCCTCCCCGCAGATACCCCGGGCTCGTGATGAAGGAGACTGCCTGGTTGAGTTTGCGCGCTTCGTGGCGAATGATGATGATCGTGCGGCGGGCAGACGACGCAATGTCGTTGGCACCCCCGCTGCCCACGAAATGGCGGAACTTGCCCCTGGGATCGCCGAGCAGCGTCGTGTTCAGGTTGCCGTACATATCGGTCTCAAGGCCGCCCAGAAACCCCACGTCCACCAGCCCCCTGTGCAGCACCGTGCCCAGCATGTCCACAAAACTGCTCAGAACCTTGGCCCGATACCAGACTCGAGGATCGGCCAGGCCTACCCCTGTGTGCACAGGCTCTGGGTCTACCACACCCAGCTCGAAAAGTATCGTGATGTTCGGGGCGTGGGTGCGCTTGGCAAGGAAGGACGCCACCACCGGCAGGCCGATCCCCACCGCCACCACCTCGCCGTCCTTCAACTCACGCGCGCCCGCCGCCGCCATCAGCTCAAGGGGGGTATACTCAAGATATGCGGTCATACTTGCTCTCCTCGTGCCTCAATACCCCAGAATCGGATCAGCAACCAGGTCGTTCAGACGTTTCATGCCGCCAACCCGCTCCAGGTAATCCCAGTGGTCTTTGACCCCGTACACATACTCATCCAGGTACTTTCGGACCCCTTCTGGCGTCTTGGTAGCCTCCGCGTACCGAACGATGTGCTCTGCATCGTAGTCATAGATGCGGTATACAGACGTGGGATGGGCGGAAAAGGGCAGATGGACCACGTGGGAGACCTTGAACCCCGGGATCACCGTCCGCTCTGCATCGCGGCGGATCACCTCGGTGGGCACAAGACGCTCGGTGATGACGATGGCCCGCTGGCTTGCCTTCACCTGCTCCTCGTTATCCCAGCGCGGGCCGTAAATCCAGGCATTCCCTTCCTCGTCGGCCACCTGCACCTGCACCACCGCCACGTCCGGCACAAGCGGCTTGAGCACCAGCCAGTTCTCTCCGGTAAAGGGGTCATCCACCGTACTGACTTCCGATGGCGCGATCTCCTGCAACCGCCTGAGGATGTCGGAGCCGCGCAGGGAGCGGATCGGGATGAAGGGCAGGCCGAGGGAGCCGGCCAGGTAGCGGAAGGCCATCGAGAGGCTGCTGTATTCCTCCGCAACCAGCGTACCCTCTTCAATGCCCCGATTCACGCAGTTGAGCCGGCCGAAGCGGTCGAGCGAGCCGCCGCCGTAGATGATCCGCTCCACCGCCCCCGCTCCGACCAGCAGGTCCGCATCCATCGCCCCGACGCACTGCGAGACCGTCAGCCCGCGGATGCCCTGGCGGATCACCTCGCGTGCGAAGGCCATATTGCAGCGGGTGATGGCAAACCCTGAGAGGGCGACGTGCGCCCCTGAGGGGATGGTCGCAACTGCCTCCGCCAGTGTCGCTAACTTGCTCATCGGCACCTCCACTCAGTCAAACGGTCGGCCGTGAATCGAAGAGGACGAGCAGGATCTGGCACCCCCCATCCTCCACCTTGATCTCCGCCAGTTCGACCGGACGATCCAGCACCTCTTCGATCGCCAGCACCACCAGGTTGGCCGGCACACAGGTGAAGGGCTCTACCCCCCTGGCGGCCAGCCTCTGCTCCACCGGCACGTGCAGGCAACCGCGCACCTGAACCCGCAGCAGCTTGTCCTCGATCTGATGGGAGACCTCGGCGACCAGCCCCTCCTCCCTCAGCACCTGCTTGATGACCTCAATAATCGGCTCTACTTCTTTCGTCTGAATTCTGGGCAGGCACTTGCTCAGGAAATAATCCCGGCCGACCGTCGTCACGCGAAAGCGAGCCCCCTTGCCCCTTTCGTCCCAGAACGCTTTTTGCAGATCGTGGACGATGCTGTTGATGTAATCCAGAGAGACCTGGCGCTCGCTCATGACTCCTCCTTGTTCTCATAGTAGGGAACGCCCCACTTCTCGCGGTAGACCAGTTCGTGCAAGGGGATGCGCGGACGGGGCCGGGGGTAGCGCGCGGCATGGCCCACGGCGACAATGCTGACGATTTTCAGCCCCTCGGGCACCCCCAGCAGGTCCTTCAGGCGCTCTTCGTCGCGGATGTCAATGCAGGGCGCGATCACCCAGCAGGCCCCCAGCCCCAGCGCCGTCACCATCAGCAGCATGTTCTCGATCGCCGCAGACGTGTCGTAGGGCAGGTCCCAGACGTCTTTGCGGCCGCAGACAACGATGTCGACCGGCGCCTCGGCGAGGAAGGCGGATACCTGTCCGGAGGTCAGTTTCTCAAAGGCCGCCTTCCTCTTCGCCTCATCCTCCAGACTGGCGAAGCGCTCCTGCATCTTCTGTGTGACGAACTCCGCCGTAAACCGGCGCCCACTGCCGCCGCTGGCGATCGCGCCGAGCCGCCTGCGCGTCGCCGGGTCGGTGACAATAATAAAGCGCCAGGGCTGGGCGTTTTCACCCGAAGGCGCCTGGCGCGCGGCCTCCAGAATCATCCGCAGGTCCTGCTCCGACACCGGTTCGTCGGTGTACTGACGGATGCTCCGGCGGTCCTCGATGATCTTGACCGCCGCCTGGATCAGATCGTACTGCTCTGGCATTGTGACCCTCCCTCCAAAATTCAGGCATTGTCGGGGCAACGATGAGCGTCTTGCGAAATGAGGCCTGGTGTCAGACCAGGCAGCCGGAGGAGACTTACAGCAGGATTGTTGGAAATCTTATCCATCAGAGCGACAGGTAAATTCCCAACTTGAATCGCGGAGCTACACGTGTAGAAGATGGGTCGTCTTATGTAATAAGACTAAGTCCCATTCTGCGATATAGAATACCACATTTGCGAGAAGTTGTCAACACGAAAGTTGTGGGGTTCGGACAAGAGTTCGGACAGGGTGGGAGAGCGACCCTCACCCCTCCCCCTATCCCCTCCCGGTGAGGGGAATGGGGTGGGGTCAGAAGCGGCCGATGAGCGCCTGTGTCCGAACTCACGTCAGAACTTCAGGAAAGTCGGGCGTCGGGCTTTCGGACAAGGGCTCACAGGGTGAGAGAGCCAACCTCACCCCTACCCCCCTGCCCGGAAAGGGGTGAAGGACAGTAGGCAGGGATTCAGGCAGGATTTAGGGGAGAACGCACGTGAGCAAAAGCGGAATACAGGCACATTCTGCCCGCAAAAACCTCGCCTATCCGACCCGCGTCGAGATGGCGCTGGCGGCTTCCATCAACGCCTGCGCGATCGCCGGAACGCGCTCCGGCGTGAACCGGGTGGTGGGACCGAGCATGCTCATCTGGGCGACCACATTGCCCGCGATATCTCGAATGGGAACAGCGATGGCACGGATCCCCACCTCGAATTCCTCGTTGTCAATTCCGTATCCTCGCTGCCGCACCCTCTCCAGCTCCTCCCGAAGCTGAGAGGGCGAGATGATGGTGTTCTTCGTGTACGCTGCCAGGGGCGCATTCAGCACAGGCTCCACAATCTCCAGGGGCAGAAACGCCAATAACACTTTGCCCCCAGCCGTACAATGAGCAGGCAGATGGCGTCCAGGGCGGGCGGCAACGGTCAGTGCATGCTGGCTCTGCACCACTTCCAGCTCAAGTACTCGGCCACCCTCAAAGACGCCAAGATCACAGGTCTCCTGGAACTGCTCCACCAGTTGCTCCATATACGGGAGGGCCTCGCGGCGAAAGTCAAGGTGGTGCAACATTGCCAGCCCCAACCCAGCCAGACGAAACCCCAGGCGATACCCCCGCCCGTCCGCCGCCTGCTCGACGAAGCCGCAGTTGAGCAACGTCATGAGAATGCGATGCGCCGTCGCTTTGTGCAATCCTGTGGCTTCCACGATCTCCGAGAGAGTTCGCTCGGGGTGTTCATCGTCGAACGATGACAGGATCCGCACTGCGCGTTCGATAGCTCGCACGCTGTAATCTTTCGGTGCCCGGCTATTCACAATACTCCTCCCTATTTAATTCTATCACAGTGGCACTATGTAGACAAGCAGGCTTCTTGCCCACACCGCCCACTTGATGGTATACTGACCGTGCCCGGTAAAGAGCCCTTACACGCCATCGGGAGAGCATATGTTTCGACGACGCGGGTACGCCTGGGAGGGGATGGGCATCGTCCTGCTGGGGGCGGCTTTGCGGCTGTGTCGCCTCGGCGCCCGCAGCCTCTGGTTCGACGAGGCGCTCAGCGGCTGCATCGCGCGGCTGGATGGGGTCAGTGTGCTCACAAACGTCGCAGGCTCCTCCCACCCCCCCGGCTACTACTTCCTGCTCCACCTGTGGCTGCCCGTCTGCGGCAGCAGCGAGCTGGCCCTTCGCTTCCCCTCGGCGGCGTTCAGCCTGCTGGCCGTCGCGCTAACCTACCGCCTGGCCCGGATGGTCCTGGGAAAACAGGCGGGCTGGATGGCGGCGCTGGGGATGGCGTTCTCCCCCTTCCAGCTCTACTACGCCCAGGAGGCCCGGATGTACGGGCTGGCCATCGCCCTGAGCGCCGGGATCGTCTGGGCGTTCCTGCAAGGAGTGAGGGGCAGGCAATGGGCCTTGTGGGCCTATGGCCTGCTTGTCGCCCTGGGCCTCTACGTCCATTACTACATCGGGCTGGTTGTGCTCTCCCTGCACCTGTGGCTGGTGGTGCGCTGGCGATGGGATCGGGCCTGGCTGAGGGGGCTCCTGGTTGCCGACGGGCTGGCGGTGCTGGCCTTCCTGCCGCAAGCAGCCCAATTCCTGCGGGAGGCCAGCGAGTTTCTGAGCGGCGCGGGCTGGCGATACCGTCCGAACCCGCTTTCCCCCCTCACCACCCTCTACTACCTGATCTTCGGCCACGTGCTGCCGCTGGAGCTGGTCGGTGCGGGCCTCTTCCTGGTGCTGGCGGTGCTGACCTTCGCCGGGCTGGCTCTGGCACACTGCGGGCGGGAAGAGGAGGTGTGGGCACTGGCCCTCACTGTGATCGCTCCACCGCTGGTCGTGCTGGCCCTCTCCCTCCTGGCAGGGCCAGCCTACCTGGAACGTTCCTTTGCCGTGGTGACGCCAGCGCTGCTCCCCCTGATGGCCTGGACCGTGAGCAGGGCCCCCCGCCGCTCGCCGGTTCCCTATCTGGGGATGGCGCTGGGAGCGTTGATGATCGCAGGGGGGTGGTTCTACTTCTGCCGACCGGACCCGGTCAAACCGCCTATCCGGGAGGCGGCGGAGACCGTCGCCGGGCGCTGGGCGGCGGGGGATGTGAGCCTCCACCTCCAGGATAGCTCCTACCTGCCGGCGCTGCTCTACACGCCGGAGACGGCTGGCGTGCTGGTGGATGCAGGCCAGCGGACCTGGCTGCGGCAGGAGGTATACGCCCTCTTCGGCGGCGAGGTACGGCCGGTCGAAGTGCTGCCACAGGGGAACCGGACCTGGCTCACGGTCATGCCCGGATACAACGACGATGCCCAGAGGGCATTCCTGGCCCGGGTGGCGCCGTACTGCTCAGCCGTTCAGGATTGGGAAGCCGTACAGGTCTACCTTTGCACCTCACCAGGGCTGCTTGCGTCCAGCCCCCTGCCGGAGGGAACAGCGCCCTGACGGGATCGTGGGAGGCCGGTCTTGCACGAGCGGGAACCGTACCTGTACCTGGTGATCCTCTTCATCGCTCTCCGGCTGATGATGATGTTCACCGTCCCACCCAACCATCTGACCCTGTACGGCGACTATCCCTACTACTATGAGCTGGCCGCCTGTTCCGACCGGGGACTGCTACCGTTCCTCCATTACTGGTCGGAATACCCGCCCCTCTTCCCCTTCCTCTCCGTAGCCGTATACCAGCTCTCCCATCTTTTCGGAGGGACTTATCACGCCTTCGTCTATCTGATGGGGCTGCTGATGCTGGGGTTCGACACCGGCAGCCTCCTGCTGTTGCTCCGCCTGGGACGGCAGCTCCACGGCGAACCGGCCGCAGCGCGGCTGGGATGGGTCTACTCCATTCTGTTCGTGCCGCTGGTCTACACCTGGTGGGGGTTTGACGCCACCGCCGTCTTCTTCCTCCTCCTCGCGCTGGAGCGGCTGCTGGCCGGGCAGGAACGGCCATCGGCGGTGGCGACGGCGATGGGGACGCTGGTCAAGCTGGTGCCGCTCCTGATCTTCCCGCTGGTGGTGCGGACCCGGCCCTGGCGGCGGTGGCTGGCCTACGCGCTGATCGTCGCGGCGGTGGTGGGGGCTGTGGCCCTGCCACTGGGGGCAATGGGGGGACCGATGGCCCTGGCCTCCTTCCGCTTCCCCCTCGCCCGCCCCTCCTGGGAGACGGTCTGGGCGTTGCTGGACGGCAATCTAAACACCGGCCTCCTCGGTCCGCCGGCGGACCACTTCGACCTGGAGAAGGCGTTCAATCCGGCCGGCAACCCGCCCCGGGTGCCGGATTGGCTCCGGTTGGGGGCTTTCGGGCTGCTATACCTCCTTCTCTTTCTGAAAGCAGACCTGAAAGAACGGCCCCGCAGCCAGGTGGCCTTCCTGGCGCTGACCCTCGTCGTCTTCTTTCTCTGGTCGAAGGGATGGAGTCCCCAGTGGCAGCTCCTCCTCTTCCCCCTCCTGCTGCTGGCGCTCCCGCTGCGCCGCGGCATCCTCTTCATCCTGGCGTTGAGCTTTGTCAACCTGGCGGAGTGGCCGGTGCTGCTCTCACGCGGGTTGAACCAGGCCCTCTATCTGACAGTGCTGCTCCGCACGGCGCTCTTCCTCCTGCTGCTACTGGAACTGGCGGGGCGGACAGGGAGGCAGAAGTGAGGGGCCGTCGCTGGGCCGGGGATGTCGGCCTGCTCCTGCTGGCAACGCTGACCCGCATGTGGGGGCTGGGCCGGCCATCGCTATGGCTGGACGAGGCCTTCTCCCACCTTTTCGCCGTGTTGCCCCTGCAGATGGCCTGGCAGGCGATCATCGTGGACGCGGTCCACCCCCCGCTGTACTACCTGCTGCTGCGGCCCTGGCTGACGCTGGCGGGGGGGAGCGAGTTTGCCCTCCGCCTCCCTTCCGCCCTGGCGGGTGTGCTGACGGTAGCCCTCCTCCTGCGGGCCGGGCGACGGTGGCTTGGGCGGCGAGCTACTGGATGGAGCGGCCTGCTGCTGGCGGTCAACCCCTTCCACATCTGGTACAGCCAGGAGGCGCGGATGTACGCCCTCCTGGGGCTGCTCTGGCTGGGTTCGCTCTGGGCTTTCTGGCAGGCAGTGCACCGGCAGAGGCCGGGGGCCTGGACCCTCCTCGGCGTTCTCAGCGCGCTGGCCTACCTGACCCATTACTTCGCCCTCTACCTGCCGCTGGTCCAGTTTGCCTTCCTCGTCGCGACCCTCCGCCGCCACCACCGGGCGCTGGCCCGCTGGACCCTGACGCAGGCGGTGGCGGCGCTGCCGTTCGCTGGCTGGCTGACCGCCCTTTACTCCGTCGGCGGCGGCACCTTCGGCATCGGCTGGATCCGCCAGCCAGGGTTGAGCGACCTCCTGCGGACCCTCTGGTCGTTCGGGATGGCCTATGACGGCCGGATAACCCCCATCGTCGCAGTGGGTTTGCTGGTCTGGGTCGGGCTGGCCGGTTGGGGAATGGGGTACGGAGGTAGAGCGGCAGGGGCGCAGCGCGTCGCGCTCCCGCTGCTGGGGTTGGGGCTGGCGTTGCCGCTGCTGGCTACCTTTCTGCTTTCGCTCCGGCGTCCGGCCTATGTGGATCGGTTCTTTATCGGCAGCCTCTTTTCCTTCCTGCTGCTGGCAGGGGGTGGGCTGGCCCGCATCCCCCGATGGCCTCGCTGGGCGGCGGGGCTGGCGCTGGCCGGGCTGGGGATATGGGGGACCGCCCGCTTCCACTTCGACCCCCTGTTTGCAAAAGAGGACTGGCGGGGGGCGGCTGCCTACGTGCGCACCCGCGAGCGGACAGACGACGGGCTGGCCTTGCGTCATTTCCAGTATGTGGTACCCTTTCTTTACTACTATCAGGGCGCACTGGAGCCGGAAGCGGTGACGGTGAACCGGGATACCGCCTCCCTGGACGAGCTGGCCGCGGGCCACCGGAGGCTGTGGCTGCTCTTCCGCGGCCGCCACGACGACCTGCACCACCTGGCCTGGAACGAACCCTTTGACCTGGAACGGGATGAAGGCCATCCGGAGGTGCGCGCCTGGCTCGAACGCCATCCCCCGGCGGAGGTGGTGGCCTTTCCGGGAGTGACGCTGATGCGCTTCGACCTGGTTGTTTCTGCTTTCACCAAAGAGACACAGAGGGTACGGAGCTTTGCCTTTCCTTACCATCCCTCTGTGGGGTGCATTTCAGCTTTTTGGAAGATGTGGTAACTGCCTGCGCTGGAGGCTAATTGCTCTGCCTGGCCCTCACCCCACCCCCCGGCCCCCTCCCCTCTTCCGGGCGGCGGGAGAGGGGAGGGGGTAGGGGGAGGGGTGAGAGATCAAACCACCATCAGGTGGGCGAAATTAAGGTGTAACTCGCCACCAAACTGAAATGCACCCTCCTCTGTGCCTTTGTGGTGATCCCTTATCCGGGAAGGGGAAGATGCGCAGAGTTGAGAGGTGGCTGGGGATCGGGGTCCTCCTGTGGGTCTTTCTCGTCGTGGCTTTCTACTATGTGGCCCACAAGCCGTTCACCGCGGCCAATCTCCTGGCCCTGGCGCAGGGACTGGCCGGGCTGGTCGGCGGGGGACTGGTAGCGGCGCTGGGAGCCGGCGTGGGACTTCGGCTGCTGGCCCGACTCGATCTCCGGCCGGGCGAGCGGTTGATCTGGTCGGCAGCGGTGGGGATGGGGGCGATCTCGCTGGCAGGGCTGGGGCTGGGAGCGTTGGGGGCCCTGCGCCCCTGGCTCCTCTGGCCGCTGACGGTCGCCGGGCTGGCGGCCACCGGCAGGCCCCTCTGGCGGGCGCTTCGGTCGGCCTGGACGGAGGGCTTCTGGCGGCGCCGGGGCCGGCTCGACCGGCTGCTCTCCCTCTACTGGGGGCTGATGCTGACGATCGCCCTCCTCTGGGCGCTAACCCCGCCCACCGCCTGGGACGGCCTGGTCTATCACCTCACCGCCCCCAAACTGTACCTGGCGACGGGGCGTATCTCCCACCCTCTCGACCTGCCCTACCTGGGCTTTCCGGAGCTGATGGAGATGCTCTTTGCCTGGGGAATGGGGCTTGGGGGCGAACGGGCGGCGGCGGCGGTCCACTGGTTCTACGGGCTGTTGATGGTGGGGGCGCTCCTTACAGAGGGCCGACACAGGGTCGGCCCCTGGGCAGCGGCGGTGCTCCTCTCCGCCCCTACGGTGGTCCTCCTGGCCGGATGGCCTTACGTGGACCTGGCGCTGATGCTTTATTCGACCCTGGCCTTCCTGGCGCTGCTCCGCTCCCAGAGCGACGATCCCCACAGGCGGGCGTGGCTGGCCCTGAGCGGCGTCGGTGCCGGGCTGGCCCTATCCACCAAGTACACCGCGCTGGCCCTCCTGCCGGCCCTGGCTCTGACGCTGCTGGCCATTCGAAGCGCAGGGACCAACACAAGGTTAGCCCCTATGCTGGGACGTGCGGCCTGTGACCTTTTGCTCCTTGGGGGCGTTGCCCTGGCCCTCTGGTTCCCCTGGCTGCTCAAGAACCTCCTCCTCACCGGCAACCCCACCTACCCCTTCTTCTTCGGCGGCCTCTACTGGGACGACTGGCGGGCCTGGTGGTACGACCGGCCGGGCACGGGGCTGGCCTACACCGCGCCGTGGAAGTTGCTCACCGCGCCGTGGGATGCGACGATCTGGGGTATAGAGGGGACAGAAGGGTATTCCGCCACTATCGGCCCCCTCTTTCTGGCCCTACTACCCCTGCTCCCGCTGATCTGGCAGAAGCTGTCTGCCGCTCAGCGGCAATGGCTCCGGGGTGGGCTGGCCTTCTGCCTCGTCCTCTACCTCTTCTGGCTGTGGGGCGTGGCCCGCACCGGCCTGCTGATCCAGACCCGGCTCCTCTTCCCCGCCTTCGGGGTGCTGGCTTTGATGGGGGGAATGGCTCTGGAGGGCGCCGAAGCCCTGCCCCGCCGTCCTCTCGACCTGGGGTGGCTGGTGCGGGCGGTTGTGGTGGGGGTGCTGGCGCTCACGCTGACCGGCGCGCTCCTCGAAGCCGCGCAGGGTCAGCCGCTGGGAGTGCTCCTGGGCTTCGAACGCCGGGAGGATTTCCTCGCCCGTCGCCTGGGGTGGTATTATGTCGCGGTAGAGACCATCAACCAGCAGCTACCGGCAGACGCCGTCGTCCTTTTCCTCTGGGAGCCCCGCAGCTACCACTGCCGGGTCGAATGCCGGCCCGACGCCCTGCTCGACCGCTGGCTCCACACCATCCACCTCCACGGCCACAACGCCGACCGAATCGCCGCCCTCTGGCGGGCGGAGGGGGTCACCCACGTGCTGCTCCACCGGGCCGGCCTGGATTTTGTCCTGGAGGACCGGTTCGACCCGATCACTCTGACGGACGTGGCGACACTGGAAACGGTGCTGAGCCGCCATCTGACGCTGGTGGAGCGCTTTGGCTCCGCCTACGAACTCTACCGGCTGGAGGGAACACCGTGAGGCTACCGCGCTGGCTCCGATGGGCCCTGATAGGTCTCCTCTTCCTGGCCCTGATCGCAGGCCAGAGCTGGGCCACCTACCGGCTCTTTACCTCCCGCTTCCCCGGCGGCAACGACTTCCTCTCCCGCTGGTCCAACGGCTGCGCCCTCATCTGGACCGGAGAGAACCCCTATTCGGAGGCGGTCACGCTGCGGACCCAGATCAGGATGTACGGCCGGCCGGCCCGGCCCGGCGAGGACATGGCGGCCTACTCCTACCCGCTCTACGCCCTTTTCTTCTTCTGGCCCCTCTGCTTCATCCGCACCTATCCCCTGGTCCAGGCGATCTGGATGACCCTGATGCTCTACACACTCCTGGCGGGAGTGGTGGTGACGGCCCGGGTGGCCCGCTGGCGACCCCCGGTCTGGCTATGGGGGATCACGCTGGTCTGGGCGGTCTTCAATTACCCCCACGCCCGCGCGCTGATCCTGGGCCAGATGGCGACACTGGTCTTCCTGATGATAGCCGTGGCCCTCTGGGCGCTGGAGCGGGGGCGGGACGACCTGGCAGGGGCGCTGCTGGCAGCGACCACCGTCAAGCCGCAGATGAGCTTCCTGCTGGTGCCCTGGGTGTTATGGTGGGCTGCCTGGCAGAAGCGGTGGGGGGTGTGGAGGGGATTTGGCCTGGCGATGGCAGGGCTGGCGGGACTATCCTTCTTGCTCGTCCCAACCTGGCTTGGGGACTTCCTGGAAGGGGTGCGCAACTACGACATCGTGGCAGGGGCTTCGTACTACCACTCCCTGACCTGGATGGTGACCTCCCTCTTTCTGGGGCTTGGTCCCTGGGCCGAGGCGATCGGCACCGGCGCGTTCGCCCTCTGGGCGCTGGTGGAGGTATGGCGGAGCCGGCGGGCCGGATGGGAGGGCTTCCTCTGGACGACGGGCCTGATCCTGGCCCTCACCCACTTCATCGTCCCCCGAACGGCCACGACCCACTACTCGATGCTCCTGCTTCCCCTCTTCGTCTGGTTTGCCCATTTGGAAGAACGGCTCGGCCCGTTAGGTGGCTGGGCGGCGGTGGGGGTTGAGCTGGGGCTGCTGGCAGGCCAGTGGGCTATCTTCCTGGCGACCGTCGAGGGAAGCTACGAGACCGCCCCCGTCTACTTCCCCCTGCCGGTGATGGTGCTGCTCGTCCAGGGGCTGACGCGCCGGTGGTACACGGAGGGGGCAGCGTGAGAAAGGCAGCAGGTGCAGTAGCGGTCCTGCTCCTGGCCTTTGGCCTGCGGACGATCCACCTGGCCGATCGTCCCCTCTGGTACGACGAAGCGTTCGCCATCCTCTACGCCTCCCTGAGCCCGGCCCGGATGGTCTACGGGACGGTGACGCCGGTAGCAGGGGCGGGGGCGGCGGACGTGCATCCTCTGCTCTACTACTTCCTCCTCCACGGCTGGATGGGGCTGGCGGGCCAGTCCCCCCTCGCGGCCCGCTTCCTTTCCGTGTTCCTGGGGATGCTCACAGTGGCGCTTCTGTGGCGGCTGGCGGCCTGGTGCTTCGACCGACGCACCGGCCTGGCGGTGGGGTTTCTGGCGGCGATCCACCCTTTCCACGTCGCCTATTCCCAGGAGGCGCGGATGTATGCCCTGCTCGGGCTGGCGGCGGTCCTGGCGACGTGGGGCCTCCTGCGGGCGCTGCTCCACACCTCACGTTTGACGCCTGACGCTTCACGCCTGACGCCTGACGCTTCACGTTTGACGTCCCACGCTTCACGTTCCAACTGGCTATTGTTCGCCTCCGGATCGGCCCTCACCCTCTACGCCCACAACCTGGGCAGCTTCTTCCTGCTGGCGCTGCACCTCCTGGCGGTCAGCCGTCGCCGGTGGTGGCGGCGCCTGCCGGCACTGCTCCTGGCTGACCTGGTCGCGCTGGCCCTCTTCGCCCCCTGGCTGGTGGGGGTGCTGCCGGGGCAGGTAGGCTTCGTGGGGCGCGGGTACTGGCTCTCCCCACCTGAGGCGGAGGAGCTGGTCCGCGCCCTGATGTTCCCGGTCCTCACCTTCTACGAACCGCCCCCCGGCTGGGTGCTTGGAGCGGGACTCTTCACCGGCGTGCTGCTGGCAGCGCTGCTGGCCCTGCGGGTCTGGCGGACCCGCTCGCGGGCCGGCTGGTTCCTCCTCCTCTGCTGGTCGCCGGTCCTGCTGCTCTTTCTCCTTTCCCGATGGCGACCGGTCTACCTGGAGCGGGCGCTGTTGCCCTCTGCCCTGGTCTACCAGGCCGCCACCGGCTGGCTCCTGGTCCGGGGCGGGCTGCCCCGTCTCCTCCGGCTCGGGCTGGCGGCGCTCTTGCTGACGGCCACCGCCGGTTCGCTGGCCGGCCACTACACCTACGTCGGCTTCCCCCGCCCATCCTTCCAGGAGGCGACCATCTACCTTCAGGAGCACGTCCGGCCAGCCGATGCGGTGGTCCACACCAACAAGCTCACCTGCTTTCCGATGCGCGTCTACGCCCCTGACCTCCCCGCCGTCTTCCTGGCCGACCCGCCCGGCTCCCCCCAGGACACCCTCGCCTACCCCACCCAGGAGGCGCTGGGCATCTTCGCCACCCCCACCATCACCGAGGCGGTGGGGGCCGCGGAGCGGGTCTGGCTGATCTACTTCCCCCGCGAGGTGGAGGAGATGGGAGGCGAGCACCCGGTCCTGACCTGGCTGGAGGGGAGGTTTGCAGAATCGGAACGAAGAGAGTTCGCTGATCTGACGGTGACGCTCTACCAGAGGGAGGGGCCGTGAGCGTGGAGCGAAAGGAATGGGGCTGGGCGGCAGCCGTGGCCGGGCTGGTGGTGCTGGCCTCCACCATCCCCTACCTGGCAGGCTACCTGGCCCAGACCCCGCAGGCCCGCTTCGGAGGCGTCCTGCTGGACCGGATGGACTACCACAGCCACCTGGCGAAGATGTGGCAGGGGTATCGGGGCCAGTGGCGGTACCGGCTGCTCTTCACGCCGGAGGAGCACCAGGGGGCTTACCTCCAGACCTTCTACGTTGCCCTGGGCCATCTGGCCCGGCTGACCGGGCTGGGCCTGCCTGCGACCTATCAGCTCGGTCGGGTGGCTTTCGGCTTCCTGATGCTGCTGACCGTTTACCGGTTCATCGCCTTGTTCACCCCGACGGAGCGGGTCCGGCGGGTGGCCTTTCTGCTGGCGACGACCGCCTCCGGCCTGGGCTGGCTCACCGAGGTGGTCGCCCCCACGCCACCGGGCGGGGTCTCCCCGATGGATTTCTGGCTGCTGGATGGCTTCACCTACCTGGCGGTGCTGACATCCCCCCATTTCTGTGCTGCGACCGGCCTGCTGCTTCTGGTCTTCCTGCTCCTCCTGCGCCGCCCTGAAGGGCCTTCCTGGGGGGAGACCGCGCTGGCGGCTCTGGCCTCGCTGGCCCTGGGGATCATCCACCCCTACCTCCTCCTCCTGGCCGACCTCCTGCCGGTCCTCTACTGGACCTTCGAGGGGCTGCGGACGCGACAGGCGGCCTGGCGGGGGCTGGCGGCGGTGGCGGCGATGGGCACACTTCAACTTCCCCTCCTGGCCTACGACCTGTGGGTCTTCCGCACCCAACCGGTCTTCGCTGGCTGGTCGGCCCAGAACGTGACCCTCTCCCCGCCCCCCCGCATCTACCTCTGTGGGTACGGGCTGCTCCTGTTGCTGGGAGGCGTGGGGGCACTGGCCTGGGCCCGCCGGGGAGGGGAGGGGCTGGCCTTCCCCCTCCTGTGGATCGGGACGGTGGCCGTGCTGGCCTACCTGCCGTGGAACCTGCAGCGCCGGTTCCTGGAGGGAGTGCAGGTCCCGCTGGGGTTGCTGGCCGGGGTGGGACTGGTGGAGATTGCAGATACCAGATTGCAGAGTGGAAGGGGCAGGTGGCTGGCGCTGGCGGGGATGATGGCGCTGGCGATGATGAGCAACCTCTACCTGACGGCGGGGTTGACCCTGGCGGCGGCGACCCGCTCTCCGGCCCTCTTCTGGTCGGCCGACCTGGTAGCGGCGGTGGACTGGTTGGGGGAGAACTCCCTGCCACAGGAGACGGTGCTCTCCGGAGTTGAAGCTGGAGGGCTGATCCCCGCCCGCATCGGCCACCGGGTGGTCGTGGGGCACGGGATGGAGACGGTGGATTATCAGGGAAAGCGGGAGGCAGTGGAACGGTTCTTCAGCGTCCGAACTCCCGACGCGGAGCGGCTCGCCCTCCTCGAGAAATGGGGAGTGGCCTGGGTGTTCTACGGGCCGGAGGAGAGGGGGATGGGGGGATTCAACCCTGCGACGGCCCCCTGGCTGGAACCGGCTTTTCGATCGGGGGAGGTCGCTGTCTACCGGGTGGCGACGGGAGGGGGGCCGTGAGCGGGGCCAGGAGGGACCTGCTTGCGCTTTTCCTCCTTTCTCTCGCCGTGCGGCTCGCCACGGCCGCCCTCATCCCCCGCCCCGGCTATATGGACACGGCCTACTATGCCGCCGGGGCGGTGTGGCTGGCCCGGGGCGGCGGATTGACCGAGCCGTTCATCTGGAACTACCTGGACAGCCCGGCCGGGCTTCCCCATTCAGGGTTCCTCTACTGGATGCCGCTCCCCTCCCTCCTGGCGGCTCCCTCCGCTATCTTCTTTCCTGGATCTTTCTTCGCTCTCCAGGTCCCCTTTGCCCTCTTCTCCGCTTTGCTCCCCCCTGTCGCTTTCGCACTGGCCTGGGAGATCACGGGCCGTCGCCGCACCGCCTGGGTAGCCGGGCTTCTTGTCCTCTTCAGCGGCTTCTTCTTCCCCTACTGGCCCCTTCCCGAGACCTTTGCCCCCTTCGCCCTTTTCGGCAGCCTGGCGCTGTGGCTGGCAGGGCGGTGGAGACGGGGGAACAATGACTGGTTACTGGTTGCCGGTTGCTCGTTGCTGGTTGGACTGGCCCACCTCACCCGCGCCGACGGCATCCTGCTCCTCCCCATCGTCGCTCTGGCTCCGCTGATGTCATCTCAGCGACACAGCATGCAACACGGAATACGGAATACGGAATACGTATTCCGTATTGCGTGCTGCGTATTCGGCTACCTGCTTGTGATGGTCCCCTGGTTCATCCGCAACCTGATCCTGGTCGGCGCGCCGCTTTCCCCCGCCGGGGCGAAGACCCTCTGGCTCACCACCTACGACGACCTGTTCTGCTACGGCTGCGACCTCTCCCCCAGCTCCTATCTGGCCTGGGGCTGGCCTAACATCCTGCATTCCAAACTCTGGGCGCTGGGGTTGAACCTGGAGCGGTTCCTGGCAGAGGACTGTCTGATCTTCCTGTGCCCTTTCGTCCTTATCGGCCTCTATCGCCTGCGCCGCCACCCCGCCATCTCCCTCCCCTGCATATACTTATTGCTTGCCTACTTGCTTCACTCCCTGGCCTTCACCTTCCCTGGCCCCCGGGGGGGGGTCTTTCACGCCAGTGCAGCGGCGTTGCCCGCGCTGATGGCCGCCGGGGCGGAGGGGCTGGAGGCGGCGGTGGGATGGGCGGGCCGTCGGCGACGGTGGAACCTGCGGCAGGCCCGGGGCGTCTTCTCAGCGGCGGCGGTGGGGCTGGCGGTGGCCCTCAGCCTCTACATAGCGGCAGGGAAGCTGCCCGACTGGCGGGAGGCCGACCAGGCCTATCAGGAGATCGGCCGCTGGATGGCAGGGCACGGGGCACAGGACGCAAGGGTGATGGTCGCCAACCCCCCGGCCTTCTGGTACCACACCGGCCTGCCAGCCGTCGTGGTGCCCAACGGGGATGTGGAAACGGCGCTGGCGGCGGCGGACCGGTATGGCGTGGGCTATTGTGTCCTGGACCGGAACCGGCCTGCGCCGCTGGCAGAGCTCTATGCGGGGACGACGACCCATCCCCGGCTGCGGCCGCTTGCGGAATGGGGAGAGGAGGAAGAGCGTGTGGTCCTTTTCCAGGTGGAGCGGTGAACCGGCCCGCCGATCTTTCCTGATAGCCCTGGCCGTCGCCCTCTCCGTGGGCCTCTATTTGGGCTGGTCGGGACTCCGGGGAGCCATCGGCTTTCCCCTGGACGACGCCTGGATCCATCAAACCTACGCCCGCAACCTGGTCGAATACGGCCAGTGGGCCTTTCTGCCCGGCCGGCCCAGCGCCGGCTCCACCTCCCCCCTGTGGACCCTCCTCCTGGCGGTCGGGTACGGGCTGGGGCTTCCCTTCCGCCTGTGGACCTATGGGCTGGGCGGGCTCTGCCTGGTGGGGACGGCACTCCTGTCCGCCCGTCTGGCCGGGCGGCTCTTCCCCAACCACCCCTCGATCCCCCTGCTGGCGGGGCTTGCCGCAGCGCTGGAGTGGCATCTGGTGTGGGCCGCCGTTTCCGGGATGGAGACGCTGCTCTTCGTATGGCTGGCGCTGGCCCTCTGGGATCGGGTGATCGCCGGGCCTTCGCGTCGCCCCTTCCTCACCGGCCTCCTGGGTGGCGCGCTGGTCCTCACCCGACCGGAAGGGGCGGTGGCGGTAGGGCTGGCGGCGGTCGGCGCGGCCTGGGCTGAGGCCACAGATGGGCGCTGGCGGCAGGGGCTGACGGCAGCAGGGTGGATGGCAGCGGGGACCGGTGTGGTGGTCGCTCCCTACCTGGCCCTCAACTTCCACCTGAGCGGGACCCTCTGGCCCAACACCTTCTATGCCAAGCAGGCGGAGTACGCCGCCCTCCTGGCCCAGCCGCTGACGGTGCGGCTGTGGCGGGTGGGGACCGCGCCGCTGGTCGGCGCGCAGGCGCTTCTGCTGCCGGGACTGATCGGGGGTATGGCACGGGCTGCCCGTCGGGGCCTGAGAGGTTCGGCGGCGGCCTGGTGGCTTCCCCTGATCTGGGCTGCAGCGACGGCGGCCATCTACGCCCTCCGGCTCCCTGTCACCTACCAGCACGGCCGATACCTCATCCCCGTGGTCCCCGTGATCCTCACTTATGGCACGGGCGGCACCCTGGCCCTCCTGGCCCGCATCGGGCGATGGGGGCGCACACATGGTGCGCCCCTTCTCCGCGCCTGGGCCCTCTCCATCGCCGTCCTCTTCCTGGCCTTTCTGCTCCTGGGAGCCCGGGCCTACGCGACCGACGTGGCGATCATCGAGGGGGAGATGGTCGCTGTGGCCCGCTGGATCAACGAACACACCGGGCCGGATGCCCTCATCGCCGTCCACGACATCGGCGCAGTGGGGTACTTCGCCCGGCGGCCCCTGCTCGACCTGGCGGGGCTGGTCAACCCGGAGGTGGTCCCCTTCATCCGGGACGAGGCCCGGCTGATGGCCTGGCTGGAGGCGCAGGGGGCCGACTACCTGGTCACCTTCCCCTCCTGGTACCCCACCCTCACCGCCGACCCCCGCCTGGAAGAGGTCTACCGCACCGGCGCGGCGGTGACGGTGGAGCAGGGGGGGGAGAACATGGCCGTCTACGCCATCCGCTGGGGGCGCTGAACCCCGCAGGACAGGCCTTCAGCCTGTTCAGTACCAGTAAGGGAGCCTCACAGGATAAGCCAGGCAGTTCATCGTCGGACGAGCCGCTAAGGGTCTATCCAGAAATATGCTGGGCGTTTCCACGCTTGACAGAATGCGCGAAGACTCGTATACTCATAGTAGATACAATACGGAGGTGTGGAGATGGAGACCTGTGTCAAGAAGTGGGGAAATAGTCTGGCTTTACGCATTCCCAGACCGCTGGCTGGAGAGGTTGGCCTGGAAGAGGATTCCCCAGTACGAATCTCAGTGGAGGAGGGGAAGCTGGTTATCGTCCCGATCCTGAGAGCTCGCTATACCCTGGAGGCCCTGCTGGCTCAAGTGACAGCCCAGAATCTGCACAGTGAAGTAGATACTGGTGAGGCTGTGGGGGGTGAAGTGTGGTGAGGGGGCAGGGGTATGTGCCGGAGCGGGGGGAAGTGGTTTGGATCACGCTGAACCCTCAGGCAGGGCACGAGCAGGCAGGACGTCGGCCAGCGGTGGTGTTATCACCGTCAGCGTACAATGGCAAGGTGGGGTTGGCAATTTTGTGTCCAATCACTAACCAAGAGAAGGGGTACCCTTTTGAGGTCAAGGTGCCGGCAGGGCTTGGGGTAACAGGGGTGATTCTGGCCGACCAAGTCAAGAGTTTGGATTGGCGAGCAAGAGAGGCAGAGAGGATATGCACCCTGCCGCGTGAGGTGATGGCTGAGGTGCTGGGAAAGCTGAGCACATTGTTGTCAGACTAGAGAACTGTTAGATTCTAAGAGCCGATCCCCTCCACCGCCAGCTCCCGCGCGCCGGTATCCACGAACCCCAACGACTCCGCCAGGCGGATGGAGGCCTCGTTCTCCTCGTCGGCGATGTAGAGGGGCTGGATGCCGGAGCGGAGCACCCAGGCCACGCAGGCATCCACCACCGCCTTTCCCCACCCCCGCCTTTGCGCCTGGGGCGCTGTCCACACATAGATCTCGGCGAAGTGAGGGGAGTACCAGTTCAACCCCGATTCGGCCGCCACTTCTCCCCCTGAGTGGATGACGAAGCGGGGGGAGCCATCGGCGGCGCGGGCAGGCACCACCAGGACGTTGATGGAAGGGGCATACCGCCGCAGGTCGAGCCGGTACACCCGGTTAAGCCCGGACCGTTCCACCTCCAGCGCGCCGGCCACTGCCGCCTGCAGCTCCGGGGTGGTGACCAGGTAGTAGGGCCGCCGGGGCAGCAGGCCCCGCTTCAAAAGCTCCGCCGCCACGCCCTCCCCCCGCGCGCGCAGCACCGCCGTCTGCCGGAAGAGGTCCCGTCCCGTCTGGCAGACAGCGAGGAAGCCCTCGGCCCGTCCCTCCCGCTCCTCCACCACCAGCCGGGTCCGCGCCGGGTCGTGGTAGAGGGCGTAGTAGGCCGCCATCCCGTCGCGGGGTGCGGAGAGATCGAGCAGGGGGCGCACCTTTCGACGCAGCTCTTCGATCCGTTCAGCCTCCGCCATATCCCCGTAGCTCCACCGCCCGAACGATCATCTCCCGATCGAGCCAGTACAGCCCCTCGGGGAGCGCGTCGGGAGCCACCCAGCGGGCATCCAGAATCTCCCCGCTGAAGCGATCCACCTTACCCTCCACCTCGCAAAGAAAGCCCGTCTCCAGATGGCCGGGCAGATAGCCCAGGTCAACCAGCACCGGCGGGCCGACCCTCACCGCCAGCCCCAACTCCTCCATCAGCTCCCGCCGCAGCGCATCCTGCGGCCGCTCCCGTCGCCGCACCCAGCCCCCCGGCAGCCCCCAGGGATACGCCCCCCGGAAGACATGCTCCAAGAGCAGGACCTCCCCTCTGGAATTGAACACCACGCCGCTGACGCCGACGGTGAAGCGGGCGGCGACCAGATGGATCAGGCGGACGAGGAGCGGGTAAAGGAGGGGGACCCGGCGCATCAGGCCGGCGATGGACCGTTTCAACCGCACGGATCACCTCCCCTTCCCGCCAGCGCAGGAGGCCAGGCTTCGACCAGCGGGCGCGCCAGCTCCCGGTTCAGGTGCAGGAACGGCTCCTCGGCGTGCAGGTCGCCGTAGCAGACCTGCGCCGCGGCCTTGCATCCGCCCTGGCACTCGTCGTGGCGAGCGCAGGGGGCGCAGAATGCCGGCACAGCGGCGACGAAGTCCGCCAGCCGCTCCGGGGCAATGATGTCGGCGAACGGCTCCTCCCACACATTGCCCAGGACCGTGGGGGTGTGGTTGCAGGGGCGGACGTTGCCGGCCGTGTCCAGGGTGTAATAGGCGCGGCCGGAGCCGGCAGCGCAGAAGCCGTGCCCCAGGTGGGGGTAAGCAGAAAGGTCAATCAGACAGGGCTGGATGGGGATGGAGCAAGAGATGGGGAGATGGAACTCCTGCGTGGCAGCCTCGGCGACCTCCAGCGCCCGGCGCATCTCTTCCACCGTGGGCAGCAGGTCCAGATGCGCCGCGCCCCGTCCGCCAGGGTTGAACCGGTTGAGCATCAGCCCGCGGGCGCCGAAGGCAAAGGCCAGCCGGACCGTATCCCAGAGGTCGCCAATGTTGACAGAGGTGGCGACGAAGACGACCACCGCCTGCCCCCGGTGGGCGCGGATGTGGGCCAGCGCCGCCAGCACCGCGTCGAAGGCCCCTTCTACCCCGACGAGACCATCGTGGACGGAGCGGCGGTAGCTTAGAAGCGGCAGCTCGAACAGCGTCACGCCGGCGCGGATCAGCTCGGCCGCAAGCCCGTCGGTGAGGCGATGGCCGTTGGTGATCAGGTTGATGCGGACGTCACGGGCGGCCAGGAAGCCGACGATCTGGAGCAGGTCGGGCCGCAGCAGAGGTTCGCCCCCGGTCAGCGTGACGTGGGTGCAGTCCACCTGATCCAAGACATGGGCCAGCAGGGGGCGGATGTCCGCTTCGGGGAGGCCCTCGCGCGGCGCATCCGGGTGGTTCCAGATGTTGTAACAGTAGCAACAGGCGTGGTCGCAGGCGCGGGTCACCTCGACGATCAGCGTCGGCAGCCGGGGACGGGCCATAACGGTCGGCCTACCTCTCCTCCAGCAATAGCTGCACCAGAATCCGCGCCGCCTCCACCGACTCCGGCGGGATCTCCAGGTCCAGTTCGGCCAGGGTCGGCCAGTCCATTCCTTCGCCTGCGGCCTCGACCACAGCGTTGATGAGCGCCTGCTGCTCCTCGGCGGGCATAGTGAGGAAAGCGATATCCCGCTCGATGGAGGCCTGCGC
The DNA here is from genome assembly GCA_041082215.1 of Anaerolineae bacterium. Taxonomy (GTDB): domain Bacteria; phylum Chloroflexota; class Anaerolineae; order B4-G1; family DUEL01; genus JBDOIF01. The sequence goes on from JBDOIF010000014.1 coordinate 27,435, forward strand.
CTGGGCGACGGTCTCGGGGTTCAGGTCGCCCTGGGCGGCCATTTCAGCCAGGATCTCGGCCTGGCGAGCCAGGTCGCTGGCGCCCTGGACCCCGTACTCGGGGTAAAGCGCAGGCGTGTAGCAGGTGATGGGCGCGTTGGCCCGCCAGACGTGGCGGGCGGCCGCCTCGAAGGCGGTCTGCAGGTCATCCGCGATGGCGGAGTCCAGTTCGCCCGACTCGACCAGCGCGTCGAGCGCGGAGCGGTGCCCGGCGATGAGCCGGTCCAGGGTCTGCTGGCCCTTTTCCACATCCTTGGCGTCGCGGGCCAGGAGGTCCAGGTCCTCCCATGGCGCGCGCAGGTCGTCCCACAGATCGCCCGTCCCGCCGGATGGCGGTGTGACGGCTGGCACGTAGCAGGCCGGCCTGCACCGGGAAAGCAGGAGCGAGGCCAGCGTCACCCCCAGGGCCTGCATAAACTCACGTCGCGTCGCTTTCATTCATCACCTCATTTCCCCCCGTCGTTTAGGCGTACTGATTCAGGAAGGCTCCGACCTCTGCCTTCAGCTCATCCCAGCCCGCTGGTTGGAGTAGGACAACTCCGCAGAAGTTGTCCCTGCAGCCGCTGCAATTAAGGATACACCCGTTTCAACGTCCTGGGGAACGGGATTGTCTCCCGCAGGTGGTCAATGCCGCAGATCCAGGTCACCGTCCGTTCCACCCCCAGCCCGAAGCCGGAATGGGGGACCGAGCCGTACTTGCGCAGGTCGAGGTACCACTCGAACGCCTCCCGGGGCAGGTTCCATTCCTCCAGCCGCCTGAGCAGGAGGTCGGGGTCGGAGATGCGCTCCGAGCCGCCGATGATCTCCCCGTACCCTTCAGGAGCCAGCAGGTCGGCGCTCTTGGTGATCTCCGGTCGCCCGGGCCACGGCTCCATATAGAACGCCTTGGCGACCGTAGGGTAACCGTAGACAAAGACCGGTTTCTCGAACCGTTTGGTCAGTTCCGTCTCGTGGGGGGAGCCGAAGTCCTCCCCCCACTCGATCCTGAGGAGTTCCTTCAGCTCCAGGTCGTCCGTCTCCCGGCGGATTTCGGCCAGCATCTGGATCGCCTCGTCGTAGGAGACGCGGGGGAAGGGAGGTTCCACCTTCTCCAGCAGCCGGGTATCCCGCTCCAGAAACGCCAGCTCTGCCGCCCGCTCCCGCAGGCAGGTCTGGACGATGTAGGAGACGAACTGCTCCTCGATCTCCATCAGTTGGTCCAGGTCGCAGAAGGCGATCTCCGGCTCGACCATCCAGAACTCGGTCAGGTGGCGGCGGGTTTTGGACTTCTCGGCGCGGAAGGTGGGGCCGAAGCAGTAGACGCGGCCGAAGGCGTAGATGTTGGCCTCGTTGTAGAGTTGTCCCGACTGGGCCAGGTAGGCCGGCTCGCCGAAGTAATCGGTCTCGAAAAGGGTCGTCGTCCCCTCGCAGGCGGCGGGGGTGAGGATGGGGGTATCCAGGTTGGTGAACCCGTGGCTATCCAGCCAGTCCCGGATTGCCCGGACGACGGTGGCCCGCACCCGCAGGATCGCCCACTGGCGTCGGGAGCGGATCCACAGGTGGCGGTGGTCCAGCAGGAAATCCACCCCGTGCTCCTTGGGCTGGATCGGGTACTCCTCGGCGAACTGGAGCACCTGGAGGTCGGTGACCCCCAGCTCGAAGCCGCCGGGGATGCCAGGGGCGCGGGGGTCCTCCCGGACCACGCCGGTGAGGATGAGGGAGGACTCCTGGGTGAGCCGGCGGGCTGCGTCGAAGGCGTCGGGGGGGACCTCCTTCTGGAAGACGACGCACTGGACGAAGCCGGTCCCGTCGCGGACCTGGAGGAACTGGAGCCGGCCCTTGTCGGTGCGGCTGTAGAGCCACCCCTGGAGGCGGACCTCCTGGCCGACATAGCGGGCGATATCCTGGATACGGATTGTCTCTACCATAGGGCGACCTCCCAGGTACAATTTTACCACGATGGGGCGCTGGGGGGAATTGCTGACCAGGGCGGGGCGGCTGGCAGAGCCTGCCCTCACCTCTCCCCTTGGCCCCCTCCCGGAGAGGGGAGGGGGTGGCCCGAAGGGCCGGGGGTGGGGTGAGGGCTGATCGAGTCTGTATCAGTTTAGCAGGTGATAGGGGTGGACCTGGTGGCGAAGGGATCGCACCCAGGGTTTGGAGGGGGTGGAAGCCGTCCAGGTGCCGAACCGCACCGCCCAACAGCTCCGCCCCCTCATCAATCCACCTCGCCCCGTCCCCATTCACCACCACCCACCCTATCCGACTCCAGTCCCACAGCCGCCCAAAGGCCACCGAAACCCCCTCCCGGAAGTCGAACCCCTCGTCCGCCTGAGCGCACACCCGCTTGCCCACCAGTCGGTACCGAAACTCGCCTCCCTGGATGGTCTGATCAACCAGAGGAACAGGGCTGATGGCTCTTTTGCAACTCCACCTGCTAATCTGTTACAAACTCATATACCTGTGCAACATTGCCGCCATACATCGTCCAACAGAATAGAATCCCGATGGGGGGACGGAGCATAAGAAGGCTGTTCTGGCCTTTGCGCTGGTGGAGAGCGTCTCGTTCACCAACAACCAGGCCGAACAGGACCTGCACCCGGCCGGAGAAGGTGGAGTTAAAGCAGCACTCCCGGCCTGACACGGAGATCACGATTTTTTATAGATTTTTCTCGCTATCCAGTCCGGCGTAGAGGATCCGCCGGTCTATCCGTTCGGTCATCGGACCGACGGTGAACAGTTTTCGCTCCGCAATCCGCTGGGCAAAGCGGGCGCAGTCGGGAAGGGGAAGGCCGTCCAGCAGAGCAACCAGGAAACCGCCCCAGAAGGCGTCCCCCGCGCCAGTGACATCAGCGACAGGGACGGGAAACGCCGGAATGTGCAGGATGCGCCCCTCCTCGGAAACCAGTACCCCCTCTGCACCCATGGTCAGCACAACAACGGGCGGACCCAGTTCGTGGAACCTCCGGACACAGGCCTCGGGGGAAAGGCCGGGGCCGAAGAGACGCAGCGCGTCGTCCAGCGAGGGCTTGGTCAGGGTCGCCAGAGCCAGGGCCCGCTCCAGGACCCTCATCGCTTCCGCCCGGTCGGGCCAGAGACGGGGACTGTAGTTGGGGTCCACAGAGACAACGCACCCCCGCGTCCGCCCCAGGCGGAGCGCCCGTTCGGCGGCCCGGCGGGCCGGGAGACGGGAGAGGGCAAAGGCGGAAACGTGGACCGCCCGCGCCCGACCGACAGCTTCCTCAGTGACCTGCTCCGGCGCCAGCCGGGTATCCGCGTCCCGATAGGCCAGAAAGTCCGGCGTCCCCCGGGTGTGGGAAACGAAAATGACGGTGGTCCGGGCCTCCGGGTCCAGAACCAGATGGTCACAGAGAACACCGGCCCCCTCCAGTTCGGCCCGCAGGAAGTGGCCGAAAGGGTCATCGCCGACACGGGCAACCAGCGCCGCAGACCCACCCAGGCAGGCAACGGTCCGGGCGATGTTGGCCGGAGAGCCGCCCGCGTGGGCCTGGAAAGTGCGGGCCTCCCGAAGGGAATCCGTCTCCTCCCCCGAGATGAGGTCCACCACCGCCTCACCAACGGCCAAAAGGTCCAGATCGCCGGAGGGAAGCGGACGCGGAGAGACACGGCTGAACGCAGATGGTCCTTCCAGGGTCACGTTTCACTCCTCACATTTCACGGCCCAAAATACCAATGCTGGAGTTCTTCCAGCGGGATGTCGTCCTCCGGTCGGGGGTCGCGGAAGTACGGGGGAATGGGAAGGAGCGGCTCTGAAGGCCGGAAGGGGTCACCCTTCAGCACCTGCCGGACGACGGCCAGGTACCCTTCGGCGGTCCGCTCCCAGGTGTAGCGGGCCAGGACCCGCCCCCGTCCCCGGCGGGCGAACTCCTCCCAGGCCCGGTGGCTCTCCAACAACCGCAGCAGGCCCCGGGCGATGTCAGCGGGATCGGCGGGGTCCACCAGGATGCCGTACTCCTCCCCGCCCTCCTGCCAGATTTCGGCAGGCCCGCCCCTCCGGGTGACGACGACCGGCAGACCCGACGCGGCGGCCTCCAGCGGGGCCAGGCCGAAGGGCTCGTACACGGCCGTCAGCGCGAAGACGGAGCGGCGCCGGGCCAGCAGCCGGTAGGCCGCCGCCAGAGCTGGCTGCCCCGCCAGGGCCACGGCGGCGACCTCACCCCAGAGGTCGTGGTCCCGGACGACCTGCCGGATGCGCGCCAGAACTTCCCGTTCCGCCGGGCTTCCCTCTTCCTCCCGGCGCAAGGGGTCCTCCAGGTGGGCGGTGACCAGCAGGAGGTTGGCGCGCTCCCGCAGGGTCGGATTTCCGGCAAAGGCGACCACCAGGCCCAGGTGGTTCTTCTTCGGCTCCAGCCGGCTGGAGGCGACGATGCAGGGAAGATGACGGCGGTCCTCCCGGATGTCCCGTTCCAGCGCAGCCAGGACCCGCCGGTGGACGGCCTCCTCGTCCGGCGCCCGGGCCCCGGGGTCAAAGACGGCGGTGTCCACCCCGGGCGGAACCAGAGCGAACCGGCGGTCGTCGCCGACGTCCACGGCGCCCCGGTAAGCCCGATGGCCGTACTGCCGGGTCCGCTCCTGGCGGGTGCTGGTGATGTTGACGGCGGACCGGTTCATACTGAGCCGCTCTGCCGCCAGGCGGCGGGCGAAGTGGTAGCGGGCATCCAGCGCGGGGAGGTTCTCCGGCGTCGCGCCCAGTCCGTCCATCTTCTGAGCGCCCAGGGAGTGGGCGGTGAAGGTGAAGGGAATGCCCGTCTCGGCGGCGATGAGAACGCCCGCCAGGCCGCCATCGCCGTAGTGGGCCGTGAACACGTCGGGGAAACGGCCCTCCCGACGGTAGAAATCCAGGATGCCCCGCACCCAGTCCGGTCCAATGTGGGGCCAGAGCTCCTCTTTGGGGAGAAAGGTGTCCGGCCCGGCGGGGATGCGGACGATACGGACATCCGGCGCGCCTGGGTACCCGTCCACCGGCCCGTCCAGCCCGGGCCACCGGGGGTCCCGGATGCGGCGGGTGAGGATGTCCACCCGGTGCCCCATCCGGCCCAGCGCCAGCGCGACCTGCTTGACGTAGATCAGTTGTCCTCCGAAATCCGGATGTTGAGTCCAGTACCGGTCCTGCGGGTCGAAGTTCCCCTGGGGGTTCAGGAAAGCCAGGTGCATATAACGCCACTTATCCTTTGATGCCGGTTGCCGCCACGCTGCGGATGAACCACCGCTGGAAGGCCAGAAACAGGACCAGCACCGGCAATGTGGTCATTGTCGCAAAGGCGAGGGTATCTCCCCACAGGCGCGGATATTGCCCAAAGAACTCCTGCATTGCCACTGTCAGCGGTCGGTATTCCGGCAGACGGATGACCATCAGCGGCCACAGGTACGATCCCCAGGTCCACATAAACTTCAGGATGGCAACTGTTGCGAGGACGGGCCTGGAATTGGGCAGGATAATGTCCCAATAGATACGCAGACGGCTGGCCCCATCTATGATGGCCGCCTCGTCCAGGTCCTTGGGGATATTGATAAAGAACTGATAGAACAGATAGATCGAAAAGGCATCGGCGACAAAGGGGATAATCTGCACAATGTACGTATCGTGCCAGCCAATGCCGCCGCCCGGGCGCGGCAATCGGGTGGTCAGCAGCATCAGAGGGACCGCAACCGCCTCGAAGGGAATAATGATCAGCGCCACGATAACGGCCAGTACGATGCCCCGCCCCCTCCACCTGAGCCGTGCCAGGGGGTAGGCGGCCATGCTATTGACCAGCAGCCCCAACCCCACGGTGGCCGTCGTTATGAGGATCGAGTTCCACAGGAATCTGCCGAACGGCATGCGACGAAACACGTCGAAAAAGTTCTGCGGTCCCAGTCCAGCGTATGCATTTCTTATCTCGGCCGGGGCCTCATCCAGGCGATTCACAGGCGGCACGAGCCTTAAAGGATAGGGCATAAAAGCCCGCAGCCCGGCCACGTCCGATGTGATCTGCGTTTCGTTTGTCTTGATGGCCGACACCATCATGAAGACGAGGGGGAACGCGAAAAAGCACGCCAGGAGTATCATCACCGCGTAGTTGATGATGGCCTTCACGGTTTTGCGAAAGCGGTAAGGAAGACCGGGCCGCATCTTTCCCCCCGCAGAGTGCACCTGGATGGATGTCTGAACGCTCATTCCACGGCCCTCTCTTCACGCATCACAGCACGCTGAATTATGGAGACCACCAGCACGATCAGGAAGAACATCACGGTGATAGCCGAGGCATATCCTGCCCGCAACTGGTAGCGCCCTTCCCGAACGGCGTGCAGAATGGTCGTCATCGTCGCCTCCCCCGGCCCTCCGCCCGTCATCACGTGCACCTGGGTGAACAACTGGAAAGCCAGGATGGTCGTGGCCACGACCACAAAGATGGTGGTGTTGCGCAACTGCGGCCATGTGACGAAAAGGAATTTCTGGATCTCATTACATCCATCCACCTCTGCTGCTTCGTATAACTCACCCGGTATCTCCTGCAGGCCTGCAAGAAAGATGACCATCTGGAATCCCACGCCCTGCCAGATCGATAGCAGCATGATGGAGGGGAACGCCAGTTTGGGATCGGCCAGCCATTCAAAGGGGCCCAATCGCCCGAACGAGATGGCCTTCAGGAAGGCATTGATCGTTCCCACGCCCGGGTTGTAGAGGAAGAACCAGACCACCGCCACCACCACCATCGGCACGACCACCGGCATGAAATAGAGGGTCCGGAAGAGATTTACCCCCCTGATCTTCTGGTTGACCAGTACCGCCAGCAACAGGGCGAAGGCCGACTGCAGCGGCACGACGACCAGGGCGAAGTAGAAGTTGTTGAGCAACCCTCTCCAAAATGTCGGGTCGCCCGCTGCCACCAGATAGCGTCTTCCAAGAAGATCAAACTGGGCAAGCTCTCTCAGCCCCTCGTACCGGGCATCGCTGCGCAGAATGGTACGGGACCGCGGGTAGAGCAAGCGGCCCTGCTCATCCCGCTGCACTTCCCCGGTGGCCGCGTCTCTCAGGGGCTCCATCAGGATCAGGTTGACCCGCAGCAACTGGCGATAGTTCTCCAGGCCAACGAATTGGGGCGGATTGGGCGATAGCAGCCGCGTGTCGGTCAGACTGAGCTGAAAGGCCATGAGGAATGGAATGGCCAGGAAAACCAGCAGCCCCAGAGCGGCTGGGGCGATCATCAACCAGGCTACAGCATTCTCTTTTATCCTCTCAATGGGAAGCCTGGCCCGCCGCTCAACAGCGGTCCCTCTCCCTGTTTCCCATCGGCTGTCCATTTCACTCCCCCGTCTGTCAGCAGGTCGCCGGAGAATCCACCTGCGGCATAACGGCTTGCTCTGATTCGTGGCCGACTACGGGCGAAACACCACCCCGCTGCGGCTTGTGAATGGGGGCCAGGGGCTTGGCAGCTCCTGGCCCCCTGCCCTGGTCGCACCGTCCCCCTCTCCTACCGGTAAAAGTTGTTCGCCTTCAGATCGGCGTCAATTGTGTCCACGGCATTGTCCAGCTCAGTCTGTACATCAGCGCCGTTGGCGATGTTCCTGAACGCCGTCGAAAAGGCCACCGTGATGGTAGGATAGGCGGCAGTGATGGGACGGGGCACCCCCCAGCCTGCCCTGAGCTGTGCCACGAACGTGTACAGCAGGCCATCCGGAGCATACCGCTCGTCCGCCTCGAACACCGAGATGCGCGCTGGAATCGCTCCGTTTGCGCTGGTCATGATCTGGATGTTCTCCGGCTCAAGCAGGAACTTGAGCACCCTGGCCGCCGCATCGGGATGCTCACAGGCGCTGGTGATGCCCCAGTTCCAGGAACCCATTCCGGTCTTGGGGCCGGTGCCGAAGTCGGGCATCGGCAGGAGAAGCAGATCGTCACCCACTGCCTGGATGTGGTCGTTGGCTGTCCAGTGCCCGACCCATGCCATAGCGCATGCACCGCTGGTGAAACAGTCGTCGGAGGCCGCAGTGGCGTTGGCATAGCCGTTCTGGAACCATCCCTGGATCATCTCCATAGCGGCGACAGCCTCAGGCCCGTTGAGCACGCCTTCAGCCGACTCATAGGTCTGGCGATCAATGAGGTCGGCACCGAAGCTCTGGAGCACCGGCGAGAAGCCATAGGTCAGCCATTCGCTCGGCGCCGATGGCGCGTAGTTCATCTTCAGGTCTATGGCGTACTCGGTTTCGGGGAGAGCCGCCAGGGCTGCCAGGGCCGCGTTGAACTCGTCGCCTGTCCAGGGGTCTTCTATTGTAGGAATACGTACGCCCGCGGCCTCCAGGTACGACCTGCGCGCCCAGATGGCCAGCCCGGAGTCAAACTGCCCCAGGCTGTACAGTTTGCCGTCCTGATAAGTGCCCTGGGCGATGATGGAGGGCAGGAAGTCAGAAAGCTCGTCCTGGGTGAAGTAGTCGTCCAGCGGGATCAGGTAGCCGCCCCAGACATAGTTGTAGACGAAGGGGCCATCAAAGTCAAGCAGACAGGGCAACTGACCGGCGACGGCGGCCGCCTGAACCTGCTGGTTGTAGTCACCCTCGGGCAGCTCCACGAGGTCCAGCTTGATGTTCGGGTCGTCCCACCCGCTGAAAATCTCCGCCAGCGCATCCCGCTCGCCACCCCGGCCGGAGTGGAACCACACGTCTATGGTGACCGGTTCCCTGGCAGGAGGGGCAGTGGTGGGCTGGGGAGGAGCGGTTGTGGGCTGGGGAGGGGCAGTTGTGGGAGCGGCTGTCGCGGGAGCGGTAGCGGGGGTCCCGGCACCACAAGCGCTGACCACGACGGTCAGCACAATGAGCAGAGCCACGGCGATCCATTTTTTGCTTTGCATTTTTCACCTCCCTGGTTGCACGGCTTTTTGGAATCATCCCTCGGCCCTGATAGAGGCCATCGCGTACCCGGAGAGGGAGCGATGGCTTTCATAAGTTGATCACCTCGATGGTCATCACCTCCTCTCTACGGTTCGAGCGATTGAAACCGGTTGCAGCCACTGGCAAAGTTACGGAACGGGCAGTTCGATGGGATGAAACCGGTTGCAACCAATGGCAAAAACAAAAGGAATCCGGCCGATGTGTCTGCTGCCGTTCAGGGTGGGGGGCTGGTCGTATCCCGGATCACGAGTTCGGTGGGCAGCACCTCGTACTCCGGTTCCGTCTCAGGGTTTTCCAGCGTCTTCAGCAGCAGCTCCACGCCGCGCTGGCCCGAGTGGAAAAGCATCTGGCGCATGGTCGTCAACCCCAGGATCTCGGCGATCTCCACGTCGTCGTATCCAACCACAGAGAGGTCCTGGGGCACGCGCACTCCCAACTCCCGCGCTGCCTCCAGCACACCCACAGCCTGGACATCGCTGGCCGCAAAGATCGCCGTCGGACGGTCGGGGAGGGCAAGCATTCTCTTTGCGGACTCCCGCGCTGGCTGGCGGCCATGCGGAGTCTCCACATAATACTCAGGGCGGTAGGGGATCCCCGCGGCCTCTAACGCCTGACGATACCCACACGCGCGATCGCGGCTGGAGGTAAAGTTAAAGGGGTTGTCGGCCGGATCGCCAACGAAGCCGATCCGGGTGTGGCCCAGCCCGATCAGATACTCGGTAACCGCCCTCCCTCCGGCGACATCATCCACGGTAATCTGATGCAGCATCGTCAGCGCCGGATGATGGGCGTCAATCAACACGATCGGCACACTCGCTTCCGCCAGTAACGGCACCTCTTCATCGGTAGGGGATATGGAAATCACCAGGACACCGTCCACCCGGTCCCGGCGGGGGATGGTGCGAAAGCAATCGGCGCGCTGCTGCGGGTCCTCTATATTGTGGATGATCAAATCATACCGGCTCCTGGCCAGCGTGCTCACAACGCCTTTCAGGCGTTCCGTGACGGATGGGGCGGTGAAGAAAGGGACGATCACGGCGAGGGTCAGCGTCTTCCCCGTAGCGAGACGTTGCGCCACGCGGTTGGGGACATAATTGAGGGCTTTGACAACCTGCATGACCTTCTGGCGCGTCTCCAGACTGACCAGGGGGCTGCTGTTGATCGCCCGGGAGACTGTCCCCGGCGAGACGCCAGCCATTCGTGCGATGTCCCGGATCGTGATGGCTTTCTTCACCATCTTCTCATAAGAGGGGTGAAACCGGTTTAATTAAACCGGTTTCATTATACACCGCTGGGCACAAATTGTCAAGGCCGGTTGTGTGTGGAGGTGTATTCCAGTTTGAGGGCGAGATGCCCCTGGCCCGGGCCGGACCTGGGGAAACACGAATGGCGCGAATGGAAACGAACGCCGCTACAGGGGTGCATCAGTTAGTTGCGCAGAATCGGGAAGTAAGGTATAATATTTTATGAAAACGTTACTCAGGCAAGTTCAGTCTTTTTTTTGTCGGTGTGCTGGCGCTAGGCCAGACGCCGGGCAGTTTTGTGTTCGAACAACTGCAGGAGTTACGCACTTACGAAAGGTGGAAAATCACAGAGATACGGAGAAAAGCCTGGAAACCTCAGAATCCTCTGGGGAACTCCGCGTCTCCATGGGGGGAAAGATCCAACTGCGCAAGTCCTGAATTTAGGGAGGAAACCATGAGCCCTTCTCTTGATCTGAGCAGCCTCTTTGCCGCTGCGCTGCAGGCGCTGAAGGCCAACCGCCAGCAGATTAACGCGCTGGACGGCCACAACGGCAATCACGGTGACAACATGGTAGAGAACCTGCGCCTCATTACTTCCGCACTGCGCGCCCAACGTTCGCAGCCCCCGTCTCAGGCTCTGGAATATGCCAGTCGCCAACTTGAAACCCGGGGCCGGGGCGGTAGCCGGCAGTATTATGCACAGGGTCTCCGGCAAGCGGCCCAACAACTGGAGGGACGTTCTGAACTGAGCCCGGAGGACACCGTGGCGCTGGTACAGGCGTTGCTTGCTTCTCTGCCGCAGGAGGGATACCCGCAGCAAACCCAGACCGGCGGCAGTGTTCTCGACCAGTTGCTTGGCCAGCTCGGCCAGCAGCCAGCGCAGCCACAGCAGCAGGAACTCGGCATCCTGGAGCAGCTCCTTGGCGCAGGTGCCCAGCAGCCGACTCAACCCGAGGCAAAGGGTGGCGGCATCGATGCGGCCGACGTACTGGGCATCCTCCTGCCAGCGGGTATGGCTTTCCTGCAGGCCAAGCAGGCCGGCGCGGACACAACCGCTGCTGCAGGTCAGGCGCTGATGAGCGTGCTGCTGGGCGGGCAGATTAACCCACTCCAGGCAGGCAGTGCGCGTGCCGCCTCTGGCAGTCTGATCGCCCAGAGCATCCTTCAGGCGGTGATGGGCCAAAGGTAAGGATATCCCACAAGTGAAAGGAGAGTAACTATGACCAAGAAAAAGTCCATAATACAAAAGGCGATCGATGCTGTGACCACGCGTGACGAGAAGGAAGAAGCCGAGGAGGCCAGGCAGGCTGCTGAGGCCGCCCGCGCCCAGGCAGCGCGGGAGAGTCAGGAAAAGGCGGCCGCTGAGGCAAGGGCGCGCGCCGCTGAGGCACGAGCCAAGGCCGCCGAAGAGCGCGCTCAAGCGGCTCAGAAGGCTGCTGCTGAAGCCAAAGCTCAGGCGGCCCGTATCGAGGCGGAGAAACGGAGACAACAGATGCTCGAGGAGATGGAACTCCGTAAGGCCCAGGCCGCCGCAGCCGCTGAACCGACCTACTATGTGGTCCAGCCAGGCGACAGCCTGAGCAAGATCGCACGAGATAAACTGGGGGACGCGAGTCGCTGGCCGGAGATCTTCGAGCTGAACAAAGATCAGATCAAGGATCCCAACCTCATTTACCCCGGGCAGAAGTTGCGCCTGCCCAAGTAGTGTGGCGCTGAGAAGGAACTAAGGCCCCATCCCCAGCGGTTGCTTTGTGACGGCTTAGACTTCGTCGTCATCTTCGCGTAGTTTAGTCCAATACCATCTGCAGCTCTATGAGGACCGACCCTGGCTCAGCAAGCAGGCTGTAGAGCCAAACCTCGAAGGACACAAAGGGCACGAAGGGAAATTTCTCCTTCGTGTCCTTTGTGGTTTAAAACCTCGCCACCAGCGGCAGGTACAGCCACACCGTCGGTTGCCAGTACTCGTATGCGCCGAGGTCCGGTTGAGCATCGCGGGGACGGTTCTCCAGGTCCACCGCCGGCACGCCGTCGGTTGTGCCTGCATTGATCGCTGGGCTGCCTGCCTGCAAGTGATAGTCTCCCACCTCACCCCACGCCGGACGGACGAAGAGCGGGTCGCCGCACAGGTTTCCCTCGCCCAGAGAAGCCAGTTCGGCGCAGGTGCAGGTTGTGTCGCCATAGGTCAGGATCACCTCGTTCTGCGGCAGGTAGAAGAGGTTGTGGTCGGCCACAAGGGTGCTGGCCGCGCCGATGTAGATGGGGCACTCCGGCCCCCGACCGCTGAAAACCGTGTTGCGCACCCTCACCTGCACCGGCACGGGGCTGTCGTACTGGACATACATCAGGTAGTTCCGCCCCACATAGTCGTCAACGGTGACATTGACAATCTCGAAGCTGGCATCGGCCTGCTCCACCTGGTCAATGACGATGGCCGCCCAGGGGGTCGGCTCGGCGCTGCCATCCCCACGACCGTAGATGAGGGTGTTCTCTATGCGGCTGCCGGCACCCCAGAGTTTGACCCCATCGCAGGAGTTGTTGGCGATAATGGACCGACGAATGGTCGTGCTGGCCGCTTTGGAGTCCAGCCCGTCGCCGTAGTTGTGCTCCGCTACTGTCTCCTCAATAAGGATGGGGCCCTGCGAAGGCTCGACGCCGAAACCGTCGGGGCGGTCGTAGGGGCGAGCTGAGCCGTCGCCGCCCTGGTAGTAGTGGCCGCTCCAGGAGAGGGAGCAGCCGCGGATGGTGACGTTCCGCCAGCCGCCGTGCTCCCCGGCCGGGCCGCCCAGTGCGCCGAAGCCGCAGTATTCGATGCGGCAATTCAGGATTTGCAGGTCCTCCACATCCTGGATGTCCATCCCGAACTCGTCTATGTGGTGGATATACAGGTCTTGCAGGACGATGTGGGCCGAGGGAGCGCCGAGAATCTCCACCCCTTCGCGGAACCAGGCCGCCTCGCCGGTCGCGGCATCGTCGTGGGTGATCTCCAGGTTCTCCACACGCACGTACTGGACGCCGGAGAGGTTAATGGCGGTGATGAGATTATCCCGCCCGACCAGGATGGGGCGGTTTCCCTCCTCGCCTTTGATGGTGATCCAGGCGGAGGGGGTGCCGGAGGGCGGGGTGATGATGTCGGTGTCGTACTCGTGCAGGGTATAGCGGCCGCCCATGATGATGAGGGTGTCGCCGGGGGCCAGTTGCCGCGAGCCGTAACCGGGCGTAGCCCAGGGCTGCTCGCGGGTGCCGGGGTTGGCGTTGTCGCCATTGGGAGCGACGTAGAAGGTGCGGCCCGAGACGGTGGTCGCCCCACCCGGGGCCGGCGGGGAGGTCGCCGCGGGGCTGGGCGCGGGCGTCTCGCCGGCGACAGGCATAGCCGGGGTTGCCGGAGCCATCAGGTTGCAGGCGAGGGTCAGAGAGAGGACGAGCATCAGAGTGCCGAGAAAGCGACAGGCTTGCATAGGGACCTCCTGGCCCTCACCCACCGGCCAGGGGAAGGGTGAGGGCTAGAAATTCCTCAATATCAGGGGCAGGTAAACCTCCCACGAACACGATTGGGTCTCGCAGGCGCCCATATCCACAATGGGCGGCGTGCCGTTGCCGGTGTCGGGGACGCAGGGAACATCTGTGAAGCGGGGGTTGCCGTCCAGATCGGTGGTGACGCCGGAGGGCACGGCGGTGTTATCGCCTGCGTCAATGGCCGGGGAATCACAGCCCAGATGCAGGTCGCCGATAGCTGGATCCACGAAACGGGGGTTGGCGTCAATATTTCCGCCGCCGTCGGTGCCACAGGCAGAGTTCCAGCCGCTGCCGGAGCTGCCGCATCCCTGAATGTCGCTGTAGACAACGAGAGGAGCGCTACCGACATTGTAGATCTCTGAGCCATCCGGAGCGGTATCGCCCCACAGGATGAGGTTCGTCAGGGTCACGGCGCTGGTGTGATTGTACATGCCACCGCCCTCCGTGGCGGCCACATTTCCGCTGAAGGTGACATTGGTAAACTCCAGACTGCCAGCATTGTTGTATACTCCCCCACCCTGCGATTGGGTAGCCGTGTTGTTTTCAAACATCCCATTCACCAGTGCTGGATGGCTGGAGGAGTTGTACATCCCGCCACCCCTCGCAGCCGTGTTTTCGCGGAAGGTCACCCCGGTCAGCACAGGCGCGCTGTTGGATAGATTGACCATGCCGCCGCCGCCCGAATTGGCGGCGGTGGCGCTGTTTTGGGCAAAGGTAACGTGGGTTAATCTGGGACTACCCCCAGTATTATGTAACCCACCGCCGAAATATGTGGCGGTGTTGTTATTGAAGGCTGCATCCGTGATGACCGGAGCGCCATAGGAGTTGAACATTCCGCCGCCCCATTTTGCAGTGTTGCTGTAGAAGGTCACAAATGACAGACCGGCCGAACTGCTCGCGCTGCTCAGATATAGCCCCCCACCGCTATCGGCCCCATTTCCGTGAAAGGTCACCTGATACAGGCCCGGACCTCCTCCTTCAATGAAACTTCCCCCGCCGTTGACCGTCGCCGTATTGGTCATGAAATCAACGTGTGTTAAATAGGGGCCATTATCGTTGACGCTGTACAGGCCGCCGCCTGACGCTGTAGCCGTGTTGCTGTAGAAGACGACATCAGTCAGTGCAGGCACGCTGTACTCACTATACAGGCCGCCGCCGTTTTCGGCCGAGTTGTCTTCAAAGGTGACATAGTCGAGCCTCGGGGTGCTTCCGGTGCTGTACATTCCACCGCCGTCGCCCCAGGGGGCCGAATTGCTGCTGAAAGTGACCTCAATGAGACGGGGGTTGCTTTCCTGTTCGCTGTACATCCCGCCGCCGTGACCCATCGCCGTATTCCCGCTAAAGGCGACATCGGTAAGCGTGGGGCTGCTCTGGTAGTTGTACATCCCGCCGCCATGGCTTATGCTCGCTCTGTTCCCAACAAAGGTGACGTGGGTGAGGGTGGGCTTGCTCTGGTTGTATTGGTTGAACCCGAAGTTATACATCCCACCGCCGTTGGTGGCCGAATTGCCGCTGAAGGTGACGCTGTTCAGTACAGGGTTGCTGGTATAATTGTACATCCCTCCACCGGCATGTGCCGCTGAAT
This sequence comes from Anaerolineae bacterium, assembly GCA_041082215.1. Lineage (GTDB taxonomy): Bacteria > Chloroflexota > Anaerolineae > B4-G1 > DUEL01 > JBDOIF01. Next base: position 42,681 of record JBDOIF010000014.1, read on the forward strand.
TCTCGCTGAACGTCACGTCCTCCAGCGTTGGGCTGCTCCCATTGTTATACATCCCACCGCCGGCAGGGGACCCCGCGCCGCCCTCGGAGTTGGCCGCGTTGCCGCGAAAGATGACGTGCGCCAGTGCCGCGTTGCTCCCCTCTTCGTTGTACATCCCTCCGCCGTATTGGGCCAGATTCCCGCTGAAGGTGAGGTTCCTCACCGTCGGGCTGCTTTCAAAGTTATACATCCCACCGCCGCGCTGGTTCCAGAAGAACGAGCCATCAGCCTTGCCAGCGGTGATGACAAAGCCGTCCAGGGTGGCGCTCATCACACTGCTGGCCTTCACCACGTGGTAACTGTTCGTGCCGGTGATGTGGGCCGTGGTGGTCACCACGCCGTTGGGGTCGGTGATGTCGTTACCGTCAATATCCCCGCTCAGGACGGTGATGTTGGCTTCCCAGTTCCGTTCATCCCGGTTGTTCTCGTTTCCGGCAAAGCCGCCGTAGAGGGCCACGCCGTCCTTCAGATTGAAAGAGGCCTCCCGCGGGTCCACAAGGCCGGTGGGATCGGGAATGTGCACGCCTGCTTTGACCCAGATTTCATCGCCGCTGATGGCGTTGGCCAGGGCTGTTTGCAGGGTGCAGGCGTTGGCCCAGTCGGAGCAATCGCCATTGCCCTGGGCCATCGGCGCGGCGTACAGGACGCCGGGGTCGGCGCACGCCGTGTGGTGGGCGGTCAGCGTTCCCACCCCTGCAAACAGAAGCCCTACGAACAGAACTGTGAACCCCACTTGAAGATGCTTGTTCCTTGCCATTCTCAACCTCCTGCATCAAAGCAGACGCTCGCCTGGGTGTTCGAAAGCGCCCATGTGAGTACAATAGGGGAAATCGTTGAGTCACAGGGGCGAGATTCCATGAGCGGATCGCGCATACGCTCCATAGACCTGGCTCGCGGGCTGGCTCTGCTATCCATGGTGATGGTGCACGTGCTGGGGCTGTACGGCACGCCTGCTCTGAACCGCTCGCTGCTGGCCGCGGCTATCAAGTTCCTGGGAGGGCCTCCATCCGCGCCGGTCCTGATGTTCCTGATGGGGACATCGCTCATGTTCTCGAGGCGCTCCACCCTGAGGGATGGCCTGCGTCGAGGGGGCATGCTGCTCTTCCTGGCTTATCTTCTGAATTTCCTGCGCGGCACTTTGCCCGCCCTTGTAGGCCTGAGATTCGGCGTCATCGCCCCGGACGATATCCCCGCCTCGCCCGCCTCCCTCTTCTGGGCAGGAGACATCCTGCACTTTGCCGGCCTGGCGCTGATCCTGCTGGCACTGGCGCGATGGCTTTTTCCCCGACCGGCAGTCTGGCTTACCCTGGCAGGAGCCGTAGCGATCGGGTCGCCGTGGCTCTGGGGCCGCATGAGCGGCTGGTCTCCTCTGGACCGGCTGCTCACCCTGCTATGGGGCGCAACCGACAGCGTCTCCTTCCCGGTCTTCCCCTGGCTCTGCTATCCGCTGACCGGCATGGCCTTCGGCTACTGGCTCGCCACCTCTGCCGATCGCGACAGGCCGTTTCGGCGCGCTGCATGGACCGGACTGACGCTTCTCCTCGTGGGCGCGGGGGTCACGTGGACCCATCCGGCATTTCACATCGGCGACTACTGGCGCAGCGGCCCCGGCGCAGTGATATGGATCACCGGCTTCGTGCTCCTCTGGTTATCCTTGTGCCACTGGCTCGTCAAACGGGTGCCGGCAAACCCGCTCCTTCACCTGTTCTACTATTGGAGCGAACACGTCACCGCATTTTTCTGTCTTCACTGGATGGTCATTGTATGGGGCATGGGACTCGTTGGCTATCAGCAACAGCGACTGCCGGTTGTGGTCCTCCTCATGATCGCGGTAGCTGCGGCAACCGACCGGCTCACTCGCATCTGGGTACGCTGGCGGACGCACTGGCCCTCTTTCCGGCGGCCCGTCGGGAGTCTATGACCCCCGACGGGCCTGGCCGGAGCCAGCAGGGCGATGAAGCGTACCCGGTCCCTCGCTCATTCTATAACACACTCAAAGTACAGCCACGGTGATTGAGGGCCGTGGTTCCCCGCATTGTCAATGGCCCAGACCGCCCAGCGCAGTGGGTTGTCAACGTACTCATGCGGCTCAGTCCACTCGGTGACATCCACCGAGGTGTCGTAGACGATGAAATACGGCGGACTACTCTGCCATTGAGCGCCATCGTACCATTGCAGGTTGACCCGGTAACCCTGAATGCCGCTGGGGTCCGAGACCGCATTCCAGCGCAAGACGACGGGGTGGCAGGCTTGCTGGGGATCATTGGGATTGTTGCTGCCCGGCCCGATGGGGACGGGGGCGGGCGGTGGGGTCCTGTCCTGCGGCGGAGTGGGGGTGACGCAGTAGCCCGTCACGTTGATCGTCAGGGTGCGGATGTCGTGGGAGCCGTTCCGCAGCAGCACATCCAGCGTATGCGTCTCGGCACTGCAGGGACAGGTCTGATGGCTGCCCCAACCGGCAACCCCCTGCCCGTCGAAGAAGACCGCCTGGACGTTGGATGTCTCCCAGTGGACGGTGGTGCAGGAGCCAGCCTGGATGGTGGTGGCGTCCGCCCAGAAGTTGACGGTGGCCTGCGGCGTGGGGGTGGGCGTGGGCGTGTCGGTGGGCCGGGGCGTGGGCGTATCGGTGGGCCGGGACGTGGGGGAGGGAGTGGGCGTGTTGGTGGGCAGAATAACCGCTGTCGGGACAACGGGGGTCACCGCCAGAGGGGGCGTTGAGGTGAGGCCAGGCTCGATCGGCTGAGGGGTCGGCTGGGCAAAGATGTGCACAGTGATGGAGTCGGATGTGGCCTCCTGGCCGTCCTGGGTCACAGCGCGGATACGGAGCTTGTGGTCTCCAGGCACACCGGCGGACCAGTTCGCCACGCCCACCCACACGCCCCCATCGGCGCTGCTGCTTTCTATCCTGACCGTCAGCGGAAGGGTGTCGAGTTCATCCACCTGCAACCACATCTGCGAAAGCATAACCCCCGGCCCGGTCGTGGCGCGTGCCGTCACCTCCACCGGCTGGTTGATAGCATAATGGGCATCGTTGGCCGGGACCTCAAGATACAGCCCCGTGATCGGGCCTGCCTCTTCACTACTTTTATAATACACGCTGCAACCAGAGAACACAATTACTAACAGCAGGGCAAGAGCCAAGCGAATCCATTGCATACGCATGCTCTCCTCCTTTCCGGTTCGCGCGCGCTAATCGCAGTTGCCTTCACAGATGCGGTAGTATATGGTGAAAGTGTCGGCGCCCCCCTCGCTGACCGCCTCCCTGGTGCTGCCGTCCCAGTCCTCGCGGGGGTGGTCACGCACGACACGTCCCAGATACACTTCAGGGCCCTCCGGGGCCGGCATCCCGAAACAGCGCATCGAAAGCCTCAGCACAACCCGGTCCGTTGTCAGGTCCACGCTGCGCTGGTCGCCGAGATTCCAGACGAAGGGCTCCTCTCGTTCAAGCGAGTGATGATCCCAGGGCAGCCGCAGCGGGGATAAGCCTCCGACCTCCACGTAGCAGTAGACGGACTTCCAGTCCTGACGGGTGTACAGCCGCTCGCCCAGGCGGATCTGCACTTCCACCTGCGGGCCTGTGACCTCTCCTTCGTACTCTCCGAAGCCAGGGCAGCCCAGGATATCGCCGGGGTTATCAGGACATCCATCGTCAGCGTCCACAACCCCATCCCCGTCGGAGTCGGTGCAGCGGGAGGGGAAAAGCTGACACTGGAGGAACGTCGGACCGCCGTGGACGACCTGGCCTCCCCGCGAGGACAGCGGGCACCCCCCCCTGCCCGCCAGCCCTGCCTCCTGTGGACAACGGTCGTCGGCATCCGTCAGGCCATCCCCGTCGGAATCGGTGCAGGTGGGCGATGAGATGCCGCCGGCCAGGCGAAGCAGGCTGCAGAGCAACTCCTGCTGACGCCGCGCCTGCTCCACGATGTCCTCTACAGGGGGGCAACCGTTGCCCTGAGCCGACCCGGAAATGGTCGGGCATTCGTCCCCATCGTCAGGGGTGCCGTCTCCGTCCTGATCGTTGGCGGCCACCTGCGGACAGCCGCCGTTCTCCTGCACGCCAGCCACGTCGGGGCACTGGTCCTGATCGTCAGCCACTCCATCGCCGTCCCGGTCGCCGCTCGGGCCGGAGCAGCCCAGGCCGCCGGCGGGGCCGGGCTGGCCGTCGCACGGGTCCTGGCTGTCGGTCACGCCGTCGCCGTCCTGATCGCTCCTTCCCGGATCAGGGCAGCCCTGCCCATCGGGCGGGCCGGCCTGGTCAGGACATCCGTCCACCCCATCGGCGAAGCCGTCCCCATCCCGGTCGGGTGGCTGCGGACACCCGCCGTTGGCAGCCAGGCCGAAGCCGTCCGGGCACTGGTCCTGGGAATCCGGCACGCCGTCCCCGTCCCGGTCGCTCTCGGTGACGGTTGTGCAACCCTGGGCCTGGAGGATGCCCTCCTGGTCAGGGCAGGCGTCCGCATCGTCCGGCACGCCGTCGCTGTCCTGGTCAGAGGCTTCCACCGCCTGGACGCGCACGGAGGCGCTGGCCGTCCCCCCCCATTGCGTGTAGGCTTGGGCCATCAGCGTGTGGTCGCCCGCCGTATGAGGCGTCCAGGTCAGGACGGTCTGCACGGTGGAACCTGTGGCCGGCAGATCGCCTGCCAGCTGCCCGTCGGCCCACAGTTGCAGCCGGACCAGGGGGTCGCCGGGAGCCACCGCCTGCACGTGCACCGCCGTCGCCGCACCGACCCCGACCCGGGCGCCGTATGGAGGGGTGATGATGGAGACGACGGGAGGGGTGGCTTCCCTTCGTCCCAGCCTGCTCACGAACGCCAGTCCCACGGCTACCAGGGACAGCAGAAGACAGCCCACCATCACCCAGACCATGACCGTGAGCAGCCGAAGGCGTCGTTCATTTCCCATTTCATGCCTCCTCTTGTTTCGGGTCATTTCCGACGTTACCCTCCCGCAGAGTGTGCGCTACTTTTTCCACGATCCGTCCGGCGACGTTGGGGCTCAGATAGGCCTCGCCCCGCGCCACGGCCCGGATGGCCTCTACAACCGCCTCGGGCCGCAAGGCCCCCTTCGCCAGATGCCCCCGTGCTCCCTGCTGGAGCGCTTCCAGCAACCGGGGCCCTTCCGCCTCGTCGTGCAGGATGATGAGCCGGGTCCCCGGGAAGCGGGCGATCACTCGGGCGACCCCCGCGGCTTCCCCCACAGCGCCCAGGTCTGCCAGAAGCACCTGGGGAGGCCGCGAGAGTGTCTGCCCCAGTACCTCCTGCTCATCCTTCCCCTCACCCACGATGGCGATGCCACCGGTAGCTTCCAGCCAGACCCGCAAACGCTGCCGAATGGTAACGTCCGCATCCAGAATGGCGACGGTGATTGGACCGACCATGGTTACCCCCTCGGCCCCATGATGCCACATCGCGATCCCTGCCCGCAAGAGTAGAAGTTCCCCATTGGGGAAAGAAAAAGGTACCCTCGTCGAGGGTACCTTTCCACCACGAAGGGCGTGCTCTAGCAGACTCAGTAGCCGCGCAGCACCAGCGGCAGGTAGACGCAGTACTGCACCTCCGCCCCACCCCAAAAACCGCCGAGCAGCGTATAGCCGCCGCCCTCGAGCGCGCCTGCGTCTGCCTGGCCGACCGTGCCGCCCAGGCTGTAGCCGCCGCCCTCGCTCCAGGTGGCGCCCCCGCCGTCTACCGTCCACCAGCTCAGGTCGTAGCCGCCGCCGGATTGGGCAGCAACGCCGACGGCGACGGTCAGCAAGATAAGGACCGCCAGAAGCAAAGCGCAAAAGGTAAAACGTGAAGCATTCATGGCGCCCCTCCCTACCAGGCCACCTCCACCGTGCGCACAGTGGCAACCCAGCGGATGGTCTCTCCGTTACCCCTGACCTGGACGAGAAGCGCACCCCAGAAAGTATCGAGGGATACCTGCACGTCCCAGGCAAGATCATCTTCCCCCAGCGTTGTCACCGTTGGGGTTCCGACAAAAGCCACTGTTCCACCTACATTCTCGATGACGCCTTCAACGCGGTATCCGGCCGACTCGCCAGCATCGCTGCGCCCCACCACCAGAATGTCAAAGGTCATGGTGCGGCCCGCCGCGACGGCGAGAGGAGTGGAGATACCATCCAAGTAGAGTGTAGTCCACGAAGAACCAGTGCTGGTGTTGCGCATCACGTAGAGCGAGGTCTGGGCATCGCCATTGCTAGAGAACCTTCCACTGGCATAGGCCATCTGGCCGTAGTGGTCAGCCAGTGCTCTATATCCGCCGGGGACGGTGGCGTTGGAGCCACTGGCAGTATTCTCATGGCCGCCAGCAATAGTGGCGTCGCCACCGCTGGCGACGTTCCCGTAGCCTCCGCCCACGGCTGCATTTGTGCCGCTGGCGGTATTGCCTCCGCCTCCGCCGACGGTGGCGTTCCAGCCGCTGGCCTTGTTGTTACCGCCGCCACCGACAGCAGCGCCCGTGCCGCTGGCGGTGTTGCCATCGCCCCCGCCGACGGTGGCCCCGTCGCCGCTGGCGGTGTTGTTCCGGCCTCCGCCGACCGCCGCGTACTGACTGGTGACGGTAATGTTGTAGCCACCGGCAATGGCTGCGTAGTAGGCAGTGCCGGTGATCAGGTTGCTCCAGCCCCCACCGATAGCGGCCAGAGTACTGCTGATCGTGTTGTACGCGCCGCCGCCGATGACAGAGTTGCCCCCGGTGGCGCTGTTGTTCATCCCCCCGCCGACGGCCGCGCCGTCGCTCAGAGCCTCGTTGTTCCCGCCCCCACTGACGGTGGTCGCGTAGCCGCTGGCGGTGTTCTGATTGCCGCCGGCGATTGTTGCCGCCTGGCCGGAGGCGTTGTTGGCCGCTCCGCCGCCAATTGCGGTGTCCTGGTCAGCCGCGTTGTTCAGCCGCCCCCCGCCGACGGTAGCAGCAAAGCCGCCGACGGTGTTGGCAAGCCCTCCGCTGATGGTGCCATAGTTGGCGTCGGCAGTAATGGTGTTGGGGGACGTGTTGGACCCGCCGCCGCCGATGGTGGCGCCGACCGTACTGGCGTCTACGCTGTTGTACCTGTAGCCGCCGATGAGGTTGTTGGCATTCGGCTGGGTCCACAGGCCCGGCAGCGCCAGCGCGTAGGGAACGGCGGTCAGCGGCTGGCGCGGGGAGAGGGTGGTGTAACCTGTATCCCCCGTGCACTGGACCGCGATCTGCAGCCAGCGAGCATCGCCCTGAAAAGCGCCCGCGCCAAAGTCCAGGTCGGGGATGGTGAACAGGCCATTGGTCACCTGAACGCCCGTCCTGGTCTGGGTCGAGCCGACCTGACCGGTGGAGTTGCTGAGGGAATCCCACAGGCTGAACTGAAAGTCGCAGGTATCGTTGACGGGATTGCCGTCCCTTTTGAGTTGACCCTGGTAGGTGAAGGCAGTGCCCACGAGCGCCAGCGCCCCCCTTCCCCCTTGCGGCTGCGCACCCTCTGGCGGCTCTGGCCCCTGGGCGTGGGTCAGCCCAGCGGCCAGAGCCAGAACGAGTGCCGTGACCAGCGTGCTCAGAAGGATCCACCTGGTTTTCATCTTGCACCTCCCTGAAAAGTATGTCTAATCTTCCTCCTTTTGCCCTTCGTGGCCGCTCTCCAGCGTCGCCCAGCCCCGACGCAGCGCCTCCAGCGCGGCCTGGGTGCGGCTGTTGACGTGGAGTTTGCGGTAGATCTCGCTCAGACGGTTGGCCACCGTCCGTTCCGAGAGGGCCAACCGCTCCGCCACCGTCTTGTTGTCGGCCCCCTGGGCCACCAGACGCAGCACCTGCATCTCCCCCTCGGTCAGTTCCTCCGTCTCCCCGACGGCTTCTCCCCGGCTGAGGCGGCGGAATTCATCCAGGAGCCGCGCTGCCAGGCTGGGGTTGATCAGGGCGTCGCCCCGGCAGACGGCGCGAATGGCCTCCACCAGTTCCTTCTCGTCTATATCTTTCAACAGGTAGCCCCGCGCGCCCGCCCTGATAGCCTCAAAGACGTACTGGTCCTGCCGGTACATGGTGAGGATGATCACCCGTACGCTGGGATCGTTGGCTACGATCAGCCGGGTCGCCTCCACGCCATCCTGACCGGGCATCCGGATATCCATCAGGATGACGTCGGGCTTCAACTCGCGGGCCAGCCGAACCACCTCCTGACCATCCTCCGCCTCGCCCACTACTTCTATCCCCGCCGCCTGACATACGTGGCGCAACCCCTGACGGAAGAGGCGGTGGTCGTCGGCAATCAACACTCGGACAGGTGACATGAGCGCCTCCTATTGCGTATTCCTTACTACGTATACGCTATACGGAATACGCAACACATCTCACCCCCTCAGCACAGCGCGTATCTCCGTTCCCTCTCCCGGCTGTGAGTGCACCTCCAGTGTCCCACCCAGGGCCTCCACCCGCTCCCGCATCTGCTGCAGGCCCAGATGTCCCCGGTGGGCCAGCTCCGGCAACCTGGTCGGGTCAAAGCCTACGCCGTCGTCCCGCACCTGCAGGACGATTCCCCCGGCCAGGTCCAGGTCCACCCAGACCATATATGCCCGGGCATGTCGGGCGATGTTGTTCAGCGCTTCCTGGATGATGCGGAAGAGCACTGGCTCCAGGTGGGCGGGCAACTGCTCCTCGGCTCCCCTGACCTGAAGGCTCACGTGCAACTGGTTCTGTTCCCCGAACTCCTCCAGGAAGCGGCGCAGGGCGGGCCAGAAGCCCAGTTCGTCCAGCGCCACCGGGCGCAGGGCGAAGATCGCGCGGCGCACCTCGCGGATTTGCTCGCCCAGGAGGCGGTGGAGTTCCTCCAGTTCGGCTTTGGCCTGGGCCGGGTCGCTCTCCACCAGGGCCTGCCAGCGACGCACCTGCAGGCGCAACCCGGCCAGGTCCTGTGCCAGACCGTCGTGGATCTCACGGGCGATGCGGCGGCGCTCCTCGGCGATGGCCTCCTCCTCGGAACGGCGTGCTTTCTCGGCGGTGAGGTCCTCTATGGCCAGGATGCAGCGTTTCAAGTTGCCCCCCGGCCCCGCCGCTGCGCAGATACGCAGGGGGAAAGGTTGGCCATCTTCACGCTGGCCGGTAGCCTCCAGTGTGACCTGCTCCCCATTTTCCAGCGCACGGGCCATGTGCCCCGGGACGGCCCACGAATCGGGGGAGAACAGCGTGGTCAGCGACGCATCCCTCAGCGCCTCCAGTGGTCGGCCGAACAACCGCTCAAAGCCGGGGTTGGCGTGCAAAAGGCGTGGAGGCTGTTGTGTCAGGTCCGCCTCGCAGACACCCAGCGGGGCGTTTTCAAAAAGGGTGCGGAAGCGTTCCTCGCTCTGGCGTAACGTGGCGACATAGCGCATCCGGGCCCTGGTGACAACCAGAACGATGCTCAGGGCAACGAGCGCTGCCAGAGCACGGAACCACCAGGTCTGCCAAAACGGCGGAGTGATGACCACCCGCACGGCCAGCTCTTCCTCACTCCAGATGCCGTCGTTGTTGCTCCCTCTGACGCGGAAGGTGTAGGTCCCCGGCGGCACGTTGGTGTAGGCGGCATACCGCCGCGTGCCGCAATAGACCCAGTCCCGGTCGAAGCCCTCCAGGATGTAGGCGTAGCGGTTCTTCGCAGGGTCGGCATAATCCAGCGCCGCAAACTCAAAGGAGAAGAAATTGTCCCTGTAGGACAGGGTGATCTCGTGGATGTCGGTCAGCGCACGGCCAAAATCCACCACCTGGTCGAACTTGCGGAAGGCAGTGAGGACGACCGGGGGTACGTGAGGGTTATCCCGAACATCGGCTGGATAGAAACTGTTGAGGCCATTGGCGCCGCCGAAGAAGAGTTCGCCGTCGGGGCTGCGGTAAGCCGCACCGATGATGAAATGCATCCCCTGTAGCCCATCGCTCACATCATAGTTGCGGAACGTTTCTGTGCGCGGGTCGAAGCGGGAAAGCCCACCGCCCATCGTCGCCAGCCACAGGTAGGGGCGCCCCTGGCGGTCGCCCAGGATGGCGGCGATGCCGTCATTGGGCAGGCCGTCCTCCACGGTGAATACGGTGAACCGCCCCGCATCCCGGTCATCCAGGCGGCTCAGCCCGCCGTGCGTTCCCACCCAGAGCGTCCCGTCCGGCGCCTCGTAGAGCGACCAGACAAAGTCGTCGCTCAGGCTGTGGGGGTCGGACGGGTTGTGGCGATATTGGGTGAAAGGGCGAGGCGGCGCCTCGCCCCCACCCGGGTCAAAACGTACCAGGCCGTTGTAGGTGCCCAGCCAGAGGATGCCGTCCCGGTCCTCCAGGATGGCGCGGACACCGTAGGTGTTGGGGAAGCCGTCAGGGTGGTCCGGGTCGTACCGGTAGACGATAAAGTAGGGGCGAGGCGATACCTCGCTCCCATCCAGGTCCAGGCGGGAGAGAGCGCCCGGATCCTCCGTTCCGATCCAGAGAGCGCCGGAGCGGTCCTCGTAGATAACCTTGACCGCGCCTGGGCCGAGGGAATGCGGGTCAGCGGGGTCGTGGACGTAATGGGTGAAGCAGGGGCGAGGCTCGCCCCCGCCCTTAACCGGGTCCAGCCGGTCCAACCCCGCGCTCGTCCCCACCCAGATGGCGCCGGTGGAATCCTGATACAGGGCGGTAACGTGGTCATGGCTCAGACTGTGAGGGTCGGCCGGATCGTGACGGTAGTGGGTGACCTGGCCCGTGGCGGGGTCTATGCGATCCAGCCCTCCGTTGTGAAGCCCGACCCACAGGATGCCTCCGCGGTCTTTGAGGACCGCCCCGACGACGGGCGCGCCCAGGCTATCCGGGTTCAGGGGGTCGTGGCGGTAGAGGACAAACCGATTCTTCTGGGGGACATAACGGCTGACGCCGCCGTCGGTGGCGATCCAGAGGATACCCGATCGGTCCTCGTAAAGGGCGTAGATGCGGTCGTTGACCAGGCTGTAGGGGTCCAGCGGGTCGTGGTGGTAGCAGGGGCAAAGCGACGCTTCGCCCCTACCCGCGCGCTCCAGCACGGCCAGGCCATCCTCGGTGCCGACCCAGAGGGTGCCAGTGCGATCCTCCAGCAGGGCGGTGACGTGGGCATGGTCCAGGCCCCGGCGGTGAGGCGTAAACCGATCGGCGACAGGGTCCAGAGAGGCCAGCCCGCCCACGGCTGGCTCGTGGGGAGCGCCCATGCCCACCCAGAGCGTGCCCGTGCGGTCCTGAACGATGGCCGTCACCCGGTTGTAGGGCAAACTGTGCGGATCGGCCGGATCGTGCTGATAGATGCGCCCGTCCAGGGCGTAGACACCGCCGTACTCCGTCCCCACCCAAATGGTCCCGGCCTGGTCCTGGTAGATGGACAGAATATGGCTGCCGTTTTCGGGCAGGGGGTGATGTAGGAAGCGGTCGGCCTGGGGATCGTAGCGGAAGAGGCCCGCCCCGGCCGTGCCGACCCAGAGGGTGCCTTCTGGAGCCGAATAGATCGCCGTGACGGACTCAGAGACCTCGGGGTAGTGGACGAATCGAGAGGCACCGGGGTCAAAACGGTCTATCCCGCTCACCGTCCCCACCCACAGCCTGCCGCCGGAATCTACTGCCAGAGCCTGGACGGTGTTGTGGATCAGGGAATCGGGATCGGAGCGCAGGTGACGGAAGACGGTGAAGGTGTAGCCGTCGTACCGGTTCAGGCCGTCCTGGGTGCCGAACCAGAGGAAGCCCTGCTGGTCCTGAACGATGGCATATACAATATCGTGGGAGAGTCCGTCGGCGGTGGTAAGATGGAAGAAACGCAGCGCAGGGGTCTGAGCCTGCGCGGGCAGCGGCAGGGCCAGATAGACCGTCAGGAGGAGAGCGGCGGTAAAGAGGGGGATGGTGAACGACTTTATCCCCAGGAGACCTGGGCTTTTCATACCACCACCTGTGTGCTAAAATGGATAAGACTTACGAAAATGGATTCCGTTCAACCCTGCGACTTCGGCGGTTCCGGGCCGCTCCTTCACCTGGCTCACGCCAACGGCTTCCCGCCAGGGGCGTACCGTCTGCTGGCGGAGGCCCTCGCAGAATGGTCCCACGTGGTGGCGTTGCCCGCCCGCCCCCTCTGGCCCGGCAGCCGTCCCGAGAGCGCCCCCACCTGGCACTCCCTGGCCGATGACCTGATCCAGGCCTTCGACCGGCTGGGGTGGCGGGGGGTGATCGGTGTGGGCCATTCGATGGGTGGGGTGGTCACCCTCTGGGCTGCCGTCCGCCGCCCGGAGCTCTTCCGCGCCGTCGTGCTCGTTGATCCGGTCATCCTGCCGCCCACCTGGCTCTGGCTGGTCCGGCTGGCCTGGCTCCTGGGCCTCCAGCACCGGCTACCGCTGGTGCAGGAAGCACTCCGTCGGCGGCGGACCTGGCGCAGCCGTCAGGACTGCTACGAGCTGTACCGGCGACTCCCCTTCTTCGCCAACTGGCCGGACGAGAGCCTCCGGGCCTATGTGTGGGCAGGGACCCGGCAGCGGGAGGATGGGCTTATAGAGCTGGTCTATCCGCCGGAGTGGGAAGCCCACCTCTTTGCCACCGTCCCCACCGATGTCTGGCGCGCCGTCCCCCGCCTGCGTGTCCCGGCGCTGGTGATCCGCGGCGAACGCTCCAGCACCTTCCGGCCCGAAAGCCAGGCCCGGATGGAACGGCTGCTCCCTCACGCCCGGTTCGTCGTCATCCCCGGGGCGGGCCACCTGGTGCCGATGGAGCGGCCCGAACTGGTGGCGGCGACGATCCGGGAGTGGATGGCCCCTGCGCCCGCCGTGGGCAAGCAGAGCCTGATACCGGCTACCGGATAGGCACACCCTATGGAAGATTGCCGTCGCTGCCCGGCGCTGGCGGCCAATCGGCGGCGGATCGTCCCCGGCTACGGCCCCACCCCGGCACGGGTGATGTTCGTGGGGGAAGCCCCCGGCTACCGTGGAGCCGACATCACAGGCATCCCCTTCACCCGGGACCGGTCTGGCCGCCGTCTTCAGGCGCTTCTCATCCGGCTGGGGCTCTCGCTGGAGGAGGACCCCGCCGTTGAGCATCCCCGCCTGCGGGACTGTTATCTCACCAACCTGGTTCGTTGCAACCCCCCGGTCAACCGTCGCCCCACCTGGACGGAGACGGAGGCCTGCTTCCCCTATCTCCAGGCGGAGCTGGAACGGGTACGCCCCCAGGTTCTTGTGCCCGTGGGGCTTTTGCCCTCCCGTGTCCTACTGAACCATCTGCTGGGCCGGACTGCAGGCCGGATGCGAGAGCTTCACGCCTGCCCCATATGGATCGAGCCGGGAGTTTGCCCCGATCCGCTGAAGGTAATCCTCCCGCTGCGCCACCCCTCCCGCGCCAGCAACCTGGAGCTGGAGACCTTCGTCCAGGCCCTGGCCGCCCTCCTGGAATAACCACGGAGGCCCAGAGAACACAGAGTCCCACACGGCTACTCCAGATTCCCCTCCGTGTCCTCCGCGTCCCTGTGGTCCTATTGCCCCCCAGACCCCTCCAGCACCCCCTCGGGGATCGGGCCGAACGAGGCCTCGATCTCCTCCGGTTCATACAGCTCCAGCATGCACTCCCACCACGAGAGTCCATCCGTCTTCTGAAAATGCCACCACTCGATGTCCGGCCAGAAGTACCGCCATCGGTAGAGGGCGGCGACCCGCTCCCATCCGTAGTCGGCGGCCAGTGTAGTGAAGTCCACAAAATAGCCAGAAGGGACTCCGTCCAGCAGCCGCCCTCCCTGCACCGCTGCTGCCCCTCCCTCATCGCGGGCCTTCAGGTCCCATGGGGCCAGCCGGAGCGGTTCCCCCATACTCCCGTCCTGCCGGGCAGCCCGGATGAAGACCCGCCAGTAGGTCTCATTCCCCACGTCCTCCCGCACCAATTGGACCTTCTGGTCCTCCTCGTCGTAGTACGCCTGATTGATGTCAAAGGCCCGCCCGCAGACGTGGTAACTCATCCGGGACTGGCCCGGACGGGGGGTATGGTCCATCGGTCGCCAGGCGGAGCCAAGCACCGCCAGGTAATCCCAGCCGGTCTCCTCCAGGACCCGCTGTCGGAGGGCCTTGAAGCTGTCATCTACCCGGTCGCTTAACCGGGCCTGTTCGTCCCCCCCGTTCACATCCGGTAGATAGACCAGGCGGTAAGGGGGGCCGGAGGGAGGGGGGGACTGAACCAGTTCGGTGTAGAGGGGAGGCTCGCCGACCAGCTCGGCGGCACGGGCGCGGGCAATGGCCCGGGAGGAGAGAGGGATGGGGCTCCACACCGGGGCGTCTATCGGCCCTTCGGCGCTGTAGACCTCCTGGGAAAGCCCCCATCCGAGGAGACTGGAGGCGATCAGGTAGGAACGGTCTTCCCGCCGGTAGACGGTGATCAGGCTTCCCCCGTCGGGCGCCCAGGCAGGGGAGGCGCCGGAGCCGAAAAGGTCGGTGGAGGTGAGGTGAAGGGCCGGGTGGGTCCCTGTGATCTCCTCCGTCCGCCACTCCAGCCGGCTGACCTGGACTGTGGAGTAGCCAGCCCGGCCGATGGTGTAGGCCAATCGCTCCCCTTCGGGCGACCAGGCGGGGTCCGACTCGTCGGCGCTGGGGCTCTGGGTCACATTGATCTCCGTGCCCCCCCCCTCCCCCTCCAGGAGGTAGAGGAACACGTCCTGATTTCCCCCTCGATAGGAGACAAAGGCGATCATCCGTCCGTCGGGCGACCAGGTGGGGCTGTAATCGGGGGCTGGGTCGGTGGTGAGCCGGCGGACGTTACGCCCGTCCGCGTCCATCAGATAGATATCCAGGTTGCCGCCCCGGTAAGATTCGAAGGCGATGGTGCGTCCGTCGGGCGACCAGGTGGGGTTTCCGTCGTAGGCGGGGTCGCGGGTGAGGCGGATCAGTGCGCCTCCCTCCAGATCAAGGAGGTACACGTCCCAGTTGCCCCCTCGTCGGGAGGCAAAGGCCAGCATCTGCCCGTCGGGCGACCAGGCAGGGTCCCGCTCCTCCGCCGGGTCGCTGGTCAGTCGGACCACCTGGCGGGTGGCCTGGTTAATGGCGTAGATGTCGGCGTTGCCGTTGTGGCGGAGGACGAAAGCCACCGCCCCGCCGCTGCCGAAGGGAGTGGGGCTGGGACCAGGGGTGGGGCTGGGGCCGGGGGTGGGAGAGACCACGACGGTGACGTAAGGGGGGCGGGCCAGGAGCGCGCTTCCGGTCCGGTAAAGGGCGAAGCCCAGCAGGAGAAGGACGATGAGGTTGGCGATGATCAGCAGGGCCAGCAGCCGCAGCGCGCGGGGAGTGAGAGTCACCGGGCCGGCGGCCTGGATCGGGCGTGCCAGCTTCCGGACAGCCTGGACTATCCGGCCTGCCAGTCGCTGCAGTACGCCGGGAGGGGGGTCAAGGGCAGCCATCGAAAATAGTATACAACGGGGCCGCCAGAATGGGAAGCGGGGGCATCAGAAAAGCTGTAGTTCAGTCTGGGGGCGAGATGTCCCTGGCCCGGGCCGGACCTGGGGAAACGCGAATGGCGCGAAAGGAAACGAATACCGCGAACGGGGCAGGGATCCCTCCTGTTCGCGATATTCGGCCCATTTGTGGGATTCGCGATCCACCGGCGGGCAAGCGGACCACTCGCCCCGAAATTGAAACACGCCCCATCAAAAAAGGGCTTGCGGGCGGGGGTGAAGGTGAGTATAATGAAAAACGGAGGTGAGGGTGAAGAGGGTTGAGGATTCCCTGGCGTTACGTCTCTTCGCCTGGGGTCTGCTGCTCGTAGGGGGAGGGCTGCTCATCCTTTTTTCATACAGATTTCCCCTCCACGTCTGGCTCCCCCTCCTCTTCCTCGTCCCCCTGGCTCTGCTGGTAGACTCCTTCACGTTTCAGTTAGCGGGAGGAGTTTATCTCTCCTTCGAAACGGTCGTCTGCCTTTTCTGCGCGCTGTTGCTGGGGCCGGTAATCGCAGCCTGGATGGCAAGCATCGGCGTGCTGCTGGATGAGCTTTTCCTCCTCCGGCGCGGCCCCCACGTTGCCGCCCGCTCCGCTGGTATGTATGCCCTGATGTGGCTGGTCGGCGGGCTGGCCTATCAGGCCGTCGGGGGCACCTTCCCTCTGATGCAACTGGAGTGGATAGACCTGCTCCGCGCGCTGTTCCTCTTCCTGGTCGCCGCGCTGGTCAACCGGACGGCGATGGGGATCGAACGGCTGCTCCGTGGCCTTTCCCTGCGCGAATATCTGGTTTATATAGCCCCGAGGACCCTGCTGATCGAAATAGGGTTCGTGGTGATCGGCGCTGTGATGGCGGTTACCTATACCCGGATCGGGCCGATCGCGGTCACGCTGTTGATGGCGGTGATGCTGCTGGCCCTGGCGATGTTCCGTCAATTGAGGGAGGTCTCCCAAAAGCTGGAGCGGCGGCTGGCCCTGCTGGGAGGGCTGAACTACGTCGGGCGGCTCATCGGTGCGTCGCTGGAGCTGGATCGCCTGCTGGACCTGGTGTACGAGGGGGTCAGCAACCTCTTCGACGCTTCCCTTCTCTGCATCGCCCTCTACGACCCGGAACGGAAAGAGCTGTCCTGCCAGGTCCTCTACGACAAAAACGGGCGGCACATGGACCAGCCCCATGAATGGCTCTCAGAGCTGGCGGCCTACCTGGTCGAACGGCGGGAGCTGGTGCTGGCCCGCAACGCCGAAGAAGTCGGACGGCTGCCGGTTTCTCCAGAGGGCGCCGGGAGCAGTGAGGCCCCCCAGTCGGTCCTCGGCGTGCTGATGATGTCCAAAGGAAGGGCTGTTGGGGCGATCGTGGCCCAAAGCCCCCGGCCGGATGCCTTCGCGCAGGAGGATCAGGAGGCTATGATGACGCTGGCCAATCAGGCCGCGATCGCTCTGGAGAACGTCCGGCTTTTTCGGGAGGTGGAACAAAGCCGGGGGTATCTGCGGGCAGTGCTGGATGCGGTGGACAACGCCCTGGTGGTGACCGATATGAGTGGGCGGGTCCGGTTGATCAACCGGGCCGTAAAGGAGCTGTTCGGCCTTTCGGAGGAGCGGGCGCTGGGTTACCCCCTGCGGGAAGTGGTCCGCCATCCGGTGCTGGTCGGCCTGGCGGAGCGGATCGCCCGGGGCGAGGTGGTCGGATCCGAGGTCGTGCAGATGGAGCTGGACGACGGCAGGGCCCTGATGGGTTATCTGGACCCGGTCATTGACCCCCAGAGAGAACGGATCGGCTATGTAATCGCTCTGGCCGATGTCACCGCGATCCACGAGCTGAGCGAGCTGAAGTCCACGATGATCCGCGTCGCCTCCCACGACCTGCGCAACCCTCTCCACCTGGCAGCGGGTTTTTTCCGCATCCTGCTGGACGACCTCCCCCAGCTTTCCGAGCTGCAGAAGGACCTGGCCCATCGGGTGCAGACCAATCTGGATACGATAGGGCGGCTGATTGACGAGTTGCTCAATCTGGAGCGGGTCGAGGAGGCCCAGTTTACCCGTCAGGAGCCGGTGGACATGGGGGCAGTGGCCCAGGAGGTGGTGCAGAGCCAGTTCCTTCGGGCAGAGCTGAAGCGGCAGCGGCTCTGGGTGGAGGTCGAAGGCGGCCCTCACAGGGTGAAGGGCAACCGCCGGATGCTTGCCCAGGCCCTGACCAACCTGGTGGATAACGCGATCAAGTACACGCCAGAGGGGGGAGAGATCGAGGTGCGGGTCCGTTCGGAAGGAAAACGGGTCTTCCTCTCCGTTCGGGATACGGGCGTTGGCATCCCCCCGGAGGTTCAGCCGCGCATCTTCGAGCAGTTCTTCCGCGCCAGACAGCCCGGCACAGAGGAGGTATCCGGCACAGGGGTCGGGCTGAGCCTGGTGCAGCAGATCGTCCAGCAGCACGGCGGGCAGGTTTGGGTGGAGAGCGAGGGGATCCCCGGCAAGGGCTCCACCTTTCATATCGCCCTGCCGGCCCTCTGAGTGGTCCTCCCTATCCCCTTTTCCTCCGCTGCCTCGGTTTTCCCCTGTAGGCCGGAGCGAGGATAGCGAACAGCGTACACCGGCTCACGTCCAGCATCCGGGTCGCCAGCCGGGGGTCCAGCTCCTCAATGGGCGTTGCTGTAGTGACCACGGTGGGCAGCCGGGCGTTGTAGCGGTAGTCGAAGATCTGGTAGAGCTTCTCCCGCGCCCAGGGGGTTGCGGACTCGGTTCCCAGGTCGTCCAGGACGAGGAAGGGAGCCCGCCGCACCTCTTCGAACCGCTTGTCGAAGGGAACCGTGCTCTGGGGGCTGAAGGTGGCCCGGAGGTGGTCCAGCAGGTCCGGCACGACCACGAAGAGGACGGGGTGGCCCTGTCGGGCGCGGTAGTTGGCGACGGCGGCGGCCAGGTGGGTCTTGCCGCAGCCAAAGGGGCCGGTGAAGGCCAGCCAGCCGGAGGGGTTTTCGGCGAAGGCGCGGGCGGTCTCGACCGCCCGCCGCAGGTTCTGGGCCTCCTCTCTGGGCAACTCCCCCTCCCGCAGCTCAAAGGTCTCAAAGGTCTGATGGCTGTGGAGGTGAAGGGTGCCCAGGTCGGAGTGTTCGGCGAAGACACCGGCCTGGCGGAAGTCGGGGGCCAGGATGGTGACCACCCGCGTCAGATCGGGGTCCACCAGCCGGGAGCGGACCCGCAGGGGGATCTCCTCCAGCTCGTGGTTGGTGGTGATGACGGTGGGGAGTCGGGCGTTGTAGCGGTAGTTGAGGATCTGGAAGAGCTTCTCCTGGGCCCAGAAGGTGGGGGCCTCGGTCCCCAGATCGTCCAGGATGAGGAGAGGGGCTGTACGGACCTCCTCGAACCGTTCGTCGTAGCGGGCGGGGCTGCTGGGGCTGAAGGCGGCCCGCAGGTGGTCAAGGAGGTCGGGTACGGTGACAAAGAGGACGGGTTGGCCTCGCTCGATGGCGCGGTTGGCGATGGCTGCGGCCAGATGGGTCTTGCCGCAGCCGTAGCCTCCTTTGAGCAGGAGCCAGCCGGAGGGGTTTTCGGCGAAGGCGCGGGCGGCCTCATAGGCGTGGCGGAGGTTTTCCCGCTTTTCGGGCGGCAGGCCCCGGCCTTCGGGCTCAAAGCTCTCGAAGGTCATATAGGCCAGCGCCTCCAGGTTGCTGAGGGCCCGCAGGTGGGCGATCCGCCGCTCCCGCATCTCCGCCAGCCGGCAGACGCAGGGGAGCAGCTTACCGAAATCCGGGTGGTCCACCGGCACGTCGGCGCGGACGTAGCCCAGCCCGCTGCAGTGGGGGCAGACCCCCTCTTCCTGCTTTCTGCTCCTTGCCCCCTGTCCCTCAACGCTCAATGTACTCGCCGTACTCTCCCTCGATGTAGCGTCGGCGATCTCCTTCACGATCTCGCCGAGACGTTTCATCCTCCCTCCCTTCGGCATGCCACCTTTCCAGGATGGCGCGGATATACCTCCAGCTCCGTTTGTTGAGGGCCACCGCTTCGCGGAAGGCGGCCTCGATCCACTCGTCGGGGTAGAGCTCTTCGGCCTCTTTCAGCTCCTCGGCGATGAGGGGAGTGAGGGGGCCGATGTTTTCCTCGTAGAGGACGAAGATGTTGGTGCGCGGGGCGGGTATCGCCTCCGGCAGCCGCTCCCCCCGCCGGAGCGCTTCCAGCGCGGCCCGTCCGCGGGGGGAGTTGGCAAAGTAGATCATTTCCATCTGTCCGTCGAGTTCCGCCTCCATCCGCAGGAGCGTCCCCCGCTCCACAGCCCGGTCCAGCGCCCTCTCCAGGGTTGCCCCCGTCGCCTGGCTCAGCCCCTCCAGCAGGGGCCGGTCCTCCAGCAGCTCCCGGTGGCGCACGTACCGAACCTGCCCCTGCTGCCGGGCCAGCCGGTAGAGGACGTAAAGGGAAACCTTGAGCTCGTCCAGATCGTCGAGGAGCGGGAGGAGCTCGGTGAAGACGGCCTCGGGGAGGCCGACGGTGCGCACTTTGCCGGGAGGGAAACCGCTGAAGGCTTTCATACGGGATTCAGGAGAACTCCACCGGCCGGATGCGCGTTTCCGCATCCAGGAACTGGGCCAGTTGCTGGCGGAAGAAGAGCTGCACCACGCCGGTGGGGCCGTTGCGGTGCTTGGCGACGATGACGTCAGCGATGTGCTGCCGCTCTGTCTCCGGCCTGTACAGCTCTTCCCGATAGATGAACATCACCACGTCCGCGTCCTGCTCAAGACTTCCGCTTTCCCTTAAATCCGACAGCACCGGCCGCTTATCCGTCCGCTGTTCCACGGCGCGGGAGAGCTGGGAAGCGGCCACCAGCGGCACGTCCAGCTCCCGGGCCAGTCCTTTGAGCATACGGGAGATGTAGGAGACCTCCTGCACACGGTTCTCCGCCCGCACGTCGCTGCTCATCAGTTGCAGATAATCCACCACGATCAGGTCCAGCCCGTGCTCGGCGTGGATGCGCCGGGCCTTGGTGCGGAGCTGGAGGGCGGAGATGGACGGCGTGTCGTCAATGAAGATGGGCAGTTCGGACAGCACCCCCGTCGCCTGGACGAAGAGCGGCCACTCGTCTTCCTCCAGCTGGCCCAGCCGGAGCCGCTGGGCGTCAATGCCGGTCTCCGCGGAGACCAGCCGCTGCACCACCTGCTCGGCGGACATCTCCAGGCTGAAGATGGCAACGTGTTTGCCCAGCCGGGCGGCGTTGCGGGCAAAGGAGAGGCAGAGAGCGGTCTTCCCCACCCCGGGCCGGGCGGCCACGATGATCAGGTCCGACTTCTGCAACCCCCCCAGCAGCCGGTCCAGGTCTATAAATCCCGTGGGCACCCCCAATGGCTCGCCCCGGTGGTCGTAGAGATACTCGATCCGGTCGTAGTAGGCCCGGATGACCTCCTGGATGGGGGCCAGGTCGCGGGTGATGCGGCGCTGAGAGATGCTGAAGAGGGCCTGCTCAGCCTGGTCTATCACCTCGTTGATGTCCTGCTGTTCTTTGTAAGCCAGTTGAGCGATGTCGCTGGCGGCGTTGATGAGGCGGCGGCGGACGGCAGCTTCTTCTACGATGCGGCCGTAGGCCTCGACGTGGATGGCGGTGGGGACCGCGTCAATGAGCTGAGCGATGTAGGCTGCGCCGCCCACCTCTTCCAGGAGTCCCTGGGCCTCCAGCTCATTGCGCAGGGTCACGAAGTCCACCGGCTCCCGCCGCTCATGGAGGCCCAGGATAGCCTCGTAGATCCAGCCGTTCCTCTGGACGTAGAAGTCCTCCGGGCGGAGGAAGGGGGCGACGCGAAAGAGGGCCTCCGGATCGATCAGGAGGGCCCCCAGCACCGCCTCTTCGGCCTCTATGTTATGGGGGACTGTCTTCTCGGGGGCGGCCATTGTCCGTCAGTGGATGGGCAGGTCGTCTATGTCCAGGCTGGAGAGAAAATCGTCGAAAGCCGAGCGTTCCGCCTTTTCGGCCTCGGCGCCCTCTTTGCTCAGGTCCTTCTGGGGCACGATGCCGGCCTCTGCCATCACCTCCTCGGCGACGTAGATGGGGACCCCGACGCGGACCGCCAGGGCCATTGCGTCGGAGGGGCGGGCATCTATGTCGAGCTCCCGTCCGTCCACATCAATGACGATGCGGGCGTAGAAAGTATCTTCCCGGAGCTCGGAGACGACGATGTACTGGACCTCACCGCCGAGTGCCTCGATCACGTTCTTGAGCAGGTCGTGGGTGAGGGGGCGTCCCACTTCGATGTTCTGGAGTTCGATGTTGATCGCCTCCGCCTCATAGGGGCCGATCCAGATGGGCAGATACCGATCGGCGTCCAGCTCCTTGAGCAGCACGACCCGGTGCTGGGACATCAGGCTGACCTGGATACCTGCAATTTTCACTTCGATCATCGTGTGCCTCCTCAGGGGTTCCCGACCCCTTCTTTGTACGGAGGCTCCCACCCTGCGGCGGTGGGGGGATGGACAGGAGCCACGGGGCCTGGCTGCTTATCTGGGAGGACAAACCCGGTTCCAGGTCGCCGCGTGGATGGGAGGCGTTCGGTTTCAGGGTCGCTCCAGCCTCATTATACCACAATCGGGGAGGAGTGGACAAATGGGATGAGGTGTATGTCTGTTTGGGGGCAAGATGTCCCTGGCCCGGGCCGGACCTGGGGAAGCACGAATGGCGCGAATGGAAACGAATACCGCGAATGGGGCAGGAATCCCTCCTGTTCGCTGTATTCGAGCCATTCGTGGGATTCGCGATCCGCCGGCGAGCGAGAGGACCACCCGCCCCGAAATTGAAATACGCCCAATGGGATAATGGTTCTCTATGGGCATTCGATTTTGCAATTCCATTCCATCTGTAGTATTATCCTACCGTAAATCTGGCTGCGTTTTCTCCAAAGGAGCGCCCGATGGACCGACGAACCGACCTGCTCATTGGCATCACAATGGCGTTGACGATCGCCGAAGTCAGTCTGACAGGCCTGGTCTTTCAGCGCCCGTGGCTTTTCTCAGCCATCGCCTGGCAGATGCTGCTGACCTATACGGCCTACGCGCTGGTCACCCGCAACAGGCTCATTTGCCGGCTATTAACGTTCGCCCTGGCCTGCAACCTGCCCCAACTGGCCACCGACTGGTACCACGCGCGGGTGGTGAACACGCTGGTGTACGACTACGCCTTTTTCCGCATCCTCGACACACCCGACTACATCATCGCCGGATGGGGGTTCGCCTTCCTCCAGCTCGGCTACCTTGTCCTCCGGCTCAAGCCTCGCCTGGGGACGCCGGCCCTCACGCTGGCGATAGCGCTCGGTGGAACGCTGATCCATTCGTGGTATGAGGAGATGGCGTACCGGGCGCAGGCCTGGCATTATGTCAATGCAACACTGGTCGGCCACGTGAGTGTGTGGGTCATCATCTCGTTCTTCCTGATCATCGCCACCATCTGCCTGCTGGTCTCCCGCCTGGAGGGGGAGAAACGGTGGCCAGCGTGGTTCCTGGGCGGGATCGGGAACGGGGCCTTCATCTTCGCCTATTCGGCCCTGGCCGTCTGGCTGCTGCGCTGGGTGCCACCCGTCCGATGAGAGCGCTGCGTCCATGCAGGGGATGAAAAACCACAGAGACGCAGAGGACGCGGAGAAACGGTTAGGAGGATCAGGATGAGGCGAAGCGACCAGGTTGTTGCGTTGGGACTGGCAGTTGCTACGGCTGGCCTGCTTCTCAGCGGGCTGGGCCGCTGGATGGGTCTGGCGACAAGCGGGGCCATGCTGGCGGTGTGGCTGGCAGGCGCCCTTGTCCTTCGGGAGCGCCGGATCGGGTGGTTCCTGATGCTCTGGCCCTTCGCCACACTGGCGGCAATCCCGATGGACGCTGCCTACGTGCGCGAAGGCTGGCTGGTCCATAACCCCGCCATGCTCCCCTTTGTAGGGGACTCCCCCCTCTATTACCTGCTCGGATGGGGCGGGGTGGTCTCATCGGCGGCCTACGTGGGCTGGCGCATCGCCGAGCACGGGCGGCCGGTGCTGGGGCCGGTGGCGACCGGCCTCCTCGGAGCGGGCGTGATGCCGGTCTACGAAGGGCTGTGCACCCGTCAGGGATGGTTCGCCTTCACCGCCAGGGCGACGACGTTCGACGTGCCGCTGGTCGGCGGCCATTCCGCCTACGCCGACGTCGTGGGCAACCTGATCTTCTACGGCGCCCTGGGGGTGCTGGTCTATCACGTCTGGACCCATCGGCCCGCCGGTGCGGAGACGCCGCCCTTCCGCCATGCCCTGTGGTTGGGTCTGGCGCTCTTCTGGCTGATCTTCGGCACGTACGTCGCCATTCGGTTCTGATCCACTCCGCCGACCTTCAACATGAATGGAGAGCAAATTCGCGAATATCCCTGCTTGCCCCTCTGCCCCCCTTGTGGTA
This sequence comes from Anaerolineae bacterium, assembly GCA_041082215.1. GTDB lineage: Bacteria > Chloroflexota > Anaerolineae > B4-G1 > DUEL01 > JBDOIF01. The sequence continues at coordinate 66,464 of JBDOIF010000014.1, forward strand.
AACTACCCCTCGCCAAAGCCCAACATCGGAGCCGACTATGCTGGCAAAGGTCACAAGCTGCGCCCTCCTGGGCCTGGATGGGGTCCTGGTCCAGGTGGAAGTGGATACCTCTAACGGCCTCCCATCCCTCACCATCGTCGGCCTGCCCGACGCCGCCGTGAAGGAATCGAGCGAGCGGGTCCGTGCCGCCCTCAAGAACTCAGGGCTGCTCTTCCCCCACAAGCGGATCACCGTCAACCTGGCCCCGGCCGACATCCGTAAGGCCGGCCCCGCCTACGACCTGCCCATTGCCGTGGGGATCCTCCTGGCCTCCGAGCAGGCCTGGCCCCAGGCGACAGAGGACGCCCTCTTCGTGGGGGAACTGTCTCTGGACGGGTCGGTCCGTCACATCCCCGGCATCCTTCCCATCGCCGCGCTGGCCCGGCAGGAAGGGCTGAAGCGGCTTTTCGTCCCGGCGGCCGACGCGCCGGAGGCAGCTCTGGTTGATGGGGTGGAGGTGCTGCCGGTCGAGGACCTGGGGCAGCTCGCCGCCCACCTTCAGGGGCTGCGCCCGATCCCCCCCTACCGTCCGGAGCAGGACCCGACCTCCCTTCCCCCGCCCCCCTACGCGGCCGATTTCGCCGATGTCAAAGGGCAGGAGCACGTCAAGCGGGCGCTGGAGGTGGCTGCGGCCGGAGGGCATAACGTGCTGATGATCGGCCCCCCCGGTGCGGGGAAGACCCTGCTGGCCCGCTCCGTGCCCTCCATCCTCCCTCCGATGGGTCTGGAGGAGGCGCTGGAAGTGACCCAGATTTACAGCGTGGCCGGGCTGCTGCCGCCGGAGACCCCTCTCATCCGCCACCGGCCCTTCCGCGCCCCTCACCACACCATCAGCCACGCCGGGCTGGTGGGGGGCGGCCACTGGCCCCGCCCCGGAGAGATCAGCCTGGCCCACCGGGGGGTCCTTTTCCTGGATGAGCTACCTGAGTTCAGCACCCACACCCTGGAGGGGCTCCGCCAGCCAATGGAGGATGGCCTGGTCGCCATCGCCCGCTCCACAGGCACTCTCTCCTTCCCGGCCCGCTTTATGCTCATCGCGGCGATGAATCCCTGCCCGTGCGGCTACTGGGGGGACCCGGTGCGGGAATGTACCTGCAGCCCGGCGACGGTGGTCCGCTACCAGAAGCGGATCTCCGGGCCGCTCCTGGACCGGATTGACATCCATGTTGAAGTGCCACGGGTGGACTACGAAAAGCTCGCCGACGACCGACGGGGGGAGCCGTCGGCGGCGATCCGGGAGCGGGTGGAGCGGGCTCGGGAGGTGCAGCAGCGGAGGTTCGCCGGCACAAACCTCACCTGCAACGCCGAGATGGGACCGGCCCAGGTGCGGGAGGTCTGCCGGCTGGATGATGCAGGGCGGGCGCTGATGCGGGCGGCGATGCAACAGCTTCAGATGAGCGCCCGCGCCTTCCACCGCATCCTCAAACTGGCCCGCACCATCGCCGACCTGGCCGGGAGCGAGCGGATCGAGACCGCCCATCTGGCGGAGGCGATCCAGTATCGCCCGCGGCATATAGGTTTGTAGGACAAGCTTTCAGCTTGTCCTGCAACTGCAAAACCGTCATCAGGGAACAGCCCGCAGGGCAAGCGGCAGATATACGGTCTGGATTCTTCCGCAGTCCAGCTCGTCTTCCTCATCTATAAGGCCGTCGCCGTCGTTGTCTATGCCGTCCGTGCACGCCGCTACTGTGGATTCGTCGCAATCCCAGTCGGCAAGGTCCACGTATCCGTCGTAGTCGTTATCCAAGCCGTCGCCACAGGCCGCCAGCCCCGATTCGGCGCTGTGATGGCCGCAGATGGTGGCATCCGGGAGGGCGTTGTAGAGCCGCTGCGCCTCCTGAGCATAGGCCCCAGCGATCGGACCGTTGTGGATAATGAGCGTGTTCTCATCGTTATCGAAGGCCCCGGCGCCCGTCCAGTTATAGCTGCCCATGACGACGACGGGATCGCTCCCGTTCACGTCCAGCACGGCGAATTTGTGATGGACCTTTCCCCCGAAGTTCTCCACCTTCAGGGGGACCCCCGCCGAGCACAGAAGCTCGTCCTGGCTGTAGGAGTTGGCCGCTCCCACTGCATCCCATACCCCCCACACCTCCAGCCCTCCCGTCACCACTCTGGTATAGACCAGCGTGCCAAGCGGGTCGGAGGTCCAGTAGAACATCGCAAAATAAATGGAGTCCTGGGCAGCCGAGATGACGTCGGCGACGCGGCTCTCCACCCCGTCCGACGGCGAGAAATAGAGCTCCACCACGCCGTTGGTGTAGGTGAAGACGTGCTGAGTGTTATCAGTCTTCTGGTGGGCAAAGCGGCGGTCCACGAACATCTCCTCGAACTCGGTGGTGTAGGCTAGCGCCAGGTGGACGGAGGTGATCACGATGGAGCTGTTGGCGTTGTAGGTGAAGCAGGTGTCGGTCCAGTTGGTCGAGCCGGTCCACACCGTCCGCCGGTCGAAGATGGCGAACTTGTTGTGCTGGAGGTAGGAGACGTAAGGGTCGGTGACGACGGGGATGCCGGCGGCTATGAGGGCCTGGTAGGTGGGGGAGTAGAGGCCGGTTGCTGCCTCGTCATCTGACACAACCCGGACCGTCACGCCCCGGTTGTGGGCGGCAATGAGGGCATCCCGCACGCTCTGCCGGTCGAACCCGTAGAGGGCGCAGTCAATGGTCTGGGTGGCGGCGTTGATCAGGCCGATCAGCGCACCCTCCATTGGGGTCGGACCGGCGGAGGGGCCCATCGCCGGGATTGTGGTATCGGAGTTGAAGTAGACGGCGTAGTCAAGGGGGCCGAGGACAAAGCCTTCGTCAATCGCTCCGTCACAGTCGTTATCTTTGTAGTCGAAGACCTCGGCAGCTCCAGGGTGGATCGCCGCGTCGGCGTCGTTGCAGTCCTCATCCCGGGCCTCGTACCCCGGCCCGGCCCCCGCCGTCCAATCCAGGTTGGGGGAGAAGCCGTAGGTATCCCCATCCCGGTCCACGATGGAGTTGGTCGGCGTGCCGCCCACCGGCCCATCGGTCCAGCTTGAGGGGAGGGTCCCCGTCGCCGTCAGCGGTTGCCGGACCATCGTCGCTTTGGTTGAGTTGTTCCCGGCGAACCACCCCTGTCCCGGCTGCCCCACCACATCCACTACCGCGCCGGTGTGATCGGTGAGCGTGAGGACCTCGCCGGTATTATCGAGTGCGCCGGTGTAAATCCGATCGGCCAGCGGGGGAACGGTCGTGTCGTCGGTCCGTTCCAGCAGGAAGTGGCCTCCGGCAGGGATGGCCCCTTCCAGCGTGATATTCGGGCTTCCGTCCTCACTGAAAAGGTGCCAGCCGGTCAGATCGAGGTCGTGATCGGTGTTGTTGTACAGCTCGATCCACTCATCGTTGTAGGAAGTAATCGTCCCCATCCAGGCGATCTCGCTGACCACCACATCCAGGCTATCAGCGTGGGAGGTGGCCAGGTCTGCCGGGTTGCCGGAGGCCTGGGCCTGAAGGGTGAGGCAGGTGAGGCTGAGGGTCATCAGAGCCAGCCCGGCCGGCGCCAGCAGGCGGGTCTTCCGCCTCCTTGTCATCTCTTCCTCCTTTCGCGACGGGCGGGAAAAGCAGCGGGGGGCAACAACTCACCACCGGCGGGGGCTGACTGCGATGAGGGAAGCGAGGAAATACCCGCTCCAGTGCATCCCCAATATATCAGAAAGCCTGCCGGAAGTCAACGGGAACTCCTTTTTGGAAGATGTGGTAACTGCCTGTGCTGGAGGCTAATTGCTCTGCCTGGCCCTCACCCCACCCCCTGGCCCCCTCCCCCCGCACCCATGCAATTTGACAGCTCAAGCCCTTGGTGTATACTATACCCGCAAACCAATACCTTCCCGGGGGAGTCCGGGCGAGCCGGGCTGAGAGGGCGTCCACGGCAGGGGCCACCGACGCCGACCCCTCGAACCTGATCTGGGTCATGCCAGCGGAGGGAGGGAAGCACCCGAAAAGGAGGTAGAGCTGCCCCGCTGGCAGGGCAGCTCAATTCTTATGCGCGCGGTCATCTTCGCCAACGGCCGGTTTCCCAACCCGGCGGCCCACCGCCACCTGATCCGTCCCGACGACCTGATCGTCGCCGCCGACGGGGGGACGGCCCATGCCCGCGCCCTCGGCCTCACCCCCCACGTCGTCATCGGGGACCTGGACTCGCTGGAGCCGGAGCTGCGGGCAGAACTGGCGGAGGCCGGCACCCGCTTTCTCGCCCACCCCTCCGCCAAGGATGAGACCGACCTGGAGCTGGCCCTCCTCTATGCTGCCCGGCAGGGCGCAGAGGAGGTCCTCATCCTGGGCGCGCTGGGGGGGCGAATTGACCAGACCGTTGCCAACCTCCTCCTCCTTGCCCACCCTGCGCTGGCGGGGATCCGGATATGGGTCATCGAGGGCGCACAGACCGCCTTCCTCATCCGCGACGAAGCCCTCATCGAGGGCAACCCTGGCGACTCCGTCTCCCTCATCCCCCTGGGAGGCGATGCCAGGGGGATCACCGCCGAGGGGCTGCGATGGCCCCTCCACAGCGAAACCCTCCGCTTTGGCCCCGCCCGGGGCGTCTCCAACGTCCTCCTGGGAAGGCAGGCCCGGGTGCACGTGCAGGAGGGAACCCTCCTGTGCGTCGTCATCCATCAATCCAATCTCAAGGAGGAAGGGAGATGAAGAAACAGACAGTCGCTCTCGTCCTGACGGCCCTGTTGCTGGCCGCCTGCGCACCGTCCACCCCGGCCCCCACGCCGACGCCGACCGGACCGCGCACGCTCACAGTGATGACCCACGATAGCTTCGACATCAGCGAGGAGACCATCTCCGCCTTCGAAGAGGCCAACAACGCCCACGTGGAGATCCTCAAGTCGGGCGACGCGGGGTTGATGCTGAACCAGGCCATCCTCAGCGCCGAGAACCCTCTGGCCGACGTCATCTACGGGGTGGACAACACGCTGATGAGCCGGGCACTGGAAGGGGGGATCCTGGAAGCCTACAACTCGCCCCTCCTGGCCCAGATCCCCGACCACCTGGAGCTTGACCCTGATCACTACCTCCTGCCGGTGGACTACGGCGATGTCTGTCTGAACTACGACAAAGGGTGGTTCGCCGAGCAGGGGCTGGAACCCCCACAGAACCTGGAGGACCTGGTGAAGCCGGAGTACAGGGGGCTGACGGTGGTCGAAAACCCGGCCTCCTCCTCCCCCGGCCTGGCCTTTATGCTCGCCACCATCGGCCACTTCGGCCTGACGGGGGGCTACACCTGGCTGGACTACTGGGCCGAGCTGCGGGACAATGACGTTCTGGTGACCGACGGCTGGGAGGATGCCTATTGGGGACACTTCACCTACGCCTCCGACGGCAACCGGCCCATCGTCGTCAGCTACGCCTCCAGCCCGCCGGTCGAGGTCTACTTCTCCGGCGAGGAGTTCGAAGAGGCGCCGACGGGGGTCGTGGTCGGCGACGGTAGCTGCTTCCGCCAGATCGAGTTCGTCGGCGTCCTCAAAGGCACCCGAAACCGGGACCTGGCGGAGGCGTGGATTGACTTCATGCTGGATAAGACCTTCCAGGAGGACATCCCGCTCCATATGTTTATGTTCCCGGCCAACGAGAACGCCGCGCTCCCGGACGTCTTCGCCCGCTTCGCCATCATCCCGGAGAACCCGGCCTTCGTCGCCCCGGCCGACATCCAGGCCAACCGGGAGGCATGGGTCGAGCAGTGGACGGAGACGGTGTTGCGGTGAGCCAGCGTAAGGGGGCAAGTGGGCAGGTGGGCGGGCTTCTGCGCCTTCCCCTTGCCCACTTGCCACTGGCTTACCTTTCACTTGCTCTCCTGCCCCTCGTCTTCCTTCTCCTCTTCTACTTCTACCCCCTCGCCTCCATTCTGGCCCTCTCCCTGGCCCCCCAGGGCCGGCTGGACCTGACGTCCCTGGCCCGGCTGGTGAGCAGCCCCTACTACCTGAAGACGCTCTGGTTCACCGTCTGGCAGGCGGCCCTCTCCACGCTGCTGACGGTGGCCCTGGGGCTACCGGGGGCCTACGTCTTCGCCCGCTACCGCTTCCCCTCCCGGTCGGTGCTGGAGGCCCTCATCACCGTCCCCTTCGTCCTCCCCACCGTGGTGGTGGCGGTGGCCTTCACCGCGTTGCTCGGCCCCCGCGGCTGGCTCAACCTGACGCTGATGCGGCTCCTGGGGCTGGATCGCCCCCCGCTCGACCTTCAGGGAACGCTGGCAGCGATCCTCGTGGCCCATGTCTTTTACAACGCAGTGCTGGTGGTGCGGATGGTGGGGACCCTGTGGGCTAACCTGGACCCCTCGCTGGCGGAAGCGGCACGGGTGCTGGGGGCGAGCCGGTTGAGGGCCTTCCGCGAGGTGACGCTGCCGCTCCTGGGCCCCTCCCTCGGCGCTGCCGCCCTCCTCACTTTCATCTTCTGCTTCACCAGCTTCGGCGTGATATTGATCCTGGGCGGGGGCCACTACGCCACTCTGGAGGTGGAGATTTACTACCGCACCGTCTATCTGCCCAACCTTCCGCTGGCGGCAGCGCTGGCGCTGGTTCAGATCCTGGTCACGTTTGGCCTGATGACCGCCTACACCCGCATCCAGACAGGTCTGGCGGTGCCCCAGACCCTGCGGCCCCGGCGGGTGACACAGCGGCGTCCCCGGGCCGGGGAGTGGGCGGTGCTGGCGGCGGCCCTCATCCCCCTGCTCCTCCTCCTGCTGGCCCCCCTGGCCGCCCTGGCCGAACGCTCGCTGACGGTGGGGGAGGTCAGCGGGCTGGCCCATTATCGGGCGCTCTTCACCAACCCCCGGCGATCCATCTTCTACGTCCCCCCCATCGCCGCCGTACGCAACTCCCTCCTCTTCGCCCTGGCGACAATGGGGCTTTCGGTGATGCTGGGGATGATGGTGGCGGTGACGATCGCCGGTGGCCGGGGGGGTACAGCTGGCAGAAGCGCAACTCCATGGCGCCCCTACCTGGCCCGGCTGATGGACCCCCTCTTTATGCTGCCCCTCGGCACCTCGGCCGTGACGCTGGGGTTGGGCTACATCGTCGCTCTGGACGAACCGCCGCTCAACCTGCGCACATCACCGGTGCTGATCGTGCTGGCCCACACCCTGGTGGCCCTCCCCTTCGTCGTCCGCTCCGTGCTGCCGGCGCTTCGCTCCATCCACCCCCACCTGCGGGAGGCGGCGGCAGTGCTGGGAGCCTCCCCCTGGCAGGTCTTCCGGGAGATTGACCTGCCCATCGTGGCGCGGGCGATGGGGGTGGGGGCGGTCTTTGCCTTCACCGTCTCGATGGGCGAGTTCGGCGCCACCTCCCTCCTGGTCCGCCCTCAGTTCCCCACCATGCCCGTCGCCATCTACCGGCTGCTGGGCCAGCCGGGGGTGACCAACTACGGGCAGGCGCTGGCGATGTCCACCCTGCTGATGCTGGTCTGCGCCGCCGGATTTCTCCTCATCGAGCGGTTCCGGGTGGGGGAG
>JBDOIF010000017.1:0-5276 GCA_041082215.1 Anaerolineae bacterium
TCGCCGCCATCCGGGAGGCGATCAAGGACGCGCTGGACGGCGGCGGGCCTCAGGCGCTCGACTGGCTGTTCGAACAAGAGCCCCAGGCAGCCCTGGCGCTACTACTGGGGCTGGATGCAGAGCGGACCTGGCTGGCTACGGAGCGAACTGTGAAACGTTTGAAGCAGGTGATTGCCACCGGCCAGGGCCACCAGCTGCGGCGGTGCGTGGCGCTCAATGCCTTCGAGCAGGTGGAGAGGATTCTGGGGTTTGCAGAAAGGGGAAACGGAAATGGCAAAGATCAGACCGTTCGATGCTGAAGGATGGTTCCCCATCCACAATGCCGTCTTCGATACGATTATGCCTGCCCTCTCGCCCAGCGCCTGGAAGGTGCTGTGCGTCGCCATCCGGCAGACCTGGGGATGGGCAACAGCCGATGGCCAGCGGCGCGGGCAGGACCGCATCAGCTACTCTCAGTTTGAGACCAGGGCAGGACTCTCCCGCCGAACAGTCCGGGATGCCCTGAAAGAATGCCTGGACAAGGGCATCCTCCTTCGGGAACAGGTCGGCACGGTCCGGGGCAAGCCAGTCTATGCCTACCGGTTGAATCGGGACTACGAAGTGGACCTGGAAGAACAGGAGGCAAAATTTGCCCCAGTCGCTGAGGCGACTGGTAGAGAAATTAAACCAGTCACTGGTAGAGAAAGTAAACCAGTGACTGGTAGAGAAATTAAACTAACAAAACAAAAACAAACAAACAACCAAATGGATGGTGGTGGTGATCCAATGGCAATTTTTGCCAGTATTCAGGCGCTGACCGACCTCGGCGTTGCGCCTGACGTGGCGGGCCGGCTGGCAGCCGAATGCGACCCCGAGCAGGTGCGTCGCTGGGTTGAGTATGCGCGTCTGGGGCAGGGGATTCGGGACCCCGCCGCCCTTGTCGTCGCCCGGCTTCAGGCCGGCATCCCCGCCCCTGACAGGCCATCGAAGGGCCGCCACACTGCAGCAGTGAAGACGGTGACCTGTCCGGGTTGCTGGCAGGTGTTTCCGGCAGAATCCGTCTGCCCTCGCTGTGGCCGGTGCAACGACTGCTGCATATGTGCTACGGAGGAGTGAACCGGATGAGTTCCAACTACGTCATCCTCAGCGGGCGGGTCTCCCGCCCACCCCAGCGGGTGCGGATCGGCGGCGAAGGGTCCCCCTGGGGCTACGCCATCACCCTGGCCGTGCGCTCCACCAACGGCCTGGTCTTCCCCACCGTCGTGGTCCAGGGCAACCTGCCCCCCTTCGTCACCTACGACCCCAATGCCCCCCTCCACCAGCAACCCCTGATCACCGTCGTGGGGCAGGTCCGCACCCGCAACCTGACCCTCGACCTGGCCACCGAAGTGGTCCGGCTGGCCCGACGGGCCGGGGCCGACCAGGCAACAGTCGAGCGCCTGGCTGCCGCTCTGAACGGGTCGGGCCTGGTCTCCCGCCGCGTCGTCACTGACGTGCTGGCCGACCAGATTCTGGAAGGAGGTTCCTGGTAATGAGTTCAGACATCCCGGAAGACAACGAGCTGTCTCTTCCCGGCGTCACGCTCAATGCCGTCACCGTTGTGGGCCGGCTGGTGGGTGATGCGGAGTTCTTCTCCACCCGCTCCGGCAGGCCCAAGATTACCTTCCGCATCGCCATCCCCCGCGCCCCCGACCTGCCGCGCAAGAAACCGGCCTCCCACGACTTCTACTCCGTCATCGCCTACGGCGAGCGCTTCATCCCCCTGCTGGAACACCTGGTCGAGGGCCGCCAGGTGGTGGTGTCCGGCTGGGCGCAGAGCCGCGACGTGGAAACCCCCAACGGAAACCGCACGGTCAACGAGATCGGGGCCAGAGCCATCATCCCCGTCCTGGACCCGGCTTTCCTGCCCTCCCTGGACCGGCTGGTGGCCGGCGTCCTGGAAGCGTTGTCCCCCGAGGAACGGCAGGAGCTTCGGGCCGCGATGGAAAACCCGGAGTGGCAGCGGCCTGAAGCGCCGTGGGCAGAGCGGGTAGAGGTGCTGTTCGGTCCTAACGGCTCAATCCACCCCGAGGTCCGCCTGGCCGTCGAGCGGGTGCTGGCCCGGATGCAACCCCAGGAGGAGAGCGGTGGAAATTGAGTTCCCCCGCCGGCTGCTGGTCATCGTGGCTTCTGCCCTGGCCGTGCTGGCGCTGATCCTGGTGGGCCTGGCCGTCAGCCCACGGGACGCCGACGGCCATCCCCTGCTCCTCTCCCCCCAGCGACGGGCCATCCTGCACTACCTGAAGTGGTGCGGGGATTGGACCGACCGGCTGGCCGACCTGGAAGGCCGCCTGGACGGGCTGATGCCGGCCAGGGCCAATCCCCAGCCAGCCCCATCCCCCGGCGACCTGTACCGCCGGGCGCAGCAGGCTGAAGAGGCGCTACGAACGGCCACCGCGCTGCAACTGGAGGCAGAGCGGGCCGCCGTCCCCCCGCCGATGGTCGGGGTCCACAACCTGGTCACCGCCGCAGCCCAGGCCCACACCGCCTGGGCCGAGGCGGTCGTGGCTTACGTCGGAGCCCCATCGCCGGAGGGGGCCACTGCGCTGACCGACCTGCGCCAGGCCGCCGTGGATGCACTGACCCGATTGCAGGAAGTGCTGAATGACGACGGAAATGCGGATTAACTTCCTGGAGGCCCAACTGGGCCAGGCCCGCTCCGCACTGGAGGCGATGCAGCGGCTCAAGGAAGCCGCCGAAACGCAGCGGGCACAGGCAGTCGAGCAGCTCAGGGCCATCGCCGCCGCGCTCCTGGCCCCGGAGTGGAACGACCTCAAGCGGGACCACCCGGAGGCGGTGGACTGGCCACCGGAGCAGTTGGGGGCCTGGATCGTCGAGGCCGGCGTCCGCAAGCTCAACCGCCTGGAACTCCTCTGCGCCGGCGGCGACGTGGAGGCCCTCCTGGAAGCCTGTACCCAGGAGCGGGACCGCTGGCAGGAAGAGGCGCTGGAGCTGCGGCGGGAGGCGGAGCGGCTGGCGACGGAACTGGCCGGGGCCAGGACCCGCATCCAGGCGCTGGAGCAAGAGGCGTGGCAGTTGCGCGAAGAAGCTTCCCGGCTGCGGCTGCGGGTGGCGGAGCTGGCCGTCCCCACCCAGGTCGGATTGCTGGAGCAGGCGCAGCCCAGGGAACCTGAAGCAGCAGCAGAGACCCCGGAGGCAGGGTTGGACCCGACCTGGCTGGCGGCCTGGCGAGCTTCGCCGGACTACGCCCAGGACGCCGAAGCATTGCGGGTCATCGGCCTCCACGGTTACGTGCTGCGGGAGTCAGTCGTCAGGGCGGTGGGAGCAGAGTATCCAAGCGGGACAACGTCCCGGCTCTTTGAGCGTCTGCGAGAACAGGGCCTGATCGAAGAGAAATCGGGCAAGGCAGATACGCCGGGCCGCCCGCCCAAACTGCTGCGTCTGACCGACCGGGGCCAGGCCGTGTATCGCCTTCTCTTCGGCCAGGAGCCAGCAGAGCCGGAGGATGAGCGACTGCTGCGCCGTCACAAGTCCGAAGAGCAGGTGATGCTGGCTCTCCAGGCCCGGCTGGTCCTGGAAATGGCCGGGGCAGAACACATTGACCTCTTCCCCGACCCGCTACCCCTCCCCGGCGGTGGGAAGTTCGAGATTGACCTGGTGGCCGTCCTGGAAGGTCAGCGCCTCTACATCGAGCTGGAGCGGGCCTCAAGCCGCGGCCAGAAGCGGCTGGACAAGTGGAGCCGGTATGCCCAGGCCACCAAAGCCTTCTACTTCTTCGTCCCCAACCGGGATGCGCTGAACCGGCTGATGACCGAACTGAACTACTGGGCCTACCGGCAGGCGCAGGACGCCGCCGGGGTCGTCGTCCATATCTGCCAGCTCACAGGGGGCAAGGAAGGGGAGCTGTGGCACCTGATCAGGCCGCTGGCCGGTTCGCGCTGAACGATATGACCCAATGCAGCTCAATTTTTTCCTTGCATTGCTTCAAAATTGGACCAAAATCACCATGGCGCGGTGTCTATTTTGATCCAGGAGTTTGATCCAGGAATTTGATCCAGACTTGAGACAGGAGTATCCAGGATGACCAGCCGCAAACCTATCGAATTTGCCGGGACCGAAGAGGAGCAAACAGAACGCCTTGGTCAGTCCCGGCGATTGTTACCTGGGACGAGTTCGTGGCAGCGCAGAATCAACGGGTTCGGCTGGCCACCAGGAATCCAAACGCGCTATGGGAATGTCCCCTGGGAGGGAGCGCCCGACTTGCAAGAATCGTGAAAATGGGGTAAAATACGCAGTACTATGCGAAGGGGAATCACGCTCATACTGCTGATACTGGCAACGGCAATAGTGGTCTGGTCACGGCAGCCCGGCTCGGCGATTGGGACGCTGGGCAGCACGTACACGGTGCGGCCCGGTGACAGCCTGAGCCGGATCGCCGCCGAGCACAACACCACCGTGGCGGAACTGGTGGAGCTGAACGCCGACCGGTATCCTTCGCTTGCCGTCAATCCGGGCCTCATCGAGCCGGGCTGGGTGCTGACGCTGCCCGGCAGGGCAGGGAACGAGGGGACGCTGTGGGAACAGGCGACGACCTGGCTGAAGGGGCGTGTGGCTCCGACGGTCAGGGCTGCCGGGGAGAAGCTGGCATCGCTGCCCGCGACTCCGGCTTCTGGCTCCGGGGGGACCGCGACTTCCGGTGGGGCAGCCGTGCCTGCGTCCGGCGAAATCGTGGTGGGCGACGAGGCGGCGGAGAACGCCATCCTGGAGGCCATCAACCAGGAGCGGGCACGGCTGGGTGTGGGGCCGCTGGTGATGGACGAGGGACTGCGGGCCAGCGCCCGCGAGCGCAGCCGGGATATGCTGGCAAGGGGGTATTCCTCGCATTATGACCCGGAGACAGGTGCTCCGCTGAACAATGGCACCTGGGAGGTAATAGCGGGGGCCAGAGGGATAGCTTCCCACGCGCTATCATTTGCTTGGCCGGGATGGAAAAACAGTCCTGGTCACTATGCTGTTCTTATTGACGGCAACCTGCACCGCATCGGCATCGGAATAGCCCGATATGGCTCGCAAGTTATTGCAACCGGCCAGCTTCTTCCCCGACCCCCCTTGACACGCGCTGTAGGACGTGGTAATATATCGGACAAACGGGTAACCCCTACCGTAACAACCTGGGGACCAACGTGACGCGGGGCCTGAGTAGCCCCAAAAAAACCTGGTGACGCCCCGAACGCTTCCTGAGGGCGGGAAGATCAACGGTCAGGAAGCGGGAGGGATAGGAGACGCTCTTTGAACGG
>JBDOIF010000023.1:0-2426 GCA_041082215.1 Anaerolineae bacterium
TATCGGAAAACGCAAGTTGACCTCGGCGTGGGCTTTCTGCAGATATGCTACCTCCAGGCTCTACCTATCATCGGCGGCTGACCGACGTGTACACTTGCCCTCCAGCTCGAATTCGTAGGACCACGAGGGGTCGTTGTCGGGCAGACCGTTATCGTTGAGCCAGACCCACTCCCCCATCATGAGAGCCAGCGGCTCTCCCTCTACCCACTGACCAAACTCAAAGTAGGCATCCGGATAGGTTCTACCCGGTAGAATCTTCAGCCCTGCGTTGTGGAGAGAGTAGATTCCAGCACTGGTGGTCAGCCTGGCTGGCTCCGTGGGGACCCACCCCCAGCGGGCTATCCGTTGGGAAAGATTGGTGGCCTCAAAGACCACCCGCGTCCTATCAAGGGTACGCGTGATAATCCATGGGCGAATCGCCAGGCCCTCATGCTCTTGGGTTGGTATATCGCATTCGTATATATCTACAAAGTTTGAATAATTGATGACCCACCTGTCATCATCCAGATGAGCCAATACCCATTGCAAGTCGTATGTGCCTTCCTGCAACTGGCCGTTCTCCTTCCATGACTCCCGTGTCCATATGCGAGCCACTGCTATCCCCAAATCCGCCCGTTCGTTGACATCCACGATGCGATATTCCTTCAGCCTCCAGTCCCGCTCGAAAACAGCCTTTTCCAGCACCAGGACGATATCATCCCGGCTGACTCCTGCTGCATTGAGCGAGAAGTCCGAAAAGAGGCTCACTGCCTCCTCGAATTTCCCGTCCTTCAACGCATTATGGTAGGCGGAGAGCACTTCTTCCGGCGTGTTCGGCGATGCAACTGGAGCTTCGGCATCACCAACACTCAAATCAGCCCCTGTTTGGACCTGGACCACTGGGGTTTCCTCCGACCCCGGCGGTTGTTGAGCTGCCTCCATCCGATCTGCAGGCGCTCCTCCCCTACAGGCCAACACAGCCAGTGCAAGCACTGCGCCAGCAACAAGTGATGGTAACTTCTTCATCTTTCTACCTCCAACAAGATGGGTTCTAGAGAAACGATGCAATCTGGGGGCGCAGTATGCTGCGTCCCTATTCTCCCTCCCTCTCCGCCCCGTGTGCCGCTTCTGCCACGCCCTGGACGGGACGGGTCAGGCGGGGGATGCCCAGGAAGGTCCGCAGGAACGGCGTCCGTATGCTCACCCGTCCCTCCACCAGCACCCGGTCCCGTCCCACCACGTACACCCCGTCCACCTGGAACGCCCCGCCGGTCAGGTCGTCGGCCACCTGCTGGGCGACCAGCGCCGCCTCCGGTCTCAGCCGCACCTCCCCCCACTGGGCCACGTAATCCACGTCCACCAGCTTCCCCGCCTCCTGCGCCGCCAGGTCCGCCGCGTTCTGCGCCACCGTCACCCCTGCCGCCACGTTCCCCAGGTCGTAGGCCACCCCCAGCGCCAGCAGCAGCACCGGCAGGACGACCAGGAACATCACGACGAAGGACTGACCGGTCTCCTCCACGTGGATCCGCTTCACCGTACCCATCCTATTCCTCCCATCTGGCCTTGTACGGCTCGATGGAGAGCGCCACCCGCGCCCGCAGGGGCACGTAGCTTTTGGGGTAGAACCACCCGATCAAAGGCACGTCGGATACCCTCACGTTGTAGCCCGTCTCACAGACGAAGACCCGCCCCCGGCCCCACACGTCCTCGGTGTAGGCCCGCACCGCCAGCCCAGCCGGGTTGATGGCTGTCCCCTCGGCGGTCGGGGCGACCGGCCCGGTCGCCCCTACCGCCGTCACCACCGCCTGGTCTATCCCCCGGCCTGCGGCCAGTGTCTCCACCCCGGCGCGGGCGCAGTTGCGGGCCGCCGCCACCACCAGCACCTTCACCGGCTGGACGTGGGAGACGAACATCGCCACGCCGAACAGGAACACCAGGAGCAGGAGCACCAGGATCAGCGGAACCAGGTCCTCCACCTTCGCCTCCTCTACTCAAACTCATCCGGCGGTCCGGGGTAGAAGTCCTCCAGGCGCTGGAAGGACCCGGCCCCCAGCGGGGCGGAACGTCCGAAGAAGGCACGCACCGCGCCCCGGATGACCACCCGCACCGACCGCCGCTGGGGTTCGACCGCCACCTCCACGACCTGGTGGGCCTGCTCCGGGGCGACTCCCCACCAGGCGTTGAGGTCGTTTCCGGCCTGGGCGTACCCCTGCTCCGGCCCCAGCGCCGCCCGTCCCGCCACCAGCGCCGCCTGGTGTGCGGCCAGCACCGCACCGGCCCGCTGGATGCCCAGGACGGAAACCAGCAGAGTGGCGATGACCACGACCCAGAAGAGCGGTTGACCGAGAATCCAGTCTACCCTTCCCATTCCTCACCTCTGACGGGAGGGGGTGGGGGCACTATTTGGGCGTAGCGATGCCTGGCCCCGCGCCCCCATCGCCCCCTGT
>JBDOIF010000028.1:0-6244 GCA_041082215.1 Anaerolineae bacterium
CACCATCTCCGCCAGCGCCTGGTGCAGGTCACGAATCTCCTGTACGCCCCCTACGGGTCGGGCGATGGCGGAGTCGTCCCCCCAGGAAACCTGTTCGGCCGCCTGAGCCAGGGAGCGGAGAGGGCGGACGATGGTTGTCCAGCCGAATGTGAGAACCAGAAGGGAAAGGAGCCCTGCCCCCATAGCCACCGCAGGAGCCAGCGCGGGCAGACGCAGGATGGGCCCCAGAAGGTCCTCCACCGGCTCTTCCACCACCACCGTCCAGGGCGCTCCCCGGACCGGGGAGAAGGCGCTCAGTACCGGCCCCTCCTCCCGTTGAGAAAGAATGACCCCCTCCGTACCGGAGAGGGCCGCAGTCCAGTCGGCAACGCCAGAGAGGTCAGCACCGACCAGGGTGGGGTCAGAGTGGAAAAGGACATGGGCCTGCTCGTCCATCACGAACAGGCGCGCTGGCTCTGTCCCGCCGCTGAGGATGGGGGGAAGCCAGATGGTCAGCCCGCTTCCGTCGGGCCCGATGGTCCCGTGGGCCAGGCCGTCCTCCACGATGCGCGCCGCCAGCCGGGCCAGCGCCAGGTCCCGTCCGGCGACGAAATCCCGCATGGCTCGCTGATGGGCGTAAACTCCGGTGAAGGCGACGGCCAGGAGGGCAAAGGTGAGAGGGAGGACCGCCCAGAGGAACAGTTGGGCCTGGAGGGTACGAAACCAGCGACGCACCGGACACTCCCTCACTCAATCACAATCCAGCCCCGGCGGATGGCCTCGGTGACCGCTTCGGTACGGCTGCTGACGCCCAGTTTGCTGTAGATACTGGCCAGGTATCCCTGGACGGTGCGGTGGCTGATGCCCAGTTCGTGGCCGATGGCCCGGTTGGTCAGGCCGCGGGCGGCCAGCCGCAGCACATCCAGTTCGCGCGGCGTGAGCGGTTCCACCTGTTCAGCAGCCGTGGCCGGCTTGCCGGTGACCGTCTGCTGCACCACTTTGGTGGCGACTTCCGGGCTGAGGGCCGATTGCCCCCGATAGACCGCCCGTACCGCC
This sequence comes from Anaerolineae bacterium, assembly GCA_041082215.1. Classification (GTDB taxonomy): domain Bacteria; phylum Chloroflexota; class Anaerolineae; order B4-G1; family DUEL01; genus JBDOIF01. The sequence continues at coordinate 1,036 of JBDOIF010000028.1, forward strand.
TGGATCAGTTCGTCGCCGCTGGCCGTCTTAAGGACGTAGCCGTCGGCCCCGGCCCGAAGCAGGGCAAAGATGTAGGGGTCGTCATCGTAGGCGGTGAGGATGAGGACCCTGACCTCCGTGAATCGCTCTTTGATCCGGCGGGTTGCCTCCACGCCGGTCATTTCTGGCATCCGGATGTCCAGGACAGCCACATCGGGCCGGTGCTCCCGCACTTTTTCCAGCGCTTCCCGGCCGTCTCCAGCCTCAGCCACCACCTCAATGTCGTCGGCCTCCTCCAGAAAGCGGCGGATTCCCTGCCGGACCACGGCGTGGTCATCGGCCAGAAGGACGCGAATTTTCCCGGTCACCGTCTCTCCACGGCCTCGCGCCCTACCTGAGGCCCAAAACCTGTTCCAGGCGGTTTCTATCAAAGCCCACAACCGCTTCGCTGCCCACCAGGACCACCGGTGTGGTGAAGAGCCCCAACCCCTCGGTCAACTCTCGCAGGGCCTCCGGATCGGAGATGTCGCGTTCCCTGAAGTCAATCCCCTTTTGGGAAAGAAACTCTTTCACCCGGTCGCAGAAGACTCAGCCATGTTGGGTATAGACGATGACCTCCTGCGGCATCGCTGGATTGCCTCCTGCCACACTTCTGGTATGGCTAATGATGAGGGTGCTTGGCTTTCCCTTCGCCTTCGGCCCGCACGTACTTTTCGGGGTCCCTGTCAAAGGCCTTTTTGCAGCCCTGGGAGCAGAAGTAGTACGTTTTCCCTCTGTATTCCGATTGGGCTGCCGCGTGTTTTTCATCAACCATCATTCCACAGACAGGGTCTTTAACCATTTTACCTTCCTCCTTTTCAAATGCAAGTGGAATCTCAGGAACTGGGCTGGCGGCGGATGCCCCCATGGTGCGCGTCCTGATTCTCCACGACCGCCTCTTCGCTTCGCTTTTTGTGCCCCTTACGGTTTCCGTACCTTCCCAATCCATACGCCGCAGGAGCTGAGCATTAACCGCCACAATCATCGTGCTCAGCGACATCAGAAGCGCCCCGATGGCCGGCGAGAGGAGGAATCCCACTGGAGCCAGCACCCCTGCCGCCAGCGGCAGGGCTACGGTGTTATAGCCGGTGGCCCAGATCAGGTTCTGGATCATCTTCTTATAGGTGGCACGGCTCAGGGCGAAGACCTTGACCACGTCTCGTGGATCACTGCGCACCAGGATGATGCCCGCCGACTCAATGGCGACGTCGGTCCCGCTGCCAATGGCGATCCCGATGTCGGCGCGGGTGAGCGCGGGGGCGTCGTTCACCCCGTCGCCGACCATAGCCACCCGCTTCCCTTGCTGCTGTAGTTCGACGATCTTCTGGTCCTTGTGCTCCGGCAACACCTCGGCGAAGACGGTCCGGATGCCCAGTTCGTCAGCCACCGCCTGGGCGACGGCCTGGCTATCGCCGGTGAGCATGGCCACCTCAATGCCCATCTTCAGCAGCCGGTCCACCGTTGCGCGGCTCTCTGGACGAATCGTATCGGCCAGGGCGAAGGCCGCCACCGGCCGCTTTTCCACCACCAGATAGACGACCGACCGGCCCTTCCGCCCCATCTCCCCGGTGAAGCGCGCCAGTTCGTCTGGCAGGGTCGCATCCAGCATCTCCAGCAACTGTGGCCCACCGACGTAGACTGTCTTCTTATCGTAGATCGCGCGAATACCACGCCCTTTGATTGCCTCAAAGTCGGTCACCCGGGGCAACGCCGGTCCATACTCCTCCACTTTGCGGCGGACGGCGCGGGCGATGAGATGCTCCGAGTCTCCCTCCACTGCTGCCGCCAGTGCCAGAGCCTGGACCTCGTCCCAGCCGTTCACCGTCGCCATGGCGACCACGCCGAACTCCCCCGTGGTCAACGTGCCGGTCTTGTCAAAGATGACCACGTCAACCTCACGGGCCTCCTCCAGTGCCAGCCGGTCGCGTACCAGGATGCCGTTGGCCGCGCCCATGGAGGTGCTGATAGCGACCACCAGCGGGACCGCCAGTCCCAGTGCATGGGGGCAGGCGATGACCAGCACCGTTACCACCCGCTCCAGCACGTCCAGATTGAAGCCGGTCGCTAATGTCCAGAGCACTGCCGTGATAGCCGCCACCCCCAGGGCGATGTAGAAGAGCCACCCGGCAGCCCGGTCGGCCAGGAGCTGCGTCCTGGATTTGGATTGCTGAGCCTGAGCGACCAGGCGCATAATCCCCGCCAGGGCTGTCGCCTCGCCAGTAGCAGCGACCTGCACCCGCAGGCTGCCGTCACCGTTGATGGTGCCGGCGATGACCTTATTGCCCGGCCCCTTTGGGACCGGCCGCGATTCCCCGGTGAGCATCGCCTGGTTGACGTCCGATTTCCCTTCTACCACGACGCCATCTGCAGGGATACTGGTGCCGGGACGAACCAGAACCAGGTCGCCTTCTTTCAGGGAACTGGAGGGCACAACCTCAGTGGTGCCGTCGGGCAAAAGCCGCTCAGCGGTGTCCGGCATCAATTGGGCCAGTTCCTTCAACGCGCCGGAGGCCTGGCGGACGCTCCTCATCTCAATCCAGTGGCCCAGAAGCATAATATCAATCAGGGTCGCCATCTCCCAGAAGAAGCCCGTGCCGGGGATGCCGATCAGGGCGAAGAGGCTGTAGGTAAAGGCGACGGAAATGGCAAGAGAGATAAGGGTCATCATCCCGGGACGACGGTTGCGCAGTTCGGGGATGGCCATCCGGATGAATGGGGTGCCACCGTAGAAGAAGATGGCAAAAGCAAGAGCCGGGCCAACCCAGCGGCTACCGGGGAACTCCGGGATGCTGAACCCCAACCGTTCCTGCAGCAAAGGGCTGAAGAGGAGCACAGGAACGGTGAGGACCAGGCTCACCCAGAACCGCTTACGGAACATCTCTTCGTGGCCGGTGTGGTCTACATGGGCGGCGTGGCCGACATGTTGAGCATGGGCGGTATGGCTGGTATGTTCGGCATGGGATTCGTGGGCAATGTGCGCCGCGTGGCTCCCCACTTCAGTGTGTACGTTCATCCTGTGAGACTTTTCCCTCATCCTGCCCCCGCAAAGCCATTGTGCAATAGACCGCGAACTGTGTAAGCCTAACACCCGATAGGTTCGGAAGACAATTCAAATTACCGCAGAAGCGCGAGGGAAGCGGAGGTTCTTGGTACCTCGCTATCCATCGCGCCCCACGGTGAGAGGAGTACTGCTTGCGCAGGTCATAAACCGGGAGAGGCTTCAGGAGCGAAGCCGGTTCCGGATTTCCTCAAACTCGGCGGTTGTGATTTCTCCTGCTGCCAGCCGTCGGCGGGCAATCTCCAGCGGGTCGGGCCCGGCGCTACCGGCGGGCGCATGGCCCAGCCGTCGGACCAGCCAGGCGATGCCGAGCCCCAGCAGGGCCAGGAAGCCCAGGAAGAGCAGCAGGTTCAGGATGAGGCCGACGATGCCCAGGGTGCTCCCCCAGGGCCCCCAGCCCCATCCGCCGTTCCACCAGATACCGCACATCGGACACATCGTTCACCTCCTTTTTTTATCTCCTTCACAGTTGACTGCTTGGATGATACCCCAATATCGGTTGCTCCGAAAGAGGCATCTGGCCTGATAAGCCTCCCGCTATTTGGCGGGTATTTCATCGCTGCACGTCGGCGGTGATCCGGACCTCCACCCAGGGCTGGGTCGGGTCGTTGGTGGCAAACCACACCAGCCGGGTGACCGGCCCCCTGACCGGATGGAAGTCGGCATCAAAAGTCACTGTCAGGTCGGCCCGATGGCCGGGCGGGATGACCGTACTGGAGAGTTCCGCCGTCGTGCAACTGCAGGAGGTCACCAAATTGGTGATGACCAGATCAGCCGTGCCGGTATTCTGGACGGCGAAGATGTGGGAGACGGTCCACCGGGCGTATATTCGGCCGAAGTCGTGCTCCCGCTCCGGCATATCCAGACGGGACACCGGCTGACCGACCGGGGCGGGCTGCGGAGCAGGCGGGCGCTCCGGGATCAGCGCCGGGTCATGGCCTCCCCGCAGCGGAGGACCGGCCTGGGTCAGAGGGAGCAGCGTCGCCGGATCACCGCTGCGGGATGGGGGTGGTGGGCTGGCAAAGGCCCCTGTCCGCCACAGATTCAGCAACACCAGCCCGAAGACCCCAATGACTCCGAGCACAACCCATGTCCACGACCGATTTCTGGACCGCTGGAGCCCCGAATTGCGTCTCTTTTTGGTCATATTTTCCTCCTTACACGAACCAGATGAGAATCACCGCGCCGATGGCAATCATCGCCAGACCAGTAGCCAGGCGAATCCAGCGACGGCTGGATTGCTCCACCAGGCGGATGCGGTGCATCACCCGACGGTTGCCCACTCCGGCCAGGATGAGCAGCAGGGGCGACACAAACATCAGGTTATACAGCCCCAGGTAACCCACTCCCTGCCAGTAGGTGGTCCTGGCCGTCAGCAGGCCGACAATGGCGACGTAGATGCCGCCAGAGCAGGGAAAAGTGCAGAGCCCCACCAGGAAACCGCCCACGGCCGCCGCCGGGAACGTCGCCCGCCGGAGCCAGTCCTGAATTGTCCCATGGGCAATGGTGGGAATCCGCAGATGGATGGGCAGTTGTGGGAAAAAGTAGTCTTTGAGGTTAATCAGCCCCAGGACGATGACCAGCCAGGAGCCGATGCGGGCCATGAGGTGATGCTCCCCGGCAAACGTCACCGCCTGCATCAGCCCCAGGCCGATGAGGAAGTACGCCAGGCATATGGCGGCAACGTAGATCAGGCCCATGGCCCAGATAGCGGAAGCCGTGCGGCGAATGGAGAAAAGGAAAGCAATAAAGAAGAGCAGGACGGCAAACGCGCACGGATTGAGGCCGTCCAGGAAACCGGAGGTCAGCACCAGTGGCAGGAGAGAACGGCGGCTATCCGGGGCAGCGGCGGCCTCCAGGTGTTCCGTGTGGGCCTGCAGATAGGCCAGGTACTCACCAACTGGCGTGTCTATCGGATAGGTCTGCGGTTTCCCACGGAATGCCCAGACCGTGTATTCCGTCGCTCCGCTCATCCGGTCCTGATAGACGACGACGCGCTCAAAGGCGTCGGGGGGCGCGGCCAGGAGGTCGGCGACGATATGCTCTGGAACGTGGCCCTCCAGGATGATGCGGTTGTTGATAAAGACGGTCAGGTGGGATTGGAGGTCAGGGGGCACGCCGAGTTCATCGCTG
>JBDOIF010000057.1:0-2241 GCA_041082215.1 Anaerolineae bacterium
TACTGAAAGTTGCGGCGACCCATGACTCGTTGCCGCGTGCATAGAGCTTGCAACCAGAGTCGATCCGCAGGGGATACTGAAAGACGTGAAGTGCTTCAGTAACCTTACCAGATGCCGGCCTTGCAACCAGAGTCGATCCGCAGGGATACTGAAAGGTATATCGTTTCAAGCGAACTTGACTTTCGACAAGTGTCTTGCAACCAGAGTCGATCCGCAGGGGATTGAAAGTGGCCGGCCGGCACACTCTGGAGGTAGCGGTTCGGGTGAGCGTGACCGGCCACCTGCCCGACGGTCTGATCCTGTGGCGTGTGTGACCCCCCGCGGGGGCGGTGCTGCGGGTATCAGGGAACGCCTTCACAGCCAGCCTGGATCTGTTCCTGGTTTCCAGGGAGAACCTCCTTCTCGCGGCGGTAGGGGTGCCATCCTGTGCGGGCAGCTGCGCGGTACGGAACGATACGGTGTGGGTAGCGGCATAAGCAGGTGGGGACACAGCGGGGTAGCAGCAGTCCGCCTATCCTTCTGGAAAACGTCACTCCGACGCGGGGGTGACGGCCTGGCCCACGCTGGCTCCCAGTCCCACGCCCACCCGGTGAGGCCCGGGTGGTGGGTGATCGATCAAGATGTGGTTGAAGAGAGAAAAAGAGGAGGAAGCGATGGAAGAGCGGAAGCAGATGCCACGCTTTGAGCGGAGGGTTCCCTGGTGGGCTCGCCTTTCGGTGATGATCGCGGCGGGGGCCCTTTTTCTGGTGATCGCCGCGGTGCTGGTAGGGCTGAGCCTGGGGGGCAAGTGGAGCAAGCGGGCGGTTTCCGTGCAGGTGAACTCGCTGGATCCGGCCCGGGGTGTGCAGGTGGAGGTTGTGCCGGCGGAGGGGGGATCCCCTGCGGGGGGAGACGCCCTGGCAGGTGGAGCTGGCGCCGGGGGAATACCGCTACACAGCGGCGGCGCCGGGGTACCGGTCCGTTTCCGGGAGCATCACCGTTCCGCGGGGTGTTTCCACGCTGGAGGTGCGGGTGCCCGCCCTGGAGCGTGAGGAGGGGCGGATTCTGGTACGTTCCACGGCTGCGGTGACGGTGACGGTCGATGGGGTGGTGGCTGGTCGGGCCGGTCTGGACCCCTCTTCGTGGGCCTCTTTTGGTCCCTATGCGGTGGGGTCTCATGTGGTAGGGGCCTCGTGTGCGCTGGGGGTTCAGGAGAAGGCGGTGGAGCTGGTTTCCGATGGGCAGGAGGCCAGGGTGGAGTTTGAGTGGGGGAGCCGGCTGGTGGTGGTGGTGTCGCCGACCGGCATTCCCTCGCTGACGCTGATGGTGGATGGTCAGGCGTACACCTCCCCGGTGGACTATTCTGCGGAGGAGGTGCGCAGCGGGCGCCGGGTGCGGGTGGAGGCCTCTGCGCCGGGGTATGTTTCCTGGAGCGAGGAGGTTGCGCTGCGGCGGGGGAGGTGGTGACCGTTACGGTAGAGCTTCCGACCGTGGAGGAGAAGATCCTGGCCGACTACCGGAACTTCTGGCAGGTGTGGACGGAAGCGGGGAAGCGGATGGATGTGAGCCTGCTGGAGCAGGTGATGAGCGGGTTCTGGCTGGAGCAGTTCCAGGTGGTGATGCCCACCGAGCCCGAGCATGGGATCGTCTCCGACTATTTCCATACCGTCCCGCATGAACCGAAGGAGGTGCGGTGGGAGGGGACGGAAGCGGAGGTGGTGGTTTCCGAGCTGTTTGTGACGCAGACGACGGTGTTTCAGGACGGCAGGTTGGAGGAGACGCGCTACCTGGTGGACGGCAGCTTTCTGATGGCGTGTGGTGCGGATGGGAACTGGCGGGTGCACGATTTCGAGGGGTACTGGGAGGAATGGGTTCCCCCGGCCCCGGGTGGAGGTGGCGGGGGAGGGGGAGGTGGAGGTGGGGTGAAGCCGGCCGACCCGAATCTGGTGATCCAGATCCTGCTGGAGAACATCAACTGTCGGCGGGCGGAGGCCGGTCTTCCCCCGGTGGTGTACGATCCGGAGCTGGCGCCGATCCTGCAGCCCCTGGTGGACAGGGCCACGGAGAACAAGCATGCGCAGGGGTGGATTGGGCCGTACTCTCCGGATGCTTTTGAGGTGAATGCGGTGCTTGCCCCCTACGGGGCACAGGTGCTGATGGAGGATGTGATGGTGCTGAGTTTCATGCCCTCTGCGGCGGCCACGGGCGATTTTGCCTACGACTGGGAGAACTACGATGGTGATCCCAATCCGCCCTGTGCGG
>JBDOIF010000068.1:0-1705 GCA_041082215.1 Anaerolineae bacterium
ACAACTTCGACCCCAGGGCCAGGTCGGGCCGCTCCGACCCCAGACATCGGCCCAGCCGCAGCTTCAGCGGCTTCAGTCTCCAGCCCAGCCCCCCCGGCCTCAGACCCCGCCCCGGTGGGCGCAGCGAGAATACCAGCACGGTGACGAGCTGCTCCCCAGCTATCCCTTCATCCAGTGGGTCAACCGGGGTGATATGCTGGAGCCGCGCCAGGCGCGAGGTGGCTTTGCCTGCCCGCTGAGCCAGAAACTGCCCATCCCCGACAGCATCTATGCCGTGCTCCATCACCCCGAAGGCAACACGACCGACGTGTACTACACCGACCACCTGACCGTCGCGGTGCTGCGGACGCGGGACGCTTGGGTGGATCCCAAGACGCGCATGCGCTTGCCGGGCTATATGCCCGATGCGCGCAAAAAGCTCCAGGTCCTGTGCTACCTCAAGACCGATGAGGGCGCCCACGGCCTGATCATGCTGACCTTCATCGGCTTGGCCGGTAGCCGTTTCAAGGCCGCTCGCCAGGACTTTATCAACGCCGTCCGCAAGGCCACGAACGGCAAAGCCCCGGGCTATGCCTTCTGGATGACCGTCCTCGCCAGCGATCCCGAACTTGTCGGCAAGGGCAACAACAAGTCGCCTATCACTCCGGTAACGTGGGATGGTGACTTCGACCCCGACCGGGACTACATCGGCGACGAGGCCCTGGACGGCATTGACTGGGCAGAGGTAGAACGCTGGGCCAATGCCTGGAAGACCCCCGGCCCCAACGGGGAAGGGGAGGTAGAAACCGGGCCAGAGCCGGAAGAGGAAGAGATCCCCTTCTAGCCAGACCACAGTTGAGGAGGCAGGGGTGCAGATCACTGCACCCCTCCTCCTCCTGACAAGGATGCTGAAGAAATACAAGCAGACATACCCCCGACAGGGGGGACAAAACGCCCCCCATCGGGGGTATTTTTGTCCTCCCTGCCTTCAGGAGGACGGAAATGAAACCCAGACAACTCTCATACCTCGACCTTGAAGAACCCCTCCTCCATCGCCTCCCCCTCCGGGAGCAGCCGGTCCAGCGGATCGAGCGGCTGGGCGAGTGTGCCGTGGCAACAACGGAGGTCCTGGCCGTTCTTATCGGAGGGCGACGCCAGATGGAGACTTCCGTGAAGCTGCTGGAGACTTTTGGCAGTCTCCCGGCCCTTGCCCGGGCCAGCTTCCACGAACTGCAAGAGGCCGGGCTGGGCAAGGTTGCTGTTGCCCGGTTGAAAGCGGGACTGGAGCTGGGCCGGCGACTGAGCCAGTACCAGAAGGACGATAAACCCCAGATCACCACTCCCGCTGACGTGTGGGACCTGCTCTGGGCAGAGATGGGGATGACTCTGCCAGAGCAGGAACAGTTGTGGATCATCCTCCTCAACACCCGGAACCGGGTGATTGGCCTCCAAATGCTCTATCAAGGGAGCCTTAACCAATCCCAGGTCCGGGTGGGGGAGGTCTTCCGCGAGGCGGTACGGCGCAACTGCGCTGCAATCGTTGTCGCCCACACCCATCCGTCCGGCGATCCTTCCCCCAGCCCGGAGGATGTGGCGGTGACACGGGACCTGGTGGCAGCAGGAAAGCTCCTGGGAATCGAGGTGCTGGACCACCTGATTATCGGCCAGGGACGATGGGTAAGCCTGCGGGAGCGGGGATTGGGGTTCGCAACCTGATAGACAGAAA
>JBDOIF010000134.1:0-1886 GCA_041082215.1 Anaerolineae bacterium
CTCGCTCACGACAAAACATCGGCGCTACTGCGCAGGCAAACCGCCTGGTTGCGTCTGTCAAAGAACCGGATCAGAATACCTGACACCCGCACATTATTGTAACAGAAGACGGTCGCTTTGTCAAGACCCCGCATTCACTCATGTAAAATGTTACCGAGATGGTATCATTCCCTCAAATGATAATGTTACCGAGGGAACGATGTCCATCGAAGAGAAGATGTCCATTGATGAACGACGGAAGTACCTGCGCATGATGCAGAAGCGCTATCTTGGGGCCAATCGCCGGGAACGAGGTCGGCTCCTGGACGAGATGGAAGCGGTGACCGAACTGCACCGCAAGAGTCTCATTCGGTTGATGCACCACGATTTGGAACGCCGTCCCCGCCGTCGGCAGCGAGGTCGGAGCTACGGGCCGGAGGTGGACGATGCGCTGCGGGTCATCGCCGAGAGCAGCGACTTTATCTGCGCCGAGCGGTTGACCCCCAACTTGCCTTGGCTGGCCCGGCACCTGGCGGCCCACGGCGAACTGGAGGCCTCTCCTGGGTTGCTGGAACAACTGGAACGGATCAGTGTATCCACTGTGAGGCGGATCCTGACCCGCATCCGGCAAGATGAACCCCGCCTGAGGCGTCGCCGGCCCCGTCCGGCTCACCCCCTCATCCGTCAGGTGCCGATGAAGCGTATCTCCTGGCAAGAGCAAGAAGTGGGCCATTTCGAGACCGATCTGGTCCACCACGGGGGACCGAGTGCCTCCGGGGAGTATGTCTGTACCATCCAGATGGTCGATGTCGCTACCGGCTGGAGCGAACGGGTGGCCGTGTTGGGCCGAAGTTATCTGGTCATGGCTGATGGATTCCAGCGCATTCTGGCCCGTCTCCCCTTCCCTGTCCGTGAGATCCACCCCGACAACGGCAGTGAGTTCTTCAATCATCACCTGCTGCGCTTCTGGAACAGCCTCGAGCCGAAGGTGCTCATCTCCCGCAGCCGACCATACCACAAGAACGACAACCGCTTTGTCGAACAGAAGAACTCTACCCTGGTCCGCGCCTACCTGGGCTATGACCGCTACGATACCGTCGCCCAGACATTGGCTATCAACCTCCTCTACGACAAGATGTGGCTCTACTACAACCTCTTCCAGCCGGTGATGCACCTGTCCGACAAGAGCTGGGGGCAGCCCGAAGGTCATCCTGCGCACCTGAAGCGTCGCTACGACCGGGCCCGCACCCCCTTCGACCGTCTGTGCGACAGCGAGGCCATCTCTCCCGCCCAACGGCAACGACTGGAGGCCCTGCGGAACCAGACCAACCCTCGCCAACTGCGGCGGGAGATCTACGACTTGATCGACTATATCTCCTCCCTGCCCGGCGCTGCCCCTGGGACGACCGAGGATGTCCGACTCACCTTGATGTCTGCCGCCAGCTCGCTCGATAGCGATGACCACCTGCCATCTCCGGTGGTCGTCCCTTCACGCAAAACGGAAGAAAGGAGAACGACACGTCCGGTAACATTATCATTTGACTGAACAACTCCTCTCGGTAACATTATCATTTGATTTGACACGGCAGTTTGCCCTCTTGAAGGGCTGTGTGCGACACGCAAGACTAGGCGCGCCTGCCGTAGCAAGCCCCTCGCTGACGGATCATCCGCCCCAGAACATGACCACCATCGCCCCCAGGACCAGGAAAGGACCGTACGGAATCGCGGTAAAGAGGGAATAGCGTCGCAGAATGACCGCCCGCACCAACCAATAGATCGAACCGAACAGACCCCCTGTCAGAACGGTAATAAACAGCGCCGTCAACACTGCCGGGAATCCCAGGATCAGGCCGATAAATCCTCCCAGCCGGACATCCCCAAAGCCAAACGCCACTGCATGGAGCGGC
>JBDOIF010000155.1:0-1519 GCA_041082215.1 Anaerolineae bacterium
CATCCAGGCTCTGTTTGACAACAACCGCATTTATTCTGGTTTTTGACCCCCATTCTCACTGCCGGCGTTATTGCCGGAACGAGAGGCCCCACACCGTGACGCCTCACGTATGACCTGTGACGTAATGGGGCAACGTGATGACAAATCCCAATCCCAGGGAGGTGATGCTATTACAACTGAACAAAGCCGTGTCCCCGGGCTGACGGGGACGACCGCCGGGCGTAACCCGGCCCAGACACTATAGAGAGAGGTGAAAATGACAGACATGCAACTGCTCTACGAGGACTACCGGGCAGAAGAACTCCAGTGGCTGCCCACGGCCCTGGAGCGGCTGGGGACCATCATCTGCAACCCCAGCAACCCTATCCCCGGCCTTCCCTGCCTTCCAGGGGGCCCAATAGACCGGGAATGGGCAAACAACCGACTCCTGGTCAAAACCCCCTGGGGACTTGCAGAACCGTTGTGGGGAGCCGATACGGATGGCCTCTGGCCCTTCGCTCCCCTCTACCGCCTGGTCATTCCTGACAACACCCCCCTGCCAGAACCGCAAATCCCCCAGACCGGCTATGCCGTCTGGGACACCGTTACCGGCCTGGTGACCCTCCACGCCGACGACGGAGGCGAACCGGTGCATCTCCGTCCGACCCTGGACGAAGCGCGAAACGGGTCACAGATAATGGACTGCATCCGCGCGGACCTGGCCCGGCAGGGAATCCCCATCTTCCCGACCAGGCTTTATCGGCGCGACTCCCTTCCCTATCCCTGGGAAAATGTGTTCAAGACGGCGCGGGTCAACAACCGGGAGGTGAGCGTCCCCCTGGTCGGCTATGCCCTGGATAGGGGGGAAGTAGTCTACCTCCACATCGTGGGCAACAAGTCGGCCATCCGCTCCATCTGGGCCACGCTGCACCAGGGAGGCGGCAGGAAGCCGGTCTACATCGAAGGCGAAAGTTTCCTGACCGGCGTCCCGACCGGCAACTATGTCTCTTACTCCACCCCCGTCCTGGCCGACACCGGGGACTACCGGATGGTCATCCTCGACCGCCGGGCCATCAACGCCGGGGGCGAGGATGTCGCATACCTGGTGGTCCCCGGGACTCACCTGAAACAGACAGATGACCTGCTGGCCGCATTCGCCCACCGCCTGGACAGCGTGCTCCCTATCCCGGTGCTCCCGGAGTGGGGAGCAGTGCTGTACCGGAAAGGAGTCGAGCAAAGGCTGATCCGCCATCTGACTTATGGCGGAGATATAGCCGCCGGCCATGCCATCGTCAACGACCCGCGATGGATCGAACTGGTGCAGAGCCTGATCCAGTCCGGGGAGATCGAAACCATCTAGACAACTCTCAGAAACACCCCGGTGGGGGTACGTCTGCTGCCCCCGCCGGGGGCGCATTCTGTACCTCCGCCGGGCCAGACACAGGAGGTACAGAATGCGTATCGCAGCCATCGAGAAACTGGGGTACTACCCCACCCCACCCCTGGTCACCGACCTGATCGCCCGCTGGCTGACCCTGCC
>JBDOIF010000168.1:0-1436 GCA_041082215.1 Anaerolineae bacterium
GAATGTCCTCATCTACACCGCCGGGGTCTGGTACCTGCTCATCCCGCTGCTGGTGGGCCGGCGGCTCTACGGCGAGTCGGTGGTGCGGACGGTCATTATGGTGGACCTTCTGGTCTCCCTGGGCGTGTGGAGCCACCACCTGCTGGGTGACCAGGTGCAGCCGTTCTGGATGCGGCTCCTTTCGGGCCAGATCATCACCTGGGGCGAGTTCTTCACCATGGGGCTGACGGTCTTCGCCTCGCTGATGACCATCTGGAAGGCCCGACCGGTGAAAATCACGCCGCCGCTGCTGTTCATCCTGGGCTCCATCTTCGGTTTCATTATCGGCGGCGCGGCGGGGCTGACGCAGGCCAACGTCGGCCTCAACGTGGTGCTTCACAACACCCAGTGGGTCATCATGACCCACGCCCACACGATGCTGCTGACGGGCCTGAGCATGCTCCTCTTCGCCGTCATCTACGCGCTGGTGCCGATGCTGACGGGGAAGGAAATCCGCAGCCGGGCCCTCACCCTGGCCCACTTCTGGCTCTGGACCGTCGGTTCGGTGCTGATGACCTACGTGATGGGGATGGCAGGCTCCCAGGGGATGCTGCGGCGGATGCTCTACCCGCAACCCAATCCCTACCAGCCGTTCCTGAACGTCGCCTGGGTGGGCGGCGTCCTGATGGCCCTGGGCTTCCTGGCCTTCCTGGTCAACGTCATCGCCACCCTGGGCTGGGAGAACGTCCTGGGGCTGGTGGTGGAGCGCCGGCGCCCCGCAACGGCCGCAGTATAGTGAAACGTGAAGCGTGAAACGTGAAACGTGAAACGTGAGCAGGTGTCCGGCCCCGGCTCAACGCAATACGCAACACGCAATACGCAACACGCAACACGAAATACGCAACACGGAGCACGCTATGGAATGGTTTCGCTTTTCCCACCTGCGGCGCGACCAGCCTGCGCCGGGCTTCCGGCTCCCTTCCGCTCAGGGAGGGCTGGTCGACCCTTCCGATTACCACGGGCGCCAGAACCTGGTGCTCCTCTTCCTTCCCGGCCTGGACTGTCCCGAATGCCGGGCGGCGCTGGAAAACTTCGTCGCCCACCGGCGGGAGTACGAGGAGCAGGCCGCACAGGTGCTGGTCATTCTCACCGGCCCGGACGCAGAGGCCGTCTTGGAGCAGGCGAAGGAACTCCCTTTCCCCGTTCTGGCCGACCCGGAGGGCGCCGTCCGGCAGTCCTACGCCGCGCTCCTGCCCGCTCCGGTCGGGAAGGAACCGCTGGTCTTCGTCCTGGACCGCTACCGGGGCCCTCAGGTTGCCCTGGCTGGCCGCGACCTGGACGACCCGTCCCTGCACCGGGAAATCCTGAAGTGGCTGACCTTCTTTGAAATCCAGTGTCCCGAATGCGGGGCACCCGAATGGCCAGTAGACGTGTAGAACGAAATACGCAATATGGAG
>JBDOIF010000172.1:0-17379 GCA_041082215.1 Anaerolineae bacterium
TTCATTCCTGAGGACGTCAACGACCTGCACCGCGCGGTCACCACTTCGCTAGAGGGCACACGTAAGCAGACACAGCTGCTGCACGCGTTCTTCCAATATACCGGACTGGAATTGTAATTGTTCCTTTTAATTAACGAAACTCAATAATAATGGCTCATAACCGCCGGCAGGTGGATGCTGGCGACGTGGGGGAACAACCCCACACCATCCAGCCATATCTCCTGCGTTCCCTCCCCCGCTTCGACGTGAACCGACCGTCGCGCGGGCAACCACCCCGGAGGCGGGGAGTACCAGCCCTCAGGCGTCACGATCAGGGTGTAGTCGCCCGCCGCCAGAGTGGCAGTGAACGTCCACGAAACTCCCGTGGTTGGGGTGACCACATCCATCCCTGCTCCGTCCACCAGCCGGAGATGGGAGGTCACCGTCACCTCTCCGGTGCCCTGCACCCCATCCTCATCCCCGTCTCCGAAGATCGGCCCCGTCTCCAGGTAGACCTGCCGGGTCAGGGCAATAGTGGTGCATTGTGCCCCATCTGACCATCCCCCGATGTTCCCCGCCCGGTCCCACGCCCGCGCCCGGAAGCAGTAGCTCCGACCATGCTCCGCGCCGGTGAACCGGATCGGCGAGGATTGGATGCCGGGCTGCGTGCTCCAGTTGCTGCTCCCCTCTTCCCGGACCTGCAGTTGATACCCCCAGATCCCCGTCTCTCCGTCGGTGGCGGTGGCGGTGATGAGGACGGTGTAGGAGTAAGTGATGGTGGGAAGGGGCTGAACCGTGGCTGTGGTCGGCGGAGTCGTGTCCGCCTCGATCACCAGATACGGCTCCCCGCCGATGATGTAGTCATTGGGGTCTTTAACCAGATTGGCGGTAGCCCCCGGCAGGGTAAGGGTATAGACGCCGTTCGTTGCGGTGATGGTCCGGGTGACCCCCCACCGGTCCACCAGCGTGGCGGTGGGAAGGATCGCCGGGTAGCCGAAGGTCAGGGTGGACGGGGTGGTGTTCCACAGCACGCTGAGCTTCCCGCGCGGCGTTCCCCACAGCGTCACCCGCCGCGTGCCGTTCGTATAAGTTACGCGGGTCGCCATTGTCGGAGATACCATATATGTGGTCGCCACCTGGTAGGCGACGTAGGCGGGGCGGAAGGAGAGGTTGTTGCGGATCAGGCCGAAGTACTCGGACATATCGGCGTCGTTGGTGCGGAAGAAGAAATACCGCTCCACACCGGAGGCCCAAGCCTCGGCATAGGATTGGATCACGTAGGCAGCGGCTTCTTCCTGCGTGGCAGCATAGTCATACCTGGTGGGGTCAGGGTCCACTGAGCTGTCGTTCCATACCGGCACGCCGGTCTCCGTGAGCCAGATGGGGTGGTCGGGGACGAACTCCCGCATTCCGGAGCGGATGGTATTGACGATATCGTACGCATTGGAAGAGCGACTGTAGAGGTGGACCGACATGACATCGAAGTAGTAATTGTTCGCGGGCGCGTTCGGGTCGCTCTTGAGGGTGTTCAGGACCCAGCGGTAGAAGCTGGGGTTGGCCCAGTAATGCAACCCCCCGAAAAGGACGGTGCAATTGGGGCAGGCTGCTTTGGTGGCCTGGTAGCCCACCTTGAGGAGCTGGGCGTAATCGGTCGAGGTGCCGGTCCAGAAATAGTTCCACTCCGGCTCATTCCACATCTCCCAGTGGGTCACGCGGTCCTTGTAACGGGAGACAACGGTGTAGACATAGTTCCCCCAGAAGTTGCCCGGATCGTTCCAGGGCAGGTACAGCCCCTGGGGCGGGGAGGACCAGGCGCTGACGGCTGCTTCTCCCATCGTGACGGAGCGGGGGACGGGCGCGTACCAGCCCGGGGGGCGTTGCTGGAGGTCGGGCAGGGAGAGGGCAGCCATCCCCTTTGTGGCGGCCCAGTCGGGGGTCCAGAGGAGGATGCCGACGATGTTCATCCCGGCGCCGTGCAGGTCGTTCACCAGCGCGTCGTAGGCGGAAAAGTTCCACTGGTCGTTCTTGGGTTCGATGTTGGGCCAGATAAAGTCGAAGCGGTCCCAGCGGGAGCCGGCGTTGAGGACAAGGGGGAGATAGGGGTGAGGGTCGGGCGGTGTGTTGGGGTAGTAGGAGAAGCAGGCCCCTGCCCGCCCGTCGGGGTTCTGGACCGGGGGGAGGGGGGTGATCTGGGCAGATTCGGCGGCGGTGGGGGTGGAGGAAGCAACCATCAGGGCCACCAGACCCAGTGCGGAAAGGATGGGGAGAGAGAGATGTCTCATCGGATTTTCCTCATTTCATCACATAGGACTTGCGCGGCTGGATTTTTCTCAAATTTCAGTATACCCGAAACATTCTCCCTGTGTCAACAAGGGTTGGGAAATTGCAATAAAATTGTAACAGATTTGCAACCATAGATCAGGATCGCCTGACGCCTGACGTTTGACGTTTGACGTTTGGCGTTTCAGGTGGACAGCCGCTGTAGTCCTATCGGCGGAGGAGGACCAGGAGGGCGTAGTGGGGCAGGACAAGCTGGCGTCGCCAGCGCCAGGGCTGGCGGAGCAGCCGATAGAGCCATTCGAAGCCGATGCGTCGGACCCAGGCGGGGGCACGGGGGACGACGCCGGCGATGTAGTCGAAGGCCCCGCCGACGCCGACGCCTACTGCCGCGCCGGTGCGGGCCAGGTTGCGGGCCAGCCACAACTCCTGCGCTGGCGCGCCGTAGGCCACCAGCAGAACGTCCGTCCGGGCTGTCCGCACCCGCCGGGCGATTCCCTCCGCTTCCTCCGGTGCGGGGCTTCCGGCATAGGTGCCGCAGACCACCAGGCCGGGGTTGCGGGCCTGCAGCTCCGCAGCCGCCCGCTCCGCTACGCCTGGGCCGGCTCCCAGGAGGAAGAGTCGCCACCCTTCCCGCGCCG
The DNA here is from genome assembly GCA_041082215.1 of Anaerolineae bacterium. Classification (GTDB taxonomy): domain Bacteria; phylum Chloroflexota; class Anaerolineae; order B4-G1; family DUEL01; genus JBDOIF01. The sequence goes on from JBDOIF010000172.1 coordinate 2,898, forward strand.
CCCGCGCCGCCACGGCCTCCACCAGGTCCGCCCCCGCCACCCGCTCCCGCAGCGGTCGGCCCAGGTAGCGGGCGGCCAGGGTGATCCCCACCCCGTCCGGCAGGCAGAGGTCTGCCCGCTCCAGCACCGCCCGGAAGGCCGGGTCGCGGCGGGCGGCCATCACGAACTCCGGGTTGATGGTGGCGGCCTGGTGAGAGCCTCCCTCCGCGATCCAGCGGGCCATCCAATCCAGCGCCTCTTCACAGGTGACATCGTGGATCGGCACCCCCAGAATATGAAGGGCGGGCAGAATACGGTCCGCGCACATCGGTCAGTGCTTTCACCTCATCAGAGTTTCAGTGTTCCAGCAACCGCTCGAAGACCCCCAGGACGGTACGGGCGCACGCTTCCCAGGAAAACCGCTTCAGGTTGGCGAAACCCCGCTCCACCAGGGAAGCCCTGAGGGCGGGATCGTCGGCCAGGCGGGCCATCGCCGCCGCCAGCCCTGCCGTGTCGGTCGGTTCGATCAGGAGCGCCCCATCCCCGGCCACCTCCGGCAGGCTGGAGGTGCTGGAGCAGATGACAGGGCAGCCGCAGGCCTGGGCTTCCAGCACTGGCAGGCCGAACCCTTCGTAGAGGGAGGGAAAGACGAAGGCCAGCGCACCGCTGAGAAGGCACGCCTTTTCCTCGTCCGGGATGTAGCCGGGGAAGAGGACCCGGTCCTCCAGCCCCAGCCGCCGGACCTGGGCGAAGAGCTCGTCGTAGAGCCAGCCCCGGCGGCCAGCGAGGACCAGTTGGGCTGCGGGTTTCAGGGTTTCGGGCTTCAGGCTGGCAAAGGCGGCGACCAGGCGGGAAAGGTTTTTGCGGGGTTGAAGGGTCCCCAGATACAGGAAATAGTCGCCGGTGATGCCGTAGCGGGCCTTGACCACAGCGATGGCGGCGGAGTCGCGCACAGGGGCCAGGCTTTCGTCGTAGCCCGGGTAGGCAACGGTGACCTTCTCCGGGGGGACGTTGTAGCGGGCGACCAGGTCGGCCTTCGTCGCCCCCGAATCGGCCAGCAGGTGGGCGGCGGCCCGGCTGTTCCAGCGGGTCGTGAGGTCCAGATAGAGCCGCTGGAGCAGGGGGTGGGTTTGGGGAAAGTGGAGGTAGCCCAGGTCGTGGACGGTCACCAGGCTGAGGGAGGGATGGACGGGTGGGAGGACGTGGGCGGGGACGAAGAGGAGATCGGGCGTACGGCGTGCCATCTCCCAGGAGAGCCGCAGGTGGGTCCAGAGGCGCGGCATGGGGATGACGCGCAGCTCTGCGCCGGGGAAGGAGCCAGGAGGGGGTGGGGTGCGGAAGTAGAGGCGGAACCGATGGGGGGGGTGGAGGGCCAGGAGGGCCTCGATCAGCCGCCGGGAGTAGGTCTCCGTCCCGGTGGGGTGGGGAGAGACCGCACGGCTGGCGTCTATGCCGATGAGCACCGGACCTACTGCCTGGGTTTTGGCTTGCCCTGAAGCCCGTGTATGAGGAGGACCAGGCCGACCAGGATGAGCAGGGCGGGCCAGAGATGGCCCAATTCCCGGGCGGTGTCTGGCCCCAGGAGCTGGAGGTTGATCGCCAGGGCGGTGGCTCCAGAGGCCAGCCCGACGACGGCCAGGAAGAGGGCGCCCCGATCCTTCAGCCCTTCAGACAGCCACAGCGCGAGGAAGGAGATGCCAGCGATGGCGACGAACACCGGCCACCAGATGTGAAGCACCGTGTAGTCCTGCCGGCCCAGCGTGATCAGGAAGAGGAAAAGGCCGGAGAGGGTGAGGCCGGTTCCCCAGAAGACGTTCCCGTGGTCCTGACGCCCTCCCCGGATATAGCTCCATAGCAGCGCGATTCCGCCGCCAAAGGGAAAAATGGGCCACAGGCGGTCCAGGCTGGGCACCGATAACCCCAGCTCCGGGAGGAGGGCGTAGATGCCAGCCAGGATCAGGACCAGAGCCAGGAGGATCGTTCCTTTACGCATGGAGCTCCTCCTTCTCCATCGCTTGGATCTTGTTCACCCGCCGTGCATGCCGCCCGCCAGTGAACTGGCTTTCCAGGAAAGTTCGGACGATCTCCAGCGCAGTTCCTATCCCCAGCACTCTACCACCCAGGCAGAGGATGTTGGCGTTGTTGTGTTCGCGGGCCATGCGGGCCATGTAGCAGTCGGTAGCGAGGGCGGCATAAGCTCCTGGCACCTTGTTGGCAGCGATGCTCATGCCGATGCCGGTGCCACAGATGAGGATCCCCAGGTCTGCTTTCCCCAACGCCACGGCCCGTGCGACGGGTAAGGCGTAGTCCGGGTAATCGGCGGATGTCTCGTCGTGGGTTCCGAGGTCTTCTACCTCGTGGCCGGCTTCCACGAGGAAGCGGACGATTTCCTGCTTCAGGTGGTATCCGCCGTGGTCAGCGCCGATCGCGATATGCATGGGTCAAATCCTGCTGGAGCAAAAAAACAGACAGGCTCCCAAACTCTGGTGAGCCTATCCGCCTCTTGAAAGGTACTTCACTACTTGGCACGTCGCTGCCACCGCGTCCGCTTCAACAGCTTTCGGTGCTTATGTTTGGCCATCTTCTTCTTTCGCCATTTCCGGTCCGACGGCATATCGGCAACCTCCTTCGTGCAGGCGTGGGGGCGCGCTTACCGCACCTCTATAGCGGGGTTCGATGGTCTTTTCAGGCTGCTCCCTTTGCCTTCTCTGCGATCAGGCCGAAAGTCTCCGGGTCCCGCACAGCAATGTCGGCCAGGACCTTGCGATCCAGCTCCACTCCGCTCTGCTTCAGGCCGTGGACGAAGCGGCTGTAGGAGAGGCCGCTTCTCCGGGCCGCTGCGTTGATGCGGGCGATCCAGAGCCGCCTGAGATCGCGCCGACGGTTCCGCCGATCCCGGTAGGCGTACCATTGAGCCTTCATCCAGGCTTCGTTGGCTCGCCGCCAGAGGCGATGGCGTGTGCCGTAATAGCCCTCCGTCTGCCGGATGATCTTCTTGTGGCGATACCGCGTCCGGGTTCCTCCTTTGACTCTCACGGCTTACTTCCCCTTCTCTCTCAAATATGGGGCCAGTCGGCTTACCTGCCGCTTCGCTCCCTTCGACTCGACCGGGATCATTTCGTCGTAAAGCCGCCTGGCCCGCGCGCTCTTTTTGCGTCGCAGGTGAGACTTGCCCTGCTTGGTCCGCATCAGCAAGCCCTTCCCGCCCCTCGTCAGGCGGAAGCGCTTTGATGTAGCTTTATGGGTCTTGATCTTCGGCACTTTCCTTCTCCTGATCAAACGCCCTATTTCTTTTTGGGCGCCAGAATCATCAACATCGTGCGCCCTTCCATATCCGGCTCCTGCTCCATCACCGCCACGTCGGCCAGGTCGTCAGCCACTTCCTTCAACTGTTCCCGCGCCAGCTCCGGATAGGTGATCTCCCGCCCGCGGAAGCGAATACGGACCTTAACTTTGTGGCCCTCCTCCAGCCAGCTCCGGGCCTGCTCGACCTTGATGCCACGGTGGTGTTCATTGGTTTTGGGCCGCAGCCGGATCTCTTTGACCTCGACCTGCTTTTGGGTTTTGCGTGCCTCTCGTTCTTTCTTCGCCTGCTCGTAAATGAACTTGCCGTAGTCCATGATACGGACCACAGGTGGCTCAGCACTGGGGGAGACCTCCACCAGATCCAGGTTTGCCTCCTCCGCCCGTAACAGCGCCTCGCGCAGGGGCACAATACCCAGATGCTCCCGATTGGGGCCGATCAGCCGGACTTCAGAAGCCCGTATCTGATGGTTGATCCGGTAAGAGGCCCGCAGGTCTTTTCTGAATTTTTTTGGATTTCTTCTTCTGATTTCTACTTAACCTCGTTCTTTGAATGGCAGGCTCGAACGAAAGCACACGCCTTTCAGGCGCGTGTGGCGTAATGATAACACAACTGGGGCTAGGTGTCAAATGGTCTTGGCAATGAGGTGTATTTCGGTTTGGGGGCGAGATGTCCCTGGCCTGGGCCGGACCTGGGGAAACACGAATGGCGCAAATGGAAACGAATACCGCGAAATGTACTCCATCGAACAGGCCTTGTCTTCCCCCCACAGCGTGTTATACTCTGCGGAGGGAGGAAAAGGATGGAACAGATCGAGGTCAGAACCCATAGCCGCCAGGAATTCTGTGACATCACCCCCCAGGTGCAGGCGGCAGTGGAGGCCAGCGGGGTCAGCGAGGGGGTCTGTTATCTCTTCTGCCCCCACACCACCGCCGGGCTGACCCTCAACGAGAACTGGGACCCCAGCGTCCGCCACGATCTGGAGCTGGTTTTCGATGGCCTTGTGCCTCGCCGGCCCGACTTTCGTCACAGCGAGGGGAACTCCCCAGCCCACGCCAAAGCCAGCCTGGTCGGCAGCACCCTCACCCTCTTCGTTAGCGGCGGACGGCTGGTGCTGGGCTCCTGGCAGGGGGTGTACCTGGCCGAATTCGACGGCCCCCGCCAGCGACGGGTGCTGGTCAAGGTGATGGCAGGGTAGGGATACCACAGAGAACGCGGAGTTTCCACAGAGAGAATCAGGATTTCTCGCCGTTTCTCCGTGCCCTCTGTGCTCCGTGGTTCTTCAGATGGAGCGTCGCTTGGAAAAACTGGAACGGATACTCCTGCGGGTCCAGCGCCCCGGCCGGTATGTCGGCGGAGAGGTGAACGCCGTCCATAAAGACTGGGAGGCCACCCCCCTCCGCGTCTGCCTGGCCTTCCCCGACGCCTACGAGCTGGGGATGTCCAACCTGGGCATCCAGGTCCTCTACGACATCCTCAACCGGATGGAAGGGGTGCTGGCGGAACGGACCTACACTCCCTGGCCCGATATGGCGTCGGCGATGCGCGGGGCGGGGATCTCCCTCTATAGCCTGGAGTCTTTCCACCCCCTCGCGGACTTCGACATCCTGGGTTTCAGCCTCCCCTACGAGGTGCTCTACACCAACCTGCTGGAGATGCTGGACCTGGCGGGGTTGCCCCTGCTGAGCGCGGAGCGGGACGGTCGGCATCCGCTGGTCATTGCCGGGGGGCACGCCACCTTCAATCCGGAGCCGGTGGCCGATTTTGTGGACGCCTTCGTCATCGGCGACGGGGAGGAGGCGATCATCGAGGTGGTGGAGGCGTACCGGCGGACCCGCAGCGCGGACCGGGAGACGCAACTGCGGGCGCTGGCGCAGGTGCCGGGGGTCTATGTGCCCCGCTTCTACGACGTGGCCTACAATCCGGATGGCACGGTGGCGCAGGTGACGCCCAACCGGCCCGAGGCTGCCTCTCCCGTCCGACGGCGGATCGTCCCGGTCCTCCCGCCACCCCCCACCCGCCAGCTCGTCCCCAACATCTCCGTGGCCCACGACCGGGGAGTGGTCGAGATCCAGCGGGGATGCGGCCGGGGCTGCCGTTTCTGTCATGCCGGGATGGTCACCCGACCGGTGCGGGAACGGCCCCTGGAGGAGGTCCTGGAGGCCGTGGAGGGCATCCTGGCCGGGACCGGCTACGAAGAGATCGCCCTGCTCTCCCTCTCCTCCGCCGACTACTCCCACATCGGCGAGCTGGTGAAAGCGCTGGTGGAACGGTACGGCGACCGCCATCTCTCTATCTCCCTGCCCAGCCTGCGCATCGAGTCCTTCTCTGTGGAGCTGGCGGATGGGGTGAGCCGGGGGCGGCGTACCGGCTTCACGTTTGCCCCGGAGGCCGGCACCGAACGGTTGCGCTCCGTCATCAACAAGCCGATCCCCACCGACCAGATGGTAGAGGTGGCACGGGAGGTCTTTGTCCGGGGCTGGCGGACGATCAAGCTGTATTTTATGATCGGCCTGCCCGGGGAGCGGGAGGAGGACGTGGCGGCCATCGCCGATCTGGTCCGGGCGGTGCGGACGGAGGGCCGCCGGGTCCACGGGCGGAAGGCGCAGGTGAACGTGAGCGTGAGCACCTTTGTCCCCAAGCCCCACACCCCCTTCCAGTGGGCCCCCCTGCTCCCCCTGGAGGCGATCCGGGCCAGGCAGCAGCTCCTGCAGGAAAGGCTGCGGGGCGGAGGGGTGAAAGTGAGCTGGAACGACCCCCGTATGACGCTCTTGGAGGCGGTCCTCTCCCGTGGGGACCGACGGCTGGGGAGGGTGATCCGGCGGGCCTGGGAGCATGGCGCCCGCTTCGACGGCTGGGACGAGTGGTTCGACTGGGGAGCCTGGTCGGCGGCGTTCGCCCAGGAGGGGCTGGACCCCGCCTTCTATGCCCATCGGGAGCGGGGGCGGGAGGAGACGCTGCCGTGGGACCACATCGCCACGGGGGTGCGCAGGGCATATCTCTGGCGGGAGTGGGAGCTGAGCCAGGAAGCCCGGACGCGGCCCGACTGCCGCGCTCAGTGCGCTGGCTGCGGCATTATGGCTGCCTTCGGCGAACTGTGGGCGCCGGAGTGGGTCTGCCCGCCTGCAAATGCAGAGACGGGGTGAATGTTCCCGCGTCTCCGCGTCGCAACAGAGGACGGATGTGAAACAGCGGCTGCGAGTGACCTACAGTGTGGACGGCCCCCTGCGGTACGTCTCCCACCTGGAGCAGATGAAGGTATGGGAACGGGCGGCGCGGCGGGCGGGGCTGCCGCTGGCCTATTCCGGCGGCTTCACCCCTCGTCCCCGTATTCAGGTGGCCGCTGCGTTGCCGGTGGGCTTCGCCGCCGGGGAGGAGCTGCTTGACCTTTGGATGGAGCGGCCGATGGACCCGGAAGAGGTGAGCCGGTCGCTGGCCGGGGCGCTGCCAGAAGGGATGGCCGTCCTCAGGGTGGAGGAGGCCGACCCGACCGAACCGCCCCTCCCCGCCCGTGTGGAGGCAGCCGAATACCGGGTCTCTGTGGAGATGGAACGGTCGGCTGAGGAGGTGCGCCGCCGGGTGGACGCGCTGCTGGCTGCTCCCAGCCTCCCCCGCCAGCGGCGTGGCCGCTCCTACGACCTGCGCCCGTTGATCCGGTTGCTGGAGGTGGAGGAGTCGCCGCCGGGCCAGGTCGTCTTGCGGATGGTGCTGACGGCCCGCGAGGGGGCCACGGGGCGGCCGGAGGAGGTGCTGGACGCGCTGGGATGGGCAGGGGGATTCTTCCGCATCCAGCGCAGACGGCTGCTGCTTTCCCCTTTGGCAGGGCGTTAGGGACGGCGCTCCACCGCGATCACCGACGGCACCGGTACCAGCGAGTCCACCCGGACCCGCGGCTCCCCCACCGAAAGATACAGCCCGGTGGACTGCCCGCCGTCCAGGTTGAGGGCCACCTCCAGCTCCAGGTCCGACTCCACCAGCCAGCGGGCCAGCCCGGAGAGGGTGAGATACCCCCGGGGGGCAACGAGGAACAGGACCCGTCCCGCCCGGTCCTGTGCCACGACGGTGCGGCGGGCCGGACGGCCGTCGTCGGCGTCGGGAGGAAAGCCCAGGACCCCGCCCGGCTTGACCAGGACAGGGAAGGACTGGATAGCCTCCAGGAGCATCTCCCCCGGGTCGTAAGGCTGGGTGCCGAGCCACCGCACCTGGACCCGTCCGCCGGGCAGCACGGCGAACATCCCCGCAAAGCCTCCGTAGGTGGAGCCGTAGGCCTGCCCCCCACTGACCAGAAGGCCAGTGGCCTGGTATTCAGGAGTGAAGTACCCGCCGTTGACCGTCAGCAGGGGCTCCTGTCCTATCTGCTCCTCCAGCGCCGCCATCCATTCCGACACCTTCCGGCCGCTACCAGGTGTGTAGAACACCCGGAAACGGAAGCGGGAGGGGTCGAGGCGGACGATCACCAGCCGCTCCGTCACGTCGCCGGTGGGGATCAGGATCAGGCGCTGCTCGACGCCCGGTTCCAGGGGCAGCCAGCCGGTGTCGGCAGGTTCCGGCGTGGGGGTGGGTGGCAGGGTGGGGGTAGGCGTGGGCGTGGGGGGCGGCGCGTTACAGGCCAGCGTCGCTGCAACTGCGGCCACGACGGCAAGGAGAACGTAGCGGGATCGGCCCCTCCAGATGGGGGAGAGGTGTGACAGGTGGTTCATAAGCGGTCCCTATGATACTTCAACCTGTCCGGAGGGGCAAGCTTCTGGTTAGGAGGTGTTACCGACGACGCAGGGCGGCATTCCAGGCCGCCCCTGCCAGTGGAACCACGCCTCCGGCTAGGAGGAGGACGACCCATCCACTGCCCGCCGGGGAGCTTTCCCCCGCCGAGAGCAGGATGGCGACCACCACCACCGCGATCGCCGCGCCGGAGAGCAGGTATCCGGGGAAAGAGGGGTTGATCCTCACCGCTTTGCTCCTATCGCCCCCCGCCGTTGCCCAGCACCAGGCCGAGCCACCCGATGGCCAGGCAGGCCGGGATCAGCCCCAACAGGATGGATGCCAGGCCGCGCCGGGCCACTTCCGGATTCCGCCCCCCGACGGAGAGGCTCACCAGTCCGGTTACGAAGGCGCTTGCCCCGGTGACCACGGGCATCCAGAACAGCAGGAAGCTGGCCAGCGCTCCCCGCGGCGTGGTCGGAGAGGGGGGCAGGGAGGGACCGTGGGGGTCGGTCAGGAGCAGCGTCACACCGCCCCATATGGCGAGGAAAGTGACCACCGCCAGCAACAGGCTCAACCCGCTGATCCTTTGTTCCGCCATCGTACCCTCCGTTGCGGGTAATTGACGGGAGGAAGCCCGGGCGGGGGTTTCAGGGCGGCTGCGCCTTCCGTCCCTGCCTGCCAGGCCACGCCCACGCCGCCCTGCGCCCGGGCCCGGCGCTGGGTGCGGCCTGGGGCCCGGTCTGTACCGGCAGATACAGCATAGCACAGAGCAGCGGGGAGTGCTGGACGGGGGGCAACCATCCCCCAGACGGCCAGATGACGAAACCCCGACGGCCGTGCGGTGGAAGCTCTACGGGGCCGTCAGGCAGGGGCAGGAGGAGTCCTCAGCCTCTCTTACCAGCTCCTGCGGGCAGGTGATCCACAATGAAGTGATAGGTCCGTTCCGCCACGAACTCCCATTCTGTGTCCACCGTAATGCAGTGGCCGGAGTTGTGCAGGGTGACCAGCTCCTTGTCCTTCGAACCGGCCCGCTGGTAAGTGTAGGCGGCACTCCGGGGATGGATGGCCTGGTCGCGGGTGCTGTGGAGGATGAGCAGGGGGCAGGTCACCCGGGGCAGGAGTCGGCGAACCCTGAGGAGCAGTTTCAGCAGCTCGTGGGCGGCGAAGACAGGATTCTCCTCGTAGCTCCAGAGGCGGAGTTGGGCCTGGGGATCGGTCAGGTCGCTGTCGTCGGACTTGGGCCGGGTGGGGATCAGGTACTTGAGGAAGGGGGTCAGGTAGATCAGCCGGTCGGCCACGATGACGGCAGGGGAGTAAAGGACCGCACCGGGTAGCTCCGGATGGTGGGCAGCCAGGTAGAGGGTGAGCAGCGACCCCATCGAGAGCCCGCCCACGAAGACCGTCTCGCAGCGGTCCTTCAGCTCGGCCAGAGCCTGCTCTGCATGGCCGGTCCAGTCGGTCCATCGGCACCGGTTCATCTCCTCGACGGTCGCTCCGTGGCCGGGCAGGAGCGGCCCGGAGACGGTGAACCCCTGCCTGTGGAGGTAGTCCCCGATCAGGCGCATCTCCGGCGGGGAGCCGGTGAAACCGTGGATCAGCAGCACGCCGACAGGGCCGCCCTCCAGAAAGAAGGGGGAAGGGTCCAGATGGGGGTGTCGGGTCATTTCTCATTCCTCCGTAGATCGCTCTCGCTGGTTGTTGCCGTCAGGAAAGGCTCGCAGCGGAGGAGGGCCAGGGCACTGTGGCCGTCCACGATCTCGCCGCTGCGGGCCATCCGCAGGGCGCGGGGGATGGGCACGGGATGGACCTCGATGAGCTCTCCCGGCTCCCGACAGGGCTCCCCGTCCAGCCGGACGTCGCGGGCCAGGACGATGTGGCAGACCTCATCGAAGAGGCTGACGCCGGAGCGGAAGAAGCCCACGTAGAGCCAGTCGTCGCTGGAACCGCCCACTTCCTCCTCCAGCTCCCGCCTGGCCAGGGCGATGGCGCTGCCAGAGAAGTCGTGGAAGCCGCCGGCAGGGACCTCCCAGGACCAGTCGTCCAGCACATAGCGGAACTGGCGGATGAGGACGATCTGCCGGTCCGCCGTTACCGGCACGACCCAGACCGCGCCGCAGGTCTGGATATAGGTGTAGGGGCGGACCTGTCCATCCGGCCAGCGCACCCGGTCCTCCCGCACGCGGAACATCCGGTGGGTGAGGGGGTAGGTGGTCTGCAGCCGCTCCCAGCCGACGGCGCGGCCGTTGGGCTTATCTTCGGGTGAGTTCATTCGGTTCCCCTCTACCACAACAGCGCCACACCCAGCCACACCGCCAGCGCGACGAAGATCACCGCCGTCCCCAGTTTGACTGTGGCTGTGTGCCGTTTCAGAAAGAGGCCCAGTTGGAGAGAAGTAGTGCCGAAGTAGGACAGCGCGAAGACCACCACCAGTGGCAGGATGAAGAGCAGGTTGTAGAGCAACAGATAGCCGATGGCGCGGGCCCGCATCTCGGGGATGCTGACGACGAATACGATCGTCGGCAGGTAGATCTGTCCGGTGCAGGCCAGCTCCAGCAGCGAAACGAGGAGGCCCGTAAAGAAGGTGGCGGCGATATAGGCTCCTGAGCGCTGTCCCTTACGGACGACGGCCCTCGCCCGCCTCTTCAGAGCCTCCGGCAGGCTTAAGCTCATCTCCTCAATTTGCCCTCGCCGGGCTTTCAGGAAGTCCAGAAAGCTGAGGACCGCCAGCGCGACGCACAGCAGGGCTGTCAGACCGTAGACCCAACGGCCCAGCACGGTCAGCCATCTGCCCAGGAGCTCCAGCATCCTGTAGAAGCCCAACCCTACAGCCAGGTAGGCCAGGAAAACCCCCAGGGTAAAGGATGTGCCTGCTGCCAGAATCTCCCGTCCCTTCCGGCCGCTGGCGGCGAGGTATGCGATGAAGAAGATCAGCGTGGCGAAGGCGCACGGGTTCAATCCGTCCACCAGGCCAGCCAGGACCACGGTCAGCGGGCCCAGGGAGCGGAACCGCTCGATCATCCTCTCGACGGCGGTCCTCCGGTCGAATTCCCCCCAGACTTTGGCTGCCCCCGTCGTCGCATATTTCTCGACCAGGGCCTCCAGGTTCTGGGGGGTGATTTCCGCCTCTCCGATCAGCGCGTCGTCGCCGATGAAAAGGGCCGGGGTGTGCAGGTCCCTCCCGCGCCCCGTCCGTTCGGCCAGCCATTCGGCCAGGGGCAGGTTTTCATAGATATTGAACTCCTCGATGATCAGTTGGGGATAGCGGCTGCGGATATAGCGGATGTCCGCCTCGGCCCGGCTGCATTCCTGGCATCCGACCTGGTAGAAGTAGGCGGCCCATATGGGTGCTTCGCTCTCGCAGGCCGCCGGGCTGGCCTGCACGCAGGGCTCGATCTCGGCTGCGCCGCCTTCTATCCCCGGGCCGACCAGCGGGCTTCCCTGGCCTGTCTGCAGGGCCTCCTCCAGGCCGGGGATCGGGGGCCAGGCCGTCCCGCCAGCAGCCAGACAGCTCTCCAGAAGGCAGGGAAGCTCCTGCCGGATCTGGTCCTCGCCGATCAGGACCTGATTGTCAATGACCAGCGTCGGCAGCCCTCGCTCCTGGGGGGCGAGGTTGAAAAACTCCTCGGTGCGGACCAGCAGCTCGTAATTTGCCGGCTGGCCGATCTCCAGCATCCGCAGGTCCAGCCGGTCCCCATACTGTTCCTGCAGCGGCCGCAGGACTTCCTGTTCGACCGTCTGGCAGTGGGGGCAATCCACAGAGTAGAAGTAGAGGATATGGACAACCCCTCCTTGAGGAGGCGGCTCCTGGGCACAGGCCCAGGCCATCGGACCCAGTATGAGCAGGAGCGCTGTCAGCGCAGCGACTGGTAATCTACGCACCATCCCGTTTCCCTTCCCTCCAGGGTTTTCTGTCCGCGTCTATTTGTTGCCAGAGTGAGTAGTTAAAAAGGATACCACAGTTTAAACATAAGCGCCAACGGGCATATCTGAAATGCACCCCGGCGGGCGGATATTGTTGACAAAAATACTCAACTATGTTACAATGACAGGCAATGAGACTATCTACTCGAAGCCGATACGCAGTACGGGCTATGGTGGACCTGGCCCTCCACGCTGGGGAAGGGCCTGTCCCCCGGGCGGAGATCGCCCGCAGGCAGGGTATCTCACCAGCCTACATCGCCCAGTTGTTCCGCAGGCTGGAACAGGCCGGGCTGGTCCAGGGCGTGAAGGGGCCTTCCGGCGGATACCTTCTCAGGCAGCCTCCGGCGAATATCGCTGTGGGTGAAATCGTCCGGGTGGTGGAGGGGCCTATCGCCCTGGTTGGGTGTGTGGCGCCGGGCGGCGAGAAACGCTGCCCCCGGGCCAGCGGCTGCCTGACCCGCTGCCTCTGGCAGAAGGCGTCAGCGGCTATCGCCGACGTGCTGGATAGCGTGACCCTTCAGGACGTGTGTGCCCAGGCGACCGGGGTCACTGGTTCTTGAGACTGACATATTCGGCGTCTGCAGGGCAACTGCTTGCAGTTGCCCTGCGAGCCGGTAAGGAGGCATCCATGGCTCGCATCTATAGCGACATCACCAAAACCATCGGCGACACCCCCTTAGTCCGCCTGAACCGCCTCACCGCCGGGCTGGCCGCGACGGTGCTGGTCAAACTGGAATGTTTCAACCCCCTGGCCAGCGTCAAGGACCGCATCGGCGTCAGTATGATTGAGGCGGCAGAGCGGGAGGGGAAAATCGGCCCCGATACCATCCTGATAGAGCCTACCAGCGGCAATACGGGCATCGCCCTGGCCTTCGTCTGCGCGGCGCGGGGCTACCGGCTGGTGCTGACAATGCCGGAGACGATGAGCGTGGAGCGGCGCCAGCTCCTGCGCGCGCTGGGAGCCGAACTGATCCTCACCCCCGGCGCGGAGGGGATGAAGGGCGCGGTGCGAAAAGCCGAGGAACTGGCTGCCCAGGACCACCGCTACCTGCTCCTGAATCAGTTTGGCAACCCGGCAAACCCCGACATCCATCGCCGCACCACCGCGATGGAAATCTGGCGGGATACCGACGGCGCGGTGGACATCGTGGTGGCCGGAGTCGGCACAGGGGGGACGATTACCGGCGTTTCGGAGGCGCTGAAGCCGCTGAAGCCCTCGCTGCGGGCGGTGGCGGTGGAACCGGCCGCCTCGCCCGTCCTCTCCGGCGGGCAACCGGGCCGCCACAAAATCCAGGGTATCGGCGCGGGGTTCATCCCCGAGGTGCTCCGGCTGGACCTGGTGGACGAAATCATCCCGGTGACGGACGACGACGCCATCCGGACGGCCCGGCAGCTGGCCCGGGAGGAGGGCATCCTGGTGGGGATTTCCTCCGGCGCGGTGGCCTGGGCAGCATTGCAGGTGGCAGCTCGCCCGGAGAACGCCGGGAAACTGATCGTCGCCATTCTGCCCGATACTGGCGAGCGCTATCTCAGCACCGACCTTTTCGCCGACGAGGAGGCTGGCCTGACCGTCGCCGGATGCCTGTAGCGGCCATCCCACCCTCGGCGGTCCCCCGACGGTGCGGGAGGAGGCCCTTCGGGGAAGAGAAGCCTATGGCTCAACAACTTCAAACCGTAGAGATCCCCATCAAGGGCATGGACTGCGCCGAGTGCGCCGTGCATGTTCAGCAGGCCATTGCCGGGCTGCCCGGCGTGGAGTCGGCCACCGTGCTGCTGGCGGCGGAAAAGGCCGTCGTCCGGTTTGACCCCGGGCGGGTAGATTTGTCCGCTATCCGCCGGGCCGTCGCCGCCGCTGGCGACTATTCCGTGCCCGAAACTGCGCCGTCCGCCCGCCCGACCGGCGACCTGAGCCGCCGCCCACTGACGCTCCTGGGGATCGTGTTCGGTACGGTGCTGGCCGCCGTCGTCGCTGGTGAGTGGTTGGGTTTGTTCCGGGTCATCAACGAACGGGTACCTCTGCCGGTGGGCATCCTTCTGGTCGCCGCTGGCGGTTGGCCCGTCTTCCGCAACGTGGTCCGCGCGACGCTCCGGGGGCAAATCATTTCCCATACGCTGATGACCCTGGGCGTGATCGCCGCCCTGGCGGTGGGCGAATGGGTCACCGCCGCACTCCTCGTCCTCTTTATGCGCATCGGTGACTATGTGGAAAACGCCACCACCGCAGGGGCTCGCCAGGCGGTCCGGGAACTGATGGCCCTGGCCCCACAGACCGCCCGGGTAGAGCGCGACGGCGTGGAAGTAGAGGTACCGGTCACGGAGGTCCGGGTCGGCGAAACGGTGATTATCCGCCCCGGGGAGCGAATCCCGGTGGACGGCGAGGTGATCGCCGGTCAGGCCACGGTGGACCAGGCGGCCATTACCGGCGAGTCTATGCCGGTGGAGGTGGCTGCCGGCGCGCGCGTGTTCGCCGCCACGATTGCCCAACTGGGCAGTCTGCGGGTGCGGGCGCTGCGGGTCGGCGCAGATACCACCTTCGGTCGGGTGATCCGGATGGTGGAGGAGGCGGAGACCCACCGG
>JBDOIF010000052.1:0-1216 GCA_041082215.1 Anaerolineae bacterium
GTGTCGGAGGGCATTGTTCAGGGCCTCCTGAGCGATGCGGTAGGCGGCCAGTTCCACATCCGGACTGCAACGGCGAATTTCTCCCTCAGTAACCAGGCGGACCGTAGCCTCTGTGGTCTCTGCCGCCTGCCGGACCAGCATCTCCAGCGCGGGCAGGAGGCCCAGGTCCTCTATGTAGGGGGGCCGCAGTGCGGCGATCAGCCGCCGGAGTTCCTCTATGACCCGGCGTGCCGCCTGCTGGAGTTGCTCCAGTTGCGTCCGGGCAGGTTCTACCTCCCCCCGGGCGATGAGGCGGTGAGCCATTTCCGCCTGCTGGGCCAGGGCGATCAGGTCCTGGACGGGCCCGTCGTGCAGTTCGCGGGCCAGCCGGGCCCGTTCCGCCTCCTGTCCGCTGGTCACGGCGCCCAGGTAGTCCCGGATCCCGGCCTCGTAGCCGCGCAGGCGGCTCACCATCTCCGCCAGCGCCTGGTGCAGGTCACGAATCTCCTGCACGCCCCCTACGGGTCGGGCGATGGCGGAGTCGTCCCCCCAGGAAACCTGTTCGGCCGCCTGAGCCAGGGAGCGGAGAGGACGGACAATAGTTGTCCAGCCGAATGTGAGAACCAGAAGGGAAAGGAGCCCTGCCCCCATAGCCACCACAGGGGCCAGCGCAGGCAGGCGCAGGATGGGTCCCAGAAGTTCCTCTACCGGCTCTTCCACCACCACCGTCCAGGGCGTTCCTCGGACCGGGGAGAAGGCGCTCAGTACCCGCCCTTCTTCCCGTTGGGAGAGAATGACCCCCTCCGCACCGGAGAGGGCCGCAGTCCAGTCGGCGACATCGGAGAGGTTGGCACCGATCAGAGTGGGATCGGAGTGGAAAAGCACATGGGCCCGCTCGTCCATCACGAACAGGCGCGCTGGCTCTGTCCCGCCGCTGAGGATGGGGGGAAGCCAGACAGTCAGCTCTCTGCCGTCGGGTCCGATGGTCCCGTGGGCCAGGCCGTCCTCCACGATGCGCGCCGCCAGCCGGGCCAGGGCCAGGTCCCGTTCGGCGACGAAATCCCGCATGGCTCGCTGGTGAGCGTAAACTCCGGTGAAGGCGACGGCCAGGAGGGCAAAGGTGAGGGGGAGGACCGCCCAGAGGAACAGTTGGGCCTGCAGAGTGCGAAACCAGCGACGCACCGGATACTCCTTCACTCAATCACAATCCAGCCCCGGCGGATAGCCTCGGTGACCG
>JBDOIF010000092.1:0-8164 GCA_041082215.1 Anaerolineae bacterium
CCCGCGCGGCGGGGGAGGGGAGGGGGTAGGGGGAGGGGTGAGGGCCGCCGGGCCTCTTGCCACGCCGCCATCTATGTGGTATAATAGAGCTACCCCCCAGATGTGGGGTCTCAACTTGCCATAATCCCCACATCTGGCGTTTTTCTCTCCCTTGCAAAAGGAGGTTGGGCAAGATGGAATGTCCCTACTGCGGTGCCAGGCGCACGTGGGTTATCGCCACTGACCACGACGCCCGCGGCATCCGGCGGCGGCGGGAATGCCGCTCCTGCGGGCAACGGTTTACCACCCTGGAACGGGCGATCCTCACCACCCCCCTCGTCGTGAAGCGGGATGGACGGAGGGAGGAGTTCAGCCGGGAGAAGATCCTTTCCGGCCTGCGGATCGCCTGCGCCAGGCGGCCGATCTCCGCCGACGAGCTGGAACGGCTGGTGGATCGGGTTGAGGAGCACGTGCGACAGATGGGCCGGGCGGAGGTCCCCAGCCGGGTGATCGGGGACGCCGTTATCGCCGAGCTGCGGGAGCTGGACCCCGTCTCCTACATCCGGTACGCCATCGTCTATCTGGGGCTGGAAAACCTGAACGCGGTGCGGGCAGAGATCAATCGGTTGCTGGAAGGAGAATAGAGATGGCAGAAGAACCCAGACCTGAAAACACAGAGTATACCGTTGTGGCACGGGTGATCCGCCAGGAGGGCCACTGCGCCGCCGGGCACAAGGTTGGGGATGAGGTGGTCTTCGACGGGCTGACGGTCCGCGGCCAGATCTGTATCAGCGCCCTGTACAGCATCCTCCCCAAAGTGTTCGCCATGCGGTACGGGGCACAGTTCCCGTGGCTGGAGGACCCCGACGTGGCAACCCACGCCTGTCCGGACGCCTGGAATCCGGTGGTGTTCGAAATCCGGCGAGTTCGGGAGGAATAGGAGTGGAAGAGGAGCTGATCCCGTCCTACTGGCTGGAGGTTACTCTCTCCACCCACAGCGCAGAGGAGTTCGAGTATGAGGCGATTGCCCACCTGCCGGTGGACATCCGCGACGCGCTGCCCTACCTCAACGCCGTCCTCGACCGGGCGATCTACCTCCCCGACGGCCCGGCGCTTGCCTGGCGGCAGGAGGAGCACAACATCGGCTTCTGGCCCGACCGCATCGCGGTGGACCATCTCCATAGCCGGGGGGAAGCCCGGCAGGCGGTTGAGGAGCTGATCGGGCTGGTCAACCGGGTGTGGGCCCGGCGGGGGGAGATCGAGCCGGATGCGAGAACGCACACGCCCCTCAAGCCGCTGGAGGTGTACCGGCTCCTGCCGCAGACCAACTGTGGCCTCTGCGGCGAAGCCACCTGTTTCACCTTCGCCCTGAAGGTGGCGGCCCGGCAGGCAAAAGCCGAAGAATGCCGTCCTCTGTACGAGGAAGCGGCCTGCGCCGACCAGCGGGCACGCCTGGAAGCACTGCTTGCCCCCAGGGGAACCGGCTGAAAGTCAGGAGCTGAAGAAAATATGGCCAAGCACTTCGTCCTGGTCGCCGGCAACATCGGGGTGGGAAAGACCTCGCTCACCGAACGGGTCGGCTCCCGGCTGGGGTGGCGCACCGCCTTCGAGTCGGTGGCTGATAACCCCTACCTGGCCGACTTCTACGCCGATATGCGCCAGTGGTCCTTCCACCTCCAGGTCTTCTTCCTCGGCCACCGCGCCCGCCAGCACCGGGCCCTGGCCGAGTGCCCGGAATCGGCGATCGCCGACCGGAGCATCTACGAGGACGCCCACATCTTCGCCCGCGCCCTGCACCACCTGGGCAACCTGAGCGAGCGGGACTACCAGGCATACCGGACGGTCTTCGACCTGGTGGTGGAAGGACTCCCCCGGCCCGACCTGCTGCTCTACCTGAAGGCGCCGGTCCCGGTGCTGATGGACCGAATCCGCAGGCGAGGACGGGACATCGAAAAGGGGATCTCGGCTGAGTACCTCTCCCTGCTGGATATGTTCTACGAGGAATGGCTCCAGACATTCGACCTGTGCCCTGTGCTGACCATCCGCACCGACGACCTGGACTTCGTGCACCGGCCGAAGCATCTGGACATCGTCGTGGAGCGCATACGGGAGAGGCTGACCGGGAAGGAGGAAGTCGTATTCCCGGAAAACGGACCTGGAGAATGAGCTGGCGGGAAATCACGGGGAGGTCTGAGAGATGGTTCAGGAAGTGTTGATAGAAGAGGAAGCCCACGGAGAGGCATCCGTGACGGCGCGGCTTTCGCCCAACGCGCTGGAGGTGCTCCGGCGACGGTACCTGCGAAGGGGGCCGGACGGGAAGCCAGCGGAGACAGTGGAGCAGATGTTCCGCCGGGTGGCCCACCACGTGGCCGTCGCTGAAGCGACGTGGAACGGGAATGTGGGAACGGTGGAGGAACGGTTTTACGACCTGCTCACCCACCTCCGTTTCTTCCCCAACTCCCCCACCTTCACCGGAGCCGGAACCCCGCTGGGCCAGCTCGCGGCCTGCTTTGTGCTCCCCATCTCCGACGATATGGGGCGGGAGCCGGACGGCATCTTCCAGACCCTCCGCAACATGGCGCTGATCCAGCAGACCGGAGGGGGGACCGGCTTCTCCTTCTCCCGTCTGCGGCCCAAAGGGGCGATCGTCCACTCCAGCGGCGGCCGGGCCACCGGGCCGGTGGGCTTTATGCGGGTCTTCGACACGGCCAGCGAGATCGTGAGCCAGGGCGGGGCACGCCGGGGGGCCAATATGGCCGTGTTGCGGGTGGACCACCCCGACATCGAGGAGTTCATCACCTGCAAGACAAACGAGGGAGCCATCACCAACTTCAACATCTCTGTCGGAGTGACCGACGCCTTTATGCGCGCCGTCGAAGAGGACGGGATTCTGGAGCTGGTCAACCCCCAGGACAACACGGTGTGGCGACGGGTACGGGCACGACAGGTCTTCGATAAGATCGTCGCTGGGGCCCACCGGAACGGGGAGCCGGGGATGCTCTTCCTGGACACCGCCAACCGGGAGAACCCCTGCCCCCACCTGGGACAGTACGAGGCAACCAACCCCTGTCTCCTGGGAGATACCTGGGTAGTGACCGACGAAGGCCCCGTCCAGGTCGAAAAGTTGGTGGGGAAATCCACCTGCCTGCTGGTCAACGGTCGGTTCTATCCCACAACGGAGGAGGGTTTCTTCCCCACAGGGGAACGGGAAGTTCTGGAGATCCGTACTCGCCGGGGCTACCGTATCTCCATCACACCCGAACATCCCCTCCGGGTCGTGACCCGGATGACCCGCTATGCGCTGGAATCCGATTGGCGAAGGGCCGGGGATCTGAAGCCCGGCGATTGGATCCTCCTGGGCGACAATCGGGAGGCCGTCTGGGGGGGGCGAGGTTCGTGGGAGGAGGGATATCTGCTGGGATTGCTGGTGGGTGACGGGACGATCACCAATGGTAAGGCGGTCCTCCCTGTCTGGGGAGACGGGGAGGGGGCGAAAGCCATCCGCCGCCAACTGGAGCGCCTTGCTGCGGAGCTGCCCCACCGAGCCGATTTTCGGGGCTTTACACGGGTCCCAAATCGAAAGGAAACGCGGCTGACATTGAAGGCTCTCTACGACTTGGCTGGCACCTATGGCCTCTCGGAAACGTTCAAAGGCGTCTCGGTGGAGATCGAGCAGACCAGCAGCGCGTTTCATGAGGGGTTCTTGCGTGGCCTCTTCGATACGGATGGTACGGTGGTGGGAGATCAATCAAAAGGGATCTCCGTGCGCCTGGCTCAGTCCGACATCGCGCTCCTGGAGGCTGTTCAGCGGATGCTGCATCGGCTGGGTATCGTCTCCTCGTTATACACGGAACGGCGCGTAGCAGGCACGCGCCCTCTGCCTGACGGCCGCGGAGGGATGCGAGAGTACGACATCAAGGTGCAACATGAGCTGGTCATCAGTCGAGAAAACCTGGTATGGTTTGCAGACCGGATCGGCTTCACCGATACGGAGAAGGCGGCACGCCTGAACGGACGGCTCCGCGCGTACCGCCGGGAGATCAACGGGGAGCGGTTTGTGGATGAGATTATCGCCATCGAATCGCGTGGTGTGGCTCCCGTTTACGACGCACAGGTGCCAGGAGTTCACGCTTTCGACGCCAACGGCTTCTACGTTCACAATTGCGGCGAACAGTTCCTCCTCCCCTACGAGAACTGCTGCCTGGGCTCGATCAACCTGGCCCGCCACGTGCGGACGGACGACGGGGGCAGGGCCGCCATAGACTGGGAGAAATTGCAGGAAACGGTCGAGCTGGCGGTCCGTTTCCTGGACGACGTGGTGGAAGCCAATGGCTACGTCCCGGCAGTGCCCCAGCTCAGGGAGGCGGCCCAGCGCACCCGCCGCATCGGCCTGGGCATCATGGGCCTGGGGGACGTGATGTACCTTCTGGGGGTCCGCTACGGGAGCGAGGAAGGGCTGGAGCTGGCCGCGCAACTGATGGAGTTCATCCGCTACCATGCGATGCTCTACAGCGTCCGGCTGGCCCGGGAACGGGGCCCCTTCCCCGCCATCGAGGGGAGCGTCTACGATCCCCAGGACCTCCGCTGGACCCCGCCCCACCCCCTCACCCCCTACCGACAACTGGAAAGATGGGGACGGCCCCCGCTGGACTGGGGGAAGGTGCTGGAAGGAATCCGGCAGCACGGGATCCGCAACGCAGCCCAGACCACCATCGCCCCCACCGGGACCATCGGCACGATCGCCGGCTGCGAGGCATACGGCTGCGAACCGGTCTTCGCCCTGGCCTACGTGCGCCACGTGAACGACAACGGGCAGGACCTGGAGCTCCGCTACACCAGCCCCCTCTTCCTGCGTGCCCTGGAGCAGGCCGGGCTGGACGAGGCGACGCGGGAGCGGATTGTCCAGCAGGTGGTCCTCACTGGAAGCTGCCAGGAGGTCGAAGAGGTGCCGCCGCCTATCCGGGAGGTCTTCGTCGTGGCGGGGGACATCTCCGCCGAGGAGCACGTGCATATGCAGGCGGCACTCCAGGCATTTGTGGACGCCTCCATCAGCAAGACGATCAACTTCCCCGCCGACGCCACCCGTGAGGATGTGGCGCGGGCCTTCCAGCTCGCCTGGAAGCTGGGCTGCAAGGGGCTGACGGTCTACGTGACCGGCTCCCGGGAACGGGCAGTGCTGGAGACAGAGCAGGTCCGGCGGGAGAAGGAGGCGAAGAAAGTCGAGGTTCCCACCCGCGTCCGGCCGCGCCCCCACGTCCTGGAGGGCCGCACCTACCGGCTGGGCACACCGCTGGGCACCGCCTACATCACCGTCAACCAGAACGGGGACGGGGAGCCGTTCGAGGTCTTCCTCAACGTTGGCAAGGCAGGGTCGGACACGGCAGCGGTGGCGGAGGCCATCGGGCGGCTGATCTCCCTGCTCCTCCGCATCCCCTCCCCCCTTTCCGCCACCCGCCGGCTGCAACAGGTGGTCCGCCAGCTCAAGGGGATCGGCGGCGGCCGCCCCCTGGGCTTTGGACGGGACCGGGTGCAGTCCCTTCCCGACGGGGTGGCCCAGGTACTGGCAGAGCATCTGGGGCTGGTGGAGCCGACGCTCCAGAAGGCGGGGGAACAGCTCCCCCTCTTCCCCGCAGGCGACCTCTGTCCCGAATGTGGCCACGCCGCGCTGATCAACGAGGAAGGGTGCCGCCACTGCTACGCCTGCGGGTACAGCGAATGCTGAACGAATAACGGATGCCAGGGGAAGGAATCCCTGCCACAGGGGCACGAGGAACACGGAGGAACACCGCGAGGCTCTGTGTCCTTCGTGTCTTTGTGGTTTTTAGCGCTGTGGGGGAGAAGAAATGACGCGGGCAGGGCCGTTGCGCTGGGCCACCGGAGCCGGATGGCTGATCCTGGTGGGAGGAGCGGCGGGGCCGGAGGGAATCGCGCCAGAGGTGGACGAACGGCTGCTGGCGCTGGCCGACTTCTCCCGCCCCCTCGCCTTCCTCCCCACTGCCAGCGGCTCTCTGGAAGCGGGGGAGCCGCTCCTCGACCTGTACGCCAGCCTGGGCGGCCCCCGTGGCTATGTGGTCCCCATCCTCAGCCCGGTGGATGCCCTGGATGAGGAGAACGGGGAGATGCTGGCCGAGGCGGGGGTGATCCTCCTGGGGGACGGGGACGGGCTGGCCCTGGCGCGGGCGCTGCGGAACAGTCTGGCGCTGGAAAGGATGGCCGAAGCATTTGTCCGCGGCGCGTTGATCGTGGGGATCGGGGCAGGCGCCGCGCCGCTGGGGACCTGGACCGTGGCGGCTGGAGCGCCCACCGGGGGGGAAGAGGGCTGGGGCTGGATCGCCAACGCCGTGGTGGTCCCCCGCTTCGCCGGCTCTGCCCAGGCGCAGGACCTTCAGGCCGCGCTGCGGATGCGGCCGGGCCTGGTGGGGATCGGCATCCCCGAAGGGGTTGCCCTCGCCCTGGGGCCGGAGGGGCAGGTGGAGACCTGGGGACAGGGGGAGGTCACCGTCGTCGTCGCCCGCCCGTAGATGCGCCGGGCCTACGGGGTCGGGTTGAAGAAATTGTAGGTGGCAGTGGCGATCTTCCCGATAAGCGGGTTGGAGACCTCCCACTCCAGCCATTCGGGGCGGTAGAGGAAGACCACCAGCACGAAATCACCGCCGGGGCTGAAGACGAGAGCGGCGTCGGCGTGGGTATCCCCGATCCAGCCGTGTTTGTGGGCCACCTGTGTCCCCGGCGGCAGCCCCGCCTCGATCAGGCTGTCTATCCGGTTCTGGGACATCATCTCCACCATCTGCTGGCACTCCTCCGGAGTGAAGGCCCCGGGGTAGGCGACCATCAGCGCCCCACCCCCTTTGCTGCACTGATAGATCATCTCCAGCAGAAGCCCCATGTCCCGCGCCGTCGTCTGCATGTACGGATCGGGCCGGGTGTTCAGGTCGGTCCGGGAGTTGGCCGGCGTGACGATGGTGGGGGGAACGACCTCCTCATCGTAGGGGGTTGCCATAAAGGTGTTGATCAGCCCCAGATAATGCATCGAGGCGGTCACGTTTTCGACCCCCTGGTAGCCGTCTCCGTTGCCGATGACATCCCGCAGGAGCAGGTTGGCGGTGAAATTACCGCTCAGCGTCATCGTCTCCGTGAGCAGCTTGGTCTCCTCCGCGCTGAGGGTGTGATCCAGCGCCCGGTACGCTTCGACCATCACCGCGATCTTGACCACGCTCATCCCAGCATAGGCAACGTCCGGATTGACCTCCAGCTCGGCCCCGGTCTGCAGGTCCTTGACGAAAATGCTGGGGATGCCGTCGAAATCGGCCAGGAGGGCGTCGAGCATTTCTTTCAGTTGAGCCATCTGGAGCGGCGGGGCTTCCTCTACCCGGACGACCAGCTCCGCCTGACGGTTCACCGCGGAGAGGAGGGCTGCGGTCACCCGCTGCCGGGAGGCCTCCAGGTCCAGCTCATACCCAGGCCGGCCAGCGCGGAAGGTGAGGGCGTCGGGCAGGGGGACAGGGGGCTGAGGGGGGCGGTCGTACTGCTGGGCGACGCGGTTGAGGAAGCCGTCCAGCCGGTCAGGGGAGTAGGTCACCATCGGATGGACCTCCAGCGGCTCCGGCTCCCGTCGGAGAAGGTAGGAAAGGAAGCCATCCAGGCTCCTGCGGGGGGCAACGGCCTGCTCGATGGCGGCCCGCGTCCCTTCGGGATCGAACTGAAGGGCGATGCTTTCGGGATTGAGCACCAGAGCCTGGTCCTGATAGGTGAGCTGGACCGGCTGGGCAAAGGCGCTCTCCAGAGCGCTCAGCACCTGGTCCGGCGTCATCCCCTCGACCTCCAGGCCAGCCACCGTCATGCCGGCGGGCATCGTCCTCAGGCTGGCCTGATAGCCGATGAACTGCCAGACCAGGAAGGCCAGGAGAATGCCCACCAGGACAAGAAACCAGATCCCTCCCCTGCGTCGTCTTCGCACAGCGTACCTCCCGTACTGCGGTGAACGGAGTGAGTAACTGCCTACGTCGGAGGCCAATTGCTCCGCCCGGTCTCACCTCACCCCCGCCCGCCTGCGGGGGGCAGCCCTCACCTCACCCCCGCCCGCCTGCGGGGGGCAGCCCTCACCTCACCCCCGCCCGCCTGCGGCGGGCACCCCCTCCCCTCTCCCGCCACGCGGGGGGCAGCCCTCACCTCACCCCCGCCCGCC
>JBDOIF010000111.1:0-102175 GCA_041082215.1 Anaerolineae bacterium
TCTGGGGGAGCCGGTGACCCAGGCGGTGATCACCGTCCCTGCCTACTTCAACGACAGCCAGCGACAGGCCACCAAGGACGCCGGCAAGATCGCCGGCCTGGAGGTGCTGCGCATCATCAACGAGCCGACCGCCTCCTCCCTCGCCTACGGCCTGGGGGAGAACAGGGACGAGATCATCGCCGTCTACGACCTGGGCGGCGGCACCTTCGACATCTCCATCCTCGACGTGGGGGATGGGGTCTTCGAGGTCAAGGCCACCAGCGGCGATACCTTCCTCGGCGGCGACGATTTCGACCAGCGGATCATTGACTACGTGGCCGATGAGTACAGAAAAGAGACCGGCATTGACGTGCGGCAGGACCGGCAGGCGCTGCAACGGCTGAAGGAGGCGGCAGAGAAGGCCAAAGTCGAACTCTCCTCAATGCTGGAGACGGAGATCAACCTGCCTTTCATCACCGCCGACGCCTCCGGCCCCAAGCACCTGCAGATGAAGCTCACCCGCGCCAGGCTGGAGCAGTTGACCGAGGACCTGATCCAGCGGACGCTGGGGCCCTGCAAGCAGGCCCTGGCCGATGCGGGGCTCAAGCCCTCCGATATTGACCAGGTGATCCTGGTGGGCGGCCAGACCCGCATGCCGGCTATCCAGCGGCTGGTGGCGGAATTCTTCGGACGGGAGC
This sequence comes from Anaerolineae bacterium, assembly GCA_041082215.1. GTDB lineage: Bacteria > Chloroflexota > Anaerolineae > B4-G1 > DUEL01 > JBDOIF01. The sequence continues at coordinate 678 of JBDOIF010000111.1, forward strand.
CCCATAAGGGGGTCAACCCGGACGAGGTCGTGGGGCTCGGCGCGGCGATCCAGGCCGGGGTCCTCGCTGGCCAGGTGAAGGACGTCCTCCTCCTGGATGTGACCCCCCTTACGCTGAGCATCGAAACCCTGGGTGGGGTGGCTACCCCCCTGATCGAGCGCAACACCACTATTCCCACCCGCAAGAGCCAGATCTTCTCCACCGCCACCGACGGCCAGACGCAGGTGGAGATCCACGTGGTGCAGGGGGAACGGCCGATGGCCGCCGACAACAAGAGCCTGGGCCGCTTTATCCTGGATGGCATCCCGCCCGCGCCGCGCGGTGTTCCCCAGATCGAGGTCACGTTCGACATAGATGCCAACGGCATCCTCAACGTCTCGGCCAGGGATAAGGCCACCGGCAGAGAACAGTCTATGCAGATCATCCCCTCCAGCGGGTTGACCGATACGGAGGTGGAACGGATGGTGCAGGAGGCCGAGGCGTACCGGGAGCAGGATCGGAAGAAACGGGAGCTGGCCGAGGCCCGCAACGCCGCTGACTCCGCCGCCTACTCCGCCGAGAAGTTCCTCCGGGAGCTGGGGGACCGGTTGCCTGCCGATGTCCGTTCCAGCATCGAGCAGAAGACCCGGGCTGTCCGGGAGGTCCTCGCCACCGACGACGTGGCCCGCATCCGTCAGCGCACCACCGAGCTGGCAGAGGCGATCCAGGCGGTAGGAGCGCAGATGTATCAGGCGCCCGGGCCGGGCGCACCACCGCCCCCCGGCGGCAAGGGGGACTCCGGGGAGGATGTGATCGAGGGGGAGTTCAGCACAGGGTAGGGCGACCCGGCGGGTCGCCCCTGCCCGGCACCGGAGGTGACCAGCGTTTTGCGTCTCCGGGGTTGTTGGGAAGCGCGGGATGAGCACGAAACGGGATTACTACGAAGTGCTGGGGGTGGATCGGACCGCCTCCCCGGAGGAGATCAAGCGGGCCTATCGGAAGCTGGCCCGACAGTACCATCCCGACGTCTCCGACGCCCCCGACGCCGAGGCCCGGTTCAAGGAGATCAACGAGGCCTACCAGGTCCTTTCCGATCCCGAGAAGCGGGCCGCCTACGACCGCTTCGGCCACGCCGGGCCGGGAGCACCCGGCTTCGGCTTCGACTTCGGTTTCCGCGACCCCTTCGAGATCTTCGAGGAGGTTTTTGGCGACCTGGGCTTTGGATTTCGCACGGGGCGACGGCGGGGACCCCGCCGGGGAGCCGACCTCCGCTACGACCTTACTCTCTCCTTCGAGGAAGCGGTCTTCGGCTGCCAGAAGGAGATCGAGATCACCCGGCTCGACATCTGCCCGGCCTGTCAGGGCAGCGGGGCCGAACCGGGCACCACGCCGGTCCGTTGTAGCGAATGCAACGGCACCGGCCAGGTGCGGCGGGTTCAGCATTCCATCCTCGGCTCCTTCGTCAACGTCTCCACCTGCCCGGTCTGTGGTGGGACAGGGGAGACGATCCCCATCCCCTGCCGGCGGTGCAACGGCGCCGGAAGGACCCACATCACCCGAAAGCTCTCGGTCAACATCCCCGCCGGAGTGGACACCGGAACCCGAATCCGGCTGGCGGGTGAGGGGGAGCCGGGCGAGCGGGGCGGACCACCGGGTAACCTCTATGTATTCCTGGAAGTGGAACCCCATCCTTATTTCCGCCGGCAGGGGGACGATCTGGTCGTCGAGATGGGGATCAACGTCGCCCAGGCCGCCCTCGGAGCCACGGTCACTATCCCTACCCTGGAGGGAGAAGAGCAGTTCGAGGTCCCCCCCGGCACTCAGAACGGGGCGATCTTCCGCCTCCGCGGCCGGGGGGTTCCCCACCTCCAGCGCAACGGCCGGGGAGACCTGCTGATTCTGGTGCAGGTGGAGATCCCCACCAGATTGACCCACGAGCAACGGGAGCTCTTCCAGAAGCTGGCGGTATTGTTAGGGGGAGAGTCGGCCGTGAAGGTGCGGCAACCCACGTTCCTGGATCGGCTCCGGGAGGCGTTGGGGTTGTAGGGGGGCGCGGGGGCGCGGAGACGCGAAGACGCGGGGACAGGGAGACACGGAGACCGCTCTTCGCCGCGTCCTCCTATCCCTCTCGCCGTATTTCTGCGATGGACTGGCTTGAGGTCAGTGTGCAGGTGAACGCTGAGGCGGCGGAAGCGGTGGCCGAAGTGCTGACCCGCTTCGCCCCTCGCGGCGTGGCCTTCGAGGCCGGCCCCGAAGGGCTTGACCTCGGGCTGGTAACGGTGCGGGCCTACCTACCCGTAGATGAACGGCTCTCCGAAACCCGCCAGAGGCTGGAGGAAGCTCTCTGGCATCTGAGTCAGCTTCTCCCCATCCCCGCGCCCTCCTTTCGCCCCGTCGCCGAGTCCGACTGGTCGGAGGTATGGAAGAGACATCTGAAGGTCCTCCATATCGGCCGGCGGATCGTCGTCCGCCCCTCGTGGCTCCCCTATACCCCCCGTGAAGGGGAGGTGGTCGTCGTGCTGGATCCGGGGATGGCCTTCGGCACAGGGCTTCATCCCACCACCCAGATGTGCCTGATGGCGCTGGAGGAGCACATCCGGCCAGGGATGCGGATGCTGGACCTGGGGACTGGCTCCGGCATCCTGGCCATTGCCGGGGCCAGGCTGGGAGCCCGTTCGGTACTGGCCCTGGATACCGATCCCCAGGCGGTAGCGGTGGCCCGGCAGAATGTCCGGCTCAATGGGGTGGAGAAGCAGGTGCGGGTAGCCGAAGGGTCGCTGGACAGGGCCGATGGCCTCTTCGATCTGGCCGCGGTCAACATCCTGGCGAAGGTGATCGTCGAGATGGCGGGGCAGGGGCTGACGGAGCGGGTGGCTCCGGGAGGGGTTCTTGTGGCGGCGGGCCTCCTCGCCGATCAGGAGGAAGAGGTGAGGGAAGCCCTCTGCCGGGCAGGCCTCTCCATCTTCGGGCGACGGCAGATGGAGGAATGGGTCGCACTGGAGGCGAAGAAGTAGAGGCGCGCTTCCGCTGTCCCTCTACTCCCCTAATGAACCGTTGCACTTCTCCACTGTCCTGGTCAGCCAGGAGGCCGGGTCCTCCCCGCCGGCTACAGCCTGCATCATCTCGCCGATCGCCTCCCGGCACCTGTCGTAGCCCGTTACGCCCGGCTCGACGGCGATCTCGTAGTTGAGGAACCCGAAGGCTTTGGCGTACTGGGGATTTTCATCGAAGTAGTCCTGGAGCAGTTCGGCGGTAGAGGCGCGGACGGGGAGGCCGTAGAATGCCCGGACCCATCGGGCCTGCTGTTCCGGTTCGGCAAGCCACCTGACGAAGAGCCAGGACGCCAACTGCCGCTCAGGCGTGGTCCTGAAAATGGACAGGTCGGCGCCATAGACGTTCACCTTCGGCTGTTCCAGCGAGCCGGGAAGGGTGGAGATAGACCAGTTGAAGCCAGCACCCCTGGATACCGCGCTGCGATAGAAAGGCAGCCTGGAGGTGCTGCTGATGGTGAAAAGGACCCGACCGGCACTGAAATCGGCCTGGTCGCCGTATTCCTCCGTTTCCAGCAGGGCACAACCCTCTTCCAGAAGCCCCTGAAGGAAAGTCAGAGCCTCCAGCCCCGCCTGGTCGCCGAAGGCGTAGGCCGTGGCGTCGTCATTCAGCATCCTCCCACCCCGGCTGACGACCCAGTCGGCGAAGGTGGAAGTGTTTATGGAAAGCTCATAGCCGTAGGTACCGGCAGCGGGGTCGGAGGCGGCGCAGGCCATCTCCCTGAACTCCTCCCACGTCTGCGGCGGGCGGTCGTACCCCAGCTCGTGAAGCCAGTCCTCATTGTAGAAGAGAACCTCTATCGAGCGCTGGAGCGGGAAGCCGTAGCGGCCCTGGAACTGGGGCAGGTCCTCGGTCTGGAGGACAAAGGGGAAGAGGTCGTCCAGCTCCGCCTGGGTAAAGCCCCACCTCCTGCTCTCAACGTAGGGGGTCAATTCGACGACGGCTCCCCGGTCGGCGTAGGCGGCCGCCTGATCCGGGTACGCAACGGCCAGGTCCGGCACCCTGCCGGATGGGATGCCGGCGGTGATCTTGCGATAGATCTCGTCGTAGTTGCCGGCGTATTCCCCCTGGACCGTGATGCCCCATTCGTTGGTGGTGTTGAACTCCTCGATCATCGCCTGGAGGGTTTCCTCCTGGCTGTTGGAATAGGGATACCAGAAGATCACCACCTGCCCGCCGGGGTCAAGGCCCTCCAGGTCGCCGTAAACCCCGCCCTCAGACTCAGGAGTGGACGCACAACCGGCGGCCAGGAGTCCAACCCCAATGAGGACGGCCATTCCTTTCAGCCAGCGGTTCGTTTTCATCGGCTTCCTTCGCGTTTCCCCTGGGGGTGCGACTTATGTCCTCTGTGTCTCTGTGGTGGTAAAAGATTCAACTGCGTGAGTCCTGCGCATATTGTAGTTGATCAAAGGGGTGTGTCAAGGGCGTATCTCCGTTGGGATAGCGTTGACACTCCCCCAAAAGCGGGGTATACTCCCCACGCATGATGCGGCTCAAGCGGCTTGAACTCCAGGGATACAAGTCCTTCGCCAGCCGGACCGAATTCGTCTTCCCCACGGGCATCACCGCCATCGTGGGGCCGAACGGTTCTGGAAAGTCCAACATCGCCGACGCCATCCGCTGGGTGCTGGGAGAGCAGAGCCTGCGGATGCTGCGCGGCAAGTCTACGGCCGATATGATCTTCTCCGGCGGCCGACGGCGCGCACAGGCCGGGATGGCAGAGGTCCTTCTGACGCTGGATAACGCCGACGGCTGGCTCCCCATTGATTTCGCCGAGGTGACCATCGGCCGACGCGCCTACCGCTCGGGCGAAAGCGAATACCTCCTCAACGGCAGCCGCGTCCGCCTGCGCGACCTGATGGAACTGCTGGCCGAAAGCGGCCTCGCTCAGCGGACCTATGCGGTCATCGGCCAGGGGCTGGTGGATGCCGCCCTCTCCCTCCGGCCCGAGGAACGGCGGGCGCTCTTCGAGGAGGCGGCCGGGATCGCCGTCTACCGGGCGCGAAGGGAGGAGGCCGCCGATCGTCTGGAAGAGACCGCCCGAAACCTGGACCGGGTCCGTGATATCCTCTCCGAAATCACCCCCCGTCTGAAACGACTGGAGGAACAGGCGAACCGCTTTCGGGAATATGAGCGGGTCGCCGCCCACCTGCGGCAGCTCCAGCGGGCCTGGTACGGCTACCACTGGGGCCAGGCTCAGGAGGCCCTCCGGCTTGCACAGGAGCAGGCAGAGTCCGTGGAGGCGACGCTGGAGGCCAGAAGGGCAGAGGTAGAGGCAATCGGTGCCCGTCTGGCCGACCTGCGTCAGCAGCAGACAGCGCTGCGGGGCCGCCTGCGGGACATCTACCGGCAGATCGCCGACCTCCACGACCGGACGGACGCCGCCCAGCGGGAGATGGCCGCCCTCACCGAGCGGGTTCGTCTGCTGACCGCCCGGCAGGAGGAGGCCCGGGAAGAGCTGGAGCCGCTTCTGGCCCAGCGGGACGCCCAGGAGCAGCGGGTTCAGGCAGCCCGGGCGCGGGTGGAAGAGCTGCGCGCCCAGGTAACGGTCCGGACAGAGAAAGTCGCCACGCTGGAGGCGGAGCTGGAGCAATTGCGCCGTCGGGCGCAGGACCGGGCCAGGCAGCGGTTGCAGGCGGAGAAGGAGCTGAAAGCCCGGCTGGCCCAGCAGGAAGAGCTGGAAGCGGCCATCGCCGAGGCCCGCGCTGCCGAAGCCCGGCTGGAAGCGGAGCGGGACCTGCTGGCCCGGCTACGGGAGGAGGGGGAGGGGTTTGCCCGTGGGACCCGCACGCTCCTCCACGCCACCCTGCCGGGCGTGGAGGGACTGCTTGGCCGCCTGATCCGGGTGCCGGAGGAGTGGGAACGGGCGGTGGAGGCGGCGCTGGGCCCCCGCATACAGGCCCTGGTGGTCCGGGACTGGCGGGCCGTAGCGGCCGCCCGCAAGCTCCTGAGGCCCGACGAGCGGGCCGTCCTCCTCCCCCTGGCCGGCCTCCAGCCCCGCCCCTGGAAGCTGCCCGAAGGTGCGCTGTGCGCCGCCGATGTGGTGACCTGTGACGGCCATCTGCGGCCGGCAATAGAGGCCCTCCTGGGCCAGACGCTCCTGGTGGAAGACCTGGAGGCAGCGCGGACGCTGGCCCCTGTGCTCCCTCCCGGCGGGTGCTGTGCCACCCGGGCGGGCGAGGTCGTCGCCGCCGATGGGACGGTCACCCTCGGCAGCGGAGGAGGGGTGCTTCTCCAGGAACGGAGCTGGCGGGAGCTGCCCGAACGGTTGCAGGCTGCCCGCAAACGACGACAGGAGCTGGAAGCGGAAAAACTCCATCTGGCCCAGGCGATGGAGGCGTTGCAGAATGTGCTCGGAAAGGCAGAGCGGGAGGCTGCGGAGGCCGATGCCCGGGCATCCCAGGCTGAGTCCGGGCCGCTCACCCAGGCCCGCACCGACCTGGCGGTGACCCAGCAGGCTCTGGAAGGCCAGCTTCTTCTCCTCCAGCGAGAAGTGGCAGGGCTGGAGCGGGTCAGGGCGCAGGTTGCGGCCCGGCAGGAGCAGATGGCGAAAACCGTCGCCGAACAGGAGGCCGCCGGTGAACGCCTCCAGCAGCTCCGGAAGGAGACCGCCGCATATGAACTGGAACTGACACGGGCCCGCGCCAGCATCGGCCCCGCCGAGGAGGAACTGGGACGGCTGGCCCAGGAGCAGGAACAGGCCGAGGCCCAGGAACGTCAGGCCCGCGCCCTGGTGCAACAGGCGGAGGAGCAGGTCAACAGGGCCCGGCTGGAGGTGGCCCGCTGCCAGGACCGGCTGGCACGGCTCCAGGAGCGGATCCAGGAAGAGCTGGGGCTGGTCGAGCTGGAGGTGGCCGATCAGGTCACCACCCAGGCTCCCCTCCCCCTCCGCCCCCTGGTCTCCCGTCTGCCGGTGGTGGAAGTGCTGCCCGACGGACTGGAAGAGGAGATCCAGCGGCTCAAGTCCCGCCTGCGACAGATCGGGCCGGTCAACCCCAATGCCCCCCAGGAGTATGCAGAAGCAGAGGAGCGGCACCGGTTCCTGTCCGAACAGGTGGCAGACCTGGAGACGACCTCAGCCCGGCTCCACGAGGTCATCGCCGATCTGGACCGGATGATGGAGCAGAGCTTCCGCGAGACCGTTGACGCCGTCGCTGTCGCGTTTGAGGAGACCTTCACCCGCCTCTTCAACGGCGGCTCGGCCCGGCTGGAGCTGACGGACCCGGACGATCTGGCCAATACGGGGGTGGACATTGTCGCCCGTCCGCCGGGGAAACGGCCCCAGAGCCTGGCCCTCCTCTCCGGCGGGGAACGGGCCCTCACCGCTGCAGCCCTCATCTTCGCCATCCTGCGTGTCCGCCCCACCCCTTTCTGCGTGCTGGATGAGGTGGACGCAATGCTGGACGAGGTCAACGTCGTCCGCTTCCGGGCCATGCTGGAAGAGCTTGCAGGTCGGACACAGTTCATCGTCATCACCCATAACCGGGGCACCGTCGAGGCAGCGGACACCGTGTACGGGGTGTCTATGGGCTCCGAGGGGGTCTCCCAGGTGGTCTCTCTGCGGCTGGAGGGGAAGGAGGTGGAGGCAGGATGAGCCGGGTAGCGGTCCTCACCACGGGAGGAACGGTGGCGATGCGGTACGACCCCGGAGCGGGAGGGGCGGTCCCTCTCCTGAGCGCCCCGGAGCTGATGGCGGCGCTCCCCAAAGGGGCCCCGGAGCTGGTGGTGGAGGAGGTGTGCAATCTGCCCAGCTCCCATTTCACCCTGGAGACCCTCTGGCTCATCCGGGAGCGGGCGGTGGCGTGGGCGGCTGAGCCGGGGGTGGACGGGGTGGCGATCACCCACGGGACCGATGTGCTGGAGGAAACGGCCTACCTGCTGGACCTGACGGTGCCGGGGGAGAAGCCGCTGGTGATAACCGGGGCGATGCGGACCGCCTCGGAGCCGGGGGCCGATGGCCCGGCCAATCTGTGGGCAGCGGTGCGGGTGGCGACCGCGCCTGAGGCCCGGGGACTGGGGGCGCTTGTCGTCCTCAACGATGAGATCCACGCCGCCCGTTTCGTCACCAAGATGGACACCCTTTCCCCTTCCACATTTCAATCTCCCGGATGGGGGCCGCTGGGACGGGTGGAGGGGGATCGGGTGCGGGTGGCCTTCCGGCTGGAACGGGAGGTACTGGATTGCCCCCGGCTGGAGGAACGGGTGGCGCTGATCCGGCTGGCGGTAGGGATGGGAGCCGAACCGCTGGAGGACGCGCTGGCACGGGGCGTGCGCGGGGTGGTGCTGGAAGGGCTGGGAGGGGGAAGGATCCCGCCCTGGTGGTTGCCGACGATAGATCGGGCGGTGAAAGACGGGGTGACCGTGGTCGTCGCCAGCCGCTGCCCCTCCGGGCGGGTGTGGGATGCCTACGGCTATGTCGGGGGGCACCGGACCCTGCAAGAGATGGGATGCCTCTTCTCACCGGGGCTGAACGGGCAGAAGGCCCGTATCCGGCTGATGGTGGTGCTGGGCGCAGCCCGGACCCCCGAAGAGGCCGCGCGCCTGTGGGGCCGTTGATGGTGAAAACGCACGACGCTGTACAGGAGGGAGAGGAACTGGAACCGATAGACCTGGCGCGGGAGATAGTGGACATCCTCACGGACAAGAAGGGAGAGGACATCCTGTTGCTCGATCTGGGGGGGTTGACCACGCTGACCGATTATTTCGTCCTCTGTAACGGGACAAGCGACCGGCAGTTGCAGGCGCTGGTCAACGGGGTCCGGGAAGGTGTAAAGGAGAACCTGGGCCTCCTTCCCCTTCATATTGAGGGAGAGCCTCCATCAGGCTGGATTCTGATGGATTACGGCCCCGTGGTGGTCCACATCTTCACTCCGGAGCTGCGCGCTTACTACGATCTGGAGGGGTTGTGGCGGCAGGCCCGGGTGGTGGTGCGGATTCAGTAGGAACGACCCTGTGGTGAGGGTTCCTGTCCGGCGCGGTGGCGGAGCTGACCGCACCCGGCCTGGATTTCGATCCCCCGCCGCACCCGGACGGTGTGGGGGATCCGGTGTCGCTGGAGGACGGCGGCAAAGGCGGCGACCGCCTCACGGGAGGGCGGCTGGCCGTTGTACCCGGGGGTGGGGTTGAGGGGGATCAGGTTGACGTGAGCGGGCAGCCCGATGAGGCGGGCCGCCAGGGCTTCCGCCTGCTGGGGGGTATCGTTCACGCCGGCAATGAGGGCCCATTCGAAGCTGATGCGCCGACCGGTACGCCGGACATACCGGTGGCAGGCAGCAAAGAGCGCATCCAGGGGGTATTTCCGGTTGATCGGTACCAGCCGATCCCTCAGCTCATCGGTGGCGGCGTGGAGGGAGACAGCGAGGGTGATCTGCTGAGGCACATCCCCATCCTGAGCCAGCCGGTCTATCCCGGGCACGATGCCGACGGTGGAGAGGGTGATATGCCGTTGCCCCAGGTCGAACCCCGTGGGGTCGCTCAGGCGACGGCCAGCGGCGAGGGAGGCGTCGTAGTTCAGGAGAGGCTCCCCCATTCCCATCAGCACAACGTTGGTCAGCCGCTCCCCTTCCGCGCGGAGGATCCGGGCAAAGTGAAGGGCCTGGGCCACGATCTCCCCTGTGCTCAGGTTGCGGCGGAACCCCGCCTGCCCGGTGGCGCAGAAAGCACAGCCAATGGGGCAGCCGACCTGGGTGGAGATGCAGGCGGTGCGGCGGTGTTCGTACCACATCAACACCGCCTCCACCGTCTCCCCATCCGCCAGCCGGAGGAGGTCTTTCCGCGTCCGCCTGTCGGAGGAGAGCTGAGAGGTGATGACCTGGGGGATCCCCGGACTGGTCTCCGTTGCCAGCTTTTCGCGCAGAGAGCGGGGAAGGTTGCTCATCTGTTCGAAGTTATCTGCCAGATGGATGTAGAGCCATTCCCATAGCTGCCGGGCGCGATAGGCAGGCTCCCCCCATCCCTCCAGCAAAGATTGGAGGGCGGGGTAGTCCAGATCATATAGGATCGGACGGTTCTTGCTGTCCATAATGTAAGCTTTGACCATTATACCTGATCGGGGCGGAGGGGCAATCAGGCCAATGTAGGACAGGCTTTCAGCCTGTCCTGCAAAGGGGTGATCGGGCCATGAGGTGGAAATTGGACCAACTGCGGATGGACGGACGGGCGGCGGTGGCGGCTGTCGTCAGCACGCTGCTCCTGACGGTGGATAGTTACCACATTTTCTTCGACAGCAGACTGCTGACCCGCACACTGCTGTACCTGATCGTGCCCCTTTTCCTTATCCTGCTGATCTTCCGTGAATCCCCTGCCCGTTACGGCCTGCAACTGGGGGACTGGCGCAGTGGACTGGCGCTGACGGCGGGCGGGTGTACAGTGATGGCTCTGGTGATGCTCTATGTGGGCCGTACCCCCGCGTTTCGTGCCTATTATCGGTCCGCCGCCGCCGGCCCCCTGCCCTTCTGGCTGGCCGATGGCGTTGAGCTGGTCGGGTGGGAGTTCTTCTTTCGCGGCTTCCTGCTCTTTGCCCTCTACCGGGCCTGCGGCCCCATCGCCCTGATCCTTCAGGCGATCCCCTTCGCCCTGGCCCACATCGGCAAGCCGGAGCTGGAGACGCTCAGTTGCATCTTCGGAGGGACCGCCTTCGGATACGTGGCCTGGCGCACCCGTTCGTTCCTCTACCCCTTTCTCATCCACTGGTTCCTGGCCGTTTTCACCGCACTGGTGGCCTCTGCCCCGTAGTTTTGTGCATCTCCACAAAGGAGTGAAAGGATGAAGTTAGGGACAACCACGATCCCCCTGGAGGGATGGGGGGTGGACCCTCGACGGCCGGAGGAGGCCCGGAGCCGCCGGCTGGGGGCTATCCGTCAACTGGTCACAGGGTACGGCCTCTCGGCGGTGGAGCTGAACCTGGACCTGGGCGTCTTTTTTCCCCAGGTTTTCGATGCCAGCTTCTACGCAACGCTGGCCGGACTGCAGCAGGAGCTGGGTTTCACCTGCACTGTCCATCTCCCCTTTCTCTGGGTGGACCCCTCCAGCATCAATGAGCTGGTACGGGGGGCCAGCGTGGAGAGCCTCCGCCGGGCCGTCCACCTGACCCGGCCGCTGGAGGTGACCACCTACGTCCTCCATCTTTGGGGCTTTACCACGATGCAGATCGCCCTCCTGCTGGCCGACCCCGCCCAGCGGGATGCGGTGCTCGGGGGGGTGATGGCTCAGATGGAGCGTAGCCTGGAGGAGGCCTGTGCGGTCATCCCCCCCCGCGACCTGTGTGTGGAAAATCTGGAAGCCCCTCCCTTCGACACGGTCTTGCCGCTGGTCGAACGGTATGGGGTCAGTATCTGCCTGGATGTGGGCCACCTGGCCTACAGCGACGGCGCACCGCTTGAGTTCCTGGCCCGCCACGGCGACCGGGTGCGGGAGGTTCACCTGCACGACTTCGTCATCACAACGGTGGGCCAGCGACGTCAGGTGCGGGACCACCTTCCCCTGGGCCGCGGCCAGTTCGACTACGGCCCGTTCCTGCGCCGACTGGAGGAGATAGGGTTCGAGGGGGCGGTGATCCTGGAGGTCAACAGCCGGCCAGACCTCGAGGAGAGCCTGTTGCGGCTGAGGGGAGACGGATAACTTCAGGGGATGGGCACTTCTACCCAGAGGCGGCGCACCTGTCCTCCCTCCTCCGGCTGGACCCTGAGGATCAGGACGCTGATGTCGTCGCGGGGGCGGTTCTCTTCCAGAGCCTGAGCCCGGTCCAGGAGCGCGTCAGCCATCTGGCGGGCGCTCCAACCCTGAGCTGCCATCTCCACCACCGCCGCCGGCACATCCAGCGGCCCGCCCCGATGCTCCCCGGCGTGGGCCAGTCCGTCGGTGTAGACGACGGCCAGGAGGCCGGGACGGAGCGGCACCTCTGTGATCACCGGCTTGGTGCGCGGGTAGATGCCGACGGGCTGAGATGGCTCGTCCAGCAACTGGACCTCCCCTTCAGGGGTGACCAGGACGACCGGGCAGGGGTTGTTGCGGGAGAGGACCAGCGTGCCGGTGTCCAGGTCCACGGAGAGGATGTTGAGCGTAGCGGAGACCCTGCCTCCCTTGTAGGCGTGGAGGTAATCGTGGGCAGCCCGGGCGGCAGCCCCGTCCCGCACCCCTTCGGCCAGCTCGGCGATGGCCTTACGGGCCACCAGGTTGCTGATCGCCTTGGCCGCTCGCCCCGACCGCTGCCCGTCCACAAGGACGAAGGAAAGCCCGCCCCGGGGCCGCTCGATCATCTCCAGCGTGTCCCCGCTCTCGCTGGAGGCCCATTTGGCCACCTTAGCGACGGCGACCTCTACTTTCACGACGCTGCTTCAGGAGACCTCTCCCATCGGGCCGACCCGGTGGCTGATGGCCCGCAGGCTCACCTGGATCTCCACACCAGGAGCGACCTCCAATCGGGCGCGGTCGGTCTCCCGGTCGAGGAACGTCAGTTTGCCGTAGATGCCGCCGATGGTGATCACCTGGTCCCCGACCTGGAGTGCGTCCATCCGTTGCTGGTACCGCTTTCGCGCCCGCCACTGGCTCCAGAACATGAAGGCCCCCATCCCAACGATGAGGATGAGCAACAATAAGGTTTGATCCAAGGGTTTCTCCTTATCTCTGTAGTGAATTTGTAAGAGCTTACTGAAAATTCTACCACAAAGGTCACAAAGAGCACGAAGGGATAATACATTAAGGCCTTTACGCCCTTTGTGTCCTTTGTGGTTCTCAGACAGGCTCTGTATCTACCTGCCTGCCGCCTCTGGACCAACCCGAAACGCCGACTTCATCACAAATGGCACGAATGGACCGAATCCCACAAATTGTAGAGCGTCTTTTTATTCGTGTGAATTCGCGCGTTCGTGTCATTCGTGATGGCAGCAGGTAGTTACCAAGCTCTAACAGTTGCTGATATTTGAGATGGATTATACCCGCGATAGGCGATTACTACAAGGGCCTGGAGAGAGAGGGAGGTGTTCGAAGCAGATAGCGCCCCGCATTTTCAGCGTTCTCTCCACTCGGCCATATCCGCGGCGTGTAGGCCCTTGTGCCTGGCGCAGGTGTGGGCTAAAATGTATGCGGCTGTATGCGACCATCCATAGCGGAGGAGGACAGGGTGAAGGTCGTCACCGTCGAGCAGATGCGCGCCATCGAGGCAGCCTCCGATGCCGCCGGGCATACCTACGCGGCGATGATGGAGCTGGCCGGTCAGGGCGTGGCTCAGGCCCTGGCACAACGTCAGGGGGTGAAGGGGAAACGAGTGCTGGTTCTGGTAGGGCCGGGCAACAACGGTGGCGACGGCCTGGTGGCTGCCCGGCACCTGGTCCAGGCCGGTGCCGAGGTGGCCTGCTACCTCACCCAGGCCCGCGATCCGGAAAAGGACGAGAACCTCCGCCGCCTGCAGGAACTCCGGGTTCCCTGCCTCCTCGCTACAGAGGATGCCGGGTTCAGGAAGCTGCGGCAACTGGCCGAACGGGCAGATATGATGGTGGATGCCCTCCTGGGAACCGGCTCCCGTCCTCCGCTCAGGGGAATCGTAGCGGATGTGCTGGCGGCGGTCCGAAGGGCGCTGGAACTCCGCACCCAACCCTCGCCCCGAAGCCTTGTGCGCCTGGGGGGGCTGCCAGAGCCTTCAGACCGTTCCCGTCCGGTGATCGTGGCGGTGGACGGCCCCAGCGGGATGGACTTCGACACGGGTGCGCTGGACGAGGCCGCCCTTCCGGCCGATCTGACCGTCACCTTTGCCTATCCGAAGACCGGCCACTTCCGCTTCCCCGGCGCGGGGGCGGTGGGGGAGCTGGTCGTCGCCGACATCGGCACCGACCCGGCTCTGGCGGCAGAGGTGGAACTGGAGGTGGCGACCCCCCAGATGGTGGCCGGCTGGCTCCCACCCCGCCCGCCAGACGCGCATAAGGGGACCTTTGGGCGAGCGCTGATCGTGGCGGGTTCGGCCAATTATACCGGTGCGGCCCGGCTGGCCGGGGGGGCGGCGGTCCGTGCCGGGGCCGGCCTGGTGACGGTGGCCCTCCCCGCCCCCATCCACGGCCCGGTGGCCGCCGGGCTGCCCGAGGCTACTTACCTGCTCCTCCCCCATGAGCTGGGGGTGATCTCGGAGCCAGCGGTCGAAGTGCTGGCAGAGCAGGCGGAGCGATACGACGCGATGCTGCTGGGGCCTGGCCTGGGACAGGAGCGGGAGACGGTGGCTTTCATCGAGGTCCTGTTGGGCGGTAGCCCCGAACGGCGGGCAGTGGGGTTCCTGCGGGTCGAAAAGCCTCCTGCCCGGCCGCCGCAGCTTCCCCCGCTGGTGGTGGACGCCGACGGGCTGAACATCCTGGCCGGCCTCCCCGAATGGCCGGGGCGGCTCCCCGCAGGCACGGTGCTCACCCCCCACCCGGGGGAGATGGCCCGGCTGATGGGTTGTACCACTGCTGAAGTGCAGAGTGACCGGGTGGAGGTGGCCCGCCGGCAGGCCAGGGTGTGGGGGCATGTGGTGGCGCTCAAGGGAGCGTACACCGTGGTGGCCGCACCCGACGGTCGGGCTGTGCTGGAGCCCTTTGCCAACCCCGGCCTCGCCACGGGGGGGACGGGGGATGTGCTGGCCGGGGTGATCGTCGCGCTGCGGGCTCAGGGGCTGGGCCCCTTCGAGGCGGCGGTCGCCGGGGCTTACCTGCACGGACTGGCCGGAGAGCTGGCCCGCTCCCATCGGGGGGCTGCCGGAATGGCCGCCAGCGACCTGATCGAACACCTCCCCGAAGCCTGGCGACGGATCGAGGCGACCATATGAAAGGGCGGCGAAGACAGGGATTTCCTGCCCTCGCCGCCCCGGAGACCCCGTTCACGATCAACAGGAGGGTATGCTACACCTCGCCCCCCAGCACCCGGCTAATGCTCTCCAGGAGCTCCTGGGGACTGAAGGGTTTGGTGATATAGTCATCTACCTTGGCGATGTGAAGGCCCAGAACCTTGTCTATGCTCTGGGCTTTGGCCGTCACGATGATCACAGGGATGTCCCGCAGCTCCTCGTCGGCCTTCATTTGCTGATAAACCTCCCAACCATCCATGTCCGGCATCATCAGATCCAGCAATACCAGATCGGGCTTGACCTGCCGCACGGTCTCCAGGCCTTCCCTGCCGCCGACCGCGCCGATCAGTTCAAATCCCCGCTTTTCCAGAATGAGCCGGACCAGGTCAATCATTTCCGGTTCATCCTCTATACAGATAACCTTCTTTCGCTCCCTGGACATCGAGTTCCCTCCTGTACGATTAGCATAAATAGTTTACCACTGATTATTGGGCAAGTCAACCACGAATTTTCTGCGATAAGATCATCCGACACGGGAGAAGCCCTGTTCAATGGACACTCGAGACAGGTTCAAGGCACAGCGTTCATTCCCTCTGCTCATTGGTCTGACGGGCAATATCGCCACCGGCAAGTCCACCGTGGCCCGGATGCTGGCGGAGCTGGGGGCAACGGTGATTGATGCCGACAGGGTAGCCCATGAGGTCATGCGGGTCGGCACGCCGGTCTACACGGCGGTTGTGACAGCTTTCGGCCCGTGGATTGTAGGAATGGAGGGAGAGATTGACCGCGCCCGGCTGGGAACCCTGGTCTTTTCCGACTCCGAGGCGCTGGCACGGCTGGAGCGGATCGTCCATCCTGCTGTGATGGAGGAGGTGGCCCGACGGATCGCGGCCGCTCCGACCCCGGTGGTCGTCGTCGAGGCGATCAAGTTAATCGAAGCAGGAATGGCGGAAGGATGCGCCAGCGTCTGGGTGACCACCTGTCCCCCTGAGGAGCAGGTCCGGCGGCTGATGGCGGATCGAGGGCTCAGCCGTGAAGAGGCGGAGCTGCGGGTAAGGGCACAGCCTCCCCAGGAGGAAAAGATCGCCCGTGCCGATGTGGTCATCTACACAGGCGGAACACTGGACCAGACACGGGCACAGGTAGAAGCGGCCTGGGCACAGTTAGGAGTGGAAAGCTGAGGCTGCCTTTTGCTAGCCTTCAGGCACGGCGACCACCCCGATCACCCCCCGACCGGCGTGGACGGATAGGACAGCGCCGGTCTCCCGTACCCACATCTTTTCCCTGGGGAATCCTGTGCGCTCTGCCAGCCAGCGGGCCACATCCTCCGCCAGTTCCCGGCTGCGGGTGTGGATCACTCCCAGGTGTTCCAGGGGTACCAGCTCCTCGACCAGCTTCAAGATCCGCCTGATCCCCCCGTCGAACGAGCGGGCCGCACCGAGCAATCGGAGTTGCCCCTCCACCACATTGATGATCGGCTTGATATTGAAGGCCCGTGTCATCCGGTCAACGACGGCGATGAACCCATCTGCCCGGCCTCCCCGACGCAGGTTCTCCAGGGTATCCAGCAGGATCGTCAGGCGGATGCGGGACCGCAGGTCCTCCAGCACGGCGACGATCTCCTCCAACGACCGGCCTGCCTGAGCCTCCTGGGCCGCCGCCAATGCCTGGAGCCCCAGCCCCAGAGAGAGCGAAAGGGAATCGAAAACTCTGACCCTGGCTCCGAACTCCTCTGCCGCCAGACGGGCTGAGTTGAACGTGCCGCTGTGTTTCCCGGTAATGGTCAGGCACAGCACCTGCTTCCCCTGAGCAATAAGGCGGGCAAAGGCCTCCCTGAACGCACCAACCGACGGCTGAGAGGTCTGGGGGTGGATGCCCTCAGCGACCTTCTCCCAGAAGGCGTCCACTGAAAGCGCCACATCCTCATACACTTCCGCGCCGAAATGGACGATCTGCGAGACCACCACGATCTTAAACCGCTCCAGCAATTCCGGGGGCAGATCGCAACTGCTGTCGGTCACGATGCCAATGGCCTGTTCTTCCATAATTCTCCCTCCTCTCAAATGCCCACCTATCTTCGCTCACCACAGAGAGCGCGGAGTTCTACAGAAGAGTCTGAGGACTCCCGTTGTTTCTCTGTGCTCCCCGTGTCTCTGTGGTTTAGCCCTTGTGCCCGAGGCCGGTCCGGCGCAGACGCACAGCCAGGCTGTAAAGCCGGTAGGGAAAGGGCCGCACTGGAAGGTCCCATGCCCCCACGGTACGTACCAGTCGTCCGCCGAATCCTCGCTTGAAGCGGTAGACTCCCCAGAGGCCGTCCTGGCGGTGGGCGAACTCCGCCTCCAGACGGTCCTCCTCCTCATCCGGCACTCCCCACAGGTCATACTCGGCGCAGCCCAGGGAGCGGGCCCACCGCATAGCTTCCCACTGGAGGAGATGGGTGGGCATCTTCTCCCGGTGGGCGTCGCCAGAAGCGCCGTAGAAGTACCAGGCTCTGGGGGGAAGAGCGAAGGCCATCAGCGCTGCCACCGGCTCCCCCTCCACTTCGGCCAGGAAAAGCTGCGCCCATCCCCGGGGGACAAAGAGATGAAAGGCCCGCTGGTAGTAAGCCAGGGTATGGACGCCAAAGCGGTTCCGGGCAGCGGTAGCAGCCATCAACCGGTGGAAGGCAGGGAGGTCTTCCGCCGTTCCTTCCCGCACCCTCACCCCCTTGCGGGCCGCCAGGCGGATGTTGTAGCGGGTCTTGGATTTCATGGCTGCCAGGAGCGCGTCTTCTCCGCCGGTCAGGTCCACGACCAGCGTGCGGCGGGGCTGAACGCTGCCCAGGGGTGAGGGGAGGAACCCCAGCGCCGCCATCCGTTCGCGCCAGTCCGGCCCGTCCGGCAGGTCCGGCTCCACCGTTAGAGCCACCGCACCACGGGCGCGGGCAACCGCTGCCATCCCTTCGACCAGCCGGCGAAGCGTCTCTTCCTCTTCCCACTCGACCAGCGGCCCCCTTGGTACATAGGCCAGACAGCCCATTCTCCCCGGCAGCCTCCGGTAGAGGACCTGGGCCCCGGCGACAGGCCCTTCCCGTCCCATCAGAGCCACCCGCCCCACCTCCCAGCCGAAGGATCCCTTCAGTTCCCCCCACGGGCTGGTTTGGAGGATATGCGCCTGGGGATGGCGGGCGACGAAGCGATCCCAGACTTCGGGCGAAAGGTCAGTTCGGATCTCCATTCCTCTATTTTCCGGCCCCTCAAACCCTGGTTCTGCGGGCCACCACCAGCAATCCGCCCCCCACCCCGCCTGGGGGAACGTCCATCTCATAGTAGGGCCGCCAAACTTGGGAGAACCGGCGGACCACCCATCGGGCCAGGAGGGGCTGGTGGCCCAACCAGCGGAGACGGGGGGAGGCCAGGATTCCCCACAGCGACCGCTTCCTGAGGCCGAAGCGGCTGTTCATCCGATCCCACAGCCGCTCCACCGGCTCCGGGATGTAATAGCGGGCCTTCTCCACTTCCATTCCCCCCTCCGCCAGCAACTCTGCCCACTCGTGGGGGGTGTGATAATGATGGTGGGTCAGCCACCGGTCAACCTGGGCTGCGTACCGCTCCGCCCCTTCGGGATCTCCTGCCTGCTTCCTTTCCTGGTAGAAGTGGAGAAGGGAGCGGAAGGCGTCGGAGGGGACCGTGAAGATAAAGCGACCACCGGGCCTGCTGTGGGCGGGGTCAGGGGGGCGCAATACACGCCCGACCTCCTGCACCAGTGGAGCTACATCGGGGATATGCTCCAGGACGGAATTGCTGAAGACCGTGGCGAAGGAGCCGTCAGCGCAGGGGATGGAGAGGCCATCAGCCTGAAGGACCCAGCGATAGACCCCCGAGCGGGCCGCCTTGCGGAGCTGCTCTGCCCACGGGTCCAGCCCTACCTCCACCCCGCCCGGGCCGAAGAGGGCATGCGCGACCAGGCCATCGCCGCAGCCCAGGTCCAGGATCGGGGGGGTGTAGCTTTCCTCGGCGGCCGTCCGCAGCTCCACGGCCCGCCACAGAGCGACGGGGGGCGCAAACCAGTAAGCGCCCAGCAGCTCCACCAGAAAATCCCGCATAGAGAAGATTGTAGCAGAGCGTTCCCCTTTTGACAAACGTTTGATTCTCTGCGGGCGTATTTCAATTTCGGGGCGAGTGGTCCTCTCGCCCGCCGGTGGATCGCGAATCCCACGAATGGCCCGAATACAGCAAATGGGAGAGCGCCTGCTCCATTCGCGGTATTCGTTTCCATTTGCGTCATTCGTGTTTCCCCAGGTCCGGCCCGGGCCAGGGACATCTCGCCCCCAAACTGAAATACACCTGTTCTCTGCAGATGCCTTGACACATCGGCAGAATGAGGTAAAATAGGGACGAGTTGAGCCCACGTAGCTCAGTCGGTAGAGCACACGCTTGGTAAGCGTGTGGCCATGGGTTCAAGTCCCATCGTGGGCTCCAACCGGCGAACGACAGGTGAGAAATGGCGAAAAAGGCAATTCGACTGACGATTACCCTGGCGTGCACGGAGTGCAGGGAACATAATTACACCACGGAGAAGAATCGTCGGAACGATCCTTCCCGTCTTGAGTTGAGGAAATACTGCCCTCGCTGTCGCAGGCACACGCTGCATCGGGAAACGAAGTAGCGTCCGGGCCCTGCCCGGCGACCAACGCAGGCCAGTAGCTCAAGTGGTAGAGCAACGGTCTCCAAAACCGTAGGTTGCGGGTTCAAGTCCTGCCTGGCCTGCCTGGAAAGACACCGCCGATTGAGGGTGGCGGTGTCTTGAAATGTCAGGTCCCTGTAAGCAGGGACGTCTTGGAGAGAGAGCTGTGGCAAAAGCGGCAAAAGCGAAGACGGCGAAGCGGGAGAACGCTATCGTGCGTTACCTGCGAGAGACGCGGGCCGAATTGAGGAAGGTGCACTGGCCTACCCGTCAGGAGACCTGGCGGCTGACCCAGATCGTTCTGGCCGTTACGGTCGGGATGGCGATCTTCCTCTGGCTGATGGACGTGCTCTTCTCGTGGTGGCTCAGCGGGGTCCTGAAGAGTGATCCCTGGCGCATCGGGCTGTCTGTTGCCGTCCTGGTGCTCTCGATTATTGCGGGCGTGGTGTTCGGAAGGCAGGGAAGCTAGGCGGTTCAGGGGTGGGTGATGGATGAGGAAATCCTGGAACAGGCCACCGGCGATGAGGATGGAGCCTCTTTCGACGAGGGGCCTTCGGTCTTCGAGGTTCCCCCGGTCGAAGAGGAAACACCCATTCCCCGGCCTGTGAAGGCCCTGGACCGCTCGGAGGAGGACGCTGGGGATGCTTCCCCGGAGCCGACCGACGACCGCGCCTGGTACGTCATCCATTGCTACTCCGGCTACGAAAACAAAGTCAAACACAACCTGGAACAGCGCATCGAGACGATGCAGATGCAGGACAAAATCTTCCAGGTTGTGGTCCCTACCGAGGAGGAGATCGAGGTCAAAGACGGAAAGCGGCGCACCATCGAGCGAAAGGTCTTTCCGGGCTATATCCTGGTGCAGATGATTATGGACGAAGAATCATGGTACGTTGTCCGCAACACACCGGGAGTAACCGGCTTTGTGGGTATGGGCAACCGTCCCACCCCGCTGCGCCCGGAGGAGGTCCAGGCCATCATGCGCCGTATGGAGGCGGAGGCCCCGCGGATCAAGGTGACCTTCAAGCCCGGGCAGAAGGTGCGCATCATTGACGGGCCGTTCAACGAATTCATCGGCATTGTGGATGAGATTGATATGGAACGGGCCAAAGTCCGTGTCCTGGTCTCCTTCTTCGGGCGGGATACGCCGGTGGAGCTGGATTTCCTGCAGGTGGAGAAGGTGTAGCGGGTTGCGGGTTGCGAGTGGCAGGTGACACGTGGCAAGAGGTAGGAAGCGAGAGGGATGAAGAAGGTCAAGGCAGTTGTCAAGTTGCAAATTGAGGCCGGAAAGGCGAATCCAGCTCCCCCCGTCGGGCCGGCGCTGGCACAACACGGCATCAACCTGATGCAGTTCTGCAAGGAGTACAACGCCCGCACGGCCTCGATGATGGGGAACATCATCCCCGCAGAGGTGACCATCTATCAGGATGGCTCCTTCAAGTTCGTGCTCAAAACTCCCCCCACACCGGACCTGTTGCGGAAGGCGGCAGGGGTGGAGCGGGGGTCGGCCGAGCCGAACCGAAACAAAGTGGGGCGGATCACGCGGGATCAACTGCGGGAGATCGCTCAGATGAAAATGAAGGACCTGAATGCCGTGGACCTGGAAGGAGCGATGCGCCAGGTCGAGGGCACTGCACGGAGTATGGGAATCGAGATCGTGGATTAATCCATCCCCGGTGGGAGGGCCTGGCCCGCCGGAACCACAGGGAGGAGCAATGGCGCAGCGAGGGAAGAAGTACCGGGAAGCTGTACAGAAAATTGACCGTGCGAAGTTGTACGATCCGAAGAAGGCGATCGAGCTGGTGAAGGAAACGGCTTATGCCGGCTTCGACGCCTCGGTGGACCTGCATATCCGGTTGGGGGTAGACCCCCGCCACGCCGACCAGCAGGTGCGCGGCGTGGTGCGGCTCCCCCACGGACTGGGGAAGACGGTGCGGGTGGCGGTCTTCGCCGCCGGTGATGCGGCTCGTATCGCCGAGGAGGCGGGCGCCGATTATGTTATCTCCGACGACGAGGGGATCAAGAAGATCCAGGACGGCTGGACCGAGTTTGACATCGCCGTCGCCGTGCCGGAGATGATGGGCAAGGTGGGGCGGCTGGGACGTGTCCTGGGCCCCCGCGGGTTGATGCCCAACCCCAAGACGGGGACGGTGGTGCCAGCAGAGGACCTGCCCCGGGTGATCGAGGAGGCTAAGGCAGGGCGTGTGGAGTACCGGGTGGACAAGGGAGCCAATCTCCACATCCCCATCGGCAGGGTCAGCTTCCCCGTCGAGAAACTTCTGGAGAATATGGCCGCGGCGATGGAGGCGGTCAAGAAGGCCCGGCCCTCAGCAGCAAAGGGGACCTATATCCGCAAGGTCGCTCTGGCCTCCTCGATGGGGCCAGGCATCAAGGTGGACCCGATTGCCGCCCAGGCAATGGAGGTGAGTCTCTAACTCATACGGGCTGTGTGACAGCCGAACAGGAACCCGGCCGAAGACAGCAGGTGCGCTCAACGCGCTTAAAGATGCCTGCCGAGGCGGGGAGAGCCTCCTTAGGATAGGAGAAATCTGTCCCTGCGTCGGTAGGCGCAGGGTTTTTTTATCAGGAAGGAGGTGAAGACGGATTGGCCATTTCAAAGGAACGAAAACGGGAGCTGGTAGAGGGATACATCCAGCAACTGCAGGCCAGTGCAGGGGTCATCGTGACCGATTACCGCGGGCTTCGGGTAGCCGAGTTGGAGCAGCTCCGACGCTCTCTCCGGGAGAACGGAGCAATCCTCGAGATCGTCAAGAACCGGTTGCTCAAGCTCGCCCTCAGCCAGGTGGGGCTGGAGATGCCCCGGGAGTGGCTGGAAGGTACCACCGCTGTGGCCTTTTGTCACTCGGAGGTGCCGCCCGTCGCCAAGGCTATCAGCGACTTCGCCAGGGAGTCGGAGTACCTGGTCGTCAAAGGCGGATTGCTGGGCAGTTCCGCCATGTCGGCAGAGCAGGTGAAGGCGCTGGCCAGCCTGCCCCCGCGAGAGGTGCTGCTGGCCCAGGTGCTGGGGACCATCCAGGCGCCGGCCGCCCAGATGGCGGGCGTCATCGCCAGCGGCATCCGGCAGGTGCTGAGTGTGCTGCAGGCCTACGTGGATAAACTGGAGGGCCGGAGCCCTGCATCCCAGGCGGCCTGAACAACGCCTGGATTATGTAGAAGTGCAAAAAGGGAGGTAAAAGGAGAAAATGGCAGATCTGGCAAAATTGGCTGAGGAAATCAGCAAGCTCTCGCTTCTGGAAGCGGCCGAGCTGGTCAAGATGCTGGAAGAGAAGCTGGGCGTGAGCGCCGCCGCCCCGGTGGCGATGGCGGCTATGCCTGTAGCGGCCGCGGCCGCAGAGCCCGAGGTGGAAGAGAAGACGGAGTTCACCGTCGTGCTCCAGGATGTGGGCGACAAGAAGATCGAGGTCATCAAGGCCGTGCGCAAGCTGACCAATCTTGGGCTGAAAGAGGCCAAGGACCTGGTCGAGGGCGCCCCGGCCACCGTGCTGGAGGGTGTGCCGAAGGAAGCGGCCGAGAATGCCCGGGCCGAGCTGGAGAGCGCCGGCGCGAAGGTCGAGATCAAGTAGCGGTTACTTATGAAGTAGGGCAACTCCACAGGAGTTGCCCTACTTTCTTAACAATCGGGCGCGCAGGTTCAGCAGGCCGCGGATCGCTCTCTGCTGGGCGGTGGGCTTTTCCAGCATCATCAGGCCTGCCTGGTAGGCAGCCATCCCGCCCTGCCGGTCCCCGGTCTTCCACATCTGGGTACCCAGCGCCAGCAGCGTCTCCCCCTGCCGCTGACGGTCCCCCAGCTCTTCGAAGATCTGCGCCGCCTGCCGCAGATATTCCTGGGCCCGCAGCCGGTCCCCCTGGCTGGATAGAAGCCCTCCCAGATTGCCCAGCACCTGGGCCTCCCGGTTCCGGTCCCCAAGACGGCCGAAGGCCGCCCGCGCCTCCTCCAGCGCTGCCCGGGCTTCGTCCCAGCGACGCATCAAGCGGTAAACGACGCCCAGGTTGTTCAGCATCTCCGCTGCCTCGACCTCATCCCCCTTAGCGGCGAACAGCTCCTGGGCCTGACCGAACCGTTCCGCGGCCTCCTCATACAACCCTTCCTCAAAGAGCCGCAAGCCCTCCGATTTCAGAGCTTCTGCGTTGGCCATGCTCCTCCCCCGTATGGGTATCTGACGTTTAACGTTTGACATTTGACGTAACAAGCGTCAAACGTCAAGCGTCAAGCCACACCCTCAATACGTGATCTCCAGCAACCCCTCAGCGATCGTCCGCAGCGCGCCGGCTGGCATCTCCGCCAGCCTCATCGCTACCTCCAGGTAGCTCCAGTTGATCGGCTTGGCGATGAACTCCCGGACCTCCTCGGGCAGCTTCTGGAAGGCGCGGTACGCTTCCTGCTCCTTTTCCCATTCCCCCACCGGACCGGATCGCTCGTCCAGGAAATATTCCAGGGGACGGCCCACCGCGCGGGCCAGTGCTTCCAGCTCCGCCAGCGGGATAGGACGCTCCCCGTACTCGTAGTCCGAGATGCGGCTGGGGGAGCAGCCCAGCAGACGGGCCAGGTCTTTCTGGGATTTGCCCGCCTCCAGCCGGGCCTGTCGCAGCAGCGCCCCTACGATGCGGTGGCGGATCTTCAGGATCTCCTCAAGAGGGGGCAGCCGCTCCTCAGCCAGAAGCTGCGCTTCCTCGTCCCAGAAGTGGGAAACCGGCACCTCGAGGAAGTAAGCCAGCACCTCCAGCTCCGGCAGAGAGATGGGCTTGCGGCCCTCTTCGTAGGCGGTGATGGTGCTGGTGGGAACCCCCAGAACCGACGCGCACTCCCGCTTGGTCTTATCCGCCCGGATGCGGGCATCCCGCAGCAGGACGCCGATGATCCGGTTGCGCAGGGCTAACGCCTCCTGATCAGCCATACCGCCTTCCTCCATTCCCTGTCTCTATAGTCATCTCACAACATTATAACACAGAGGCAGGTTGCCCACAAAACCGGCTTGAGGTATACTGCGGTTACATCTGGAGGTGAACGATGAAAAAGGACTTCCCCGGACGGGGGCGCGTGGCCGTGTTGCACACACGGCCGGAGACGGTTTTCGAAGACTACGCCCGATTGATGGAGCTGGCCGGGTTCCGCGAGGCCCTGCCCCAGGATAAGGAGACTATCCTCAAGGTCAATATCTCCTGGCAGACCTGGTACCCGGCCTGCTCAACCACCCCCTGGCAACTGGAGGGGGTCATCCGCGCCCTGCTGGCGGCGGGCTACCGCAACCTGATCGCCGCCCACAACAACACCGTGGTGGTGGACGCCTACGTGGGGGAGCGGAACAACAAACACAAGTACGTGGTGGATAAGTACGGCGTCCGCAACGTCCATCTCTACGAGCCTCAGTACCGCTGGGTGCGGTACGAACCGCCCCAGCCCTTCCTGGTGCTGGACCGGATCTACCCGGAAGGGGTGTACATACCGGAGATCCTCATCGGTAAGAACATCATCCAACTTCCGACCGTCAAATGTGTCCATCCCGACACCTACATCCCTCTGGCCGACGGCACGCTGATGCGCATCGGGGACCTGGTGGAAAGCGAACTCCGTGCGGGGGCTGTCCCTCTGCTGGACGAGGACGGGGACATGCGCTTCGCCAGAGGGTCGCTGCTCTGGAGCCTCACTCCAGACGGACAGGTGGTTCCCCAGCAGACGTATCTCTTCTGGCGGACTCCCTTAAACGGACAACCCCTCTGGCGGGTCCGCACGAAGACGGGACGGGAGGTCATCGTCTCGCCGGAGCATCCCTTCCTGACCCCACGTGGGTGGCGAAGGGCCTCCGAACTTGCCGTGGGGGACCGGGTTGCTGTTCCCCGACGGATTCGGGTCCAGGGCACTCCTCAGCCTCTTCCCCGACCATCCAACGTGCTGGGAGAGGTAGACATTGCCGCCATACGGATGAAACACTGGATTCGCGTCCCCGAACGGACTTCCCCGGAGTTCTGGCGATGGTTCGGGTACTTTATGGCAGAGGGATGGGTGCAGCCGATGCGCACTACCTGTCGGTTCTGGTGGACGAACGGGACACCGGAAATCCGGGAGGATTTCTTCCGACTTACCCGGGACCTCTGGGGCCTGGAGATGACGCCCCGTTCACAGGGATACGATTGTTATGTGGATACCGTTCAACTTCGGGAATTCTTTGAGAAAATGGGACTTCCTATCCCCCTGGACGCGGCGAACAAAAGGGTGCCCCCCCTTCTATTCCGATGCTCTGATGGGGAAATCGCCGCTTTCCTGAGCGGATACCTGGATGGAGACGGCACGGTCAATCTGCGGGACGGACTCCACGTGACGACGAAGAGCGAGGCCCTGGCCCGGGACCTCCAATACCTGTTCCTGCGGCTGGGCGTTGTGGCCTTTATTCGCGATCATTGGGCCCGAGCGACCGACACTTCGGCCTCCCCGCAGCGCTATTACCTGGTCTCTGTGTACGGCGACGATCTCGTGACACTGGCCGGGTGGGTCCGATTCCGGAACCCCCAAAAACAGCATCGCCTTCAATCTCTGGTGGAGCGCCGAAAGAATGGGAAACGGCCCAGTAACTGGGATACCATCCCGGTAGACCGGGCCCAGTTCCGGAAAGTTCGCATGGGACTGGGGTTGACACAAGCCTCTACAGGCCGCCCTGCTTGGGTGAACAACATAGAACGTGGCGTGACCACTCCCACTCGCCGCGTCCTTCAGTATTTTGTTGACCTCTTCCGAAAGACTGATACAGAGGGCCGTTACCGGGACGAGACGGAGACGATGGCCTTTCTGACCAGCGAGGACATTGCCTGGGATCATGTTGTTGCAGTGGAGCAGGTCCAGCCGGATACGCCGTACCTGTACGATTTCACGATGACGGCCTACTCCAACTTCGTGGGCAATGGCCTGATTCTGAGTAACACTCATGTCTTCACCACCATCACCGGCGCGATGAAGAACGCCTTCGGGGGGCTGCTGGGCACAAAGCGGCACTGGACCCATTCGGTGATCCACGAGACGCTGGTGGACCTTTTGATGATCCAGCAGGACATCCACCCCGGGCTGTTTGCGGTGATGGACGGCACCTTCGCCGGAGATGGGCCTGGCCCGCGGGCGATGCGCTGGCACGAAAAGGACGTGATCCTGGCCTCCGCCGACCAGGTGGCCATTGATGCCATCTCCGCCCATCTGCAGGGGTTCGATCCCCTCTCCCTCCCCTTCATCCGCATCGCCCACGAGATGGGGCTGGGGGTGGGCGACCCCGACCAGATCGAGATTGTGGGGGAGGACCGGGAATGGGTGATGGCCCAGAACTGGGGCTTCATCCAGGAGGACACCTTCGCCAGCCGGGGGCAGAAGTTGATCTACCACGGCCCTCTCAAGCCGTTCGAGAACCTGCTCCTGCGGACCCCTCTCGTCCCCTGGTCCTATTTTGCCTCCAACTTCTACCACAACGTCTACTGGTACCCCTTCGTGGGGCGGAAGCGGGTGGAGGCAGCGCTCCACACCAAGTGGGGACGGCTGTTCAAGGAGTACGGAGCGGAGGCCGGACTGGAGGGGGTGGTGATGCCGGGGATGGAACCGAAGACGGTGACCGCCGCCGCCGGGCTGACCCTTCTGGCTGTAGGGCTCGCCGTCGGCGCCTGGTGGCTGAGCCGAAGAAGGAAAGGATAAACAACCACGAAGACATGGAGAGCACGGAGGAGGGGGGAAACCCCCATCCTCCGTGTTTCTGCGCTGATTATTCGTACTTCAGTGCGGCGACGGGGCTGAGAGCGGCCGCCCGCATCGCCGGGTAGAGGCCGGAGGCCACCCCCACCAGCCCGGCGAATGCCACGGCGAAGATGGGCAGCCAGAGAGGGGTGTGGACCAGGGAGATGGTTACGTCCGAGGCGGCTGCCCCGCTCTGGACCGCCTGGGCCGCCAGGTAGGTCCGTGCGACCAGCTCGATCGTCGCGCCCAGGCCGATGCCCAGGAGCACCCCGCCAACTCCCCCCAGGAACCCGATGCCACCCGCCTCTGCCAGGAAGATGGACATCACATCCCGGTTGGTCGCTCCCACCGCCTTCATTAACCCGATCTCCCGCGTGCGCTCGTAGATCGCCATCATCATCGTGTTGGCGATGCCGAAGGCGGCCACGATAAGGGCGATGGCGCCGATGCCCCCAAAGACGCCCTGGAGGACCAGGAAGAAGGTATTGATCTCGCGGAGCATGCTCTGGGCGGAATAGGCAAAGAAGCCGCGGGAGAGAATCTCCTGCTCCACCGCTGTTACGTAGTCGGGATCGGAAACCTTGACCAGCGCCTGGTTATAGCCATCCCGCGCCGGGTTGGGGCGGTGGCCGAAGAACCAGCCGTTCAGCTCGATCACATCGTCCAGCGCCATATAGAGTGTGTAATCCTTCTGCCCGCCGGTTTCCTCCAGCACGCCCACCACCCGTAACCGGACCACCCGCTCCATCCAGCGGCCGTCTTCCCCCATCCGTCCGACCACCAGCTGGATAGCCTGGCCCTGGAGGTCAATGGGGGGATCGGGGGGGCGGCCGGTTCGGGGATCGAGGAAGTTCCTGCCCACCTTGGCGCCCACCAGTACCTGCCAGCGGCCCAGCCGGTCCGTCCCGCTCTGCAGGGAGAGCCCCAGACTGTCCACCTCTGTCGGCTCGATGCCGACGATCTGGGCCCCGCCCATCCGCCGGTTGAGCCGCAGGGTCCCTCCGCCCATCAGAGGCTCCATCGGGGTAACGGCGACGACGCCGGGGAGCTGGCGGAACGCCCGCAGCGTTCGCTCGTCCAGGATCGCCTCCCGGCCCGCCTGAACGGTGGGCGCGCCAAGCTGGCTCAGGAACGCGCCCGGAAAGACGGTGATCTCCGTCAACTCACCGATGGAGCCCAGGTCCTGCGCAGCGCTCTGCTGGAGGCCGGCAGCCAGGGAGACGAGGACCACCACGGCGGCCGTGCCGATGATCACGCCGATGGCCGTCATCGCCACACGGGCCTTCCTCCGGCGCAGGTTGCTCCATACCAGCTTCAGCAGGTCGCGGGTGTTCATCTCTCAGCCAGTCGCAAGTTGCAGGTTTGGAGGTTAGCAGGACACGAGGTCAGCTTCCCAGCCCTAAGAGTCCCTTCAGGAAGCGGAGCACTTTGTCCCAGAATCCCTCCCCTGTCTCCTCGGCCGTCTGTGCTGCTCCCGGTTGGGGTT
Organism: Anaerolineae bacterium; assembly: GCA_041082215.1. GTDB lineage: Bacteria > Chloroflexota > Anaerolineae > B4-G1 > DUEL01 > JBDOIF01. Next base: position 29,391 of record JBDOIF010000111.1, read on the forward strand.
CCTGTGGCTCCTCCACCTCCACCGTCAGCGTCTGCGTCACCACCTGGGGCTGGTCGAAGTCATCCAGGTAGTGGACCGTCACCACGACCTCTGCCGTCCCGCCCTGGTGGGCCACCGCCGTCGCCTCCAGCGACCCCGACGTCCCCCCGTCCAGCGGGCCGAAGTACATGGAGCCGCCGCTGATCTCCAACTGCTCGCTGGTGATCTCGACGGTGCTCACGTTGACCAGGGAGCGGCCCAGGTTGATCACCTCGACCGGGAGCTCAAAGGGAGTGCCGACCACGGCCCCCTCCACGGGCTGATAGAAACCGATCTGGAAGCGGGGCTGCCGTCGTACCAGCAGGCTGATCAACTGGACATCGGTGCGGCGGGTCCCCCGGGAGTCATCGTAAGCCAGGGCTACAGGGAAGCTGTAGGCCCCGGGGTTGGCCCCACCATCCACCACCAGCCGCCGGGCCACCTCCGTCCGTTCTCCGGCTGGCAACCGGGGCAGGAAGAGGACATTGCCGGAATCGAGGGGGGCGAAGGGCTTGAGGCCCTCCCCTCCCTCCCCGCCCAGGGTTAACGTGAGCCGGAGCGCCTCCCCCCCTCCCACATTCTCCACTGTCAGGGTGAGGGTGAAGGTATCCCCTGGTGCAACCATCGGCGGATCGGTGTGGACATCAGCGATGAGCAGCTGGGGCCGGTCGCTCAGGGCGGTGCTCACGTCCAGCCCCACGCTCTGCTGGTCGGCATAGGCCCCGCCGCTATAGTCGCCGTACTGCAGGGAAAGGGCCAGCCCCCGTCGCCCGGCCTGCTGCACCTCCCCCAGCACCAGCGGGATCGTCACCGTCACCTGCTGGCCGACGCCGATCCAGTCCACCGCTGCCACGTTGCTTCCCTCGGCCGGCACGGCCAGCTCTGTGGAGGCCACACCCACCAGCACCCGGGTCGCCGTCCGGCTGCCCCGGTTGGAAAGGCGCAGGGTCAGGCTGAAGGCGTCGCCGGGGCTGAGGATGGGCGGGTTGGTATGGGCGGCTTCGACCACCAGTTGGGGCCGTCCGCTCCCCACGCCGACCACCTCCACCGCCACGGTCTGGGGGTATTCGTAGTGGTTCCCCTCCCAGTCGTTGGCGCTGAGGTTGACCTGGAGGTTGTAGGTGCCGGAGGCCAGGCCGGCGGGGACCCTCATCCGCTGGGTGATGACGGCAGTATGGTTGATGTGGAGCTGGCCCAGGAGGTGGCCCGTCTCCCCCACAGGGAGGAAAGTGCCGCCGGGGAAGGTGACCAGGGTGTTCTCCCCCGCCCGGCTGCCGTTGTTGTAGATTTCGATGGTGACGACGAACTCCTGCCCCGCCACGGCCTGTGAGGGGCTGGTGTTGTAGTTACGGATGGTGAGGATCGGCCGGCCAGGCACCGGCGTCGGGCGGGGGGTGGGGTATGGAGTGGGAGTGGGGATCGAGGTGGGAGCGACGATGGTGATCGCCGAGGGGAGGGTGGCGGAGGACCCTGGCTCGCTCACCTCCAGGTCATAGACGCCAGCGGGGACGCCAGGGGGCACGGTGGCCCGCAGCGCCGTGTCGTTGACATAGACGGTGTCCAGCAGGCCGTACCCCACCAGCCGGGCCACGGTGGCGGTGGTGAAGCCGCTGCCGTAGATGCTGAGCACCCCCCCGGTCTCGCTGGGAAGCGTCTTCGGTTCCACCCCCGTCAGCCCAAGCTGGGCGGGTGGGGCGGCAAGGGCAACGGTTGCTAAAAGGAGGGCCGTCGCCGTTCCGGTTACCAGGAGAACACTCCACAGAACTCCCCTGCGCATATATTCCTCCCTCTGGCTACCTGACGGTTTTATCGGTCCCATCTACACGCTGGACTCTCCCATCCAGCAGGTAAATTCGTCGGCGGGCGAAGGCAGCCACAGCCGGGTCGTGGGAAACAACAATAATGGTACGGCCCTGCTCCTGGTTGAGCCGGGCCAGCACCTCCATCACCTCGGCTCCGGTGTGGCTGTCCAGGTTCCCTGTCGGCTCGTCGGCCAGGATGATGGCGGGGTCGTTGGCCAGTGCCCGGGCGATGGCGACCCGTTGCTGCTCCCCGCCGGAGAGCTCTGTGGGTCGGTGGCCCATACGGTCCTCCAGGCCGACCAGCTCCAGGAGGTGGCAGGCCCGCTCCCGCCGCCGGGCGGGGGAAGTGCGGGCGAAGAGCATGGGAAACTCGACATTCTCCAGCGCGGTCATCGTGGGGATCAGGTGGAAGAACTGGAAGACAAAGCCGATCTCTCTGCGGCGGTAGGCGGCCAGCCCGTCCTCATCCAGCTCGAGGAGGTCGCGGCCGCGCACCCAGAGGTGGCCGCCGGTGGGCCGATCGAGGCCCCCCAGCAGGTGGAGAAGGGTGGACTTGCCCGAGCCGGAGGGGCCCATCACGCTGAGGAACTCTCCTTCCTCCACTGTCAGGCTCACCCCGTCCAGCGCGTGGACCACCTGGCTGCCCATCGGGAAGTCCCGACGCAGGTCCTCGGTGTGGATCAGGGGGGACTTACTGGCTGCTTCCATTGGAGCAATACTTCTGGCCGTTCTACGGCGCAGGGCCGACGACTGCCTGCTGGGTGAAGGCTGCCCCGACGAGTGCCGGGATCATCGCCAGCGCCGTCAGAATCACCCACACGCCCAGGGTGATCAGGACCGCCCGGCGGCGGGGGAGGCGGGCAGTAACCATTGTGCCGACTGCCAGCAATGCCAGGTTCCAGAGAAGGAAAAGGTCAATCCGGGAGAGGAAGGCCTGGAGAAGCAGCTGGCCTGTGCTGGGTGGGGCAACGATCATTTCGGAGATGGGCCGGTTCTCGGCCACCAGTCCGGAGAGGCCGGGGTTGGCGATCAACTGACCGGTGGTGAGAATATAGACCGTCTGCAACAGCCCACGGACCGTGTACGGGATCCAGGCCCACACAACCATCCGGAACATCGCCCCGAAGGATGGGCGGCCACCGAACACCATGCCTGCCAGATGGAGGGCTCCTGCCCAGATCAGCCACCCCACCCCCAGGCCGATCGCCCCGCCGATAGAGGGAAAGACAACGGTGATGAGGGGCGAAGAGGCGACCGACATAGCCTGTTCGATCTGTGCCTCGTCCTGGCCTGCCATCGCTTCACCCCACTGCTCCCTCATCTGCTCCTGGGCAGCAAGGACCGCCTCCCGGGTCTGGCGGGTGGCGATGGGGGCAGCGACCAGGATGGGCAGGATGAGCATCACCACGGCGAGGGTCGCTGGCAGCCACCAGGTCCGCCTGCCAGATTCGCTCAGGTGTTCCAGCGTCGCCCGTGGCCGGGCAACGATCCCCCAGAGAAGGCGGAAAGCCTCCCGGAGCCTCGACTCGTCCTTCTTTTCTGGCATTGTCTTCCTCCCTGCCCTGTGGATCGCAAATCCCACGTACGCTCTGGATTTTACGAATCGAGTTAAATTCTCTCGGCCCCCGCGTCCCCGTGTCTCCGTGTCTCCATAGCGAACACTCACCCCAGCGCCTGCATCAGGTCCCGCATATGGAGAAGCTGGTGGCCGTAGATGGCGTTGATGAAGGTCTCCAGATCGATCTCCCCCAGCGCCGGATGGCGGCCTTTCCGGTCCAGGTCTGTCTCCTGGAGGCTCTGCACCCACTCGATGGTCCGCTGGCGTGCCGCGGCCAGGTCGGCCAGGAGTCTTTCGGGGGGCAGCCCTGCCAGCCGCTCCTGCTCAGCGGCGTTATACGCATTGTAGTCGAACCCCTCAGGCGCGCCAGGACCACCGGCAGCGATGTCCTGTGCCAGCCGCAGCAGCCCCTCCTCAGCGGAGACGAAGTGGGCCAGCAGGTCCCGCACCGTCCAGGGGTACGGTTTCTCATAGAGCACCGTTTCCCACTGGGCGGGACTGATAGAGCCAAAGATGCTCGTCGTCTTCTCGATCCCCTTCCGCAGCCTGTCCAGCAATTGATCAATCCGTTCACTCATTTCAACCCATCCTTTCGTCCTGGCTGCCATCACCTTTTCTGCCAGAGACTGATACCCCACTGGATGACAGCCAGTTGTGAGAGGCCGATCCAGGCCAGTAACAGCGTTCCTCCCCAGGCGAGCAACCGGATCGGACGGCCCGCATTCTGGCGGAGGGTTTCCATTTGTTGTTGAAGCTGGTTCAGGGACCGGATATGGTCGCCGAGGGTCGCCGCAGCTCCGCCCACATGCCCGCTGAGGCCAGAGACGTACCCCCCCATCTGCTCGACGCTCTCCTGCACCCGATTCAGGTCGGCGTTCACCTGCCGCAGGCTGACTCCCATCCGGCGCAGGTCGGCCGGCACCGGCTCCAGGCTCTCCCGGACGTCGGCAATAGCCTGATCCAGCGGCACAGCGGGGGCGTAATTTGCCAGGCCCAGGCGGCTGATTCCCCGTAATGTCTGATCCATCCCGTAGGCCGTCTCCTGCATGGACTCCAGAGCGACGAGCGCAGCCTCGATGCTCTGGGGGAGGCTGTCCTCGACCAGGCTGGCTGTCGTCCCCAGGACAGACTGGGCGCTTTGGAGAGTTTCCTGGAGGCTCAACGTGGAAGTGTACAACCCCTCTGAGGCGATGGCGGTGTTCTCCATTGTAGCTGAGGCAACGTTCAGTGAGTTCTCTATGTTATTCAGCATTTGCAGCGCAAAGCCCAGTGCGCTATCCGCTGCTTTCGTCGCGTCGTCGGCCAGTCGCCAGAGGGAGAAAATCCCCAGCGCACAGATCAGAACGCCTAACGCGCCGGTCAAAGCCAGAATGGCTCCCAGGGCCCGTTTGATCATTTTTCCACCTCGTACAGTTCCAGCAGGACTCCGTGGGCCGACTGCGGATGGACGAAGAGATAGCGGGTGCCGTGGGCTCCGACGCGGGGCTCTTCGCTCAGCAGCCTTGCCCCCGCCGTCCGCAGCCGTTCCGCCGCCTCCTCGATGTTGTCCACCCGCAGGCAGATGTGATGGAGGCCCTCCCCCCGCTTTTCCAGAAACCGGGCCACGCCCCCTTCCTCACTCAGAGGCTGGAGCAATTCGATCTCCCCCTCCCCGGTGGGGAGGAAGGCGATCTCCACCCCCTCCTCCGGCACCTCCCGCCGCTCCGTCACTTCCAGCCCCAGCGCATCTCTGTAGAAGGCCAGAGCGGCATCCAGGTCGTGCACGGCTATGGCGATGTGGTGAATGGACAGGGTCATCGTGTCCTCCCTAGTTGAAACTCATTTCCGCACCAGGACGTAACGGCCGCGGGTGGCAGACGAGGTGGCGGTGTAAAGGTAGGTTGCCGGACCGACAACGACCAGGTCGGCGTGGCCCACCCCCACATTTCCTGGCAGGTCCATCAACACCGGGTTGCCGGGGTACTTTTCCCACGGCCCGTCAATAGCTGGCCCCATGCTGCGGGCAAAGCCCAGGCCGAACTGGTCATCCACGACGAAGGGGTTGCTGGGCCCCCGCACGCCCTCATACACCATGTAGTAGTGGTCGCCCCACCGCACCACGTCGGCGGAGGAGATGGTGCGGAATTCGAAATAAGGGTTGGCGGCCGGGCCCAGAAGGTCCACCGGCCCGTAGCCGTTCTCCGCCCCGAAGAGGGGATTGGCGGCGCACCTGTGCAGCCCTGCCGCACCGGCGGCCTTGTTGCCCACATAGCAGCCCATATGGCCCGGCGCCCGGCCCAGGGCGACAAAGACGTAGAGCCACGGCCCCTCGATATAGATGCCAGGGGGACCGCCCACCAGACAGTCGTACTCCAGCTCGGAGAAGATATGGGGATGTTCGCCGATGGCGTCGGCCCCGCTGCATGGGCCGTTTTCGAGGTTCCAGACCCCTGTTCCAGGGACGCGGGCCGGAGGCGACCAGTGGAGGCCATCGGTGGAGGTGCGCAGATAGACCTGCGCTCCCCACTCATATACCATATAGGCGCGGTCGGCGTCGAAGAAGACGCGCGGGTATTGTTGCTGGTTGACGTGGTCGCGGACCGGATCGCAGGGGCAGGCAGCGCAGGAGAGGAGGCAGGCCGGCCCTTCGAGGCTGAAGTGCCGCCCGCCGTCGGTGCTCTTCCACAGGGTGACGCAGCCGGGAAAGGGGACCGGATCGCCGCACGGGTCCAGTACACCGGCGGATTGGTGACTGGCGTGCAGGTAGGACCAGAACTCCCCCCCACCCCGGTAGACCGTATCCGACTCGCCCACGGGCAGGCCCACATCATATTCTTCCAGCACCCACTCGGCCGTACCGGCCCAGAACTCGTCCAGTGTGGCAAACGCACGCCCCGGTGGGGGGACAAACTCATACGCAGGCGCAGGTGTCGCCGTGGGGGGCAGGGGGGTCGGCGTGGGCGGGGGGGTCGGGGTGGGGGATGGGGTGAGAGTGGCGGTGGGAAGGGGAGTCGGTGTGGGAGAAGGGACGGGGGTCTGCGTAGCCGTGGGCAGGGGCGTATGTGTGGGTGAAGGGATGGAAGGCGGCGTGGCCTCTAAAGGCGCTGCCGGCACAGGGGTTGCCAGGCATCCGGCGTTCGCCAGCAAAATCAGTATGCCCAGCGACGACAGGGATCGGTGAACGGTCCTCATCCGCGCCTTGCCTTCACGCCCTGCCGCCACTCCGGGGGTTCCAGACTGTCCAGACGGCCTGTATGTTCTCGCAACTGGGCCCGCACAAACGCTCTCTGTACCGCTACAGGGAAGAGTTCCGAGATCACGAACTCGAAGACGGCGTTGAACTCGGAATGTTCTCCCGCATGGGCCAGCTGGTAGGCATCCTCCAGCGTCTCGACCTGGGCCAGGGCTACCGCCGGGGAGAAGGCAGCCGCAGCCCGCGCCTCCCGAAGGAGGTCAGGGTCCGCCGGGGCGGCCAGTTGCTCCGCCGTCAACCCCTCCTGTGCCTGTTCCAGCAGGTGGATATGGGAGGCCTCGTCCGCTGCCAGCTTCCACCAGACCTCGGCGGCCTTCGGCTCGTGGGCGAACATCTCCGTCAGGTGGAGGTAGAAAGTCTGCGCCGCCTTCTCCGCCCGGGTCAGCAGGTCGAACAACGCCCGAATTGTGTTTCCACTCTGGCTGTTCATCTCCTCTCCTCATCCAGTGCTTTCACACTCCGGCGCCACGATTCTCCCTGCAGTTCCTGAAAGCGCTTGATGTGGTCCCGAAGGTAAAGCTCCACCAGCCGGTCCCGGACCCCCTCCTCCAGATGCGCGTACTCGGTCAGGATGAACTCGAAGACGACGTTGATCTCACTTTGCTCCAGGTCCAGGGCGATCTCGTAGGCGTCATTCAGGTTGTGAACCTGTCGCAGGGCCCGGTCCGGTGAGAAGCGTATGGCCGCCATGAGCTTGTACAGCATCTCCGGATTGGCAGGGGCCTGGAGTTCATCGGCTGTCAGGCCGACACGCGCCTGTTCCATCAGGCGACGGTGCTCTCTCTCGTCATCCAGCATATTCTGCCAGAATGCAGCAGCACGGGGGGAATGCTGGAACTTGCGGAGCAATCCCTCATAGAACACTGCGGCCTTCTCCTCGGCGGCGATGACTCCCCCCAGCAGATCGGCCACCCTGCCTTTCACCATGCTCCCTCCGACCCGGCAGGCTGTCATCACAGGCTCGTCTGGGGCCGGTATTCCCCCCAGACGGTGCGCAGCACCCCGCAGATTTCCCCCAGCGTGCAGTCGGACTCGACGGCGTGGATGAACAGGGGCATCAGTGGCTCATCGTCCGCCCGGGCGGCAGCCTCGATACGGGCCAGAGCTGCTGAAGCCCGCTCCCCATCCCGTCGGGCGCGGAGCGCGGCCAGCCGCTCCCGCTGCCGTGCCTCCACGGCGGGGTCAACCACCAGCCGCTCCAGCCTGGCCTCCTCCTCCTCGACCTGGTAAGCGTTGACACCGACGACGATCCGCTCCCCTCGTTCCACTGCCTGCTGGTAGCGGTATGCAGCGTCGGCGATCTCCTGCTGCATGTAGCCCTTCTCGATGGCTGCCAGCGCTCCACCCATCCCTTCGATCTTTTCGATGTAGGCCAGCGCCCTTCGCTCGATCTCCCCGGTCAGATACTCGATCACATAGGAGCCAGCCAGGGGGTCCACCGTGCTGGCCACGCCCGACTCGTGGGCGATGACCTGCTGGGTGCGAAGGGCGATGCGGACCGACTCCTCGGTGGGCAGCCACAATGCCTCGTCGCGGGAGTTGGTGTGGAGGGACTGCGTCCCACCCAGCACCGCTGCCAGCGCCTGGATCGTCACCCGGATCACGTTGATCTCCGGCTGCTGGGCGGTGAGGGTGCAGCCCGCCGTTTGGGTATGGAAGCGAAGGGTCCAGGAGCGGGGGTCCTGCGCGCCGAACCGTTCCCGCATCACCCGTGCCCAGAGCCGTCGGGCAGCGCGGAACTTGGCGATCTCCTCCAGGAAGTCGTTGTGGGCGTTGAAGAAGAAGGAGAGGCGTGGGGCGAAGTCATCCACGTCCAGCCCGGCGTCCATGGCGGCCTGGACGTAAGCGATGCCGTTGGCGAGGGTAAAGGCCACTTCCTGGACAGCGGTGGAACCGGCTTCGCGGATATGATAGCCGCTGATGCTGATGGTATTCCATCTGGGAACCTCGGCGGCGCAGTAACGGAAGAGGTCGGTCACCAGACGCATGGAGGGGCGTGGGGGAAAGATGTAGGTACCACGGGCGATGTATTCTTTCAGGATGTCGTTCTGCACCGTGCCGCGAAGCTGTTGCGGACTCACTCCCTGCTCCTTCGCCACGGCGATGTACATCGCCAGGATGATGGCGGCAGGGGCATTGATGGTCATCGAGGTGCTCACCTGATCCAGCGGGATGCCGTTGAAGAGGACCCGCATATCATCCAGGCTGCTCACCGAGACGCCGACCTTGCCCACTTCCCCCTCGGCCAGCGGGTCGTCGGCGTCGTATCCCAGTTGGGTGGGCAGGTCGAAGGCCACCGAAAGGCCGGTCTGCCCCTGTTCCAGGAGATACCGGTAGCGGGCGTTGGACTCCTCGGCGGTGGCGTAACCGGCATACTGACGCATTGTCCACAGCCGGCCCCGGTACATGGTCGGTTGCACCCCGCGGGTGAAGGGATACTCGCCGGGAAAGCCCAGGTCGTTCAGGTAATCCAGCTCGATATCGGCAGGGGTGTAAATTCGGTCGAGGGGGATGCCGGAGAGGGTCTCGAACCGCTCCTGTCGCTCGGGCGAGCGGGTCAGTGTCGGCCCGACGATCTCCTCCTCCCATTTTCGTCTGGCCTCCCTCAGATCGTTCACCAAGCCTTCCTCCTGGTTCCTGTAGCCTGTCCGGAGACAGTGGTTTCTACTCTTCACCCTGGACCGGCGGGCTGCCCAGGATAGCCTCGATCTCTTCCAGCACGTCCTCCGAAAGTTGCACGCCGGATGCTTTGACGTTGGAAAGGACGTGCTCGGGGCGGGTGGCGCCGGTGATGACGCAACTGATCTCCGGCCTGCGCAGGATCCAGGCCAGCGCCAGTTGGGACATCTCCAGCCCCAGTCCCTGCGCCAGCGTTGTGAGGCGGCGCACCTTCGCCAGGTTCTCCTCGGTCAGGTCGCCCTGGAGCCACTCACTGGTGGCGGCGCGGCTCTCCCGTGGGACCCCTTCGTTGTACTTGCCGGTAAGGATCCCCTGGGCCAGCGGGCTCCAGACGGTGAGGCCGATGCCGTGGAGGGCGCAGGTGGGCATAATCTCTTCCTCGATGTGGCGGTCGAGCATGTTGTAGCGGGGCTGTTCCACCTGGGGCGGGTAAGCGTTCAGGGCCCGTGCCGTCCCCACCGCTGCCTCGATCTGAGCTGCCGTCCACACACTGGTCCCCCAGTAGAGGATTTTGCCCTGATGGACCAGGTCGTCCATCGCCCGCACCACCTCTTCGACGGGCGTTTCCGGGTCGTACCGGTGGCAGTAGTAGATGTCCAGATAGTCGGTCCCCAGCCGGCGCAGGGAGCCCTCCACCGACTCGAAGATATGTTTTCGGCTGAGTCCCCGGTCATTGACATCGTCGCTCATTGGCCAGAAGACTTTGCTGGAGAGGACCAGGTTCTGGCGACGGAGGCCGAGGTCGTGGATGACCTTGCCCACCACCCGTTCTGCCTCGCCGCGGGCGTAGATGTCGGCGTTATCCAGGAAGTTGACGCCGTTATCCACAGCGGCTTTGATGCAGGCCCGGGCCGTCCGCTCGTCTACGGAAGCGCCGAAGGTCAGCCAGGCCCCCAGCGCGATCTCGCTGACCTTGATCCCTGCCCTGCCCAATTGCCGGTATTTCATCCTGAGGCTCCTTTCTGCAGAGGGTTCACCCTGGTTGCTGCGGATGGCCGTTATTGTACCCGGATTCGGGGAGGGGTGCAACCTGCGGTCGTCTTTCACTTTTGGTTCTCTGTAGGGCAAGCTTAAGCTTGCCCTACATGTTTTGACAGAGGGGAGGAACCGCGGTATACTTTTAACGCTTCTATCCTCGCTGTCGGGAGACGGAAAGCACAAGCCGCTCTTGACCGCTCCGGCAGGCATGGTATAATTAAAGAGCCGACGTAGCTCAAGCGGCAGAGCATCCGCCTTGTAAGCGGAAGTGTGCGGGTTCAAGTCCCGCCGTCGGCTTCCGAGGGGGAAACAGGGGTCGGTGGCCCGAGCGGCAAAGGGGGCGGACTGTAAATCCGCTGGCTCAGCCTTCGCAGGTTCGAGTCCTGCCCGGCCCACCAGATAAACGATACAGGCGGACGAAAGTCCGCCTGTATCGTTTCGAGCACCCGACTGTCAATCGTCCGCTGGCGGTTCCGGTTTCTCGCCGCTGCGGCGGAAGAGGGCGCTGAGCGATTTGTCTGCCTCCCCACGCACAAGGGCCAGGATCTCATCCCCCGCCCGCAGGACGGTGTCGCCGTGGAGTACAAGCGCCTCGTCGCCCCGCAGAACGGCCATCAGCAGGCAGTCCTGGGGGAGGCCCAGATCGGCGACGCGCCGCCCCTCCGCGGGAGCACCTGGCTCCAGCCTCTCCTTCACAATGGCCAGTTCCCCCCGTCGCAGCCGCACCAGCGTCATCACATCTCCCAGGGACATCTCCTCGGCGATCAGCCTGGCCAGGAGGTCCGATTGGTTCAGGGCCACATCCACACCGGCCTCCGGGGTGAAGAGCCAGGCGTTGCGCGGGTTGTTGATGCGGGCGATGATGCGCGGTACTTTGAAAATGAAGCGGCCCATCATCGCTACCCCCAGGTTGATCTCATCCTCCCCGGTGACAGCCACAAGGACATCGGAGGAGCGGATGCCGGCCCGCTCCAGCACTTCCAGCCGCGTCCCGTCCCCGTCCATCACCACTTCGGTGGGCAGTTCCCGGTAGAGCCGGGAGAGGACGGAGGTGCGGTTCTCCACCACGCAGACCTCGTACCCTTCGGCCAGAAGGAGCGAGGCCAGATGGGAGCCGACCTTACCGCCGCCGACGATCAGGACGCGCATTCAACCCCTCCTGCCCGGGCCAGCCGGGCCCTCAGTTCCTCCAGCGCCTCTGTCGCCACAATGAGACGGACGATGTCTCCAGCCTCCAGAGGGGTATCCGGATCCGGGATGGAGGCCCCGCCGCCGCGGATCAACACTGTAGGTGCCATTTTCCCCGGTATCATCAGCGAGGAGAAAGGGTGTCCGATCCAGGCTGGCGGGACCCGTAGCTCCACTACGGTCACCTCGCCGTTGCCCAGAGTATCCACCACGTTCAGCGCAGGCTGGCAGAGCAATTGTTCCAGTCGGTGCACCCGCCACTCCGCCGCTGTCACCACGGGCACGCCGATGGCCTGGTAGAGGGCAGCCCGCTCCGGCTCGAAGAGGCGGGCCACCACCTGGGGCACCTGGAAATGATGGCGGGCGATAAAGACGATCAGCAGGTTGGCCATCTCATCGCTGGTCACTGCCGCGACGCCGTCCGCCTGTTCGATCCCAGCCCGCAGAAGAACGTCCCGGTCAAACCCCAGCCCGGTGATGGTGCGGCCACGAAAATCCGACCCCAGCCGGATGAACTGATCCGGGTTGGGGTCCACCACCACGACCTGATGGCCCCCCTCGGCCAGTGTACGGGCCAGCAGGGATCCCGTCCGCCCACAACCGACCACGATGATGTGCATAAAGAAGCTTCCTCCTCACGGGCTGTCTGTAACTACCTGCTCTGCGAAGAGGGGTAGCGCAGGATTCATCTTGCGCAAGATAAATCTTGCACTACTTCTATTGAAGCAGGTAGATGGCTACGAATAAAGAGCAGTCAATGCAGGTGGAACGGGACATGGGTCACCATCACCTCCCGCCGGAAGAGGAAGGCCAGGTGGATGAGGAAGGCGGTCTGGTTGTGCAGAAAATGGTGCCACCATCGGGTCGGCACAAACTGCGGCAGGACAATGGTCACCACCTGATCCCGTCGCCGCTTGTCGTCTATCCGGTCCACATACTCCACCAGCGGCCCGACGATGGACCGGTACGGGGAGGGGAGCACGACCAGCGGGACACCGTCTCCCCACTCCTCCCACTTGCGCCGGATTTTCGGCGTCTCGTTGGGGTCGGTCTCCACATACACCGCCGTCACATCGTCGGAGAGGGAGCGGGCGTAATTGAGGGCGGCGATGACGGCCCGGTGCACTCCTGCGATCGGAACGATGACCCGATGGCGCCGGACCGGCGGCGGGCTGCCGAAGGCATCCAGGGAGAGGTTCGCCGCCACGTCCTGGTAGTGCCGGTGGACCGCCAGGAAAAAGCCAATGAAGAGGGGAATCCAGGCAATGACGATCCAGGCGCCGTAGATGAACTTGGTGACGATGAAGATAGTCAGAACGGCCGCCGTCACCGTAGCGCCGAAGCCGCTGATCAGCGCCTTCAGCCACCAGTAGCTCCCCCGCTGCCGCCACCGACGCGCGACCATCCCCGATTGGGAAAGGGTAAAGGATAGGAACACCCCCACTGCGTAAAGGGGGATCAGACGGGTGGTCTCCCCGTGGAAGAGGACGATCAGGGCAGAGGAAGCCAGCGCCAGCGCCAGAATCCCGTTGGAAAAGACCAGCCGGTCTCCCAGCAGGGCGAACTGGTTGGGCATGTACCGGTCCCGGGCCAGAAAGAAAGAAAGGCGGGGAAAGTCGGCGAAGGCGGTATTGGCCGCCAGGACCAGGATGAGCATCGTCGCCGCCTGGAAGAGATAATACAGGACTGTGCCGTCGCCGAAGGCCACCCGTCCCAGCTGGGAGATGACCGTCTCGTGGGTCTCTTCGTTTGGGACGATGCCGAACTGGTGGCTCAGGAAGGTGATGCCCAGGAACATGGTGATCAGCAGGGAGGCCATCGCGATCAGAGTCCTGCTGGCGTTTCTGGACTCCGGGGGCTTGAAAACCGGGACCCCATCAGCGATGGCTTCCACACCGGTGAGGGCGGCGCAGCCGCTGGAGAAGGCCCGCAGGATAAGGAAAAGGGTCAGCGCATGGGTGACGGGGTACTCGATCCGGGGCGGCGCAGCCGGTGGCATCCCCGCTGCCACCCATCGGTACAGCCCGACGCCCAGCATGCCCAGCGTCATGGAAACGAAAAAGTAGGTGGGGATGGAAAAGATGGTGCCCGACTCCCGCACGCCCCGCAGGTTCAGGATGGTGATGATGGCGATCAGGGTCAGCCCCATCGCCACCCGGTAGGGGTAAAGGGGTGGGAGAGCGGAGGTGACCGCCGCCACCCCCGCACTGACGCTCACCGCGACGGTCAGGATATAGTCAGTGAGGATCGCGGCCGCGGCGATCAGCCCCGGCAACTGTCCCAGGTTGTCGTGGGCGACGATGTAGGCCCCCCCGCCGCCCGGATAGGCGTGGATGGTCTGGTAGTACGAGAAGGCGACGATGGCCAGCAGGGTGGCGATGCCCAGCGCGATGGGCCAGGCCAGCCCCACCGCTCCGCTCCCGGCCAGAATGAGCACCAGCAGAATCTCCTCCGTGGCGTAAGCTGTGGAGGAGAGGGCGTCGGAAGCGAAGACCGCCAGCGCCTTGACTTTGGTCAGCCGCTCATGCTTCAACTGCGTCGTTGCCAGGGGGCTGCCGATGAGCAGCCGCCGCAGGCTGAACCCTGGAATATGCTCGGCCATATGATGTCCCTAAACGGTTACCTCCAGACTGCTATTCTAACACAGACAAAGCGGGGCGCAATGCGGCAACCGAAAGAGGGTTTTGGCAGGGGACGACGCGAAGAGGCAAAGCCGTGATGCGGCGCTGCCAAAACGGGGAGTATGGGGTTCCTGCGAAAGTTTTGAGGCCTGGTTATGTTTCCCTGTCGGAACGGCTGCCCATCAGCAGCTCAGCCGGGATGGAAGCCTCGATGTTCCGGAGGACGCGCTCGTCTATCTGTGTGCCCGCGGCCTCCAGCGCAAGGAAAAGGGCACCCACCACCGGCTCGTACCTGGGCAGAACGATCCGCGCCTCGGGGGCCACCCGGTGCACCACCTGTCGCACCGTGTCCACCAGAAGCGGCCCCCTGCCTTTGAACACACTGCCGGCCAGAACGACCTCGACATCCTGACGTTGCAGGGATAGCCGCCTGATCAACGCCCCGGCAGTGACGCCGACTTCCCTGCCGACTTCCTCCACCAGCTCACATGCCACTTCATCCCCCGCAGAGGCGGCCTCGAAAAGCAGAGGGACCAGGCCCAGCAGTTCTGTATACTCGATACGGCCCTTGTAAAGCATATCAATGAGCTCTTCCGGGGTGGGAGCCTGCAGGTGGTCCAGCACCATCTGCAGGAGAACCGTCGGCTTCCCGCGCCCGTCGTGGGCGCGCATGACGCGGCGGATGACCTCCTGACAGATCTGAGCGCCCCCTCCCCAGTCCCCGGAAATGAAACCCAGCCCGGGCATGATGATCTCCCTTCCATCGGGAGCGCGGCCTGCCGCGTTGGTGCCCGTCCCGCAGATGACCACCACACCCCAGGGGCGGGAAAGGCCGCTGCGCAGCGCGGCCATTGTGTCGTTTTTGACGACCACCCGGCGGCACAGGCTGGCCTGCTCCAATGCCTGCTGGAGCATGGCGTAATCGTCCGGCAGGTCGGCCCCTGCCAGGCAGAACATGCCCAGGGCGATGTCCCCCGCCGGGATGGCTGCTGGCTCCGTCGCTTCCTTCACGGCCTGCGCGACCTCGATCATCGCCCTGCCCAGGCCACAGGCCTGGTGGTTGCTGGGTCCGGCGCGGCCCAGCCCCATCACCTGCCCGTCGCGCCGGGCCGCCAGGCAGAGCGTCTTGGACGCACCGCCGTCCACTCCGATCACGAATTCCATACGGTCCTCCCCCAGCCCGCGTCGCTATGCGTCCTGCTTCCACCCCCGCAATGCGTAGTATTCCCCCACCATCCGCGAGAGCTCGGCTCTGGTGAGCCGCTCCTTGCTTGGCTCCAGCGGCTCTGTGAGGATGCGCTCCGGCAGGGTGTCGTCGGCCGGCGTCATCCCCTCCCGCAGGTTGTACCGGCGGATCGTGTCGGCGATCCGGGCCGAGAGGGCCCGCAGCCCTTCCTTATCCAGTTCCAGGCCGGTGAGGGCGCGGATGACGACGGGTAGCTCCTCCCAACCGACCAGGTCCCGATAGAAGCGACAGAAAATCAGCGTGTCGAAGAGGGTGTGGCGGTCCTCGAAGTCAAGCACCAGTTCCGCCTTTCCGTCCGTGGTGGTGCGGTCGGCCTGGCCGGAGAACTCCGCCTTGTAGACCGTGGCTCGCAGGTGACAGGCCCCCCGGTCGGAGACGGCGAACGCCAGCCCCATCCCCTTGGCGGCGCGGGGGTCGTAGCCAGGCGGCTCCAGCCCCTTGACGTGGACGGCCAGCTCCTCCAGCCCCAGCTCCCGGCTGGCAGCCCGCACCCCCCGGGACAACAGCTCGCCTGGCCCTTCCCGATGGGCGATCTGGGTCAGGAGACGGGCGATGCTGTCCACATCCCCGTAGTCCAGCTCCAGCTCCAGCGCTCCCCGGCGGGCGGCCTCGATGGCGAAGCCGACCACGTTGCCGCCGGTGATGGTATCCAGCCCCAGCCGGTCGCACAGCTCGTTGAGATAGGCGATCTCCGCCAGGTCGTTCACCCCGCACAGGCCGCCAAAGGCAAAGATGGTCTCATATTCCGGCCCTTCGACCGTCAGCCCGGCGTGGCGGCCTTCGGGGACGGTGGTGAGCTTGCCGCAGGCCAGGAAGCAGCGGTAGCAGGCCTTGGGGCGGGGCCTGAACCGCTCCACCAGCGCGTCGGCGCTGATCTGTTCCCAGTAAGGGACGGTGCCGGCCGACCAGTAGTAGCTGGGGAAGGCCCCCGCCGAGTTGGAGATCGCCACCAGCATTGGGGTGCCGAACTTCCGGTAGGCGGCGGCGCCGGCGCTCTCCTTCCCCCGCTGCCGCAGCTCCCGGTCGAAGGCCTCCACACCCTCCGGGTCGTGGAGGGGACAGCGGGCCTCGCCGTGGAAGACGATCCCTTTCACCCGCTTGGCCCCCATCACCGCCCCTATCCCCGTCCGGCCTGCCTGACGGCCCCGGTCGTTGTTCACCACAGCGAAGGGGACCCGATTCTCCCCCGCCGGTCCGATGACGATCGCCTTCGCCCCACGGACCCCCACGTCCTTCTTCAACGCCTCCTCCGCCTGATAGCCGTCCATGCCCCAGAAGGGGGTGGCGTCGTGGAAGACCACCCCTTTGTCCGTGATCTCCAGGTAAACCGGCCTGTCGGCGGCCCCTTCGATCAGGATGGCATCGTAGCCGGTGGCCTTGATGGCCGGGGCGACGTGCCCTCCGGCATAGGACTCGCCGAAGATGCCGGTGAGGGGGGATTTGGCAAAGAGGCCGTGCCGGCCTGCAGGGGCGAGGACGGTGCCAGTGGCCGGGCCAACCGCCACGATGAGGGGGCTTTCCGGGGCCAGAGGGTCCACCCCCGGCGGCCCCTTTTCGAGCAGGAGATGGCCCGCCAGCCCCTTGCCGCCCAGATAACGGGCAAGGACTTCGTCTGGGATCGGTTCCGCGCCCCATGTACGGGTAGAGAGTTCAACCCGCAGCAGCCGATTGTAGAACCCGTCCATCTCGCCTCCTCAATTTTGTAGCGCAAGATTTATTTTGCGCAAGATGAATCTTGCGCTACGTCTGAGTGACGACCCGCACATCCACCGCCCAGGCCCCGTCCCCCGCCGGCCCCACGATCAGCGGGTTCAGGTCCACCTCAGCCACCTCTGGCAGTTCGACCATCATATGGCCCAGACGGACGAGGGTCTGGGTTACAGCGTCCACATCCCCGGGGGGCTGTCCGCGCACCCCTGCCAGCAACCGCCCTGCCGCCGTCTCTGCCACCATCTCCCGCGCCTCCGATTCCCTCAGCGGTGCCAGCCGGAAGGCGACGTCCCGCAGCACCTCGACATAGATCCCCCCCAGGCCGAACATCACCAGCGGGCCGAACTGGGGGTCCCGCCGCGCCCCCACGATGACCTCCAGGCCGGGGGGGGCCATCTGCTGGATAAAGGCCAGCTCCCCCGGCCCCACAACCCGCCCGAACGCTTCCCGTACCGCGTCGCCGTCGGCCAGGCCCAGGGCCACACCTCCCGCGTCCGCCTTGTGGACCAGGCCCGGAGCGACCCGCTTGAGGGCCACCGGGTAGCCGATCCGCTCTGCCAGGGCCACTGCCTCCTCCGTGCTGGAGGCCAGGCCGGAAGGAGGGACCGGGAGGCCGCAGACGGCGGCCAGCTCCGCCCCCCTCTGGGGGTTCAGGACCTGCTCTCCAGCGGCGCGGGCGGCCTTCAGAACCCGGCGCGCCTCTTCCCGACCGGGAGGAGGCCCTTCAGGCTGTGAGAGGACAAGGGCGGGAGTGGGGCGGGCGAGGATATGTCGGTAGCGCCAGAGCACCCCCAGCCCCAGGGCGGCGCGGCATGGTGTGAGGTAGTGGGGGACCGAATGGGCGTGGAGGGTGCGGGCGGCGGCGCGGATGCCTCCGCCTCCGGAGATGCAGCAGACGACCGGCTTCTCCGTCTTTTCGGCCACCCAGCCGAGGGCAGCGGCCACGTCGTGGGGCGACAGGATCGCCTGAGGGACGAAGATCACCATCACCCCGTCCACCTCTGGGGCCTCCAGCAGCACCTTCAGCGCCCCGGCGTAATGCTCCGGTTGGGGGCCGCCGAGCATATCCACCGGGTTGCCCACCATTGCCCCGTGGGGGCAGACCTCCCGGAGCCGCGCCTGAGTTTCCGATGAAAGCTCCGCCAGCCGCAATCCCTGCCGGTCGAGCGCGTCCGCTCCCACCGCCGCCGGCCCGCCAGCGTTGGTCAGAATTGCCATTTGCGGCCCTGCAGGGGGCCTGCGGTAGGCCAGGGCGATGCTCGCATCCACCAGCTGTTCCAGGTCCTCTACCGGGATCGCCCCGGCCTTGCGGCAGGCAGCCATAAAGGCCTGATCTGCCCCGGCCAGCGCGCCGGTATGGGAGGACACCGCCCGGGTGCCGCTGGGGGTGCGGCCCGCCTTGAGCACGACCAGAGGCTTGTGGGCCGTCATCCCTGCCGCCACCTCGACGAACCGGCGGCCGTTGGGCAGCCCTTCGATGTAGGCGGCCACAACCCGGGTGTTTGGATCGGCCGCCAGCGACTCCAGAGCGTCCGCCATATCCACGTCCGCCTGGTTCCCCAGGCTGATGATGCGGCTGAAACCCACCCCCACCGCGGCGGCCCAGTCCATCGTGCCGCCACAGACGGCGCCGGAGTGGGAGACGAAGCCGATGTTCCCCTGGAAGGGCATGGTGCGGACGAAGGTGGTGTCTATGGGAGCGTAGGTGTCTATGACCCCGACGCAATTGGGACCGATGAACCGGATCCCGTAGCGGCGGGCCACCTCCCGTAGCTGCTCCTCCCGTTCCCGTCCCCCGGCCCCCAGTTCGGCAAACCCGGAGGCGATGAGGACGGCGGCGCGGATCCCCCGCTTCCCACAAGCCTCCAGCGCCTCCACCGTTTGCTCGGCGGAAAGGACGATGACGGCCAGGTCAACCGGGTCGGGTACCTCCGCCACCGAGGTGTAAACCCGCAGCCCCAGCATCGCCCCACCCTTGGGGTTGACCGGATAGACCGGCCCCCGATAGTCGTGGGTGACCAGGTTGCGCAGGACGCCGTAGCTCAGCTTGGTAGGGTTGGCGCTGGCGCCCAGGACAGCGACACCCCGGGGGTGGAAGAAGATGTGCAAAGGGTCGGTCACAGTGGCCATCACGGCTCCAGTATAAGGGTCCCCTCCGCGGCTGCCTCCACGTCCGCCCGGTTCCAGAGCATCGGGTGGTACTGGATGTTTCGCCAGGGATCAATCATATCGTCGTAATGGCGGTGGAAGGGATGGCCGGACTGGCCGGTGGTGTGCATCGAGACCGAGCGGGTGAAGTCGGCCAGGTCTATGACCTGCCGGTAGGAGGGGACGATCCCCACTCCGTAGGGTTCGTTCAGGCTGTAGCCGGTGTTGTTGACCGTGGCGATGGTGCCGTCCACCGGGACCGGCCCCCGGTTAAAGATGGCCTCGATCAATGCGATGCCGGATTGGCCCAGGCTCTGGTTCTCAAAAGTGGCGGTGTGGAGGTCTCCCCAGCGCCAGCGGCCCATATCCGGCCCCAGGGTTTCGGTCAGCTCATCCACCGCTCCCTCCAGCGCTCGCAGGAGGATCTGGTCGCGGGCCTCCACCTGGGGGGTGGTCCTGTCGTCGAACCAGGGGGAGGTCGGGTCAGCCAGCAGGTTGACCAGCGCGACCTCAGCGGAGCTGCCGGCCCGCCGGAGGAGCTGATCCCCCAGCTCGTCGCCGAAGGTCTCTTGGATCAGATGGACGCGCAGGGCCTCGAAGAGGGCGGCCCCGGCGCTATCCCGCACTGCCCGTCCGTCCCACCTCCGCAGCAGGTCCAGCGCCTGAGCCAGACGGGGGTCGTCGGAGGAGAGGGAACGGATGTAGGGGAGGATGTCCTGAGCCCATACGGGGCTGGAATCCCCCTGGATTGCCTTCATATCCTCCAGCGAGAGGGAGGGGTCTGCCTCGATCAGCTCCACGATCCGTCGGGCGCGGTAGCCGGGGTCCCAGTCCATTGAGAGGAAGTAGGGGTAGTCTGGCCCCACCACTGCGTTGTTGGCGGTAGCGATGTACCCCTCCGGCGGGTTGAAAGCCCGTGGCAGTTCGTCGAAGGGGATATACCCCACCCATTCGTACTCGCCGGTCCAGCCAGGCACGGGCATCGAGCCGTCCCCCGCAGCGCGGATGGGGATACGGCCAGGGGACTGGTAGCCGATGTTCCCCTCCACGTCGGCGTAGACGAAGTTCTGGCTGGGCACGTCCCAATAGGAGAGCGCCTCGCGGAATTCCTCCCAGTTGCTGGCCTTATCCAGGAGCAGAATGCTTTTCATCAGCATGCCGGGCTGGAGCGCGGTCCAGGAGAGGGCCAGCGGCTGCCAGCCGAAGGACCAGTCCTCCTCTGTGCCGCCGACCACGTCGTTGATGATGGGGCCGTGGCGGGTGATGCGGACGAAGAGGACCTCCGGCTCGTCCTGTCCGGCGACGTGGATCTCCTCGCGGACGATCTCCATATCCAGCCACTGGCCCTGGTATTCGTACTGGTTGGGGTTTTCGGGGTTGACCCGCTCGATAAAGAGGTCCTGCACGTCCGGCCCCAGGTTGGTGACGCCCCAGGCGATGTGCTCGTTGTGGCCGATGATGACGCCGGGGGCGCTGGCGAAGGAGGTGCCGACGACGTTGTAGGGGCAGTCGGGGCCGACCGGGTCACAGTGGAGGCCGATTTCGTACCAGATGGAGGGCATCTGGATGCCGAGATGGGGGTCGTTGGCGAGGAGGGGCATCCCCGTTTCCGTGCGGCTTCCGGCGATGACCCAGTTGTTGCTTCCCACCTCTTCCCCTTCGCCCAGGAAGTGGGCCTCGAAGAAGGGGTCAGGTATCGCTTCCAGCGTTGGCTCCGTAATGGGATGGGGTACGATGACGGGGTACTCTTCCGGATAGGGTGGCACCAGTACATCAACAGCTTCCGCCCCCAGCCGGGCGGCGATATGGGCGCGGAGGATCTCATCCGTCCGGTTCCCCCCCAGGTCCCATGCCATCACCTTAGCCCAGGTGAGGGTGTTGAGAGGGGTCCAGGGTTCCGGCTCGAACCGGACGCCGGTGAGGCCCAGGAGGGTGAACTCCAGCCCCAGCCGGCCGCGGTGGGAGGAGATGTAGGCATTGACCCCCTCAGCGTAGGCCTCCAGCGCCTCCCGCACCTCCCCATCCAACTGCGCCCACTCCTGGGCGGCGGTGCGGTGCCAGCCGACGGTGCGGATGAACCGGTCCTGCTCCAGTGCCGCTTCGCCCAGGACCTCCGACAGCCGCCCGGAGCCGATCCGTCGCCAGAATTCCATCTGCCAGAACCGATCCTGGGCGTGGACGTACCCCTGGGCGAAGAGGAGGTCATGGGTGTTGGAGGCGTAGATGTGGGGGATGCCCCAGTTGTCGCGGATCACGGTGACGGGGGCCTGGAGGCCGGGCACCTGAACCCGGCCGTCTATCTGGGGCCAGGCCCGCCGAACGGTAAAGTAGCCGTAGCCAAAGCCGACCAGGCCGATCAGGAGGACCACAATAAGCAGGAGCAACAGGACCCGCAGCAGCACGCGCATCTCTCCCTCCTTTCGTCGAGTCAGAAGCGGTTGCACAATCTGTTGGGATTATATCGGTTAGCGCATAGGAGTCAAGCCGCGCCATCTGCTACGTAGACAACTCTGCAGGAGTTGTCCTGCTCAAAATTGTGTTATAATGGCGGGTGGTACGCACCTGCGCCCTGACAGCATCGAAATCCGCAATGCGGGTTGGAGTCTATATCCTCAGCGCGTAAGATCGGGTCCGGCGGCTGTTGTATCAACCCCGAATGGAGCAGGAGATGTAGAAATGCGCACACCCTTTATCGCAGGCAACTGGAAGATGCATAAGACCATCGAGGAAGCGGTCGCGCTGGTGACAGAGCTGCGGGAGCTGTTGGCGGGGGTGGAGGGGATCGAGGTGGCAGTCTGCCCCCCTTTCCCCGCCCTGGAAGCCGTCCGCAGGGCGCTGGGAGGCTCCCTTATCCGCCTCGGCGCGCAGAACATGCACTGGGAGGAGGCGGGGGCCTTCACTGGCGAGGTATCCCCCCGCATGCTGAAGGGCCTCTGCGACTGTGTGATCATCGGCCACTCGGAGCGGCGGACGCTCTTTGGGGAGACCGACTGGATGGTTAACCGGAAGCTCCACGCTGCGCTGGCCCACGGGCTGACCCCTGTTGTCTGTGTGGGGGAGAATCTGGAGCAGAACCGGGCCGGGCAGACGGAGGCGGTCGTCGGCGCGCAGGTGCGGGCCGCTTTCGACGGGCTCCCGGCTGAGCAGGCCCGTGTCGTCGTGGTGGCCTACGAGCCGATCTGGGCCATCGGCACCGGCATCCCTGCCTACGGGCCAGACGCGGCCCGCATTATCGGGGAGGTGGTGCGCGGCACTCTTGCTGGCCTTTACGGCGACGAGGTGGCCCAGGCGATCCGCATCCAGTACGGTGGCTCCGTCACCCCGGCCAACATCGCCGAGTTCATGCGGGAGCCGGAAATTGACGGCGCGCTGGTGGGCGGGGCCAGCCTCCGCGCCGGCGATTTCGCCGCCATCGTGCGGGAGGGGCTAAGGGCCTCCCGTGGATGATACGTAATACGCAATACGCGTCATACGTCATACGTCATACGGAATGGACTGGAGCCCTTTCCTCTGGTTCGCCGCCGCGCTGATTCCCCTGCTCCTTCTGGAGCGGTGGGTCCACCGACACCTCCAGGGGGTCGCTCTGCTCCTGGCAGGGGACTCCGAAGTGGCGGTCTGGCTGTATGCGTTGCCCCTGCTCCCGGGCGTGGCCCTGCATGAGGCAAGCCATGCTCTGGCGGCCTGGCTGGCGGGGGCGCGGGTGGGCCGCATTTCCATCTTTCCGGCCCGGCGGGGAGAGCGCATCCAACTGGGCTTCGTGCCCGTCGAGGCGACAGGGCCGCTGCGGACGGCTCTCATCGGCCTGGCCCCCCTGGTGGCCGGCTGCCTGGCGCTTCTCCTGATCGGCCACCTGGGGTTAGGGCTGGGACCGGTGGGGGCGGCTCTGGCGAAAAGGGATTGGCCGGGCGCTTTGGGAGGACTGGTGCAGGTGGCCCATACGCGCGATGCGGCGCTGTGGATCTACCTGGCCTTTGCCGTCAGCAACACGATGCTCCCCAGCCGCTCCGACATGCGGGCCTGGCCGGTGATCCTGCTCTTCCTGCTGGTCGCAGCGGGAGGGGTAGCTCTCCTTGGGCTGGGGCCGACGCTGGCCCAGCCTCTGGCTGCGGCGCTGCGCTGGCTGGCCGTCGCCTGCATGCTGGTCCTGTTGTTAGACCTCCCCTTCGCCCTCCTGATCTGGGTCGCCGAGCGGGTGCTGGAGCGGGTGAAGGGGGTGCGGGTTGAATACAGGTGTAGGACAAGCTGAAGCTTGTCCTGCAGCCACGAACTCAAGCTGGAGGGCAGGATGGAGCAACGACGCGGATTGTACTTTGAGGAGATCGGGATCGGCGATGGGGCGGAAAGCCCGGCCCGCACCATCACCGAGGCGGACGTGGTGGCCTTCGCCGGCCTCTCCGGCGACTATAACCCTCTCCACACCGATGCCGAGTATGCCAGAGGGACGATCTTTGGACAGCGGGTGGCCCACGGGCTGCTGGGGCTTTCCGTCGCCAGCGGACTGGCCTGGCGGACCGGCCTGATGGAGGGGACGGCGGAGGCTCTGATCAGTGTGGAGTGGAAATTCCGCGCCCCGGTCTATATCGGCGATACGATCCGGCTCCGGGTAGAGGCCATCGCTAAGAAGGAGATGCCCCGCCTGGGGGGCGGCTTCGTCACCTTCTCCGCTATCCTCCTCAACCAGCGGGGGGAGACGGTGCAGAAAGGGACCTGGACGCTCCTGGTCCGTTCCCGGCCCGGCGAGGAGGGGGCATAGAGGGATGGGCTTTCCCGAACTTCCTCCTTACCTCCACCTGATCTCCGTACCAACCCCCTTCCCCGTGGGACCGGTCAACCTGTATCTGGCAGAGGGGGAGCCACTCACCCTGATTGACACGGGGCCCCGCTTTGGCCCTGCCCGCCAGGCGCTGGAGGAGGGGTTGAGGGCGCTGGGCTTCTGTCCGGGCGACCTGGGGCGGATCCTCCTCACCCACGTCCATAGCGACCACAGCGGACTGGCGGCGGAGCTGGTGAGGGAGAGCGACGCGGAGTTGCTTGCCCATCCCATTGACTTTCCCCAACTGGCGGACTATGCTGGAGAGCGGGAACGGCGGCTGGCCTTCTATGAGGAATTGATGCGGGAGGCCGACGTGCCTCCGGAGATGATTGCCCAGATCAGCCAGGCCCGACGGGGGTACGGCCGGTTCAGCGAGCCGGTCCGGCCCGACGGCCCCCTGGAAGAAGGGATGACGGTCCGGCTGGGGGGTGAGGACTGGCGGGTGCTCCATACCCCCGGCCACGCTGGCGGCCTGATCTGCCTTTACCAGCGCGGGCGTCGGCTGCTGCTCTCCAGCGACCACCTCCTGCGGGATGTCTCCTCCAACCCCATCGTGGAGCCGCCCTCGCGGGAAGGGGAGGCGCGCCCGCGCCGGCTGCTGGATTACCTGACCCAGTTGCAGCGGGTGGCAGGGCTACCGGTGGAGGTGGCCTTCCCGGGCCACGGTCCCCCCATCACCGACGTCCCGGGGCTGGTGGACAGCCGTCTGGCGTTCCACCAGGAGCGGGCCCGGCAGATCCTGGACATTCTGAAAGGGGGAAAGCGATCGGTCTATGAACTCAGCCTGACGCTCTTTCCCGCTCTGGACCCGACCAACCGTTTCCTGGCCGTCTCTGAGATCATCGGCCACCTGGACTGGCTTGAGGAGCAGGGAAGGGTGAGGGGCATCAGAGCGGGCCGCCTCCTGTTGTGGGAGGCTGTGCCGGGCTGAGGAACCGCTTCTGTAGGACAGGCTTTCCAGCCTGTCCGATGGCCTGGAAAGGCCACCCCCATATGGGGGACTTTTGCGGAAGCTCCGTTGGAGTCCCCGCGTTTGGGGAGCCACCCAACCCCTCAATCTCCAGGGGTGTTCACCCGTTCAGGCGCCGCTGTGGCCGTCGTTGTGATGGTTGGCGTTGCCGTCGGCGTAACAGTGGGCGTGATCGTTGCGGTGGGGGTCAGAGTGGGCGTGCTGGTGGGGGTCGGCGTGTCGGTCGGTGTTGGGGTGCTGGTCGGAGTGGGCGTGGGTGTCCAGGTCGGTGTGGCGGTGGGCGGCGGCGGTGTGTAGGTGTGAGTCGGCATCGCCGTCGGGGTGGGCCGCACGGTGGTGGGCGTGGGATATGGCGTCCAGGTAGAGGTCAGCTGAGGGGTGGGGGAAGGCACAGGGGTCCAGGTTGGCACTCGCGTCGGCCTGACCTGTTCCCGGGTCGGGGTAGGCCACGGCGTCAACGTGTGGGTGGGCATAATGACCAGAGTGGGCTCGATCCGGACTGTCGGCGTGGATTCTGGCAGCCGGGTCAGCTCAGGCGGGCGGAACGACTCCAGGGGGGGCCACGGCAGCGACGTGGGGATGGAGACCAGCTGCACGGGGCCTGGGGGCTGTTCGGGCCGGATGACGGTCCCCTGGCCGGCCAGAAGGGATACGGTCATCTGCTGAGCGGTCACGTCCACTTTCCCTTCCAGCACGGAAACGTTGGTGGTGCCGTCCCCTTCCACAGCCACAACAAACTGGGTTCCCCGCACCATCATCATCGCCGCCGGGGATTCTACCTGGAAACTGGAGGCCTGGTCCGGCAGGCGCTGCACCTGGCTGTAGGTGCGACCCAGCCACTGATTGAGGATGATCATCCGCCCCCTCCCGTCCTGGCGGGAGCTGAGCTGGACAAGCGTGACCCTCGTATCTTCCCACATAAAGGTCACGCTGCCATCGAAGAAGACGAGCGTGGCAAGGGAAGAGGGGCCTGTACGGATCCGGTCGCCCGGCTTCAACACCTGGCCTGCCGACGCCTCCTGCCAGATATTGCTGTCGGCGGGGAGGACCTCGACCACCCCGTCCACCCGATCCAGGACGGCTGTCTGAGTGATGTTGAAGGAAGCTTCGTTGAGGAGGGAAAGCCCGCCGACGGCAAGCAGGACAAGGGCGAGCGCCGTCGCCAGGGCCAGCGGCAGGCCCGCAGGCCTGAGGATCGAGGGCCTGGGTAGTCCTTTGAGGTAAGTATCCGCCTCTTCCATCCAGCGGTGGAACGGGAAGGTGGAGAGCTTCTGAGCGGGCTTCCTCCCGGCCAGCGTGCGGAGCATTTCCTGTTTTCCACTGGTGAAGGCCGCCGGGCTGGAGGTGATCTGGGGCACGTGGCGGATCTCGAGGGCCACGGTCAGCAGGGGGTAGAGGTCGTCGGCGTATTCGGGGTGGCGGGCCAGGCTTTCCTCCAGCGAGACCTCTCCCCGTTCCAGAAGGGTCAGGCAGTCTCCCAGCGCCTCACCCAGCCCCCGTCGCCATTGCTGGACCTGATCGTGGTTCCAGAGGGGGGAAGGGTATCCGGGAGAGCGGATGGGCAGCTTGACGGTAAAGGTGCTCCCCTTGCCCAGGCCCTCGCTGAAGACCTGCACCTGCCCGCCGTGGGCCTCGACGACTGCCCGGACGATGGTCAGCCCCAGCCCGATCCCGCCGAAGCGGCGGGTGGTGGAGCCGTCCACCTGGTAGAAACGGTCGAAGATCCGCGCCATATGTTCGGGGTCCAGCCCGATGCCCTGATCCTCGACCGCCACATATACCCATCGGCCTTCGGTCCAGGCCCGCACGCGGACCTGTCCCCCATCGGAGCTGAACTTGATCGCGTTGTCCAGGAGGTGGAAGAAGGCCAGCTCCAGATACTCCCGGTCGCCCAGGATCAACGGGAGGTCCTCGGCGACCGCGATCTCCAGCTGGACGCCCGCCTGCTGGGCTGCGCGGCGGTGGTCTGCCTCTACATGCTCCACGATCTCGCGCAGGGAGAGAGGGACCATCGCCATCATCCCCTGCGGGACGGTCTTCAGGACGGTGAGGTCGCGGATCAGCCGGGAGAGGGCAGCCGTTCGCTCGTGGATAATCTCCAGAGCGTCCCGCTGCATGGGGGGAACCGGCCCCATTGCGCCGGAGAGGAGCAACTCTGTATAGCCGTGGATGAGGGAGAGGGGGGTGCGCAGCTCGTGGGTCAGGTTCTGCACCAGCTCGGTCTGCAACTGCTCCAGGTCCTCTTCCTCTTCGTTCTGAGGGGGAGTTCTGGGAGCATGGGCTGCCTCCCACCAGCCGATCCCCGCCGCCAGCGCGGGCAGGGCCTGCTGAGTGAGCCTCTCTACTTCCTCCATAGGCTTGCCCAGGGCCTGGGCCACGCTCTTCCGGTCCATCCCCTCCACGAACTGGAGCAGCACCAGATCGCGCTGCTCCTCCGGAAGGGCGGCCAGGACGGCAGCCAGCCCCTGAGGGGTCAGGCGGCCCCGGAGCGACGGCCCGGGACCGGCCATGGCAGCAGGAGGCGGTTTGAGAAGAGGAAGGGACGAGGGGAGAGAGGACCCTTTCCGGAAATCAGCGATCCGCTCACAGGCGATCGAATACAGGAGGGCCAGCAGCGGCTGGCCCTCCGGAGCGATGCGATCGGCCTGTTCTGCGAGGGTTGCAAAAACGTCTCCTGTCAGCCCCTCAGCGGTGGCGGCATCACCTACCTGATAGTAGATGAACCGATACACCGCTGGCTGATATCGATCGTAAATCTCAGCAAAGGCAGAGGGGTCTCTCTCCCTCGCCCGCTGGATCAGCCTCATTTCCCCTTCGGGCATTTCTTTGACTCTATGCAGAATCGGGACGGTGGAGCCATGAGCAGCGGTGCGGGCAGATTGAGGGTTGGTATCGGATTTCCAGTGGGAAAGGGGGATGAAGAAAGGGCTCATATCTTCCCGCTATACTTTATAAAAAATTGGTGAATATCGGGTGAAGAAACCTTTAGAGAATTCCGAACTTGTTCCTGCCAGGCGGGCAGAGTATAATGATTTAACCGGCTATCGGGCAGTTCTTTAGGAGGGGGAATGGCCCTTCCGTTATTCGCCGTCGGCTTCACCGCCGTCGTCGGGCAGGTGCTCCTGATGCGGGAGCTGGTGGCTGCCTTTTACGGCAACGAGCTCCTCTTTGGCCTGATCCTCGCCGCCTGGCTGGCCTGGGGAGCGGTAGGGTCGGCGGCGGCGGCCCGGTGGCGGCGGGGAGTCGGGCGGACGGTGGGGCCCGGGCTGGCTCTGGCAGCCCTCCTGCTTCCGGCCCAGCTCGGGCTGGTGCGGGGTGTGAGGGACCTCCTGGGCGTGCCGCCGGGGGCTTTTGTAGAGCTGGCGCCGACGGTGCTGGCAGTGATCCTGATCCCCGCTCCCCTCTGCGCCCTCCTGGGCGGCCTCTTTTCGCTTGCCGCCCGCTCCCTCCCAGGCCCTGCCGCCGGTGCCCGGGCCTACCTCTGGGAAAGCGCCGGATCGGTGACGGGAGGCATTCTCTTCAGCTTCGTCTTCATCCACTGGCTCGACCCCTTCCAGATCGCACTGCTGGTCGGTTCCCTCGACCTGGCCCTTGCCATGCACCTCCGCCTCTCCGCCTCTCCGCGTCCCCGCGTCCCCGGGTTCCCCTATCTCCGTGTCCTCCTGCTTTGCGCCCCGGCTTTCCTTCTCCCCGTCTCCCTGGCCCTGGGCCGTGCCCTCCACACCGCTACCCTCGCCTGGCAGTGGTCCGATCTGGCCTTCGCCACCGACTCCCCTTATGGTCGGCTGACCATCCTGGCCCGGGGCGAGCAGCGGGCCTTCTTCGAAAACGGCGCCCTCTCCTTCGAAACCCAGTCCACCTTTCCAGAGGAAGTGGTCCATTTCCCCCTCCTGGCCCACCCGGCCCCCCGTTCGGTGCTCCTGGTGGGTGGGGGGGTGGGAGGGGACCTGCGGGAGGCGCTCCGCCACCCGGTGGAGGAGGTGGTGTACGTGGAGCTGGACCCGGCGGTGATCGAGGCGGCGCGGACGCACCTACCGCCCCAGGAATCTGCGGTGCTGGACGATCCCCGGGCCCGCCTGGTCCTCACCGACGGCCGCCGCTACGTGCAGACAGCCGGGCGGACCTTTGATGTGGTGATCCTGGACCTGCCGGAGCCTTCCACCGGTGCTCTCAACCGGTTCTACACTGTGGAGTTCTTTGCCGAGGTAAGGGCAGTCCTGACCCCCGGTGGGGTCTTCTCCCTCGGCCTCCCCTCGGCCGAAAACTACTGGAGCCCGGAGCTGGCCCGACGCAACGGCAGTGTCTACTGGAGCCTGCGGGAGGTCTTCCCTGAGGTGCTTGTCCTGCCGGGGGAGCACACCTTTTTCCTGGCCTCCGACCGACCCCTCCCCACCGACCCGGCGGTGCTGACAGGCCGGATGGCGGAGCGGGGAATCGAAGCCCGCTGGGTGACCCCCGCCTATGTCGAGTATGTGCTCACCACAGACCGGTTCTCTCAGGTACAGGCAGAGCTTCTGGAAATGGCGGACGTGCGGCGAAACCGGGACCGATGGCCGGTCTGTTACTATTACGACCTGGCGCTCTGGCTTTCCCGCTTCTACCCGGGCCTTCGCCCTCTTTTCGAGCAGGCCAGGCCGGTCAGCCTGATCTGGACGGCGATGGGGCTGGCGGTCCTGGCCGGACTGGCCCGGTGGCGAAAGCGGGCCATCCCTTTTGCGGTGGCGGTGGTGGGGCTGACCGAAATGGGGCTGGAGATGGTGGTGCTCCTCAGCTTCCAGGTGGCCCACGGTACGCTCTACGGGCGGGTCAGCCTGGTGGTGACCGGCTTTATGGCCGGGCTGGCGGGAGGGGCTGCCGTGGGGCGACGGCTCGCCGGTCGGGCCCGGCCGGTGCTCCTGGGAGTGCTGGGAGGGCTGGCCTGCCTGGCGGTAGGGATGGCACTGTTGCCGCTGGCGTTGCCGGAGGCGGCCTATCTCCTGCTGGCGCTGACGGCCGGCGGGCTGGGGGGGATGGCCTTCCCTCTGGCCGTGGCGCTGGCCGGGGGGGAGGAGGGCCAGACGGCGGGGCTTCTCTACGCTGCCGACCTGGCCGGTGGATGCCTGGGCGCGCTCGCCACCGCAACCCTGGCTATCCCCCTCCTCGGCCTGGGTCAGACAGCCTTTACCTTAGCGCTCGCAGGGCTGGCAGGGATAATGGCCGTCTGGTGAGACCTCCGTCAGCTCGTCAGGTGTATTTCAGTTTGGGGGCGAGATGTCCCTGGCCTGGGCCGGACCTGGGGAAACACGAATGGCGCGAATGGAAACGAATACCGCGAATGGAGCAGGTATCCCTCCTGTTCGCTGTATTCGGGCCATTCGTGGGATTTGCGATCCACCGGCGAGCGGGAGGACCACTCGCCCCGAAATTGAAATGCGCCCAGCTCGTGAGTCTGTAACAGATTAGTAGGTGGAGTTGAAAAAGAGCTATCAGCCCTGTATCCTCTGGTTGATCAGACCATCCAGGGAGAAGCGGGCTGATGGCAGGGGCAATTGTACTTCAAGCAGTCCCGTGGCTATTATGGCCCCGACGCCTCCAAACCCTGGGTGCGATCCCTTCGCCACCAGGTCCACCTCTATCACCTACTAAACTGATACAGACTCCGCCCAAACTTGCCAACTTGCATTTCTCTCAATTTTATGGTAACCTGATGGCGATTGGATGGCCCATCGCTGGATTCCTTTGCCAGGAAGAGAGGGCAGAATGAATACGTTGCTTAATTTCTATAACGCGCGGAAAACGCAACTCTCTTTCCTCACCGGCGCGATTCTGGGGTTATTGCTGGGCCTCCTGTTTGCCTGGGTCATCTGGCCCACCTCCTACTATAATGCCACCCCTCCTATGCTGCGTCAGGATTTCCGCGATGACTACCTGGTGTGGGTGGCCAAAGAGTTTGCCGCCACCGGCGATCTGGAACAGGCCCAGACCCGGCTGGGCGTATCCTTCTGGAAAAAAGAAAAGCCGGAGGAGGTGCTGGAAGACCTGGCCCAACGTCGGGGGGGAGAGGCAGCCGATGACCTCCGCGCCCTGGCACGGGCGCTTTCCCAGGCGCCTCCACCTTCAGCCGCAGAACGCCCCTCCCTCCTTCAGCGGCTGAAGCCAGCCTTCCAGGTCTGTGGCGCCGGGCTGCTCGCCGCCGCCCTGGCCGCCCTGGCCTATATCGGCCTCTCCCGCCTGCGCCGACGCGCCCCCCGCCCCGTCTCCGAGCGGGCCGTCGCCACCCACGCCGTCACCGAACCGCTCCGCTGGGAGGAAAAAGCCCCCCCCCTCATCCAGTTTAAAACCACCTACACGCTGGGCGATGACTTCTACGACCCCTCCTTCAGCATCGAAAAAGAGGACGGGGATTTTATGGGGGAGTGCGGCGTGGGGATCTCGGAGGCCATCGGCGTCGGAGACCCCAAGAAGGTCACCGCCCTGGAGGTCTGGCTCTTCGACAAGAACGACATCCGCACCGTCACCAAAGTGCTGATGAGCGATTTCGCCTTCCACGACGAGGCGCTGCGGGCCAAACTGGCGGCCAAAGGGGAACTGGCCCTGGCCCGGCCCGGAGCAGAAGTTGTCCTGGAGACGGCCACCCTGATGCTGCGGGCACGGGTGGCAGATATGGAATACGGTCAGGGGCAACTGCCACCCAACAGCTTCTTCCAGCGCGTCACGCTGGAGCTGGGGATCTGGATCAAGCCTGAAGGGGAGGCCCCCTCTGCGCCGGGGTTCACCACACCACCCACCCTTTAGACCCATCCGACGCGAGGGGGAGAGCGCCTGCCGCCTGGACCCCACCTTTCCCCAAGGTGGGGTCCTTATTTACGGCAGTTCATAAAGGCGTGCAGAAGAGATATGGTGAGAATCGTCAAAATGGGCCGGAAGCTCCATCTCTGGTGGTCGTTCGTGCGGACTTTCTTCCGCCTGCTCTACGGCCCTCTTGCCTGGACCTACGACGGGGTAGCCTGGCTGGTCTCCCTGGGGAAATGGACGGCGTGGGGCCGGGTGGCGCTGCGCTACCTGGACCGTCCTCCGGTGCTGGAACTGGCCCACGGGCCGGGCCATCTGCTGGTGACGATGACACATCAGGGTCTGGCCCCGGTAGGGCTCGATCTCTCCCCTCAGATGGGGCGGCTGGCACGAAGGAGGCTCCGCCGAACAGGGCTGCCGGTCCGGCTGGTGCGGGCCTGCGCCCAGGCGCTCCCGTTCGCCAGCAATGCCTTCCCGGGCATCGTCGCCGCCTTCCCCACCGAGTTCATCCTCGATCCCCGTACAGTGCAGGAGGTGATGCGGGTGCTCTCCCCAGGGGGAACCCTGGCCATCGTCGCTGGCTCCCGCCTGACGGGGCGGGACCCCCTTTCTGCCTTCCTGGAGTGGCTCTACCGGATAACGGGGCAGCGGGAGCCGCTCCCTCAGCCCGGAGATACGATCTGGGGAGAAAGCGGGCTGAACCTGCGGGCCGAGTGGGTGCCAGTGGGACGGAGTCAGGTGCTGGTAGTCACAGGCGGTAAGCAGAGTTCAGGCTTCAGAAGGGCCTGAGACGCGGGGCCTGAACTCTGCGACTTTGCCGTGCCGGGCGGCGACGATCTCCGCCAGGATGGCGACCGCGATCTCCTCTGGCGACCGCCCCCCCAGGTCCAGCCCCACCGGCCCGTGGATGCGGGCCATCTCCTCCTCGGAGAGACCACGCT
The DNA here is from genome assembly GCA_041082215.1 of Anaerolineae bacterium. Classification (GTDB taxonomy): domain Bacteria; phylum Chloroflexota; class Anaerolineae; order B4-G1; family DUEL01; genus JBDOIF01. The sequence continues at coordinate 62,066 of JBDOIF010000111.1, forward strand.
CCGCCAATGCCGCCCGCCGTCTGGCCTGTGTCTTGCGGGAGCCCAGGAGGCCGACGTACCCCACAGGGCTTTTCAGCGCCACCTCCAGCGCCGGGACGTCGAATTTCGGGTCGTGGGTGAGGATCACCACTGCGTCCTGAGATCGGAGGTGCTCCGGCCCCAGCGCCTCCTGGGGCCAGGCGACCACCAGCTCGTCCGCCGTGGGGAAACGCTCCCGGGAGGCGAAGGCCCGCCGCCCGTCCACGACCCGCACCCGAAAGCCTATCACCTGGGCCAGACGGACGAGGGGCTGGGCCAGGTGGACCGCGCCGACGATGGTGAGGGTCGGTGGGGCAGAGAAGACCTGGACAAAAAGATCGCCCCTGGCCCGCTGGCGCAGCTCCACCACCGGCCCCGAAAAGACCCCCGCCATCTCGGCGGCCAGGTCGGCCACACCTTCCCACCGCCCGTCAGGCCAGGCCAGGAGGTGACCGTCCCCTCCCAGATGGGTGATCAGCGCCACCGTCTCGTCCTTCTCCAGCGTGGCGAGAAGCCGCCGATGGATTGGGGCCAGCGGCTCCAGGTAGATCTCGATCGTGCCGCCACAGGCCAGCCCCACCTCCCAACCGCCTTCGTCCACCACCCCGTATTGCAGCCTCCTGGGCCGCCCGCTGTCGAGGACCTCCTGGGCTTCCTGATAGACCGCTCCCTCCACACATCCCCCGCTCACCGAGCCGGCCATCCCCCCATCATCGGTCACCGCCATCTGGGCGCCAACAGGACGTGGAGAAGGCCCCGCCGCCCGGATCACCGTTGCCAGCGCGATGCGGCGGCCTTCGGCAAGCCAGCGATTCAAATCCTCTGAAAGCTCTCTCATCTCTGTACCTGGAATGGGGTGAGCGCCTCGATAGCAGGTGTATTTCGGTCTGGGGGCGAGATGTCCCTGGCCGGACCTGGGGAAACACGAATGGCGCGAATGGAAACGAATACCGCGAATGGAGCAGGTATCCATCTTATTCGCTGTATTCGGGCCATTCGTGGGATTCGCGATCCACCGGCGGGCGAGAGGACCACTCGCCCCGGAATTGAAATACGCCCTTCGATAGCTAGAGCGGCTCGATGACGGCGAGCGTCTCCCCCTGGGCTACTTCCCGATCCGCACTGGCGAAAAGGGCGCGCACCACACCGGTTCGGGGTGCGCGGAGCTCCAGATGCATCTTCATGGACTCCAGAACCGCCACCACATCCCCCTCGGCTACCCGCTCACCCGGCCTCACCCGCACCTCCACCAGCAGCCCCGGCAGAGGAGCTCTGATCTCCTGCGGGTGCGGGTCTTCGGACCCCGCGCCCTTTCTGCGGGGGGCAAATGGCAATGCGGATAAACATCCCTCTTCCAGGCGGGCCCTGTAGGGCCGGCCGGCTACTATTATCTGGCTTTCCCCATCCTCTGTCAACTCCACCTGCGCCTCGTAGGAGCGGTGCTCGACCAGCAGGGAGCAGAGGGAATTTCCGTCCATCCCCTCCAGATCCACCCGGACCGGCCGCCGGTCCACCCACACCTGCCCCTCCGGCCCCACCTCGATCTCATAGGTCCGCCCCTCGACGACGACCCGGTATCTCACCATTCTCCTCCCCGCAACTGCTCCCACCGTCCCAGCATCTTCCACCGGCTGACGGGCTGCCTTTCCGCCAGCAGTCCTCCCGTCCGTCTCCGCCAGTCCATCAGCGCCGCCGTCAGCGCTGCGGCCAGGCAGGCCTCCTCTTCCGGCTCCGGTGGTGCGAACTGCTCCTCCAGAAAACGAGTGTGGAACTGCCCCCCGAAGAAGCGATGGCTATTCAGAAGCGCCCGGTGAAGGTCCAGGTTGGTTGTGACGCCGAGGATCATGTACTCCTCCAGCGCCCGTCGCATGCGGACGATGGTCACCCCTCGCGTCTCCCCCCAGGCCACCAGCTTCGCCAGCAGTGAATCGTAGTAGGGGGTGATCGTCAATCCCTCGCAGATGCCGCTATCTACCCGGATGCCCGGTCCGCCCGGCTCCCGCAGACGGGTGATCCGCCCCACACAGGGGGCAAAGCCCCGAAAGGGGTCCTCCGCCAGGATACGGCACTCCATCGCCCAGCCGCGGGGCCGTATCTCCTCCTGGGTATACCGCAGCTCCCGCCCTGCCGCGATCCGAAGCTGCTCCTTGACAATGTCCACGCCGGTGACCGCCTCGGTGACGGTATGCTCCACCTGAAGGCGGGGATTCATCTCTATGAAATAAAAATTCCCCTCCGGGTCAAGCAGGAATTCCACCGTCCCCGCGCCCACATACCCAACGGCCTGTCCGACGCGGACGGCAGCCCGGCAGATTCGGTCCCGGAGCGCCGGGTCCAGCGCCCGCGAAGGGGCCTCCTCGATCAGCTTCTGGTGCCTCCGCTGGATGGAACACTCCCGCTCCCCCAGATGGATCATATGGCCATGCCCGTCGGCCAGCAGTTGGACCTCGATGTGGCGTGCTCTTTCGATCATCCGCTCCAGATAAAGCGAGCCATCGCCAAAGGCCGCCTGGGCTTCTTTATGGGCCAGAGGGATGGCCGTCTCCAACTCATGCCGGGAGCGGGCGAGGCGGATGCCCATTCCTCCGCCCCCGGCTGCTGCTTTGACCAGCAACGGATACCCGATCTGCTCCCCGGCCTCCAGCAGCTCCGCGTCGTTCAACGCCCGGTCGGTCCCGGGGAGCAGGGGGAGGCCCAGGTCCTGCGCCAGCAGGCGGGCTGCGGCCTTATCCCCCAGCAGTTCCAGCGTCTCCGGCCTGGGGCCGACGAAGATCAGGCCTGCGCCGACGCAGGCGCGGGCGAAGGCGGGCGACTCGGCCAGGAACCCATAGCCCGGATGGATCGCCTGTGCGCCGGCCTTCAGTGCGGCCTCAATGATCCGCTCTCCCCGCAGGTAGCTCTCCTGGGCGGGCGGAGGGCCGATGCAGTACGCCTCGTCGGCGTAGCGGACGTGGGGAGCGCCCCGGTCCGCTTCGGAAAAGACCGCCACCGTCTCCAGCCCCAGCTCCCTGCAGGTGCGCAGCACCCGCACGGCGATCTCACCCCGGTTGGCGACCAGGACTTTGGTGATCATGGGTCCATCGTCAGGCGTCAGACGTCAGGCGTCAGAGCGGGATGTTGCCGTGCTTCCTCGGCGGCCGACGCGCCCGCTTGTCCCGAAGCATCCGCAGAGCGCGGATCAGAAGGGGACGCGTCCAGGAAGGGCGGATCACCCCGTCCACATATCCCCGTGAGGCGGCAACGTAGGGATTGGCGAACCGATCCCGGTACTCCTGCACCAGCCGGGCCCGCTCTGCCTTCGGGTCCCCGGCATCGGCCAGCTCCCGCCGGAAGACCACGTTCACCGCCCCCTCCGGCCCCATCACTGCGATCTCCGCCCCTGGCCAGGCCAGGCAGAGATCCCCCCGCAGGTGTCTGGAGCTCATCACGATGTAGGCCCCGCCGTAGGCCTTGCGGGTGATGACGGAAAGCCTGGGCACTGTGGCCTCAGCGTAAGCGTAGATCATCTTCGCCCCGTGGCGGATAATGCCGCCGTGTTCCTGGGCGACGCCGGGCATAAAGCCGGGGGTGTCCACGAAGGTGACGAGAGGGATGTTGAAGCTGTCGCAGAACCGGATAAAACGGGCCCCCTTGTCGGAGGCGTTGATGTCCAGCACGCCAGCCAGCACCGCTGGCTGTTGCGCCACCACCCCCACCGCGTACCCTCCCAGCCGGGCAAAGCCCACCACCAGGTTGGGCGCAAACCCCCGCTGCACTTCCAGGAACTTCCCATCGTCCACCACGCGGGAGATCACCTCCCCCATATCGTACGGCTGGGCCGGATCCTCCGGCACCAGCCGGTCCAGCTCCTCGTCTGCCCGGTCCGGCGGATCAGTGGAGGGGAAGAAAGGGGGGTCCTCAGCATTGTTGGAGGGGAGGTAGGAAAGCAGTTGTCGCACCAGGTTCAGCGCCTCGATGTCCCCCCCGGCCGTGAAGTGGGCCACGCCGCTGGTACGGAGATGGACATCTGCCCCGCCCAGCCCCTCAGGAGTGACCTCCTCCCGTGTGACAGCGCGGACCACATCCGGGCCGGTAATGAACATCCGCGCCGTCCCCTCGACCATCACGATGAAATCGGTCAGGGCGGGGGAGTAAACGGCGCCGCCGGCGCAGGGTCCCATGATGACAGAGATCTGGGGGATCACGCCGGAGGCCAGGACGTTGCGGTAGAAGATCTCGCCATAGGCGGCCAGCGCGTCCACCCCCTCCTGGATGCGGGCGCCGCCCGAATCGTTCAGGCCGATCACCGGCGCCCCGTTCTCCAGGGCCAGGTCGAGCAGCTTGCAGATTTTGCGCCCGTGGGCCTCCCCAACCGAACCGCCCAGGACGGTGAAATCCTGGGCGAAGACGTAGACCGGTCGGCCATCCACCTCTCCCCAACCGGTGACCACCCCGTCTCCCGGAGGGTGGCTTTCCTCCAGCCCGAAGCCGGTCGCCCGGTGGGTGACGAAGGCGTCTATCTCGACGAAGGAGCCAGGATCGAGCAGTACCTCCAGCCGCTCCCGGGCGGTCAGTTTGCCCTGGGCGTGCTGCCGTTCGACCCGCTCAGGGCCGCCCCCCTGGCGGGCCTGCGCTTCCATCTCCTCCAGGCGTGCCAGCGCCATTTCTCTCACCCTGTAGCCTCCTTCACTCAACCCGCCGCGACCAGAGGGCAGCCAGCCTGCGCAACAGCCGACGCAGCCGGGAGCGAAGCGCTGCCAGCAGGTAATAGAGACGGCGCAGCAATCGGCGCCAGCGGGGCCTCTCCTCCACTGCCGGACGGGACCAGCGGATAGCGACAGCCCCCCACGTCAGCCCCGCGCCGAAGCCCGCCAGCACCACCAGGTCGCCCGGCCGGACCCGCCCCTGCTCCGCCGCCTCGCTCAGCGCGATGGGGATGGAGGCAGCAGAGGTATTCCCATACCACTCCAGGTCGCTGTAAACCTTCTCGGGGGGGATGCCGAGGGCCCGGCCAGCCGCCTCGATGATGCGCTGGTTGGCCTGATGGGGGATCAGCAGGCTCACCTCGTCCAGCGTCAGGCCGGCCTTCTCCACCACCTCCCGGGTGACCTCAGGCAGGGTCTTCACAGCGAAGCGGAACACCTCCCGCCCCTTCATCTGGATAAAATGCAGCCCCTCGGACACCGTTTTATGGGAGGCGGGCATCCGGCTTCCGCCCGCTGGCAGGCAGAGCAGGTCCCCTCCGGAGCCGTCGGCCCTCAGGACCGAGGCAAGCACCCCGCCTTCCTGCTCCTTCGCCTGGAGGACCACCGCCCCGGCCCCGTCGCCGAAGAGGACACAGGTAGCCCGGTCCGTCCAGTCGGTGATGCGGGAGAGGGTTTCCGCGCCGATCACCAGCGCGGTCCGGTAGGCCCCGACCTCCAGGAGGTGAGCCCCGATGCCGAGGCCGTAGACAAAGCCGGAGCAGCCAGCGGAGAGGTCGAAGGCAGCGGCCCGGTCGGCTCCCAGCCCGTCCTGAACCAGGCAGGCGGTGGCAGGGAAGAGGTAGTCGGGCGTGACGGTGGCGACGATGATCAGCTCGACCTGGGCGGGGCTGATCCCCGCCACTTCCAGCGCCTGTCGCGCGGCCTGGATTGCCATGCTCGCCGTCGTCTCCCCCTCCCCTGCCAGCCGCCGCTCCCGGATGCCGGACCGTGTACGGATCCACTCGTCGGAGGTTTCCACCATCCGCGAGAGGTCCTCATTGGTCAGCACCCGCTCCGGGACGTACTGGCCCCAGCCGACGATATGGGCATGGAGCGTCATTCCTCCGCCTCCCACCGCCGGAAGATGAGGCAGCCGTTGTGGCCGCCGAAGCCGAAAGAGTTGGAAAGGACCACCCGGGGCCCCAGCCGTCGAGCCTGGTTGGGCACGTAGTCCAGGTCGCATTCCGGATCAGGGTGTTCGTAGTTGATGGTGGGATGGACCCATCCGGTCTCCAGGCTCTTGACGCAGGCGATCGCCTCCACTGCCCCGGCAGCCCCCATCAGATGGCCGATCATGGACTTGGTGGAGCTGACGGCCAGCCGGTCGGCGTGGGCGCCGAAGACGGCCCGGATCGCCCGGGTTTCGATCCGGTCGTTGAGGGGGGTGCTGGTGCCGTGGGCGTTGATGTAGTCCACCGCCTCCGGCGACAGCCCCGCCCTCCGGAGCGCCCATTTCATCGCAAGCATCGCCCCTTCCCCGCTCTCCTCCGGCGCAGTGATGTGGTAGGCATCCGAAGAAGCGCCATAGCCGACCAGTTCGCAGTAAATGCGGGCGCCGCGTCGGAGGGCATGATCCAGGCTCTCCAGCACCAGCACCCCGGCCCCCTCGCCGAGCACAAACCCATCCCGCCCGGCATCGAAGGGGCGGCTGGCCCGCTCCGGCTCCTCGTTGCGGGTCGAGAGCGCCCCCATGTTCTTAAAAGCAGAGATGGAAAGGGGATGGATGGCCGCCTCGCTCCCGCCGCAGAGCATCACCCGGGCGTTCCCCCGCCGGATGACCTCTGCCGCCTCGCCGATGGCGTGGGAGCCGGTGGCGCAGGCGGAGACCAGGGAGAGGTTGGGGCCCCGCAGCCCGTAGGCGATGGCGACGGCAGCAGAAGCGGCATTCGGCATCATCATCGGCACCATGAATGGGCTGATCCGCCGGTGGCCGGAGCGGAGAAAGGCGTCGTAGTTATCCAGGAGGGTGAGGACCCCGCCGATGCCGGTGCCGATCAGCACTCCGGTCTCCCTCCTGTCCTGCTCCTCGAACCGGAGGCCGGCATCTTCCACCGCCTGACGTGCGGCCTCCATCGCCATCAGGGCGAAACGGTCATGCCGACGGGCATCCCGGTGCCCGAAAAGGGCCACGGGATCGAACCCCCTGACCTCCGCAGCGATCCGCACCTCGATCTCCGAGACATCGCACTGGGTGATGGGTCCAACACCGCTTCGGCCCGCCAGCAGGTTATCCCACAGTGTGGGCACATCGTTGCCCAAAGGGGTGACGGCACCCAGGCCGGTGATGACTACACGATTCTTCATTTGCCCACCTCTGGCAGGTTTATAGCTTGCGTAACGTGGCGCAGGCCGCCAGGCCTGTCTCTCGCAGGCCAACAGCCTGCACCACGCTACGCTTGCTGGCTTTTCTCTGTGCCCTCTGTGTCTCCGTAGTTTTCCACCATCGCAGGCGCGTAACTTCTATCACTGAAAGAAACACCGGGGCGTGCCTGAGGTGACGGAATGCCTGCTGTCGCGCCAGAGGCGACCGGAATCCTTTACGCTTCCCTTTTATGGTATAATGCCCTCACGGAGGGACTTCCGTGAAGACGGACCGCCTTTATCAGACCGAAGCGATCGTCGTTCACCGGCGGGATCAGGGGGAGGCCGACCGGGTCCTCACCCTCTGCACCCCCCTGGGCAAACTCACGGCCATCGCCAAAGGGGTCCGCAGGGTCCGCAGCCGCAAAGCCGGACATCTGGAACTCTTCGTCCACACCCGCCTGGTCCTGGCCCGCAGCCGATCGTCGTGGGATGTGATCACACAGGCGGAGACGGTGGAGCCGCATGTCGAGCTGCGGGGAGAGCTGGTGCGGGGCAGCTACGCCCGCTACCTGGTCGAGCTATACGACCGGTTCGTGGCCGAAGGGGAAGGTGGGGAAGGGGTATTCGACCTCCTGAGGCGGGCGCTGGGTTATCTGTGCCGGGTCGAAGGAGAGGCCGCCCTCTCCCTGCTGGCGCGGGCCTACGAGCAGCGGTTGCTGACCCTGGTGGGTTTCCGTCCGGAATGGGGGCGTTGTGTGGGAGAACGGGAAGGCCGGGTCTGCGGACAGCCTCTGACATCCCGAAGGGCGATTCCCTTTGGGCTGGACCCGGAACGGGGGGGGGCGTTGTGTCCCAAATGCTACCAGGCCGCCCAGGGGCAACGGGAGGTGCTTTCCCTCTCCCCGGCAGCGCTGCGGCTGCTCCGGGCCTGCCAGCAGGAGCCATTCTCCCGGCTGCAGGCCCACCCGACGACATCCGCCCTGCTGGCCGAGGTCGAACGGGCGGCCCGCCACTACATCGCCTACCATCTGGAGCGAGAGGTGCGGAGCGGGGTCTTCCTGCGCCGGATCAGACAAAGAGCATACAATCCGGAAGAGACTTCCCAGAAACACGAGGTACATGGAGAGGAGTCGGTGGACCTGTAAACTCTGTGCCCTCCGTGCCTCCACAGTGAAAATGAACGACCCTGAACTTTCAGGAGGAGCACCCATCAGATGAGTAAGCCGTTGACCTTCCAGCAAGTGATCCTGCGCCTGCAGCAGTTCTGGGCCGGGCTGGGCTGTCTTCTCTGGCAGCCCTACAGCGAAAAGGTGGGGGCGGGGACGGCCAACCCGGCGACTATCCTGCGCGTGCTGGGGCCGGAACCCTGGAACGTGGCCTACGTCGAACCCTCCTATCGGCCCGACGACGGCCGGTACGGCGAAAACCCCAACCGGATGCAGATGCACATCCAGTTCCAGGTCATTCTCAAGCCTGACCCCGGCAACCCACAGGAGCTCTACCTCCAAAGCCTGGAAGCCCTGGGCATCCGCCGCGAGGAGCACGACATCCGCTTTGTGGAGGATAACTGGGAAAGCCCCGCCCTGGGCGCCTGGGGGCTGGGCTGGGAGGTCTGGCTGGACGGATTGGAGATCACCCAGTTCACCTACTTCCAGCAGGCTGGCGGCCTCATCCTCGACCCGCCCGCCGTCGAGATCACCTACGGCCTGGAGCGGATCACGATGTTCCTCCAGCAGGTCCGTTCCGTGTGGGAGATTGACTGGGACGGGGTCCACACCTACGGCGACATCCTGCTCGACCCCGAGGTGGAACATTGCCGGTACGACTTCGAGGTGGCCGGCGTGGAAGCGCTGCGGCGGATGTACGACCTCTTTGAAGGGGAGGCCCGCCGCTGCCTGGAGGCTGGCCTGGTCATCCCCGCCCACGACTACATCCTCCGCTGCTCCCATACCTTCAACCTCCTCGACGCCCGAGGGGCGGTCGGTGTCACCGAGCGGGCCACCTTCTTCCGCCGTATGCGGGACCTGGCCCGACAGATCGCCCAGGCCTACGTGGAACAGCGGGAGCGGCGGGAGTTTCCCTGGCTGCAGGCCGCGGGTCCGGGATCGCAGGCAGCCGGTTCCGTGATCCCGGAACCCGAATTTCCCCGACCCGAAACCCTCAAACCTGAAACCTTCCTCCTGGAAATCGGCACTGAGGAGCTTCCTGCTGGCGATCTTTCGCTGGCGCTGGAACAACTCCAGGAGAAGGTTCCGGCTCTTTTGGAGGAGCACCGGCTGGAGTATAAGGGACTGCGGGTCGTTGGGACCCCCCGACGGCTGGCGGTGCTGGTTGAAGGGGTGAGTCCCCGCCAGCGACCGGTGGAGGAGGTGGTGAAGGGACCGCCGGTCCACGCCGCCTTCGACGCCGAGGGCAGGCCGACGAAGGCCGCTGAGGGCTTCGCCCGGAGGCATGGTGTAGCGGTGGAGGAGCTGGAGGTGCGGCTGTTCAACGGGGGGGAATACGTCGTCGCGGTGCACCGGCTGGAGGGCCGACCGGCTGCCGAAGTGCTGGCGGAGGCCCTGCCCGTCCTCATCGCCAGCCTCCACTTCCCGATGAGCATGCGCTGGAACGGGACCGGCGTCGCCTTCTCCCGCCCCATCCGCTGGCTGGTCGCCCTGCTGGGCGAGCACATCATCCCCTTCGAGTACGCCGGCCTCCGCAGCGGCCGCACCACCCGCGGCTCCCGGCCCGAAGGATCGCCCGAGCTGGAGGTCCCCACCGCCGACCGGTATCTCCCCCTGATGGCCGAGCACCACATCATTGTTGACCCCCAGGAGCGTCAACGGACCATCGCCGGGCAGGCCGAATCACTGGCACGCGCCGTCGGAGGGCGGGTGCCCGACGACCCGGCGTTGCTCGAAGAAGTGGCCCACCTGGTCGAGCAGCCCACCGCTTTCCTGGGCCAGTTTGAGGAAAAGTACCTGGCCCTCCCCGCCGAGGTGCTGATCGCTGTGATGAAGAAGCACCAGCGATACCTCCCGGTTCTGGACAACGATGGGCGGCTCCTGCCGCACTTCATCGCCGTCCGCAACGGAGGGGAAGAGCACCTGGACACGGTGCGGCGGGGAAACGAAGAGGTGATCCGCGCCCGGTTCACCGACGCCGACTATTTCTATCGTGAGGACACCCGCCAGCCGCTGGAAGCCTTTCTGCCCCGATTGGATACGCTGACCTTCCAGGAGCGACTGGGTTCGATGCTGGCGAAGAGCCGCCGGCTGGAAGCCCTGGTCCCGGAGCTGGCGGGGATGCTGGGGCTGGACGAGGCGGAGACGAAGACGGCGGTTCGGGCGGCCCACCTCTGCAAGGCAGACCTGGCGACCCAGATGGTGGTCGAGTTCACCAGCCTGCAGGGGGTGATGGGGAGGGAGTACGGTCTGCGGTCAGGCGAGCCGCCGGAGGTCGCCCAGGCCATCTTCGAACACTACCTCCCCCGCTTTGCGGGAGACGGCCTGCCGCAGAGCCGGGCCGGGCTGGTGGTAGGGCTGGCGGACCGGCTGGACAGCCTGGCCGGGCTGTTCGCCGTTGGACTGGCCCCCACCGGTTCGGCCGACCCCTACGGCCTGCGGCGGGCAGCGCTTGGGCTGGTGCAGAACCTGATCGCCGCCGGGCTACCCTTTTCCATTCGGAAGGGGCTGGAGATAGCCGCCCGCCTGCTGCCGGTAGAGTGTCCGCCCGAAGCGGTGGCGGCCGCCTGGGAGTTCGTCGTCGGACGGCTGCGGGTACACCTGAGGGAGCAGGGATACCGGTACGATGTGGTCGAAGCGGTGCTGGCCGAACGGGGCGACGATCCGCACCGCGCCCACGTGGCAACAGAGCAACTGAGCCGATGGGTGGAGCGGGAGGATTGGCCCCGCGTCCTGGATAACTACGCCCGCTGCGTCCGCATCACCCGCGATTTCGAAGAGCAGTTCCCGCTGGACCCTGCCCGCTTCGTGCACCCCGCCGAAGAGGTCCTCTATGCTGCCTACCAGCAGGCACAGGAGCAGGTCACGCCAGAAAGTCCGGTGGATGTGTTCCTGACCGCTTTCCTCCCCCTGGTGGACCCCATAGACCGGTTTTTTGCCAAAGAGTCCGGCGTGCTGGTGATGGCGGAGGACCGGCGGCTCAGGGAGAACCGGCTGGCGCTGCTGCAACATGTGGCGGCGCTGGCCAGAGGAGTTGTAGACCTGAGCTGGCTGGAGGGGTTCTGAACCTCCCTGCGACAGGGAAACGAGGGCCTTCTGACCTCACCCCCACCCCCAACCGGAGGGGGCAAGGGGGTGGGGGTAAGGTCGGCTCTCCCACCCTGTCCCAACTCCTGCCCGAAGCCCAGGCTCTAACGGGTTGCCTTCTGGAACTCCTCTTCGGTAATGAACTCCCCTCCCTCGATCTCCCGCGAGAGGATGCGGTAGTTCTCGTCGAAGCGCACGGTGGCGTACATCAGCGAGAAACAGGTCCCGTCCATCATCTCCTTATGCAGCACGTAGCCACCCTGTTCAAAGTCGGACATCAGGTCGAAGCGCCGGCTGGCCCGGACCCGCAGCGCCTGTCCACACCGACCGCAGCGAACGTAGAAGTAGATGCCGTCGGGGTCGTCCGTCTGTTCTCTCGTGGCAGTCAACCGCCGCAAACATTCCCGTAGCTTCATCCCTTAACCTCCTCGAGGAATCGAACGACCCGCTCCAGGACCTCCAGAGGAAGCAGCGAGTCGGTTTGCACTCTCAGGTCGGCGTGGGCGTGGGCGTGGGCCAGCCGCTTTTCCACCTCTGCCCACCATTGTGCGGGCAGTTTCTGCCCCAGGCGGCGCTGGGCTGTCTCGCGGGAGACCTCCAGGAAGATCAGGATGTCGGGGCGGGCAATCCGTCGCCACATCGCCGGCACGTAAGAATGCTCCTGCGCCACCTCACGGGCGCGGACCCCTCGGGCGCGCAGGCCGGCGACGAGCGTGCTCTTCCCCGCCCCGCACGGGCCGACGACCCCCACCAGCGGGCCACCGCCTACTGTCTGCGCTTTTTCCTCCGCAGCCGATCCACCCAGCCGCGAAGGCCCTGCTCCGGAGCCGGGCATCTTTCTTCCCCCACATTCATCCGGTTGAGACAGGCAAGGGCCTCCAGTGTGGCGAACACCACGATCTGATCCCCTCCCTGCAACACCAGACTTCCAGCCGGATGGAAGTCAACCCCTTCGGAGCCCCGGTGAAGGATGATCGAAAGGTCCAGCTCCTGCTCCACCTCTTCCACCCGCTTTCCTGCCAGCGACGATCCGGGGGCCACCACCACCCGGCTGACGTTCAGCAACACATCGTCCACATAGAAGGAGTACTCGATCGCAGCACGAGTGGCGGCAGCGGCAAAGGCAGGAGCGGCCAGCGCCGAGGTGCTGAAAGCGGTCTGGATGCCGAAACCCCGGCGGACCCGTTCCGCCAGTTGCTGATCGAACATCCGCATCACAACCTTCACCTGCGGGTTAAGGTCCCGGGCCTCCAGGGCGATCTCCAGGTTGGTCAGGTCGCTCTCCGTGCACGCCACCACGGCCGAGGCCACCCCGACCCCTGCCTTCTGCAGGAGGTCCCGGTTACGGGCATCTCCGATCAGCACAGGTACTCCTTCCTGGCGGACACGGTTCACAAAGAGCGCTTCCGGGTCCTGCTCGATGCCCACCACTTCCTGCTCCATCCTGAGCAGTTCAAGGGTAACCCGGTAGCCCACCTTGCCCATCCCGCAGACAACAACATGGTTTCGGTAAGTTGACGCCAGGGCCACCTGCCAGGCCTCCCTTCGTTCATGTCGGTTGAAGAGGGCGGTACCAAACCTCACCACCCCGTTGACGACCAGTACACCTCCCAGGATCGGCCACAGGACGAAGACCGCCTGGGCCAAAGGGTGGAAAGGATAGTCCCCCACCACCTCAAAGAACATCAGATTGAGAACGATGTAGAAAGCCGCGTCCCAGCGGAGGGGGTGAGCAGGGTCACAGGTGAGGCAGAGGATCAGGGTGCCGAGGAGGAGCAGGAGGATAAAGATGAGGAGAGTATGACGGAACTGGCCGATCAGGACGCGGGTATCCCGCCAGTAGGCGCGAGCGGCTCGCCGGACCTGCCGGAGCTTCTTCTCTCTATCCGAACTGCCCGGCTGTAGAAGCCCGACCGGGTTTCCCCCCCGTCCCTGTGTCCTTTCCATAAGCTGAAGCTCAGGGCTCGGGGGGGCATCCCCGGGCCTCCCACTCCCTCCACTCCTCCTCCATCCGCATCTCGGCCGACACCCACTCCCCATGGACGCGGCGCACCAGATAGCTGGAGACGCAGTCATGCCACTCCGCGTGGGGGCAGCTCCAGCAGCGGTATCCGACCCGGACGCACCAGATCTGCTCCACTCCGGCTGTCTCGTCCTCGGGCAGCAGGTCGGCTTTGCGGGCGGAGAGGATATAGGGCTGCTCCTCGGAGGGAAAGGAGGCCAGCACCGCCTCTCTGGCCTCCCTGGGCAAAGAGGAACAGGCGACGAGAAAGACCAGCAGCAACAGACCCCCGCCGCAGCAAATCGAACGGCCCTTCATCACACCACCCCTCCACTATGGAGTATAGACCGACAGGGTGAAGCTGTCAATCTTGAGGGGTGTATTTCAATTTCGGGGCGAGTAGTCCTCCCGCTCGCCGGTGGATCGCGAATCCCACGAATGGCCCGAATACAGCGAACACGAATACAGCGAACAGGAGGGATCCCTGCTCCATTCGCGGTATTCGTTTCCATTCGCGCCATTCGTGTTTCCCCAGGTCCAGCCCGGGCCAGGGGTATCTCGCCCCCCAACTGAAATACACCTATGGTGAACTTCAGCCTTTTGTGGTACAATGAAATTCAGCCCGATCGAGGAGGTTTAGAATGCGAAAGACCTGGTTCCCGCTGGCTGTGGGGGCCTTGCTGATGATGGCTGTCGGGTGTGGTGGTGGGCAGACCACTCCTACCAGCAATGTCCCCACGCTGGAGACCACTGCCACGGCAGAGGCCTCGCCCCCGCCGACAAGCTCGCCCGGGCAGGCCGCCTGTCGGGCCGTCTCCCCCGTCGGCTATCCCGTTGACGACGTTCCCCCGGTCACCGACCAGGATTGGTCCATCGGCCCCGCCGACGCGCCGGTCACTCTGATCGAGTACGCGGACTTCCAGTGACCGGGCTGCGCAGGGATGCATCCCCTGCTGGCGCGTCTGGTAGACGTGCACGGAGACAATCTGCGGTTCGTATACCGGCACTTTCCGTTGAGCTTTCACGATAAATCCATGATCACCGCCGAGGCAGCAGAGGCCGCCGGGGCCCAGGGCCACTTCTGGGAAATGCACGATCTGCTGTACGAACGATACCAGGAATGGATCCAGTTCTCCGCTGACCAGATGCCTCAGGTACTGGCCGGCTACGCCCGGGAGCTTGGGCTGGACGTGGACCGATTTATGCGGGACCTGGAGAACCATACGTTCCAGGAGAAGGCGCAGGCCCAATACGAGGAGGCGGTGAGGTTGCAACTGCCCGGCACCCCCACTTTCATCGTCAACGGTCGAATGTATCCCGCCGACCAGTGGGGTCTTTCCTATCTGGGCGTGGACGCTTTCATCCGGCTGGCGACGCTGAAGCAGTACGACGCCCCACCGCCCCAGGTGATCGAGCCTGGAAAGCAGTACCGGGCCACCATCCGCACGGCGAAAGGGGACATCGTGATCGAACTCTACGCCGACCAGGCACCGGTCAACGTCAACAGCTTTGTCTTCCTGGCCCGGGATGGGTGGTACGACGGCATTATCTTCCACCGCGTCATCCCGGAGTTCGTCGCCCAATCCGGCGACCCCACCGGCACAGGGGCTGGCGGGCCGGGCTATCAGTGCGACGATGAGATCGGCGGGCTGTCGTTCGATCAGGCCGGCATCGTGGGGATCGCCAACGCTGGCCCCAACACCGGCGGCAGTCAGTTCTTCATCACCCTTTCCCCTCAGCCTGGCCTGGACGGGCGCTATACGATCATCGGCAAGGTGGTGAAGGGGATGGACGTGCTCCAGAGCCTTGCCCCCCGCGATCCCGGCGACCCGGAAGCTCCGGCCGGGGACGTGATCGAGACCATCCTCATCGAAGAACAATGACGGAGATCGAGGCAGGCCCAGGAGGACTGTTGGGACCAGAGGGGAGCGGGAGGGTGGGGGCGTCCTCCCCTCCCTCCCTCCGCCAGCTCTTAGGGCTGGCAGGGGCAGTGGTGGGGCTATCTGTGGCCTTCGCCTCCTGTGTCTGCGGCCCTGCGATGACCGTGCTGGTTGAGCTGGGCAGCGAGATCGCTCTGGACGAGATGGCCGTCCAGCAGACGCTGGCTCTGTCGGTGCTCGGAGGCGGACTGGGGCTGGCTGTGGCGCTGGAGGGCTGGCGGGTCTGGCAAAGACGTCCCTCTCCCCCCTTCCACCCTCAAAGGACCTGGGTGCTGTGGCTGATCCTTCTGCCCCTCCTGATGACCGGCTTCCTGGTCTCCACGATGGACCTGGCCCCTGCATACCTCCTCCCCTTCATCAATACCCTTACAATGTTGCTGTTGCCAGCCCTGGTCCTCGGTATGGTGGGGCGGGCGCTGGGCGGAGCCGGCGGAAGCTGGCGGGATGTGCTGGGAGGGGTGGTAAGCGGTGCCTCTCTGGGCACCGGCCTGGCCGTCGTCCTCGAGATCGGCCTGCTGGCCTTTCTCGTCGCTGGCGCGCTGGTGATGGGGCTGCTCCCTGCGGATTTGACCAGCCTGGAGTCGTGGGAAGGGCAGCTCAATGACCCCAGCCTCCTCTACGATCCTGAAACCCTGCTTGAGCTCCTCAGCCCGACTGTGATCGCGGCGGTCTTCCTCTTCGTCGCCGTGCTGACCCCCCTGGCGGAGGAGATGACGAAGACCCTGGGAGTGGGGATTGCGGGGGCGTGGCTGCGCCCTGCCCCCGCGCGCGCCTTTCTGTTGGGGGCAGCCTCCGGGGCGGGGTTTGCCCTGGCGGAGAACCTGCTGAACGGCGCCATCATCGGCAGCCTGTGGGGGCCGGGGACCCTGAGCCGGCTGGCGGCGACGCTGATGCACTGCGCTACCGGCGGGCTGATGGGCTGGGGCTGGGGAGAGCTATGGGGTGGGAAACACCCGTGGCGGCTGGTGTTGAGCTTCACCGGGGCGGTGATGGTCCACGGAGTGTGGAACGGCCTGGCCGTAGGGGCCGCTGTTGGAGGGCTGATGGCCTCCGCCAGTGAGGCCGATCCGGCTCAGGCCGCCGCTGCTGGCCTGGCGGTGGCGGTGCTGGTGGTCCTGCTGATGCTGATCGCTATCGCAGCTCTGGTCGGGATCGTGTGGGCAGCGCGGAGGTTGGGACAGAAGACCGTCTAACGGCCAACTCCGCGCGCTACCTCCTGCTCCCACCGCTCCACTGCCCCCTCCAGGTTGTACTGCTGCTGCACGAACCGTCGGCCTGCCTGTCCCAGCCGTTCCCGCTCCGCTGGCTCCTCCAGCAGCCGCACCACCGCTTCGGCGAAACTCGCCGGGTCGTCTGCCACCAGCAGATGTTCCCCGGGCACCCCCCCCACCCCGTGGTTGCTCACCGACGTCGCCACCACCGGCACCCCCATCGCCAGCGCGTCCACCACCTTCTGCAACAGCCCGCCGGCCACCAGAAGCGGCGAGACAAAGACCGCCGCCGCCCGATACCACGGGGCCAGGTCCTCCACAAAACCAGAGACAAAGACCCGCTCCCCGTCGTGGAGGGCCTGAACCTCCGGTGGGGGGCCATACCCCACCACGTAGAAGCGAGCCTGGGCGACCCGCGCCACCACCTGTGGCCACACCTCCTCCACGAACCACCGCACCCCCTGCACGTTGAAGCTCCGGTACATCGCCCCCACGAACAGCACGTTCGGTCCCGGAGGAACGGCAGGCGGGACCGATTCGTCGGCGGAGAAGGCGGGAGCCAGCGGCAGGACGAGGACAGGACGCGGGCGGCAGTGGGGGGCCAGCAGCCGCCGGTCCCCCTCAGAGATGGCACAGATCAGGTCGTAGCGGCGGCAGAGCCAATATTCGACGGGGCGCAACAGGCGGGAAAGGACCAGGAGCCCAGCCCGGCTCGGGCCGGGCCGCCTGGCTGCCTGCTGCTCCAGCAGAAACCAGTTGACGTCCAGTGGGCGGAAAGAGGAGAAGGGCTGACGCAGCCCCAGGAGAGCAAAGGCCGTCTGCGTTACCTCTACGTGCAACAGGTCGGGCTGCACCTCCCGCAGCAAGCGGGCAGCAGCCCGTCGCAGGGCCAGGTAGGAGCGAATGAAGGCCACCGGAAAGGGGCCGGGCAGGGCCCGGTGGTGGGGGACCGTTACGATCCGCTCGCAGTAAGGGACGGTCTCCCCCACCAGTTCCGCCTCTTCCCGTCGCAGGCGGGCCACCAGGAAGAGGCGATGGCCCCGCCGGTGAAGGGATTCTATAAACCGAAAAACCGCCCGCCCCCCGGCGTGGCCCACCGAAGGGGCGGGAAACTCTTTGTAGACGATCAGAACCCGTGCCACACCCCTATTCCTCCACCGGCACGACGATGATCTCCGGCCGGTTCTTGCTCCGTCCGTAGAAAAAGTCGGAAAGGGCGCGCTGAAGCGCCAGCTCCAGGTCCGCCAGTGCCGTTCCTGGCTGGACCCCCCGTATCGTCCGGCGGGCCACCTCCTGAGCATCGCCCAGCATCTTCTCGGCCATGCCCGGCGAGGCGAAGCCGCGGAGGATGAGCCGGACGGTCCCGACAGCCTCTCTCCGGTGGGAGTCGTATCGGAAGACGACGACACATACACCTGCCGTCGCCAGCGTCTCCCGCTCCCGGATGACCGACGGGTCCACCGCCTCCCCCACCCAGATGCCGTCTACGAAGACGTAACCGCCCGGAACGCGCTCGCCCACCTGGACCTGATCGTTTTCAAAGGTGAGCACATATCCGTTCTCAACCACCGCAATCCGGTCCTCGGGGATCCCCAGCTCTAAAGCCAGACGGGCATGCTGTTTGAGATGGCGAAGCTCGCCGTGGATCGGCAGGAAGTTGCGCGGCCGGAGGATGTTCAGGAGCAGCTTCTGTTCCTCCTGGCTGGCATGGCCAGAGACATGGACCGGGGCGAGGGGATGGTAGATCACGTCCGCCCCCTTCTGGAAGAGGCGGTTGATGACCCGGTGGGTCATTTCCTCATTGCCTGGGATAGTATGGGAGGAGAGGATCACCGTATCCCCCGGCTGGATGCGCAGGGAGCGGTGTTGCCCTGTGGAAAGCCGGCTCAGGACGGCGGTCGGCTCACCCTGCGCACCGGTGGCCAGGATCATTAACTGCTGGGGTGGGATGTGCTCGATCTCCCCCAGCGCCACCTGCATCCCCTCTGGAACCTGGAGGTAGCCCAGCTTCTGCGCCATTTTCACGTTCTCTGCCATTGTGCTGCCGGCGATGGCAAACCTGCGGCCATATCGGGCCGCCACATCTATGGCCTGCTGGATGCGGGAGATGAGGGAGGCAAAGGTGGCGATGATCACCCGCCCTTTCGCCCTGCGCATCGCCGCGTCCAGCGCTTCGGTGACCACCTGCTCCGAGGGCGTGGTCCCGGGTTCGACGGCGTTGGTGCTATCGGCCATCAGGAGCAACACCCCTCTTCCGGCGAACTCCGCCAGCTTGGCAAAGTCGGTGGGCCGGCCGTCTACGGGCGTGTGGTCGAACTTGAAATCGCCGGAATGGACGATCAGGCCGGCAGGGGTGGTGATCCCCAGCCCCACCGTGTCCGGGATCGAGTGGCAGACATGGAACGGCTCGACGATGAACGGCCCGATCCGAACCTCGTCGCCCGGCGCGTAGGTGTGGAGCGTGACATCCTGAAGCAGGTGGGCAGCTCGCAGTTTGACCTCGATGAGGCCCCGGGTCAGTCGGGTGGCGTAGATGGGAACATTGAACTCTCGCAGAAAGTAGGGAAGGGCTCCCACGTGGTCCTCGTGGCCGTGGGTGATGACAATAGCGCGCACCAGCTCTTTCTTATCCCGCAGATAGCCGTAGTCGGGGATGATAAAATCCACACCGTGCATATCGGACTCGGGGAACATCAGCCCCGCGTCCACAACCAGGATATTGCGGCCGTACTCGATGGCCATCATATTCTTCCCTACCTCCCCCAAACCACCCAGGGGGACAATCCGCAACTGCTCGGCCATGCTGCTCCTCCCTCGCTCACCCAATTACCCAATCACCCAGTCACTTAGTCACCCATCCCCCCTCCCCTTCGCCGCTGCCGCGCCGCCTCGAAGAGGATCACCGCTGCTGCCACCACCGCATTGAGGGACTCCACTCCCCCCGCCAGCGGGATCGCGACCCCGGCATCGGCCAGAGCACGGGCCTGCTCCCCTGCCCCTGCTCCCTCCGTGCCCACAATCAACGCCGCCGGCTCCGTCCAATCCACCTCGGTGTAGATGAGCTCCGCACGGGCGGCGGCCAGATAGACCCGGCTGCCTGCCACGGCCTGAGGGATGCGCTCCCAATCCATTGCCGCAATTGGAAGATAGAAGTGGGCTCCCATCGCTGCCCGCACCGCCCTGGGGTTGGAGGCATCCGCTGTCCCCGGCGGCAGGATGACCCATTCCACACCTGCTGCCAGCGCCGTGCGCAGAAGCGCCCCCAGATCACCGGGGGCCCTTAACCGGTCGGGGATCAGCGTCAGCGTGGGCCGCTCCGGGAGAGGAAGGTCCGGCATCGGCACCACTGCCAGCATCTCCTGGGGGACCTCCGTATCGGAGCAGGCCTCCATCACAGCGGGGCTTACCTCCAGGCAGGGGACCCCCGCTTCTCTCCACGCCTCGAGCAGGGCGGCTCCCCTTTCGATTGTCTGGGCCTTTGCCGTATAGAAGACGAAATGGGGCTCCACACCGGCGCGGGCAGCCTCCTCGCAGAGCCGCACCCCCTCGATCACAAAGCGGCGCTCCCGCTGGCGGACCCGTCGCCGTTCCTGGAGTGCTCTTACCAGGCGGACCCGGTCGTTTTTCAGGCTGGTGATCATACCTTACCCCGATAAGAGACAAAGGGGCCGGCAGGAGGCCCCGGCCCCTTGTGCGTCGCACCTCAGCCTGCGGCCTATGGTGTGGCAGGGATACGGATGACCTGACCCACGTAGATGCGGTGGGGGTTGGCGATCCCGTTATAGGCAGCCAGATACAGGTAGTTCAGGTTGTATCGAAGAGCGATGCGGAAGAGATTATCCCCCGGCTGGACCGTGTAGAGCGTCTCACCACCGGTCACCGGCGGGGTCGGCGTCCCCGTTCCACGGCCAGGGATACGGATCACCTGCCCCACGTAGATCTGGTGCGGATTGACTATATTGTTGTAGGCCGCCAGCTCTTCATACCGCATTCCAAACCGCAGGGCGATGCGGAAGAGGTTATCCCCCGGCTGGACTATGTAGGTTGTCTCCTGGGAAGGAGTCGCTGTTGTGGGGACAGGCGTTGGCTGGACAGGAGGCGGCGTGGGGGTGGGAGCGGGAGGGGAGGTGGGCACGACAGTGGGCTGAGCCGTCGGGATTGAGGTGGGCTGAGCTGTCGGCTCCACGGTCGGTGTCGCTAGGGGGGACTCGGCGATCGCCGTCAGCGTGGCGCTGTATCCGGCCGCCTCCATGCCGAGCTGCTCCATTCCCTCCTCGATCAGCTCCTGTTCCGAAGGAGTGGGGGTGACGTCGGGCGCAGCGGGCATATAACACCCTGCCAGCAGTACGACCATCACCATCAGGCCAGCCACCACCGGGAACGCAATGGTCCCTTTCATTTCGAGCCTCCTTCTATTGAGCCGCCGGGCCGGCTTGCACATCTTTCATATTACCATAATGTGAAAGGGGCGTCAAGCAAGACAACGAGCTGCAGTCAGCGTCTGAATAGTTATAATTGACGATGCGCAGAACATATAAGGTTTATTTCGCCCTTGTAGCATTGCTCTCTCTATTACCACTTTCTGTCGTTTCCAAAAGCCTTGCCTTGCAGAGCTACTACACCGGCACGCACGATTCTATGTGGGGATGGCGACAGGCTGACAGGTTTTATTATGACAATAATTGCCCAGGCTCTGTCTATCTTGAGCGTGTCCGACAAACTGTCTACAATTACTCTGGCTCAAAGATTGATTGCAGTTGGACAAGTGTCGTGGATGGCACTCAGACTGAGAAGGAGTGGCGATATTTGGACTTGGACATTCTACCAGGTGGTTCAAGGCAGTATTATATGACCCTTGGAAGCACAACTTATACAACAAAAAGTCCAGGAGAGGTGGTCGTAGTCACGGCTGGAGCATCTAGGCATAGCATGTGCTTAGGATACACCGGGGCCTGGGAAGTCTGGTTCTGGAGCAATGGTTCGATCACCAGGAACTGGGTCGAGTAAGCACGGACCGGCTTTAAGTTTGGATGGGGGAAAAATGAGCGCAAAAGCCAGGTTCTTGATCGGCGGTGATACGACTTTGCGGTTGATCAACGTGGTGCCCACTGCTTCCCACACGGTGGTTGAACTGATGATCGAAGACCCGGCGATCACCGGGGCAAAAAGCGCGGCCCAACGCCTGTATGCGCCTTTGCGTGAATCGGACCTGCACCTGGAGGGCTTTGCTGACCAGACCATTCGTTCTTATGCTATCCGCCCCGCGCTGGGGTGTGAGCACCATATCTTGGAACTGGCCCCATTGATTGAACAGGACGCAGCCGTCGTTTTCGAAGTCATTACCCTGCTCAAGCGGCAGCCCGACGGCACTTTCGAGCCGGTGCCGGGGCCGTGGCGTTTTGAGTTTCAACCGCAGGTGCCGGCCGAACAAATACGCAGCCGGCGCATTCTCTTGAAGCAGGTCGTGCGAACGGATGAGGTGGAGATCAGACTGGAAGAAATGCTCCTCTCCGCCGACCAAACGGTGCTCTACTACCGATTGGGGGAGCCACCTGAGAGGACGGTTTTCCCGGAAACTCCTCTGTTGCGCTGGGATGAGCAAGAGGTATGGGGCAGCGGTGGTGTTCCCGGCGCTGATGGTCGCTGGGAGGCCACCTTTCCACCCCTGCCGCCTGATGTGAGGCAAGTTGCGCTGGTTTTCCCCCCTTTACCGTACGCCAGGATCGGCAGGTCACCTTCAGCCTCACCCTGCCTGAAGTGCGAACGGGTTCGGCTGTGCCTCTGAACGAAAGTGTCCGGTTGGGGGGGCCACATTCCGTTGCACGTCTCTGGAATTGAAGGGGGAGCAATTTGAGGTGACCTGCGAGCCGACCAATGGGGCTGCCCGGCGGCAGTGGATGATTGATGGCCTGGGAGAAGCCGTGGACGACCTGGGGAACCGTTACGAGATGATCGGCTCGGGAGGAGGGGCGGTAGAAGGGCCTTACTACGGGACAATTCCCTCTCAGTTCTTCCTATTCACCGGACCGCTATCCGAAGGGGCGCGGAGGTTGACGATCTCAGGAGATGCTACGGGATATCTGACCTCCAGGGTTGAGATCACGCTGTACATATCGTCGCAGTGAATGAAAGGAGATCGCGAACCCCCGAATCGGGCGAATAGGACGGATTTTCTACTTGCGCGTTTGGAGAAGCCGTGGTATAGTATAAATGACCCTGCCGTGACCGTGATCGCTGAACAGGGTTTTGAGCCAACACCTAAAAGGACGGGAACTGTCTCTTCAGCGGGAATGCGGTAGCCTTCGGGCAAGGCAGACCCCCTGAGCAGGTTCCCACTTGCGAGAGCAGGTTCTCAAAACGAGACAGCACACGGCACGGCGGGGCACTTTTTCCCCTTCTAGCCCCCGCCCACCGGCGGGAAGATACCCACCTCGTCGCCGTTCGTCAGAGGATGGCCATCTTCCCGTGCAACCCCGTTGACGAAGACAACCTTCACGTGGTCCGCCGGCAGCTCCAGCCGCTTCACCAGTTGCCCCACCGTCGCCCCGTCCGGCAGCTCGATCTCCATCGCCTCACCGATACCTAGTTCAGGATAATATCGGCGGAGCGTGGCGAAGAGCTTCACTCGAACTCTGACCATCGGTTTCCTTCCCTCACCTTTCCAGCTCGCTCCAGATTCGCACCAGATGTCCGATATCCTCACACACCAGGTCCGGCTGTACCGGGGAGGCGATGAGGTCGGCCCGGGTGGTGATGCCGGAGAGGACCAGGATGGTGAACAGCCCCAGCCGGACCCCGCCGGCGATGTCCGTATCCAGCCGGTCCCCCAGGACGCCGGTGGTTTCCGGGACAGCGCCCATCCGTCGCATCGCCTCCCGATACAGCCAGGGTTCCGGCTTGCCGATGACCAGCGGCTCCGTACCGGTGGCGGCCCGGAGCGCGGCCAGCTCGGCTCCGGTCCCTGGCACCAGCCCCTCTTCGCTGGGGAAGCTCACGTCCGGGTTGGTGCCGATGAGCGCTGCCCCGCCCCGGATCAAGAGCGCCGCCCGGGCCAGCTTCTCCCACGTCAGCCCTCGATCCCACCCGACGATCACGTAACGGGCCTCGTCCTCTGCGAGCCGGAACCCCCGCTCGGCCAGCGCAGCCCGCAGGCCCTCCTCACCGATGACGTAGACAGGCGTCCCCTCCGGTTCGCGGGAGGCCAGGTAGGCGGCAGTGGCCTGGGCCGAGGTCAGGATACACTCCAGCGGCACCTCTACCCCGAAGCGGGCCAGTTGCTCCATATATTGTTCTGCCCGCCTGCTGGCGTTGTTGGTCGCCATAATGAACCGGACCCCCCGTTGTTGCAGAAAGTCGAAGAACCCCTGGAGCCCGTCCATCGGCCGACCGCCCCGCCAGAGCACGCCGTCCATATCTATAATCAGGTGGCGGATATGGCGAAGAGCAGAGGGTTTCGAATCCGGGGAGGGAGGAAGGTACAGG
Source organism: Anaerolineae bacterium (assembly GCA_041082215.1). GTDB lineage: Bacteria > Chloroflexota > Anaerolineae > B4-G1 > DUEL01 > JBDOIF01. The sequence continues at coordinate 86,000 of JBDOIF010000111.1, forward strand.
GACAGCCGCCGATAGTCCTCTGGTGTGTCCACGTCCATCAGGAGGGTGGAATCCTCCACTTCCACAGTCGCCACCTCTTCCGCATAGCGGGCGATGAGTTCCCTTCCCCCCGTATCCCCCTCCACACCGGCCAGCTCCGGGAAGAGGGAGCGGTGGAAGAGGACGGGGGTGGCCCGTCGCCCCCCGGCGACCGGGTGGACGATCCGGGCCTTGCCTTCCTGGAAACGTTCGATCAGGCGGCGGAGCAGGCTGGCCGGGACCAGGGGCTGGTCGGCCTGGAGGAAGACGGCCCCTTCTACGTCGGGCGGGAGGACGGCCAGGCCAGCCTGGACGGAGGTGCTGAGCCCTTCCTCCCAGCGCCAGTTCATTACCAGCACAACGGGGCGGCCGGCTACGGCGGCACGGACCTCCTCTGCCGCATGGCCCAGCACAACGGCGACCGGGTCAAGCCCTGCTGCCAGGGCCGCGTCCGCCGCACGGACGACGAAGGGTTTCCCTTCCCAATCCAGAAGCTGCTTGGGCCGGCCGAAGCGGGAGGAGCCGCCAGCAGCCAGCACAACCCCGGCAATCCGGCTCATATCCACACCTCCAGGACGGGATCGGTGCGGTGCAGGTCGGCCAGCACCACCCGGCGGATGCGCCGGCCCAGGAGCAGAAGCCGTGCGACGTCTGCCGCCTGGGGGTGGGGGGATGCGTCCTGCTGAGTAAGGAGGACGACCGCTTCGGCGCGGGCCGGAACGCCTTTCAGGCCGCCGGAGGCGTGGCCGACCAGGCTGGCGAAGAGATCGGGGGTGAGGGAGGTGGCGGGTGGGACGTGGAGCAACTGGGCGGCCGCTGGGGCGCTTTGAGGTACGGACTCCTCCAGCGGTCGGCCCAGGGCTGCCAGCCCTGCCAGAACCACCACCCGGTTTGCGGCTGGCGGGATTCGAGGCTCCCCCGGCACTCTCAGCGGTTGCTCCTGTTCTGTGTCCGCTTCCACCACCCAGGTCACGCCGGGCAGCCTCCGCGCCAGCTCCCCCAGCAGCTCCGGTTGTATCCCCTGCAGCCGGACCGGCTCAGCCGGGTAGGGACTTTGGGCTACCAGGCGGGGATCGGTGTGTCCCACCCTTCCGGCGGCCAGGACCAGGGCCGGCGAATCGGCCAGAGCGGAGGCGATAGCAGCAGGCTCCGGCCGTGGGGAAAGGATCAGCGGAGCCCCTTTGGGCAGGAGGATTTCCGTGGTGGTGGTGAGGACAACGGGTGAATCCGCGGAGACCAGGAGCCGAAGTGTCTTCCAGGCCGCCCTTACCCGGCCTCTCCCTCCGACGAAAGCAACCAGCTCACCGGGCTGTATCCCAAGGGCCTCTTCCAGCTTCATCAGAGCCTATTGTAACAGAAAAGCGGGGAGGAGGCAAAGGGGACCTGCAGGACGAGCCTGGCGGCCTGCCGCCAGGGATGACCGACCGGCGAGGCTCTGCGATGGCCCAGAAATCAGCGTTTTTTGGATTGAAAAAAGGCAGGAGTTGGGGTATAATAAAGAAAGCGAAGCCCGACTTCCAAGGGGGTGATTGCGGGAAGAAAGAAATGGGGTAAAATGGGCATAGCTCATCATAAGCTGTTTTGAGAGACGCGAGTGAGGGGAGTGGTGATGAGAAGGTGTAGGGGATCGGTCTGTTCAGCTACTGGCATAGGGCTGGTCCTGCTGATCGTCGGCTTCCTCTTCGTCTCTCCGACAGCAGCGGCCCCGGGTGGGCAAACCCCTTTCCCGACGGGGGAGGAGGAATATTTCAATAGCACTGGCCATTATGTCAAGGGGCCGTTTCTCGATTTCTACCGCACCCGCGGTGGGGCACGCATTTTCGGCTACCCTCTGACGGAGGTCTTCTACGATCAACGGATCGGGCTCTGGGTGCAGTATTTCGACAACGTGCGGATGGAGTGGCATCCTGAAAACCCGGAGCCGTACAGGGTTCAATTGGGGTTGCTGGCTGAACTGCTAGGCCATCGTTACCCGCCGATTCCCTCTTCTCAAATCCCCGGAGGCAATCCCTACCGCCGTTATTTTCCAGAAACAGGCCATGTGGTCTCCTTCGCTTTCCTGGTCTTTTACGACCAGAACGGGGGACTGGACATCTTCGGCTACCCCATCTCGGAGCCGATGGTGGAAAATGGGCGCATCGTCCAGTACTTCCAGCGCGCCCGGATGGAGTGGCACCCCGAGCGACCGAAGGAGGAGCGGGTGGTGCTGGGGGCCCTGGGGCAGGCCTACATCCAGCGGTTCGGAGTACCCGAGGAGTATCAGAGACGCCAGTCTCCTCCGGCCAGCCCTTCACGGGACGCCCTGACGTTTGAGGACAGCACCAGCATCAACGTGTGGGCTTTCGTGCGCAATGTGATTACCGGCCGTGAGGGGTATCAAACGGTCTACATCTATGTGACCGATGCCGCGCGGCGGCCGGCAAGCGGCGCTACCGCCACGGTGGCGGTCCATTTTCCTTCCGGAACCGTGCAGTACACTGCCGGGCCAACGGACAACCGGGGTATCGCCAGTGTGACCTTCCCCGTCCACGCCCTTCCGCCCGGTCAGAAGATCATTGTGGATGTGACCGTGCGGTTCGGGCAACAGACCTGGACAACGCAGACCTTCTTCGTGCCCTGGTACTGATGCCTGCGGACGACCTCCCTTTCGGGTGCGGAGCCTGTGGGGAGCCGTGCCCTAATGGGAGGTTTCCTGTTCCTCCTCTTCCCCCTCTTCCCAGCCGATGATCCAGACGCAGAGGCCGGCCAGGCCGATGGTCGCGACGATGAGCGCTGCCCATTGCCCTGGCTCCAACCCCACATCCCGGGCCGACCAGATCAGGATGGCGACCATCCCAACAGCCAGGACGAACCAGGCGGTCAGCCGGGGGTGGCGTTTCACAAAGGCGATCAATCCCGACATCGTCTCTTCTCCTGCTCCTTACGCGGTCTTGGGATGGGCTAAGCGGCCCTCAGATCGGCCTCAACACCCGGTCCTCCCGGAGCTGCTTGAGGACGACCCAGTTCTCGTTGGGGTTGGCCTCTCGGGCTGCCTCCCGCCACGGCCTGGGCAGGGCAGCTACTTTCTGCGGGCCGTAGCCGAAGGTCTCCCAGTAGCTGAGCATGCCCAGCGACATGGGGGGAGGCAGAAAGAGGATCACCACCTCGCACTCAAGCTGGCGGGCTGCCTCTTCCATAGCGGAGAGGAGCGCGTGGCCGGCCGCGACGCGGAACCGGGCGGGAAAGATCAGGAAATCCGTCACCCGGGCGACCAGGTCCTCCACGTGCCATCCCAGCAGTCCTACCAGCCCCTCGCCTGCTTCTGCCAGGAGGAAGCTGGTCGGACCGAAGCGCCGCAGCACCTCCTCGGGGGTCACCGGTCGCCCTGATGGCCGCGCCCTGTTGACAAAGGCGACGATCCGCTCCACGTCGGATGGACGGGCACGGTAGACTGCAAGCTCTGGTATCTGCTCCATCTGCCAGAAAATTATACCCCAATTCTCCGGTTCAACAACTTTCCCTACCCGGTGTTTCTCTGTGCCCTCCGTGCCTCTGCGGTTCTTCTCCTGGGACTCGGGGTGCTTTGACCCTCAACCCTCACCAGGATACAAAGGCGCGGAGCGTCCTCAAAGGGTAGAAAAAACGTAACTGCCTGCCCCGGGGGTTAATCGCTCCGCCTGGCCCTCACCCCACCTCCGCCCGCCTGCGGCGGGCACCCCCTCCCCTCCACCGCGCGGCGGGAGAGGGGAGGGGGCAGGGGGAGGGGTGAGGGCCCAAACTATCACCAGGTAGGTAGTTACGAAAAAACCTTCATCTCCTGGTGTCTTCTATCGGCGTTTGTCGCTTTCCTCCTATATGTTATAATTGAATCCGTGGTTCCTGTGAACACAAACGAGCCGAATCAGATAGGAGGGAACAGGCAGTGGCAGGGAGGTCGAAGTCGCATCGCAATCAGCGGCTCTTCTGGATCCTCAGTCTGATCGTGGTGCTCAGCATGGCGTTCGGGCTGGTGGTCTCCTTCACCCCCCGCCCGCCACAGGTCACGCCGACGGCTATCCCCAGCCCCACTCCCTTCCCAACCCGAACCCCCACGGCGGCCCCTTAGGAGGAGACAATGGCCCCCATAGGTGCGTTTACCTTTGTCCTCCACAGCCACCTGCCCTACTGCCGGAGGGCAGGCCGCTGGCCCCACGGTGAGGAGTGGCTGCACGAGGCGGCTGCGGAGACCTACGTCCCCCTCCTCAACGCCCTCACCGACCTGCATGAGGAGGGGGTCCCCATCCACCTCACCCTGGGCCTCACCCCCGTCCTCTGTGAGCAACTGGCCGATCCCCTGGTCCAGGACCACTTTGTGGCCTACGTCGAAGAGAAGATCGCCGCTGCCGGGGCGGACCTCCCCCGGTTTCAGGAAGAGGACAACCCCCACGCCGCCTATCTGGCGACCTTTTATCGGGACTGGTACGCGGGCATCCTGCGGTCGTTCCGCGAGCGGTACGGGAGGGACATCCTGGCTGGCTTCCGTCGGCTCCAGGATGCAGGGGTGATCGAGGTGGTCACCTCGGCGGCCACCCACGGTTATCTCCCCCTCCTGGGAAGCGACGGGGCGATCCGCGGCCAGTTGCGGACGGGGATCGCCTCCTACCGCCGTCACTTCGGCCGTGCCCCCCGCGCCATCTGGCTGCCGGAATGCGCCTACCGCCCCGCCTATATCGCCGACGACGGCGTTGTTCGCCCGGGCCTGGAGCGCTTCCTGGCCGAGGAGGGACTGGGCTGTTTCTTCGTCGAGACCCACACCGTTGAGGGGGGGCGGCCGGTGGGGAAGGCGGCAGGAGACGCCATCGGCCCTTATGGCGACATCAAACGCAACTACGTCGTCCCCCTGCAGCAGTTCGACCTGCCCGACCGGCCCCGCACCACCTACCGCCCCTACTACGTGATGGATACCACGCCGGGGGTGGCGGCGGAGCACTCCGGCGTGGCCGCCATCGGCCGCAACAACCGCACCGGCATGCAGGTCTGGTCCGCCGACTGGGGTTACCCCGGCGACTACGACTACCGGGAGTTCCACAAAAAGGACCACATCTCTGGCCTCCAGTACTGGCGGGTGACAGGGGCACGGGTGGACCTGGGACAGAAGGACTGGTATCACCCCGATTGGGCCCGGTATAAGGTCGGTGAGCATGCCCGCCACTTCGCCTGGCTGGTGACCGATCTCCTGGAGCAGTACCATGCCGAGACGGGACGGTTCGGTCTCATCGCCTCCAACTACGATACGGAGCTTTTCGGCCACTGGTGGTTCGAGGGGGTGGACTGGATCCGGGAGGTGCTCCGCATCCTGGCCGGCTCCGAACGGGTGGAGCTGACCACTGCCAGCGGGTACCTGGAGGTCCATCCGCCGGACGAGGTGCTGGCCCTGCCGGAAAGCTCCTGGGGGCTGGGCGGTGGCCACTGGACCTGGGACAATCCGGAGACCCACTGGATGTGGAGGCCGGTCCACGAGGCGGAACGGCGAATGGCCGGGATCGTCCGGCGCAGGGCTGGGAGCGCGTCGCCGGATGAGGAGGCGGTGCTCAACCAGGCGGCGCGGGAGCTGTTGCTGCTGGAAGCGTCCGACTGGCCGTTTCTGGTGACCACCGGGCAGGCGCGGGAGTACGCCATCCAGCGGTTCACTGCCCACGTAGAGCGGTTCGAGCAGTTGGTCGGCTCTGTCGAGGCAGGCCGGCCCGACCGGGCGCTGGCGGAGGAGCTGTGGGAGCTGGATAAGCTCTTCCCCGATGTGGATTTCCGGTGGTGGGGAGAATGATTGAAGCAGGGGCTGTTGAGGAATATCGAAAGCGGTGGCAGGTGGTCGCCGCTCTGGAGGCCGCCGAGCGGCGGGATACGCCGATGGATGTACGCTGGCGGCAGAGGAGATCGAGCCACTCCTGTGGGCTTGGATCGCGTTTCCAGGTGATGGTCATCCTGTTGTAATGGGAGAGGAAAATGGACGACGAACGGCTGAATATCCTGTTCGTGGCCGCCGAGGCAGTTCCTTTCGCCAAGGTCGGCGGGCTGGCGGACGTGGCAGGGGCGCTGCCCAAGGCGTTGCGCAGCCTGGGCCACGACGTCCGTCTGATGATTCCCCGCTACGGCTCTATCCCGTCCGATCAATTCCGTTTCGAGAAAGTAGGGAAGCCCATCCCTGTACCCTGTGGCCCTGGCGAGGAGCGCGTCCATCTGGTCCACACCATCACCGAGGACGGAGTGCCAGTCTATCTGGTGTGGGATGAGAAGTTCTTCTCCCCCCGGGAGCGGATCTACGGCTTCGACGACGACCCCCAGCGGTTCACCTTTTTCGGGCGGGCGGTTGTGGCGGCGCTGCCGCTTCTGGGCTGGATGCCGGATGTGATCCACGCCAACGACTGGCATACCGCTGTTATCCCCACCTGGCTGGCCTACGAGGGGCGTTACCTCAGCGAGTACCGTCACCTGGCTTCTCTTTTCACCATCCACAACCTCGCCTATCAGGGGACCTCTGGCCGGCTCATCCTCACCTTTGCCCGGATGGAGTATGTGAAACATCTGGACGTGGAGCCACCCGGCCAGGTGAACTGGATGGCCCAGGGGATCGCCAACGCCGACCTGGTCAACACCGTCAGCCCCCAGTATGCCCGCGACATCGTGGAGACGGAGGCCGGGGCTGGCCTCAGCCCGCTCCTCAAGGCGCGGGAGGACCGGCTGGTGGGGGTGCTGAACGGCATAGATACCGACCTGTGGAACCCGGCCACCGACCCCCATATCCCGCAGCCGTTCGACCTTTCGACGCTGAAGATGCGGGCGGTGAATAAGGCCGCCCTCCAGCAGGAGGCCCGCCTGCCGGTCCGGTCCGATACGCCGCTGATCGGGATGGTCACCCGCCTGGATTATGTCAAGGGGATTGACGTCCTGCAATCGGTGCTGGAGCCGCTGCTGACGGGCGACATTCAGTTCATCCTTCTCGGCTCCGGCCAGCCGGAGTATCAGGAGATGCTGGAAAGACTCCAGGCCCGCTTCCCGAACAAAGTGCGGGTCTTTCTCCGCTACGACGACCCGCTGGCCCGCCGTATCTATGCTGGCTGCGACATTTTCCTCATGCCCTCCCGCTTCGAGCCATGCGGCCTGGGCCAGATGATCGCCATGCGCTACGGCGCGGTCCCCGTGGTCCACAGGACCGGTGGCCTGGCGGATACGGTGACCGATTACCACGAGCGGCCGGACAGGGCAACCGGATTCGCGTTTTCTCCCTTCACGCCGGAAGCCTGCCTGGACGGGTTGAGGCGGGCGCTGGGGGTCTTCCGCGACCGGGAGGCGTGGACTGCCCTTCAGACCCGGGGGATGAAGGCGGATTTCTCCTGGAAGGCTTCGGCGAAGCGGTATGTGGAGCTGTATCGGCGGGCGATAGAGTTGCATAACTCGTAGGAATTGGCCGGCCCTGTGATAACTGGCACCGACAGTTTCCAGGTGGGGGAGGCCAGGGCCAGTAGGCTGCTGCTCGGGTGATGATTGGAAGCTAAAGTGGAGCGCTACACTGCCGGCTTATCCCTGGAGACGTTCCGGTCTGATGAGATGGTCGCCGACGCTGTGGTGCGAAACCTGGAGATTATTGGAGAGGCTGTCCGACAAATCCCTGGCAGATGCTCGCTGACCTGGAAGGTGGATGAGCGACGCTGACTCCCTTGTCTTACCCGGCGTGTCAAGCAGTGAGCACATTGAACAAACGGGATGCCTCTATGACTTGCTCCTTAATGCTTTCCCTCGTTATTCACAACCATCAGCCGGTGGGCAACTTCGATTTCGTCTTCGCCCTTGCCACGGAGCGGGCCTACGACCCCATCCTGGCCCTCCTGGAGCGACACCCCACCGTCCGGCTCTCTCTCCACTATACCGGCCCCCTCTATGACTGGCTTGCCGCCCATCGGCCCGCCCACCTGGAACGGCTGCGGGCGCTGGTCGCGCGGGGACAGGTGGAGCTTCTCACTGGCGCTTACTACGAGCCGGTCCTGGTCGCCATCCCGGATGCCGATAAGGTTGGCCAGGTCCGGAAGATGACCCGGTTCCTGCGGGAGACCTTCGGCTGCGAGCCGACGGGCGCCTGGCTGGCAGAACGGGTCTGGGAGCCGCATCTCCCCAGGCCGCTGGCCGAGGCGGGGGTGCGGTACACGCTGCTGGACGACACCCCCTTCAAGATGGCTGGCCTGACCGATGGCGACCTCTTCGGCCCCTACGTTACCGAGGAGCAGGGGCATGCGCTGACCGTCTTCGGCAATGTGATGTACCTGCGGTATGCTGTCCCCTGGCGGCCGGTGGAGGAGGTGATGGGCTGGCTGCGGGAGCAGGCCCACGCCCACCCTGGCGGGGTTGCGGTGATGGGGGACGACGGAGAGAAGTTCGGCCTCTGGCCCGGCACGTGGGAACACTGCTGGGGAGAGGGGGGCTGGATGGACCGGTTCTTTTCCGCCCTGGAGGCCAGCGCCGACTGGCTGGCCACCCGTCCGTTGGGGGAGGTGGCCGCCGAGATGGAGCCGCTGGGACGGGTCTACCTGCCGTGCGCGTCCTATGAGGAAATGATGTACTGGGCCCTCCCGCCCAGCGACTTCACCGCCTACAGGCGGCTCCGGGAGGAGTTTGCCGACCGGCCCGACCTGCTCCGTTTCGTCAGAGGGGGCCACTGGCGCTCCTTCCTGGCCCGCTATGACGAGGTCAACCAGATGCACAAGAAGATGCTCTGGGTCAGCCGCAAGGTCCACCGGATGCCAGAGGGGCCGGAAAAGGAACAGGCGCTCGACCAGGTCTGGGCGGCCCAGTGCAACTGCGGCTACTGGCACGGCCTCTTCGGCGGCATCTACCTATTCCACATCCGCGTCGCCAACTACGGCCACCTCATCGCCGCCGAAGAGCTGGCCGACCGCGCCGTCGGCCCGGCCGCGTGGGCGCGTGTGGAGCGGGGCGACCTGGACGCCGACGGGGCGGAGGAGGTCGTGCTCAATACCGACCGGCAGGTGCTGACCTTCAAGCCCTCTTATGGCGGCGCGCTGGTGGAGTGGGACTGGCGGGCCCGTCGGTATAACCTGCTCAACACGATGACCCGCCGTCGGGAGGGCTACCATCAGGAGCTGCTGGTGGCGGCCGAGGAGGGTCGGCTCCTCCTGCCTGGCCAGGAGGAGCGGCCCGGCGGGGTGCGGGTCAAAGAGGCGGATGTCCACGCCCGCCTGTTCCACGACTGGTACCGGCGGGCTGCGCTTCTGGACCATTTCCTCCACCCGGAGACGAGGCCGGAGGGCTTCTATCAGGCCCGGTATGGGGAGCAGGGGGACTTCGTGAACCGGCCCTACAGAGCAGAGATGGAGGAAGACGCCGGAAGGGCGGTTCTCCGGCTGTCCCGCGAGGGGAGGGTGTGGGTCGGCGATCGGCCGGTGCAGTTGCGGGTGGAGAAGAGGGTGGAGGCGAGGGCTGGTTCGGATGAACTGTCCATCCGCTACCGGCTCACGAACCTCGGCGAGGCCCCCATCCCTGTGCGCTTCGGCGTCGAATGGAACTGGGGGATCGTCGGCGGGGGGAGCGAGCGTGGCTGGCTTCGGGTAGTGGCGGCGGGTTCGGCGCACCTCCACCGGCTGGCCGATTTCGGGGAGCGGCGGGAGGTCTCCGGCCTGGCAGTCGGCTCCTCCCTGCCCGATCTGGCAGGCGAGGTCGCCCTGACAGTGGACCGACCCGCCGTGCTCTGGCATTTCCCTCTGGAGGTGGTCTCCAACTCCGAAGCAGGCTACGAGCGGGTCTATCAGGGCACCTGCACCATCCTCTGGTGGGACCTCTCCCTCAGCCCCTCCATCCCCTGGGAGACCACCATAACCAGTAACCAGGTAACCAGTAACAGATGACGTCCCAGCTCTGCATCCACGGTCACTTCTACCAGCCCCCCCGCGCCGACCCCTTCACCGGGCAGGTGGAGCAGGAGGCGGATGCCGCGCCGTATGCCAACTGGAACGAGCGGATCACCGCCGAGTGCTATGCGCCGCTGGCACAGCGAGGGCTGTTCGGCAGGATCAGCTTCAACCTCGGCGGGACCCTGGCCCGCTGGCTGGATCAGAACGCCCATCTCACGTATGAACAGATCGTAGCCAGCGAGCGGGCCTACTGCCGGGCCCACGGGGTCGGCAATGGATTGGCCCAGCCAGTGCACCACACCATCCTGCCGCTGGCCCGCCGGAGGGATAAGATCTGTCAGGTCCGGTGGGGCATCGCCAGCTTCGTCCACCGCTTCGGCCATCGGCCCGTGGGGATGTGGCTGCCGGAGATGGCGGTGGACTACGAGACGCTGGAGGTCCTGACCGTCGAGGGGATCCGCTTCACCATCCTCTCCGAGGAGCAGGTGCGGGGCGAGCAGAAGGCCGGAGCCGGACCGTACCGGGTGCGGCTTCCCGGCGGAGGGGAGATCGGGGTCTTCGTGCGGGATCGGTCTCTCTCCGATGCCCTATCCTTTGCTATGCCGGAGCCGGACCGGGCGGGGGGGTGGCTGCGGGAGCAGATGGCGTTGCGCTCCCGGGCCGCGGCGCTTCTGCTGGTCGCCACCGACGGGGAGACCTTTGGCCATCACCAGCGGCATGGGGTGGAGGTGCTGGAGCGCATCCTCTCCGGTGGGGCGGCCCACGGCTACGAGGTGACCACGCTGAGCCTCCATTTCCGGCAATGTCCTCCCCAAGCGGAGGTCGAGGTTATCGAAAACACGGCCTGGAGCTGCGCTCACCGACTGGACCGATGGGCTGTGGGCTGTGGCTGCACTTCCGGCGACAGCCGGTGGAAGGGAGCGCTGCGGCGGGCGCTGGACAACCTGGCGTGTGACCTGGACGCTGTGTATGTGGACGAGACACGGCGGCTGGGTATTGACCCATGGGAGCTGCGCGACGGGTACATCGCCGTAGTGCTGGGACAGATGGACGGTCCCGCTTTCCTGCGGGAGAGGGGGATGGGCCACCTCAAGAGTGAGGATATGCAGCGGTTGCTCTGGCTGCTGGAGGCCCAGTTTCACCGGCAGCGGATGTACGTCAGTTGTACCTTTTTCTTTGACGACCTGGACCGGCTCGAGCCGCGCTACGCCATCGCCAACGCGGCCCGTGCCCTGGACCTTACCTATCGGGCCACCGGGGAGGACCTGGGCCACCGTTTTCGCCGTGACCTGGGGGTGGCGGTCAGTGGGCAGACGGGCCGGACGGGGGCGGATATCTTCGAAGAGCAGCTACAACGAAGGTAACTGTATGCCCAACCTTGTCCGTTTCATCGTTTGGATCACGGATGACGGCGTTACGTCCCCGGCTGGTGTGTCGTTGGGCCGCATCGTCCAGGCCTTCAAATCCATCACCACTGTCGAATACACCCGGAGTGTCAGAGAACGCGGGTGGACGCCCTTCTCACGCCGTCTCTGGCAACGCAACTACTACGAACGGATCGTCCGCAACGAACGGGAACTGCGGGCCATTCGCCGCTACATACGTGCCAACCCGGACCGTTGGGCAGAAGATGGGGAATTCCGAAAATGAAGGGCAAGCACAAACGGCTTCCCTATTCCGACATTGACCTCTCCCGCTGGCGGGAGTACGAACACATCTGGACCGATTCCCTCTGGCTCATCGAATCCCGCGACCGGACCGGCGGCCACGAGCTGGATTACCACGGCGGCTTTGTCCCCCAGATCGCCACACAGGTATTCCTGCGATATACCCGCAGGGACGACATCGTGCTGGACCTCTTCCTTGGCTCCGGCACGTCGGCCATAGAGGCGGTGCGTCTGGAGCGGCGCCTGATCGGCGTCGAGCTGAAGCCGGAGCTGGTTCAGAGAGTGCGGGAGAAGGTCCCGGCCGGGCTTCTGGACGACCGCATCCGCATCTTGCAGGGGGATAGCACACAGCCTCAGACCGCGGCCCGCATTCGGGAGGCGCTGGAGGAGATGGGGGCCCGGTTCGCCCATCTTCTGATCCTCCACCCTCCCTATCACGACATCATCCGCTTCTCTGACGCTCCGGAAGACCTCTCCAATTCCCCTTCCCTGGAGGACTTTTTGCGCCGTTTCGAGACAGTCGCCCGCCTCGGCTTTGAACTGCTGGCGCCGGACCGGTTCGCCGTCCTGGTCATCGGGGACAAATACGCCGACGGCGAGCTGATCCCCCTTGGCTTTTACTGCCTGGAACGGATGCAGCGGGTGGGGTTTCGGCCCAAAGGGATTGTGGTCAAAAACATCACCGGCAACGAGCGGGGGAAGGGCCGGGCCAGCCACCTCTGGCGCTACCGCGCTCTCGCCGGCGGATACTACATCTTTAAGCACGAGTATGTCATCATCTTTCAAAAGCCCGCCGCGCCGACCGACATCCGCCGCGAACTGCACAGAGTGACCCGAATGCCTCCCTGGGGTCGGCCCCAGGGGGATGAGTGGGACGGGGCCAGCGGTTTTATCTACACCGTCCGGGAACTGGATGAACTGCGCCGTCAGACCCGCCAGGCAGCCGTCGAGGCTGGCCTCCCCCTGCGCGAATTCGCCTCCTATGTCCTCCGTCGCTGGTACAACTTCCACACCCACCAGGTCGCCCTGGGAGTGATCCTGGACCACCCCCGCACATGCCCCGATCCCGACCCTTTCTCCCGCACGGTGGACTTTTACCTGGACGGGGAGGGGTTCGACCTCAAACTGACCGGGTTCCCACGCCAATATCCCCACGACCTGGCCTATGCCCGTGCCCACCCGGAAGACCTGGCCCGCTGGCTGTATCTCCATCAGTCCACTCAGCAGCGGTTCCACACTGCCAACCGGCTCTTTGTCGTCTTCCACGATGCTCTGGAACCGGCCCGGACCTGGGAGCTGCGGCGGGATTTTCCACGGCTGGAAAGAGAGATCCGCGCCTTTCTGGACGACCCTCAACCGATCCCCATCGAATTTACCACCCCGGATGGAACACGCCACCGCGCCCTGGCCGGCGTCGTCTTCTGCGTCCGCGAATAGGTTGACACGGTTTATCGAAAAGGTATAATCCGACTGGCGGTCGGCTCCGTCCCTTTTTCGTCGCGGGTGTTCCCGCAAGGAGGTCGTGATGGCCAAGTGGTCGTATCCCTATGTTGAACAGGGAAGCAAAATCGGCGTCCATTCCATCCTCCCCAATCGGGTCCAGCAGTATGCCCAAACCCTCGTCTCCGGCGGTGCGGCTTTTCCCGTGATCAAGGCTGTGGACGATGTGGGATGGCTGGCTGCAGCCAAAGCGGCCAGTCCCCGGACCATCATCCTTGCCCGCCTGACCAGCTCCCACGAGGGCTGTGAGGGGCTCAGCAACCCCGCAGCCGACCTTGATCAGATGGCCAGGAGGCTGCTGGATGTCATCCTGCGGAAGATGGAGGGAAATCCGGCGCTGCGCGATGTGGTGGACTACTGGGAGATCGTCAACGAGCCGGATCCGCCGGGGGCGGATGGGTATCGGCGCCTGGCCCAACTGATGATCAAGTGTATGGAGAAGGCGGAGGAGCGCGGTCTCAAACTGGCCCTTTTTGCCTTCAACGCGGGGACACCGGAGTGGGATGAGATGGTCGCTGTGGTGGAGACGGGGGTCTTTGGCCGTGCCCGCCAGGGCGGCCACATCCTCACCCTGCACGAGGGGGTCTTTGGCAACGACCCGGTGGAGAAGTGGTGGGGCGACCCGATCCCTGGCGCGCCGCGGGTCCAGGGGGCCGGCGCTCTCTGTTTCCGCTACCGTTATCTCTACCATCTTCTGGAGAAAAGGGACGAGGTCATCCCTCTCGTGGTCTCCGAGTTCTATGCTGGCGGCGGGCGGGAGGGACAGATCTCTCCAGCCGAGGTGGTGCGCCGGATGCGCTGGTACGATGAGAAGGCGCGGGAGGACTACTGGGTGTGGGCTTTCTGTCCCTTTACCCTCGGTCCGGTAGGGCAATGGATGAGCCATGATTATGAATTCGCCTACCCGGCGCTGGTGGATTACATGCTCTCCATCCGGGGAGAGCAGAACAGCTCCCCGCCCGCTGAGGCGGAGATGCTCGCCCGTGGCAAGCCTCGTGAACAGTATGCGCGGGTCTACGTCCTCCTTCCGCCCGGCGCCGACCAGGCCTGGGCTTCGGCCGTTGTGCGTTCCACCTGGGATGCCCGTCGCTTCACCGTGGGCGGCAGCGCCGACGACGCCGGCATCGGCGACCTGGATAACCGCACCGTGATCGCCGTCAATCCCTCCCGCTGGCCGGGTGACCTGCGGGCCTTTTTCCAGACCTACTACCCGGGGGTCCGCTACATCCCGGTGGAAGCGGCCACCCCGGAGGAGCTTGCCGCCCGCCTGCGAACGATCAATCTGTGAACACAGAAGCGACATCTCCCTGCGATGAGAAGGGGGCCCGGTGGCCGCTCCTGATCGCTCTGGCGATCGCGCTGGTGGCGATGGTGGCGATGGACCGGCCGCTGGCCCGAGGGGACGGGCTGGCCTACTTTATGTGGCTCGATTCCATCGCCGGCGATGGGGATATGGACCTGGGCAATCAGGCCCAGATGTTTGCCCCCATCAACGCCTATCAGGTCTACTGGAATGAGGAGACGGGCCACTGGGCGACCGATTTCGCCTACGGGTCGGCGATCCTTCTGGCTCCCACCCACTGGCTGGCGCGGTGTTTGGAGAGGGCCGGCTGGCTGATGGCCAACCTGGACTACTTTCTTTCCCTGCAGGGCCGGCCTCTGCCCTACAGCCTGCTGGGGATGCTGGGGGTGAACCTCTACGGCCTGGGGAGCGTTGCCCTCGCCTATGCCTGTGCCCGATTCTACGTCCGCCCCTTGCCGGCGGCGGCCGCCGCTCTGCTGGTGTTCCTCGGCACGCCGATGCTTTATTACGCCACCGTCGAACCTTTTTACGTCCACGTCCCCGCCGCTTTCCTCGCCGCGCTGGTCCTTTTCCTCCTGCTTTACTGGAAAGAACGGCGAGGCAGTCCTCTGCTGGTGCTGGCAGCGGGCCTGGCTGGCGGGCTGGCCACACTGGTCCGCTGGCAGATGGCCCTCCTGGTCTGGGGGCTGGCACTCTGGCTTCCCTTCCATCGGAAGTGGCGGGAGCTGGCTCTCTTCGGGCTGGGTTTCTGGGCCATCGCCTGGCACATCCTCTACACCTGGAACTGGATGTTTGGCCGGCCCCTCGTCGTCTCCGCCACCGAGAGCGGCTTTCTCCGGCTGCCGGTCCATCTTCCCCAGGTCCTCTTCTCCGACGAGCGGGGGCTGTTCGTCTGGTCGCCGGTGGCCCTGCTGGGGGCGTTCGGCTGGGTGGCGCTGGCCCGCCGTCGGGTGTGGGTGGCCGTCGGGCTGGCGGCCGCTTTCCTGCTGGAGGCCGTCATCAACGGCGGCGTCGCCGACTGGTGGGCCGGCTGGTCCTTCGGCGCCCGCCGGATGACAGAGCTCTACGCCCCCTTTGCCCTCGGGCTGGCCGTCCTCCTCGGCCGGGTCGGGGGCCGGCCGGTCCGGGCCGTCCTCTGGACGGTAGCTGTGGCCTGTGTCCTCTTCAGCCTGTTGCTCTTCCTTTCCCACCTCAATTTCATCAACACTGTGCTCGACCGGCCTCAGGGAGATCGGGCGACAGTGGAGGTCCGGTATCAACTGACCCAATCCAGCTTTGGCGTCACCTGGCAGGTGATCAGGGAGCACTACGGACCCTGGGCCTGGAGCCGCCCGGGGCCGTGAAAAGAACCACAGAGACACGGGGGGCACTGAAGGAGGTCGAGAGAAACGCCGTGTTCTCTGTGTCACCGCGGTGAGAACGGGATCAAGGAGAGAGGCTATGCGGAAAGAAAGCTTGAGTCTGCGAGGTGTCTTTCCCGCGCTGGTGACCCCCTTCGACCCGAAGACGGAGGAGGTGGACGAGGAGGCGTTCCGGCGGCTGATCCGCCATGTCCTCCCCTATGTGGACGGAGTGGTCACCAGCGGCACGACGGGGGAGTTCCCCTATCTCACCCGTGAAGAGCAGCGCCGCCTGGTCGAGATCGCGCGGGAAGAAGTAGGGGCGCACGGCAGTGCGCCCAATGCAGGGGCGCACGGCGGTGCACCCAATGCAGGGGCGCACGGCAGTGCGCCCAATGTAGGGGCGCACAGCAGTGCGCCCAATGCATGGGCGCACGGCAGTGCGCCCCTGGTCATCGCCGGATGCGGGG
>JBDOIF010000124.1:0-22229 GCA_041082215.1 Anaerolineae bacterium
GCGGTCTACCGGCCGGAGGTGCCCTCCATTCAGTGGCGGAAGGCCGGCCATTACATCACCTTCCAGCCCAATCAGATCGCCGTCAGCAACGTCGAGGACCGGGAGGCGGCGATCCGGGAGGTGGAGGGGCTGGTCAAACTGGTCAACCGCACCTGGGAGCGGCGGGAGGAGATCGAGCCGAGCTACGAAACCCGCCGCCGGCCAACGGCGCTGGAGCTTTACAAACTCCTTCCCCACACCAACTGCAAAGCCTGCGGCGAAGCGTCCTGCTTTGTCTTCGCCAACAAGCTGGCGGCAGGACAGGTGGAACTGGAACGGTGTACGCCGCTGGCAGAGCCCCAGTACGCTGAGCAGCAGGCACAACTGGCGGAGCTGCTGGCGGTGGACCTGCCGGCCATTGGCCCACGTTCGAAGTGAAATCAGGTGGCGCTATGGAAGCTGAACTGCCATCCGCCTGGGTCCGCGACTTTATCCGCAAGCACGGCGGCGTCCTCAACGTCGCCTGGCGGATGGTCTGCCTGGGCTGATGAAACTTCTTCAAAGGCCCGTCCGGTCGGATGGGCAAGCCAGAAAATCCGGAGGACTTTGTCCGCTTCGATGCCGACGGCATGATCGTTTACGTCTCCCGACAGTTGCTGCGGGAGAAGGTGAAGCCCGGCGCGGTCGAGATGCCGTTTTACATTGACGGCTACGGCCGGTTCTGGCTGCGGTTCAGGGAACCGTGGCAGCCTGAACCTGAAACGTAAGACGTCAGGCGTCAGGCGTCAGAGGTGATATGCCAAGGATACGGGTTGATCCAGAGGGCCAGATTCCACTCCCCGACAGCCTCCGCCACCGGTACGGCCTGAAAGCCGGGGAGGAGATGCTTCTGGAGGAGACGGAGACGGGGCTGGTGCTCCACCCCCTCCGGCCCGACGTGCAGAAGGTTTACCTGGAACTGACCACCCGCTGTAACCTTCAATGCCGCACCTGCGTGCGCAACGTTTGGGAAGACCCCCTGGCCCATATGACCGATGAGACCTTCCGGCGTGTGCTGGAGGGGCTGCGGGAGCTGCCCGAACTGCGGGAGGTCCTCTTCGGCGGCTACGGAGAGCCTTTTGCCCACCCCCGCTTCCTGGACCACCTGGCCTCGGTCAAAGAGCTGGGGGTCCGGGTGACCGTCAGCACCAACGGCACGCTGCTCGATGAGGAACGGGCGCGGGCGCTGGTGGAGGTCGGGCTGGATGTCCTGAGCGTTTCCGTGGACAGCGTCCGTCCGGAGACCTTCGCCGACGTCCGGCGGGGGGCGGACCTGCGCACGGTGCTGGAGAATGTGGAGACCCTGAACCGGATAAAGCGGGAGCGGGAGCGACCCAGGCCGCGGCTTCAGCTGGAGTTCGTCGCCCTGAGGCAAAACATCGCCGACCTGCCTGCCCTGTCCGACCTGGCGCGTCGGCTGGAGGCCAATCGGGTGCTGGTTACCCACGTCCTGCCCCATACCCCCGAGATGGCCGCCGACGCCCTCTACGGGCGGGATGAGACGGAGCCCCTTCCCCCCGCCCCGGGCTGGGCCCTGGAGAGCGACGGCTGGCTCCTCTGGGGCATCGTCGAACTTCCGCGGATGAACTGGGGGGCGGAGCGGCGATGCCGGTTCGTCGCCGGAAAGGCGCTGGTGGTGGGTTGGGACGGCGGGGTCAGCCCCTGCTATGCGCTCTCCCATACCTACCCTTATTACATCTTCGGCCGTCGCAAGAACGTGGCCCGTTACGTCCTGGGCAATGTCAACGAGACCTCCCTGGCCGAGGTCTGGACCTCCGATGAATATGTCCGTTTCCGGGCCGAGGTGCGCCGCTTCCATTTCCCCTCGTGCGTGGATTGTGACCTGCGGGAGACGTGCGACATCACCGAGGCCAACGACGGCTGCTGGGGATGGTGCCCTTCCTGCGCCGACTGCCTCTGGGCGCAGGATATCGTGCGGTGTCCGTAGGCTCTGCTACTCTCCAGGTCGGGAAGGAGAGGGGGAGGAGGTCTCTTTATTCTGCGACCAGCGCCGGATGATCACTTCCATCAGGTCCGATTCCGCAGGAGAGTGGTTATCCGGATCGGGACCGTGGCGGAAGTTGAAGGCGTCTATCTCCCTCTCCCAGGGCATCCACGCCGGGTCCCAGACCCACAGGGCATAGTTGAGGCCAAGCCGCTCGAAGAGGCCCATCTGGTCGTCCATAAAGGCGGCTGCGCCTGGCGCCCATCGGACCACACCGAACTCGTTTGCCGCTACAGGAACGGCACAGGTTGCCCTGAAGATGTCCACCGTAGAGAGCAGGCCCTCCAGCCAGGTCCGGTCGAAGGTCTCCGCATCCCCATCCCAGTCCACATCACACGTACCCGGATAGGCACAGCCGGAAGCGTCTGCCTGCTGGTGCGTGTACTGGTGAGGGGCGTACTGGTGGATCGTGTAGACCGTGCGCGGGTCGTCGGCTGGCTCCAGGTAGGGGAGCCATTCCACTGCGCTGTACCCCATCCCTCCAACCAGGACAGGGGTTTGGGAGTCCTCTTCCCGGATTGCGGCGACGATACGCGGGTAGAGCTGATTCCAGTCGTGGATGGTGTCGCTGTAAAGGGCATAGAATACATCGGGATTCCAGATGTTCAGGGGATCGGTAGCAGGGTATGCGCCCACCTCGTTGCTGTTCGGTTCGCACATCAGATCGTAGCCGACCACGGTAGGGTTATCCCTGTATCGCCGGGCGGTGTAGCGCCACATCTCCACCCAGCCGTCCTGAGCGGCCTGGTCGGCCCAGACCCGGTTGTTGTAGTAGCGAGGATCGAACCAGCCCTCGTCGGGGTTGCTGGCGGTGTCCTCCCCCCAGAAGGCCCAGAATTCGCTGCGGCCGGGGCCGGTGCGGAAAGTGATGACAGCAAAGAGGCCGGCCTTTCCGGCCATATCCAGCAGCCGGTCCAGGTTGTCCTGCACATCCGGGTCGAGCCGGTAAGGCGGCTCCTCGGTGAAAAGGCCGGGGTGAGAGATATTGACGTAGTTGGCTCCCAGGGCAGCCAGGTTGTCGAAGTCCTCCTGGGTGTAGGGGGGGCCGAGCGGGCCGGGGCCGAGGAAGTCGGTGCCGTCCAGCTCCGGATAGACGCGGCGCTGGTAGATGTTGGCGCCGCGCAGGTGGGGGCCGTCCACCCACAGGCTCCATTCATCCCTGGTGGCCGTGGCGGTGGGGGTTAACGTCTCTTTCCCGCCAGGCAGGCCGCCGGCGCAGGCCAGGAGAAGGCCGAAGAGGACAGACAGGACGCAGAGGGGAAAAATCCTGTCGGTTTTCATTGCAAAAATCCTGACTATCGGAGGGGAAAAAGGGCGCAGCCGGCCTGGGGAAGCCTGCCCGAAAGACGGCTCCCCTCCAGGGGCCAGGTGGCATCGGTGAGGAGATCGGTCGCGGAGGAGAGGGGTGCTGGCAGAGGGAGGGAGAAGGGATGGGGGTGCTCCACGTCCAGGTTGAAGACGCACACCAGCCCCTTTCCCTCCCGGCGGCGGATCACCGCCCAGACGTGGGGGCTGTCCGTCTCCAGCAGCTCGAAGGTGTTGGGGTGAGGATCGGTGATGAGGTCGGCGTAGCGGGCACGGATTGCCAGGGTATGTCGCACCCAGTCCACCAGGTTTGGCTCGTTTTCCCAGCCGTAGGCGGCCTCGCTGAAGAGGGGGAGGACCTCCGCCGGGTAGCGGGGAAGCTCCTCGGGGGAGAAATCGAGGCCGGTGTTGACCGGCGTCTTTTCCGCCAGCTCGAAGCCGGAGTGGCAGAAGGGGATGGCGGGCAGAAGACAGCCCAGCGCCCAGGCCAGCCGGGCGGCAGGCAGGCCGCCGGGCCGGGCGGCAGCGCGAGGGGTGTTGTGGCTCTCCGGCGCGGCGAAAAAGGGCAGGGGAAGTCCCCGATCCGCCAGCGGACGGAGCAGCCCTTCCACCAGGTGCTCGGGCCGCCAGATCGCCCACCAGTAATTCCCGATGACGCCGTTATACCCCTCTGCGGACAGCCCGCCATCGTAAGAGAAGGTCTCATCCCAGAAAGCGAAATCGGGGGCGGCCTGCCGCGCCGCTTCGACGATCCGCCGCTTGAGCGCTCCCGGCAGGGCGTGGCCCATATCCAGCATCGCTCCGTCAATGCCGAACCGGTCCTGATAGAAGGGGAGAATGCCGACGATCCGCTCCCACAGCGGCTCGACCCGGTTCTCCGGACGGGCCAGCCGCTGGTCGTACATCCGTACCGTGTTGTAGGCGATGTAATTAAAGTCCGGATGGTCGTACAGCCGGAGATAGGTCACGTCGGTCCAGGGGGGCTGAGGGTCATCAGGAGGCCAGTCAGCGAACGCACCGGGAATCCGTACCCGGCTTCCGTCTGGCAGGACGCCGATCCAGCGGTTCCCCTCCCTGTGCACGGTTTCGCGCGGCGGGGGCGGGGTGAACATCTGCCGGTAGGCGGGGTGGGGAGGGATGAGGCCCTCCAGGTCTCCCCGTTCCACCTTTCCCTTGATCTGGCTCAGCTCCTCCGGGGTGAAGAAGGGCGCGCCGTAGGCGTCCTCTCGCACTTCGCCGGGGGCGCGGTCGGGGATGTCGGCCCGGATCCAGTAGAACCACTCCGGGTGCTCGGCGGCCCAGTCGGCATCGAGGGCAGCAGTGCGGAAGACAAACTCCACCACCACCCGCATCCCCAGGTGGTGGGCGGCCTGGACAAAGGCGGCGAACTCTACCTCCGGCCCCAACCCCAGGGCTGGCTCTGCCAGGCGGGGATCGAGCCGGTAGGGGTTCTGGATGGCGTAAATGGACCCCAGGGTCCCTTTGTGACCGTCCTGGCCGACGGCGGTGACCGGAAGTAAGTGGACGGTGTTGAAGCCCATCGCGCGCAGGGTTGGGAGGAGGGCAATGGACTTGAGGAAGGTCCCCGTCTCCCGCCACCCGTCCCCGATGGGGGAAAGGGAAAGGCGACCGTCGCCGTCGTGGTCGAAGCCGGTGGTGGCGCGGACCAGCAGGTTGTACACCACCGCCTGGCGGGACCAGGTGCCGTTGGGGCCGGCAGGGAGCGGGGCAGGGGGACGGGCCAGGATGTGTTCGATCCGCTCCAGGTAGAAACAGCAGGGGTTGACGACCCGGCGGCCGAGCGGGCCATCCAGGCCGAACCAGAGGCCAGGGACGGCGTAAGGGAATCCTTCCCCGCATCTCCTCTCCACAGCCTGCGCCAGGCGGCTGCGGACTTCGCCAAGAGGGTTGACCACCAGGCCTCCTTCCTATCCCTCCGACAGCTCCCACAACACCAGCCCGCTGGCGGGGTCCCGCCGCCGCTGTACCCGCCCCGGTTGCACATCCAGGACCACCTCCAGGGTGGGCTGGACGATGCCCTCCACCAGGTGGCCGCCCAGGGTGGAACCGTCGGCGCGGCCCAGGACGGCGTGGGCATGGACGACGGGGCTTCCGTCCTCCCCCCGGCTCACATTGCCGGTCAGGGTCACCACTTCGACGTATTCCTCCACCGGCAGATGGCGGTAGGTCTTCGTCCCGGCGTCGAAATAGGCGATGGTCGCCCGTTCGAAGGCGCCGATGGCCGAGAGGGCGGCAAAGCCGATCCCCCGGGCCTCCGCCCACCCCTTCAGGGAGGCCATGACCTCTTCGCCAGCCTCCAGTCGGATCAGGAACCGTTCTCCCAAGCTCTTGGTCTGCATCTTTCCCTCCTTGCACGCCGTCTATTGCGAACCCGGCCATCCGGCTTGGCCCTCACCCCACCCCCGCCCGCCTGCAGCGGGGAGGGGGTAGGGGGAGAGGTGAGGGTTGTGCGGCTATTGGCATAATAATTTGTCAAGCTGCAAAAACTTGTCCTACCGCTCGGGGGTTGATCGGATTCTGTCGCGCAGCATCTCCAGCTCTATCTCCGTGCATTCTCTCCACTCGCCTGGACCCAGGCCGGATAGCCGAAGCGGCCCGATGCCGATCCGCACCAGCCGGAGAGTGGGATGGCCTACAGCAGCGGTCATCCGCCGCACCTGCCGCTTGCGCCCCTCGTAGAGGCTCATCCGCAGCCAGGCGGTGGGCACGTGCTTGCGATACCGGATCGGTACGGGCCGGGGCGGCAGGTCTGGTTCGCGCTCCAGCAGTTCCACCTCCGCCGGAAGGGTACGCCGCCCTTCGATCATCACCCCCTCCCGCAGTGCGGTCAAAGCTTCGTCGGAGGGGACCCGCTCCACCTGCACCAGGTAGGTGCGGAGGTGGCCGAAGCGGGGATCGGTGAGGCGATGGATCAGCCAGCCATCATCAGTGAGCAGGAGCAGCCCCTCGCTGTCCCGGTCCAGCCGTCCGGCAGCGTAGACACCTGAGATGGGGATGTAATCGGCCAGGGTGGGACGGCCGAGCCGGTCGGTGAAGTGGCTCATCACCCCGTAGGGTTTGTGGAAGAGAAGGTAGCGGCAGAAGGGGAGGCGGATAGGGACCCCGTCCAGGGCGATCTTCTGCTGGAGGGGATTGACGCGGGCACGAGTGTTATGTATCTGACGCCCGTCCACCTGCACCCGCCCCTCCCGGAATGCCCGGGCCGTATCCTCCACGCCGGCGGCCTCCAGCAGCACGGTCAGGAGCTGCCTCCCGGCCACCCGGCTGATGCAGCTTGGTCGGCTCAGGTTTGGAGAACGGTCGCTCATCCTTCCTGGAGCCACTCCCTCAACTCGGTTGGATCGGTCGTGGGGGGCCGGCAGACCCCCTCCCGGCAGATGTAGGCTGTGGGCCGCCCCTCAACCTGCCCCCGGTCCCTCAGCAGGGGGACGGCAGGGGGTGGGGAGGGGGCGGCTGCTGCCACCACCTGATGGGGGTGATAGCCAGAGGTGCAGGCTTTGAGCAGCGCCCGGGTACCGGCTGCCTCCAGATCTCCCAGGATTCCGATCTCCCAGGGGCGGGCGAGGGCATAGTCCAGAGCGATCAGCCACTGACCGAAGCCCAGGGGATACCGCGCCAGCAGCGGCTGGATGGCGCCCAGGCTGCGACGGGCCATCTCTCCGTAGCGGGGCTTAACGGCCAGCCCTTCCAGCCGCAGGAGGACGGTGGCGGCCATCCCGTTGCCGGAGGGAAGGGCGTTGTCCTGTAACTCCCTGGGGCGGACAATCAGCGCTTCGTGGTCGTCGCTTGTGTCGAAGAATCCGACGGGAGCGGCGAACCGCTCGACCATCGTTTCGGCCAGCTCCTGTGCTGGTTCGTACCAGCGAGGGTCGAAGGTGGTCTGATACAGCTCCAGCAACCCTTCAATCAGATGGGCGTAGTCCTCCAGATGGCCATTGCCCCGGACCTTTCCATCCCTCCAGGAGCGGTACAGGCGGCCGTCGGCGGAGCGGAGCTCCCGGAGGAGGAAGCTGGCGTTTCTTTCGGCGACCTCCCGGTAGTCCTCCCGCCCCAACACCCGCGCCGCCTCAGCGAAGGCGGCCAGCATCAGCCCGTTCCACGAGGTGAGCACCTTCTCGTCCCGGGCGGGAGGGACCCGCCTCTGCCGCAGTTCAAACAGCTTCCGGCGGTCTTCTGTCAGCGCTTCCCGCTCTTCGGGCGTGCCGGAGAAGGTGAGGATGTTGCGGCCCTCAAAGTTGCCGTCGGCGGTTACGCCGTAGAGCCTGACGAACCGGCCTGCTGCTTCACCCAACACGGTCCGAATCTCATCGAGCGACCAGAGGTAGAACTTGCCCTCTTCCCCTTCGCTGTCGGCATCCTGAGTGGAGAAGAAGCCGCCGTCCGGGTGGGTCATCTCCCGGGCCACATAGTCGAGGGTCTCCTCGGCAATGGTGCGGAAGAAAGGCTCATCGGTTACCTGCCAGACGTGCAGATAGACCCGGGCGAGCAGGGCGTTATCGTAGAGCATCTTCTCAAAGTGGGGCACCAGCCAGCGCCCGTCCACCGAGTAGCGGTGGAAGCCGCCGCCGAGCTGGTCGTAGATTCCCCCGCGGGCCATCCGCCCCAGGGTCTGAGTGACCATTTGCAGCGCCCGGGAGTCGCCCGTGGCGTGGTGGTGACGCAGGAGGAACTCCAGGACCATCGGCTGAGGGAATTTGGGCGCTTCTCCCCAGCCTCCGTAGATTGGGTCGAAGGCCTGCCAGAGGTTATGGAAGGCGGTGGCGAGCGTCTCTGGCCGGCAGGTCTCCCCGCCGGGGGCGGAAGCGACGGCCATCCGCTGCTGGATGACGGTGACGACCTCCTGTCCCCCCTCCTCCAGCTCCTGCCGGCGGTTCTCCCAGGCATCGGCTACCGCCAGGAGCACATCCCGGAAGGCGGGCATTCCGTAGCGGGGTGTGGAGGGGAAATACGTGCCGCCGAAGAAGGGGATCCCCTCCGGGGTGAGGAAGACACTGAGGGGCCATCCGGCGCTGCCGACCATCGCCTGGACCGCGTGGATATAGACCGCGTCCAGGTCGGGCCGCTCCTCCCGGTCCACCTTGATCGGGACGAAGTGCTCGTTGATCAGCGCTGCCGTCTCGGGGTCCTCGAACGACTCATGGGCCATCACGTGGCACCAGTGACAGGCGGCATAGCCAATGCTGAGGAAGATCGGTTTGTCCTCCCGCCGGGCCTTTTCCAGAGCCTCCTCACCCCAGGGGTACCAGTCCACCGGGTTATCGGCATGTTGCAGAAGATAGGGGCTGGCCTCACCGGCCAGACGGTTGCTCATATGCGCTCTCCCTGGTCAATGCTCAACCGCCCTTTGGGGCGTTGCCCTCCATTGTACCACGTTGGGCCAATAAAGTCAACGTCAATTTTCCAAAAAGGGGGGGGCGAAGAGGTTGCCTTTTCCTCCCCTCCCTGTTACAATTCGCCCTGTCTACGCCAACTCAAAACTCAGGAGCGACTACATGGAACGCATCTTCTACCCCCGCAGCATCGTCGTCATCGGCGTCTCGGAGAGACCGGATAACCTGGCCCGCAACATCCTTGCCAACCTCCGTGCCTTTGGCTACCAGGGCGACCTCTACGCGGTGGGTCGCCAGCGGGGCGAGGTGGAAGGAGTCCCCATCGCCTCCTCCCTGGATGAGATTCCGGACGGCCTGGACCTGGCGGTGATCCTCACCCCGGCTGCCATCGTGCCAGACCTGGTGGAGAGCTGCGGCCGGAAAGGCATCCGCCGGGCGGTGATCGAGTCGGGCGGCTTCAGCGAGTACTCCGAGGAGGGCCGCCGCCTGGAAGAGCGGCTGCTGGAGACGGCCCGCCGGTGGGGGGTCCGTTTTGTCGGCCCCAACTGCATCAGCGTCGTCAACCTGGAGACAGGGGTCTGCCTCCCCTTCGCCCCCATCTCCCCCCAGACCCTTCGTCTTGGCCCCGCCTCTGTGATCTCCCAGAGCGGTGGCGTCTCCATCACCTATATGGATCGCCTGTCCTCGGCCGGGGTGGGGGTCAACAAGGCGGTCAGCATCGGCAACAAAAGCGACCTGGACGAGAACGACTATCTGGCCTATATGCTGGACGATCCGGGGACGGAGATCGTCCTGCTTTATCTGGAGTCCATTGGCAACGGGCAGAGGCTGGTGGACCTGGCCCGCTCCTCCCCCAAACCCATCATCATGCACAAAGCCAATCGGGGGCAGGCCAGCCAGCGGATCGCCCTTTCCCACACGGCGGCTCTGGCCGACGACGACCGGATCGTGAGCGCAGCCCTGCGGCAGGCGGGGATCCTGCGGGCGGAGGGCTTCCGGGACGCGGTGGCGCTGGCTCAGGGGATGGTCCTCCCGCCGGTGCGGGGAAACGACCTGGTGGTGGTCTCCCGTTCCGGGGGGCATGCGGTGATCGCCGCCGATGCGGCGGAGCGGCACGGATTCCGGCTTCCCCCTATCCCGGAGGAATTCGCCCGGCGGGTTCGTTCCCTTTTCCGTGCCGACGTCATTGCCCTCACCAATCCTCTCGATCTGGGGGTGATCTTCGACTTCGACCTCTACGCCCGAATCGTGGAGGAATGTCTCCAGGCCCTTTCGCCGGACGCCATCCTCCTGATCAACACCTACAGCTCCAGTGAAGCCGAGGGGGGGCGAAGGCTGGCCCGGCGGGTGGAGGAGATCGTCCGGGAGACGGGACGGCCCATTGCCCTCTGCGTCTACGCCCAGGGGGACGAGGCCCTGCGGGTTCAGCAGGAGGTCGGCCTGCCGGTCTTCGCCGAGATCGAGGACGCGGTGCGCGGGCTGGCCGGATCGCGGGACCGGGCCCGGCGGCTGGCCCGCTGCGCCGAAAGCAGGCCCCATCCGGTGGGCACGCCGCCAGCGGAGGCGGGGGTGTTGCTCAGGACGGACGGAGTGCTCACCGCCGACCGTGCGCTGGCCCTCTGCCGGGCCTACGGAATCCAGGCTGCACCGTGGGAGCTTGTCGCTACCCCTGAGGAGGCGGTGCGGGCCGCTGACCGGATGGGCTATCCGGTTGTCCTCAAGGCGCTCGCCGCCGGGATTGTCCATAAGTCGGACGTGGGGGGCGTGGCCCTCGGGCTTTCCGACGCGGCGACGGTGCGCCGTGCGGCGGAAGGGATGATGGAACGGCTGTCAGCGCAGGGGCAACTGGAGCTGATGGTCCAGCGGATGGTTCCGCCAGGGGTGGAGGTCATCCTGGGGGGAAAGCGGGATCCCAACTTCGGCCCCGTGGTGATGTTCGGCCTGGGCGGCGTGTATGTGGAAATCTTCGACGATGTGGCCTTTCGCGTGGCCCCCCTTAGCCGGGCCGACGCGGAGGAGATGGTGGCGGAAGTGCGGGGAAGCCGGCTGCTGGAAGGGATGCGCGGCCGACCTCCGCTGGACCAGGGGGCGGTGGTCGAGGCGCTCCTGGCCCTCTCCCGGCTGCTGATGGAGAACCCCCGCATCGTCGAGGTGGACATCAACCCGCTGGTGGTGCTGGAGAAGGGGGCCGTGGCAGTGGACGGGCGGATGGTGGTCGGGGTCGCTTAGAGGTTTCTCCCCAGCCCCCAGGGCAGGAAATAAAGCGCCAGTTGCAGCAGCGTATGGATGCCGGAGAAGAGGAAGAAGGCCACAAAGAAGGACTTGTCCTTCTGCCCGCGCAGGAACCGGATGGTGACCAGCCCTGCCACCGCCGCCGTCGCCGCCGGCCCGATCCAGCGCAGGAACGGCCAGGGGATGTCCAACCGGGGGGGCAACAGAAAAGTCAGGCCGACTTCCAGCCCGAGCGTCGCCCCCAGGACGATGCGGGAGCGGGCCGTCTCCAGCCACTCCTCCCCCGTCGCCAGGTGATAGGCAACCAGCACCGCCATGGGGAGGACGGCCCACTGGATGAGCATCGGGACCAGGGCCAGGAGCGTCAGAGAGAGCCGGAACACGCCCCGGAAGAAGGGGTCTACAATATCCCACAGCGTGAGCGCGTTGTAGGTCCGCTTGACCTCCGGTGCGGTGCTGGCATAGACCACCCGGTACTGGCCGAACCCGCCCGGTTCCAGCCAGGCCAGGTGGAGGTATCGGCTGTCGTCTGCGGTCAGAGCTGGCTTTACGGAGGGGAGGTTGGAAGCGGTGACGATGTGCTCCGCTGGCCATTCCTGGAGAGCCGGCGTCTGGGGGTTCGCGGCTTCCCGGGTGGAGCGGAGGAGCACCGGACGGCCACCCGGCGCGGTCCCGGCCAGCCCCCAGATCTCGTAGGCCGGTATCTGGGGGCCTGCCACAGCGGCGACGGCGATCTGCACCTCCTCTCCCCAGGCCGTTCCCACCGTCTCGCTCAAAGCGATCAACAGGGGCCGCCACTGGCCATCCAGCACCGTGATCCCGCTGGGGTCCCGCCCCTCCACCAGCGGCAGGTCCAGGGTCCGCTTCTGCCGGGGCAGGTCAAGGGGGAAGAAGGCATACCGCCCCCGGGAGGAAACCTCCCGGATGTCCAGGGCGGACCAGAGGACATAGCCCATCTCCGGGTCCAATCCGATGGCGGGGCCTTCGAGGCGTGTGCCGCTGCGGAGGAAGGCGCGGGTGATCTCCTCCGGCTCGTTCAGCAGCCCGGTCTCCGGGTCGAGGACGGCGTAGTAGATCGGGCGTGTGCTGCGGTCCACCCATCGCTGCCAGGCCAGGTGCAGCCGTCCCGCCTGGTCCGCCTGCACGGCTGGTGAGCGGCCATCGGGGATGAGGAGGGTCGGCCCTCTCAAGAGCTCCCCTTCCTGGCTCAGCATTGCCCAGTAGATACCGGTCCGGTCGGTCCACAGAGCGTGGAGCCTTCCCTGCGGATCGAGGGCCAGTCTGGGGGCCTGCTCGGCCCACCGGCTGGGGTCGGAAAGGAGGAGCGTGCGCTCGACCGTTCTGCCGTCCGTCCCCAGCAGGGCATAGCGGATGACGGCGCTGGATTCCGTCTTCTCCCGCCACAGGAGGTGCAGCCGACCGTCGGCGGCCACGCGGAGCTGGGGGTCGCCGATCGCCTCCTCCCCCACCGGCAGGATGGTTCTTTCGACCACCTCGCCGTCCTGGCCGATGTGGGCCATCTCCAGCCTTTCCTCCAGATTGGGCCAGATGAGGAGCATGCCCCCGTCGGGGGCAGGCTGGATGGCGACGGGGCGGCTCACGGGCGTCCTGCCGATCACCCGTCCCCGACTCCATTCCCGCGACGCCCGTGGAGTCATAGGGGAAGTGTAGGAGTAAGCCCAGGCGAGAAGGAGGACGAAGGCGGCCAGGGATGCCCCTGCGAGGACCTTTCGCAGACGTTTTCTCATCGTTGCCCTGCCGATCGGGCCGGAAGGAGGCCTTATTTCTCCATAATGGCCGCCAGCCTGCACAGCTCCAGACTGATCTCTTTCTGGAAGGCCACCGCTTCCTCCAGGGGGGTCAGGGCTAGCTGGCTGCCCACCCATCCGACCATAACCCCTCCCTTGCCCTCGACCAGGGTCTGGGCCGCCGCCGCACCGAGCCGTGTCGCCAGCACGCGGTCGAAGGCGGAGGGCCTGCCGCCCCGCTGGAGGTGTCCCAGGACGGTCAGCCGGATCTCGAAGCCCAGTTCCTCCTGTCGCTCTTTCAGGTAGTCCACCACTGCCTGGGTGCCGGGTTTCCACCCCTCGGCAACGACGATGATGCAGTGGGCCTTCCCGCGCACGTAGGCATCCTCGATGGTACGGGCCACCTGCTCGAGCGGGGTTTCCACCTCCGGGATCAGCACCAGCTCCGCCCCTCCGGCCAGGCCGCTCACCAGCGCCAGGTAGCCGGAGTTGCGGCCCATCGTCTCGATCAGAAACGCCCGCTGATGGGAGGAGGCGGTGTCCTTGATGCGGTCAATGGCGTCCAGGATCGTGTTCAGCGCGGTGTCCACGCCGATGGCGATGTCGGTGCCGTTGACGTCGTTGTCAATGGTGGCAGGCACGCCGACCACCGGGAAGCCCATCCGGTGGAGATGGAGCGCGCCGGTGAGGGAGCCATTGCCGCCGATGACCACCAGCCCGTCAATCTCCAGCCGGTTGAGCGTGCGGAGGGCCTCCCGTCGCCCCTTGTCGGTGTGGAACTCCGGACAGCGGGTAGTCCCCAGGAAGGTCCCCCCTCGCCCCAGGATTCCCCCCACGTCCCGTCGGCTCAAGGGGATAGCCTCTCCGGCGATGAGGCCGTTGAAACCCCGCCGGATGCCGATGACCTCCATGCCCAGGTAGATCCCCATCCGGGTGACGGCGCGGATACAGGGATTCAGACCCGGCCCGTCCCCCCCGCTGGTCAGCACGGCGATCCGCTTCATGGCCCCCTCCCTGACATGTGAAAAGCCACAGAGGCACGGAGGAGACAGAGAAACACCGAGGGGCCTCAGAATTTTCTGTAAAACTCCGTGTCCTCCGTGTCTCCGTGGTGAGAAAATCAGTAGAGAAACATGGGCTTTCCGTGAGCGTGCATTACCTTGGGCCGGTACTCCTCCACATCGTACAGCGCCCGCACATCCACCTGTTTGACCCCCAGGGTGGGCGAGGCGGCGTCCACGTCGGTGTAGCGGCCCTCCCGCAGCGCCACCATCCGGCCGAACTTCCTCTCCTGAATCAGGTCCATCGCCACATGGGCGTAGTTCACCGCCACCATAATGTCCAGCGAATCCGGCTCGCCGGAGCGCATCAGATAGGCCAGCTCCTGGCACATCGTCCGCTCGCCGGTGATCTGTTCCAGCCGCTTGGCGGTGACGGCGCCGATGCCGCCCAGCTTTTTGTGGCCGTAGGGATCGGCCACACCGGCCTGGATGACCTCCTTGCCGATCTCGCGCGCCCCTTCGGAGATGGTCATCATCGCATATCGGCTGGGGTTGTTCCGCTTGTCCTCCACCAGCAGCCGGGCCAGCCTCTCGATGTCGAAGGGGACCTCGGAGATGATCGCCCGGTCCACCCCGGCCAGATAGGCGGCGACCAGGGAGGTCTCTCCGGAGTGGCGGCCGAACAGCTCCACCACGCAGATCCGCTCGTGGGAGCCAGCGGAGGAGCGGAGCTGGTGGATAAAGCGGACGCTGCGGGTGACGGCGGTGGAAAAGCCGATGCAGTAGTCGGTGCCAAAGACATCGTTGTCCATCGTTTTGGGGATGCTGACGATGGGGAAGCCCTCTTTATGGATGCGGGTCGCGTACCCGAGGGTATCCTCTCCCCCGATAGGGATGAGCACATCCAGCTTCAGGTGCTCCAGCACCCGCAGGACGTGGGCGGTGAAATCCAGAAAGCCGCGCTCGTCCACCGGGAAGGAGTCCGGGTCGAGGAAAGCTGGCGCTTTCTCCAGCTGAACCCGGCTGGGGTTGGTGCGGGAGGTGTGGAGAAAGGTGCCGCCGGTGCGGTCAATGGTACGGACCAGAGGTTTGGTCAGGGGGATAACGTACTCCTCCTGTTCCGCCGGGTCGTCAGGGTTGTAATACAGAAGCCCGGCCCAACCGCGCCGGATGCCGATGGGCTCATGCCCCTCGTCAATGGCGCGATAGACCAGGGCCTTGATGCAGGGATTGAGGCCGGGGACATCCCCCCCGCCGGTTAAGATGCCGATACGCATGGGTTCTCCTCCTCAGTCGGATAGGTTCTCACCACGGAGCACAGAACTTCAGTCTTTGGGGTCTCCGCGGTGGCCTGCCGCGCTGTCCACAAGCAGGGATTCGCTTTCAGCATAAATACGCCTGGCGAAGGCGTTTTGTTCAATTTCCGCTGGCGTGTAAACCAGCAGGTCAAGGCCGATAGAAAGGGCGAAATAGGGATAGAAATGCTGGATGCGGGCGATCGGATCGGGCGGCACTTCCCCTTCAACAATGACCAGCACATCCGCATCGCTCGTCCCTACATAGTCGCCGCGGGCAAGGGAGCCGAAGAGGCGGACATCCTGCACCTCCGGGCATGATACCCGCAGCCGATAGGCGGCTGCTCGCAGCCTCTCGACAACTTCATCCCGATCCAGAGAGAAGATTTTCACAGAATTGGATGACACGGACCCCAACCGGGCTATCCGTCCTCCCGTTGCCCGCAGCAGGTCCTGAGAGCTCAGGGCCACCATCACATCCGGCGCGCCACCGGAGCAGTAGAGGGTGGGGTGGTGGACCAGCGCGGCGTCAATCCAGGTAGGGAGGGGAGCAGGGTGGCCCACCGGCGGCACGGCTCCGGGCGGGAACCCCGTCTCCTCCTCCACCCGCTCGGGCGGGGCGATCATCACCCGGCGCGACCCCAGCAGTTCCCGCAGCCGCACGGGGTCGGCCCGTCGGTCCCCGCCCACCAGCACCAGCACCGGCTCTCCGTCGGCCAGGAAGAGCAGCGACTTGACCACCGCGCCGGGCTCCACCCCCAGCGATCGGGCGGCCTGATCGGCGCGGGCACCGCCAGCCTGGATCTGCCGGTAGGCCACGCCCAGGCGCTGCAGTGCTTCTTCCACTTCTCGAACTCCCCGTGTTTTCCTTTCCATCAGGCCAGGCGCTCCTCCCACACCCGCACCGCCTCCGGCCCCACCAGGTCAACCAGCTTCTCCCCCAGCTCCTGGCAGTAGCGGGTGGAGTGGTTGGGGAACTCCAGGAGCTGATCGCCGTTGGGACCGTTGGTCAGCAGGAAGGCGAAACGGTCCTCGCCCGGATAAGAGCTGAGGAGCTGGTGGACGGCGGACAGGAGCTGGAAGTCCCTCTCCATATCCCCGCTGCGCCGAATCGTGACCTGGACGACCCGCCGGATCGGGGAGGGGGAGGGAGGGGAAGGTGGGGAAGGTTGTGCCGCAGGCGGGCGGTTCCCTTCCCGTGGCCGCGTCACTTCCTGGGGGAGCTTGACCCATTCGCAGAGCAGGCTCGGCTGCTCTCCCCGAAAGTTCACCCGCCCGCAGACCACCACCACCCGATCCGGCAGCCATATCTCCTTGCTGCTCTCCCACACCCGGGGGAAGACCACCACGTCGCAGGAGCCGTAGAGGTCCTCCAGGGTGACGAAGGCCATCTCTTTGCCGTCGCGGGTCGTGTGACGGCGTATGCGACGCACCTCCCCTACCACCGTCACCGTCTGGTCGGGCTGCTCCTCCTGCAACTGACCGGCGTAGGCGGTGATGACGTCGCTCAGATCGCGGATGGCCCCCGCCAGGGGGTGGTCGGAGAGATAGGTGCCCGCCAGCTCCTTTTCCCACTCCAGGACCTCCCGGCGGGAGGCTTCTACTGCTGGAGGGAGGCCGACGAAGAGGCTCTCGTCGTCGTCCAGCCGGAAGCCGGTGGCCTCGCCGAAGAGGCTCATCTGCCCGATCTCCCGCGCCTGGTGGACGCGGGCGCTCAGGCCCATCATCCGGTCCAGTGCGGCCAGGAGTCGGGCACGGGGGCCGAACGGCCCCAGCGCCCCGACCTGGATCAGGCTCTCCAGCGCCCGCCGGTTGACCGTCCGGAGGTCCACCCGCCGGCAGAAGTCCTCCAGGTTGCGGAAGGGGCGGTCCCCCCTTGCCTCCAGGATCGCCTCCACCGGCCCATCCCCCACATTCTTCACCGCCCCCAGGCCGAAGCGGATAGCCGGTCCTTCGGGCCGATCCTCGATGGTGAAGGCCAGGTCGGAGCGGTTGACGTCGGGCGGGAGGACCTCGATCCCCATCCGGCGGCACTCGCTCACCAGCATTCCCACCTTCTCGGTGTTATTCCGCTCCACCGTCAGCAGGGCGGCCATATACTCCACCGGGTAGCGGGCCTTCAGGTAGGCGGTCTGGCAGGTGAGGACGGCGTAGTCGGCGGCGTGGCTGTTGTGTACCAGAATGTCGTTGGCGACGAAGTTGTGGGTCCCCTCGATCTCCAGATCATAGGTCCGCTTCTCGCCGACGTATTCGATCTGGACAACACGGTCCCAGTAGATGTCGCTCTCGGCGTAGCGACGAAGGGCCGGGTCATCGAAATAGGCTGCCAGGCGTGCGAGCGTCTGACGGCAGAAGCCCTGTTTGCTGGCGTTCGACGAGGGGTGGAACTCACGGGGTGCAATCCCGCATGCCTCTCGAACCTTTTCCCAGGTGACTCCTGCTCGTTCCTTCGCCGCCCGTACTAACTCTTTGACCTCTAGGGGAACGACATCCTTCGTTTCATAGAAGACGGATTCTTCCAAGCACATTGCCTCGATGGCTGCCCGGTTCGTCTCTTTCACAAAGTGGATAGCAACAAGGCACGCAAAGGTAATAATGTTGTTGTTGCCGGTGATGAAGAGCTGGTAGCCGGTCCGATGATCACCTCTGTAGGGGAATTCTACCTCCCTCAGCCGGGCGATAATGCCCAGCCGTAGCAGGAGGTGCTGCATCTGACGGGCCATCCTCAGGGAAGAGGTGGCGTAGTATAGGCTGCGTCCCCTGGAGGAGATATGTCCGTCTCCTTCCCACATCCTGGCGATTAGCAGTGCAATCTGCCGGTTCGTCAATTCGAAGGCGGGAGGAGGGATCTCCTTCTCCGTGGCTCGCTTCCCCCAGATCCCCAGTCGCTTAGCCCATAGAACGATCCCCGGCGACTCCGTGCGGTCTACCCGCCGGGCATATACAGAGTGGGTGCCTTTGTGGATGGACACAGTGCAGTGGGTGTTTGGGAACTGTTCGGCTGCGCGAACGTAATCCTCCGTCAGCTCCTCGTCCTTGCTATAGAAGTAGACCGAGTGGGGATGGCACAGGTTCCCCTCGGCCAGCAGGTGGGCTAGGGCGATCACCTCGTGGTCGGGCCACTCGACTCTCCCCTCTATCGGCAGCCGTCGGGGGACGGCGATCCGCTCTCCTTCCCGCAGTTCGGTCAGCGGTCGCCAGCCGTTGCAGGTGTAGAAGGGATGGTTAGCCGTCGCCTCGATGGTTCGCCCCAGCGCCGTCCTCAGCCGGTAGACTGGCTTGACGCCGTTATCCACCACCGCCTGGATCGAGCCATTGGCGAGCTGGAGTGTAGCGAGGTTACAGGTGAGGGTACGGGCCACAGCGGCGTCACCCCGGTAGAGGCTTTCCACGGTGACCAGACGACCAGTCGTTGCATCTACAATCTCCACATCGCCCGGCAAACACTTGTTGAACCCATAACGGGCGAAGTATTCGATGTCCCCAAAGATCGCCTCCGCTGTCTCGCGGGGGATGCCGTTTTCCATCGCTCCCTGGACGAACTTTTCCCGGTGGCGGAGGAGCTCCTTTTCTTTCTTTTTCGCCACCCCCCGCCGCAGGAGGTCCGCCTCGCTGGCCGTGTACCCCGCCAGGTCGGTGGCGATGCGGATGATCTGCTCCTGGAAGACGATGATGCCATAGGTCTCATCCAGGATGGGGGCCAGGGCGGGGTGACGGTGCTCCACCTTTTCCAGGCCGTGCATCCGGCGGATGTAGTCGGGGATATGTTCCATCGGGCCGGGCCGATAGAGAGCCAGGACGGCGACGATGTGCTCGTAGCGGGAGGGGCGCATTTCCTGCAACACCCGGCGGAAGCCGGGGCCTTCCACCTGGAACACTCCCACCACCTCTCCGCTGGAAAGGAGCTGATAGATCTCAGGGGCGTCCAGGGGGATGGAGTCCAGGTCCAGCTCCACCCCGTGCCGTTCCCGGATCAGCTCGCAGGCCCGCTGCATCACCGTCAGCGTGCTCAGTCCCAGGAAGTCCACCTTGAGCAGGCCGATGGCCTCCAGGTGCTCCATCGGCCACTGGGTGACGGCCTTCAGGAGGGAGGGGCGACCGGCCTGTTCGCCCCTGCTTGGGGAGCCGTCCTCCTGGACGCCCTCCCCTCTGGTGGGCCGGTGGAGGGGGCAGTATTCCACCAGAGGGGCGTCGGCGATGACCACTCCGGCGGCGTGGGTGGAGGCGTGGCGGGCCACTCCCTCCAGTTGGGCGGCGGTATCCAGCAGGCTGCGGACGTAGGGGGTGGTCTCGTAGAGCTGTCGCAGCTCTGCCACCTGCTCCAGGGCATCGGATATGGAGATGGACTTGCCGGGGAAGCTGGGGATCATCTTGGCGATGCGGTCCACCTCTGTCAGAGGGATATCCATCACCCGGCCCACATCCCGCACCGCCGCCCGCGCTCCCATCGTCCCAAAGGTGATGATCTGGGCCACGTTCTCCTGACCGTACTTGCGGACGGCGTACTCGATCATCTCCTCCCGCTGGTCGTCGGGGAAGTCCAGGTCAATATCCGGCATAGAGATGCGGCCGGGGTTGAGGAACCGCTCGAAGATGAGGCCGTTGGACAGGGGGTCCACCATCGTGATGCCCAGGCTGTAGGCGACGATGGAGCCGGCGGCGGAGCCGCGGGCGTTGTACCAGATGCCCCGCTCCCGGGCTGCCCGGCAGAGGTCCCAGACGATGAGGAAGTAGGTATCGAACCCCATCTGTCGGATGATGGACAGCTCGTGTTCCAGCCGCTGATGGACCTCGGGACTGGAGGCCCGGTCGCCGTACCGGCGGCGGAGTCCCTCTTCGCAGAGGGCGCGGAGATAGGAGGCAGGCGTATGTCCGTCGGGCACCTGGAAGGGTGGCAGGTGATAGGTGGCGAAGTCCAGCTCCACCTGGCACATCTCGGCGATGCGCAGGGTGCTGGTCAGCGCCTCGGGCACCTCGGCGAAGAGGCGGGCCATCTCCTCCGGCGTGCGCATGTAGTAGGTATCCCCTTCATACCGCAGCCGGTCGGGGTCCTTGACGCTCTTGCCGGTGCCGATGCAGAGGAGGACATCGTGAATGGGGGCCTGTTCCCGATGGAGGTAATGGACGTCGTTGGTCGCCACCAGAGGGAGGTCGAATTCCCGGGCAAAGGCCAGCAGATGGCGGTTGACCTGGTCCAGTTCAGCTTTGTCGTGGTCCTGGAGTTCGAGGAAGAAGCGGCCGGGGAAGACCTGGCGGTACCAGGCGATGGTCTGGCGGGCTTCTTCCACCAGTCCCTTCTGGAGAAGGCGGGGGATCTCCGCAGAGCCGCAGCCGGAGGTGACGATGAGCCCCTCGCTATGTTCAGCCAGCACTTCTTTATCTATGCGGGGCTTGTAGTAGAAGCCATCCAGCATCGCGATCGTCGCCAGGCGAAGCAGGTTCTTATAGCCGGCCTGGTTCTGGGCCAGCAGCAGGAGGTGGTAGGGCTTACGGTCCTCCACGGCGTGGCGGTCCTGGATCCGCCGCCGGGTCAGGTAGGCCTCGAGGCCGATGATGGGCCTGATTCCGGCCTCCTGGGCGGCCTGGTAGAACTCGACGACGCCGTAGAGCGCGCCGTGGTCGGTGAGCGCCAGGGCCGGCATGCCCAGCTCGGCCGCCCGTCCCACCAGCGCCCTGGGGCTGTTGAGACCGTCGAGCAGGGAATAATAGCTGTGGACGTGGAGGTGCACGAACTCGGCCATCGTTTGCATTATACCACAACTGGAGGGGGGATACGAAAAAACACAGATCCTGATCGTGCGCCAACCGTTGTCCAGAGTCCAAGTCTTTGCTTCAGGCGTACCTGGCGGGACAGCGTTGGCTCTGACTTCTCAGGTGCGGATGGAGTTGCTGGCCTTCGCTCTCTTCCTGGAGCACCCGGTCCACTCGGGTAAAGGGGATTGAGCAGCCCGGCTGCGTTGTTGAGAGAGGATAAACATTGAGGAGACCCGGCTGGTACGGGGCGCTGGGGGCGCTGGTTCTGGCCGTGGTGCTCTGGCTGGCGCCGCGCGGCCTGAGCCTCTACCACCAGGAGCGGGGCGCGCGGCTGCTGGTGCAGGCGCTGGCGGTCGAGGGGCGGACACAGGCAGAAGCAGACCCCTACCTGCTTTCGGAGCCTGTGATGGATGGGGAAGCGCGGCGGCTGGCCGAACGGGCGGCCGACCGCTTCCGGGCAGCGGTCGAGGCGGACCCGCGCAACGGGCAGGCCTACCGCTGGCTGGGCCGGGCCGCGCTGCTCCTGGATCGACCCGAAGAGGCGATCGTGGCCTTCTCCGCCGCTACACGGTTGCACCCCGCCAACCCTCTGGCCTGGTGGGAGCTGGGCCTGGCCTATGAACGGCTGGCTCAGGGACTGGAGGGGGCCGTCCATCTGGCGCTTGCCTCTGATTCTGATTGTACAGCCGGGCCGGTCCCGATCGCCGCCAGGGATGTGACGATCCTCACCCTCCAGGTGGCAGATATAGAGACGCCGCATGTCCCCATCAACACGCCATACTGTGAGCTGGGGGAGGAGCCAGAATCCTGTTTCGTGGCGCAGGCGGAGTGGGAGATGCCCGACGCACCGGACCGCCAGCCAGAGGGGTGGTGGGTGCCGGAGGAACCGGTGAGGCGGGCGGTTTTGTTTATGCACCCCCCCGCCCGGGCTACCTTCACCGTAACCCTGCCGGTGACGCCGACGGCGCTGACCTTCTGGATGGGGATCGAGCCGACGGTGTGGCCGTGGCTGGGAGACGGGGTGGTGTACCGGATAGAGGTGGACGGGGAGGAGGTGTTTGAGCAGGAGCTCACACCGGAGGCGGCGCGGGAGGGGTGGCGGCCGGGAGCAGTGGACCTGAGCGGTTGGGTGGGGCGGGAGGTGCGGCTGATGCTGGAGACGGACGCCGGTCCGGCGGGGGACGGGCAGGGGGACTGGGCCGGGTGGGGGGAGGTTCGGCTGGTAGAGGCGGACTCCGTTTCCTGTGTCCTGGCCTCCTGCCGGGAGCGGGCTGCCGTGGCGTGGCGGGAGGGAGGCTTCACCGCGGCCCACATCCACTATGGAAAAGTTCTTTACTTCTTTGATCCACCACTATCTTTGCACTTTACCAGCGATAGAATAGCGGGCAAGGCCCATCTGAGGGATAATGGGATGTGGCAACAAGCCATCGTCCCGGAGGTGAGCCATGCCCAAGCCCATTGTATGCCTTTCCGAGGGATTGCGCCAGTTCCTGGAACCCTTCCGTGGTTGCTTCAGCCAG
>JBDOIF010000056.1:0-38940 GCA_041082215.1 Anaerolineae bacterium
GCCTCGAAGGTCTCCCAGGCCAGCCGGTGCACCTCCTGGCTGTCCACTCCTTTGCGGTGGGTCATAATGAGCTGGAGGTCATCGCCGCAAGCGGTGACATGGAAGTCCACGAGCAGGTCCTCCGTCACCGCCGCCTCCAGCCGGTCCTCCGCCTCTTCGATCAGCTCATCGTGGACGCTGGAGTGGCCGACGAAGCCGCCGACGTCGGCCTTGATGACGCTGAGGGTGATCTTGTCGCTCATCGGGTCACCTCCATATTCGTGGATTGGGCGCTCGATCCGTTTCCTCTCCCACCCCCCGCTGCCGAAGAGGATGGGAGGTCAGTTCAGCGTTTGCTCTCCCCCTCCTTCGCAACTATCCCCTTCACCGACAGTATAGCATGAGGAAGGGGGGGATGCAATACGATGGCCCGTTGTCGGGTGCATTTCAGTTTTTGGGAAGATGTGGTAACTGCCTGCGCTGGAGGCTAATTGCCCGGCCTGGCCCTCATCCCACCCCCTGGCCCCCTCCCCAAAATTAAGGTGTAACTCGCCACCAAACTGAAATGCACCCGCCCGTTGTGCCGGCCCCGGATCGGTGTAGAATACGAAAGCAGTTGCGGCAAAAATCCAGAGAGACCAGGGAGGAACCTATGCCTGTGTTTCAGCCCTTTGAAATGGAACGGATGATGTCCAGGCTGGAGAACGTCGTGGACTACAACCTTTCCGAAAGCGGCGTCCACCCGCTCACCATACGGGAGCTGGTGGACGACCCGGAGACGATCGAGGAGCTGCTGGACACCAGATTGGGTTACCCCCAGACCAACGGCATCCCCGAACTGCGGGAGAACATCGCCGCCCTCTATCCCGGCGCGACCCCCGAAAACGTGCTGGTCACCGTCGGGTGCTCGGAGGCCAACTTCGTCACCCTCCAGACCCTTCTGGCGCCTGGGGACGAGCTGGTGGTGATGCTGCCCAACTATATGCAGGTCTGGGGCATCGCCCATAACTACGGCTTCCGTCTCAGGCCCTTTCATCTCCGGGAGGAGCGGGGCTGGGCGCCCGATCTGGACGAACTGGACAGGAGCCTCTCAAAACGGACGAAGCTCATCGCCGTCTGCAATCCCAACAACCCTACCGGCTACATCCTCACCGAGGGGGAAATGGAGGCCATCGTGGAGGCCGCCGAGCGGGTTGGGGCGTGGATCCTGGCCGACGAGGTCTACTGCGGCACGGAACGGGAAAGGGAAAGCCTGACCCCCACCTTCTGGGGGCGGTACGAAAGGGTGGTGGCGACGGGCAGCGTCAGCAAAGCCTACGGCCTGCCAGGGCTGCGGATCGGCTGGGTGGTCGGGCCGGCGGGCACGGTGGATGAGATCTGGGCCCGCCACGAGTATACGACCATAGACGCCCCGATGCTGGGCAACCGGCTGGCAGCCGTCGCCCTCTCGCCTCAGGTGCGGCCACGGATCATCGAGCGCACCCGCAGCTACATCCGTCGCGGCTTCTCCATCTTCCAGGCCTGGCTGGAAGGCCACGAAAGGCTCTTTTCCCTGATCCCTCCCCAGGCAGCGGCCATCGCCTTTCCCCGCTACCATATCAACATAAACTCAACGGAGCTGGTGGAACGGCTGGTCCGCGAAAAGAGCGTGCTGGTCGTGCCGGGGGACCATTTTGGTATGGACCATCATCTCCGCATCAGCTTCGGCCTGCCCCCCGACGTTCTCGTGGCAGGGCTGGACCGGATCGGCGAGCTGATTTTCGAGCTACAGCGGTGAAATGGGTCTGGCGCTCCCTCACCGCCTCCACCTCCCGTTCCAGAATCCGCCGCAGGATGGCGACGGAGCAGGCATAGGTGGCGTCCATCCCATAATAGGAGAGCGGCTCAGCCAGGGTCTGGCTTCGGGTGAAGGGGGTGTCGGAAGCGTAATGGAGGATGCCGATCTCGAAGGGGGCCCCGTAGAGGTTGACGATCTCATTCACCGGATACCGCTTGGGCCGGATCGCCTCATAGACCGCCGAGAGATAGGGGCCGGCTTCCATCTCTATATCAGTGAACCCTTCCCGGTAGAAAACGTCCATATACCGCCGGTTCTGAAGGAAGGTCCCCTGCACGCTGATGGCCTTCTGGTTGTCCAGCACCGTGCCGTACACCAGATATGGCCGCACGTCGGCGGCGGCGAAGCTGTTCTGGAAGAGGTAGGTGTTCTGGGAGTGCTCGTCGTGGACCACGGCGGGGATCATCACATCCCCCACCCGGCCGTTGAGGGTGGCCGCCTTGCCGAGGACGTACAGTCCCATCAGCCGACCGACCCCTGTCGTCACTTCGGTCAGGATGCGGTAGGCGGCGACTCCGAGGGGGTAGTCTATGTTCAGGATCACCGCGTCCGAGTCGCGCAGGTATTCCAGCCCCTCCATCCGCAGCCGGGGGTCGAGCCATTCCGCCCTCAGCGCGCACAGTTCGATCACCTGCGCGTCCACATAGAGATGGTGCTGGCTTTCGACATGCCAGATGCCGCAGGTGTGCGTCTCCTCCCGGCACGCCCGGGCGATAGACTGGCCTTCAGGCAACTGGGTGTACTTTCTCAGCACATAATACAGGAAATTCTCCGGGCTGCTGGGGACTCCTTCCTCCTGAATGGCCCGATACTCCGCCTGGAGAGCCGGGTCGCCTGATCCCTCGACGAAGCGGATCAGCTCCTCCCTTCGCCGCAGCGCACAGCCTGTGAGCAGGTTGACCAGGCTGTGGGTGTTGCTGGAGACGAAGTAAACAGGCCGGTCCCTGAGCGGCTCGGGGATACCGGCGACGATATTCTCCCACCAGAAACGGGTCGCCCTCCGGTAGTCCACGTAGGAGCCGGAGAGGAGCCGGACGGCCAGTCGCTTCCGCTGGCGGCCCATCGCCAGCAAGGTAGGGGCGAAGTCCGACCTCCACGCCGCTTCCAGCCGTGCCAGCTCCTCCGCCGATAATCCCAGCAGCAACCGGAGCTCCTCCCGCAGCGCTTCATCCACCGCCCGTTCGCCCCCGACACAGGCGGCCAGCTCCATAAGGGCGGGGGTGTTGTGGAGCCGCTGATGGACCTTTTCCCACTCGATCTGGTAGGCGGTAAGGGTCGGTATCAGGTCGTCAATATCGGACCGGCTGGCGATAAAGGCCGCCAGGGTCTCCTTCCCATCGAAGAGCATCCGCCGCCGCCGGCCCGGGGCGGATACAGGGGTCCAGCGGGCCACGTCGGGGTAATCTCCCTCCTCGAGCGCCCGCGCCGAAGGAGCCATCACCACCAGCCGCGCCTGCCGGATGCATGGTGGCAGCCGCAGGCTGGTGTAGATCAGCGCGTCCAGGTCAATTTCCGCCGTGCCCGCCTTCGGATGCAGCGCCGACTCCATCCGGGTATGGCTCTCCACCAGCGACTGGATCTGCACCTCGTCGGTGGTCCGCAGCAGCGAATAGTAGGTCCGCTGGTAGAGCTCGATCTCCTCGCTCCCCGTGCTGGGTACGGTTCGTTCCACCTGTCTCTTGCCTCTTGCCTAATGCCTCAACGAGCGCACGTCGTACACCCGTCCCTTCCATCCGATCCCGCTGAAGGCGGCCTGGCGGATGGAATCCAGCATAACCAGGATGACCAGGCCAACGGTAAGCGGGTAGAGGACAGCAGTGCGGCGGGGCAACCGGAAGCGGACCGCCAGAGCATACCACAGCCCGCTGTTCAGAAAGACCTGGAAGAGGGCCAGTCGGACCGCTGGCTCGCCGAACCGGCCCTGCCAGAGCCCCTGGAAGAGCAGGAAGACCGGCCAGAGGAAGAGAAAGCCGTAGAAGATGACCATCAGCAGGCTGGGCAACAGCCGGTACTCCAGGGCGGCAAAGGCGCTCTTGGCCAGGCCGTGCCACGCCTCCCGAAAGCCGTGGTAGAAATGGACCTCCACCTGTTCCGATCCGTCCACCAGCACGACCCGCCCGCCTGCTGCCCGCACCCGTCGGGCCAGCACCACATCTTCGGCGATCTCCCCCCGTACCGCCCGGTGGCCACCGATGCGGCGGTACGCCTCCCGGCGGAAGAGCATGAACGGCCCCAGCGCCATTGTGAGGAAGGGAAGCCGTAGTCTCTGTCCCAGAGCCAGCGGGAAGCAGCCCAGCAGCCCGAAGGGGATGATCGGCAGCAGCAGCTCCTCGCCCAGAGAGTGGGTCGCGGTGCGGGGGATCATGCTCAACAGGTCGGCCCCGTTCTGCTGCGCCGCCTGAACCGCCCAGGAGATGGTATCTGGACGGTGGTCTGTATCGGCATCTGTGAACAACAGCCACTCCCCCTGCGCCATCTGGGCCAGCTGGTGGCAGGCAAAGTTCTTCCCCATCCATCCCGGTGGAAGCGGCTGGCCCCGCACCAACTGGAGGCGGGGGTCCTCCCGCGCCATCTCCGCCACAATCTCCGGCGTCCCATCGCTGGAGCCGTCGTCCAGCACCACCACTTCCAGCAGCGGGTAGTCCTGCGCCAGCAGCGACTCCAGGCAGCGGCGGATATTGCGGGCCTCGTCGCGGGCCGGCACCAGCACCGAGACCGGCCACATCCCCTTCGTCCCTTCTCCGCGCGGAGTCGCCCGCCCCAGCATCCGCAGGTTGGCAACCAGATTTGCCCCCACCACCAGCAACAGCACGGTCAGCGCGATCTGGTAATGGATCAGCGTGGGAAAGATTGCAGGTTCCATAGCACAACGCCTGACGTTTGACGTTTGACGTTTGACGTTTGACGTTTGACGTTTGACGTTTGACGTTTCAGGTTTCACGTTTCACGTCTTCGGCCTCCGGGTGGAACCCCGGTCGGC
Source organism: Anaerolineae bacterium (assembly GCA_041082215.1). Taxonomy (GTDB): domain Bacteria; phylum Chloroflexota; class Anaerolineae; order B4-G1; family DUEL01; genus JBDOIF01. The sequence goes on from JBDOIF010000056.1 coordinate 4,797, forward strand.
CCTCCTGCCAGGGGGAGCGTGCCCACACCTCCCGTTCGTGAGCGCGGTCGAGGGCCTTTTTCACCGCCAGGGAGAGGAACAGGCAGAGGACGTAGGGCACGGTCCACAGCGGCGCGCCAAAGACAGGCGGCAGGAGAATGACGCCGGGGATGCCCAGGACGAGCGCCTTATTCATATCCCGGGTGAGAAGATAGGCCAGGAGGACCATCACCCCGCCGGCCAGGGTGGAGAGGGGGGAGAGGCCGAGGAGGAAACCCAGCGTGGCGGCGACCCCCTTGCCGCCCCGGAAGCCGAGAAAGGGGGAGAAGTTGTGGCCCAGGGGGGCAGCAAAGCCACAGGCCAGAAGCGTGGCGGGGAGGAGAGCCATCCGGTGAGCCATCAGGTAGGCGCCGAACCCTTTAGCCACATCCAGCACCCCGGCCAGCACCCCCCAGGCCGGCCCCACCACGTGATAGACGTTCCGCGCCCCTACGTTCCCCTCCCCGTGCTCGTAGATGTCAATCCCTGCCCGCCAGCGGGCAATCAGGTAGGAGAAGGGAATCGCGCCAAGAAAATAAGCGATGAGGACAACGGCTGCTTCGTGAAAAATATAGTACGTCATAAGAACCTCCTTCTATCCGTTTATTCGTTTCGTCCTCCCGCCGCCCTTTCAATTGCCCTCACTATCTTATAATACCCCGTACACCGACAAAGGTTTCCCGCGATCCCGTAGAGGACCTGCTCCCGGGAGGGTCGTTCGATCTCCTCCAGCAGTTTGGCCCCGGCCATAATGAAGCCCGGGATGCAGTAGCCACACTGGACCGCTCCTTCTTCGATGAAAGCCTCCTGGAGTGGGTGGAGTTCATCCTCCCTGGCGAGCCCCTCGATGGTGACGATCTGAGCGCCGTGGGCACGGGGAGCCGGGACCAGGCAGGAGAGCACCGCAATGCCGTCCATCCAGACGGTACAGGCGCCGCACTCCCCTTCGTCGCACCCCTCCTTGGTTCCTGTCAGTCCCAGGTTCTCCCGCAGCATCGCCAGCAGGGTCTTGCCGTTGGCCCCCCGCACGATGTGGTTTTCCCCGTTAACGGTACACTCGATCGGCTCTTCCCCCCCCACGGTGTGGCGGACCGTCTTACCTGCCAGCCGGGGGAAACGCCCGTCGGTGCGGCCCCACAGGAGGGGCGGCCGGGCCGGGAACCCCTCCCGCTCCCTTCCCCCTGCCAGCGCCGTCAGCGCCCGCCGCACCAGCACCCGCACCATCCGCCGCCGATACTCCGCCCCGGCGCGGATGTCGTCTATCGGGGCAGCAGCCTCCGCCGCCAGCTCCGCCGCCCGCCCGATCCGTTCCTCCGAAAGCGGCCCACCCACCAGCACCCCCTCCGCCTCCGGCGCCCGGATGACGGTGGGGGCCACGCTCCCCAGCGCAATCCGCGCCCGGGTGACGATCCCGCCGTCAAAGCGGACCACCACCGCTGCGTTGACCACCGAGACCGCCAGCGCCCGCCGGAGGCCCAGCTTCACGAACGCCCCTCGCTCGTCAGGCCGCATCGCTGGCACCCGCACCTCCACCAGCATCTCGTCGGGGGCCATGTCCACCTGCCGTACCCCCCGATAGAATTCGGGGAAGGCCAGGACCCGCCTGCCCCGCACCGACTGGAGGACGACCGTCGCCCCCAGCGCCCAGAGGACGGGGATGGTGTCGTTGGCAGGGGAGGCGGTGATCAGGTTCCCCCCCAGCGTCCCCCGGTTGCGGATGGCAGGCGCTCCGACGCTCCACGCCGCCTGGGCCAGGGGGAATGCCCGCTCCACCACCAGCTCCGAGGCGACCAGCCGGTTGTGGGTGAGCAGGGGGCCGATGTGGAGGACGCCTTCCTCCAGCCTGACCCCACCCAATCCCGGCACCCGACTGACGTCAATCAGGACGGGGGCCCGGCGCACTCCCCGCTCCAGCTCGATCAGCAGGTCGGTGCCGCCGGCGATGACCCGCGCCTGTGGCCCGTGCTCGGCCAGCAGCCGCAGGGCCTCCTCCACCGACGTCGGCGTGTAATAGGTGTTCCAGGACGCCACGGCAAACCTCCTGAAAAGTCGCTTGCGGCTTCAGTATACTCATTTGCCGTCGGGGAGCAACTAACCGCAATCTTCCCTCCCATCCCACTTTCCCGGGTGTATTTCAGTCTGGGGGCGAGATGTCCCTGGCCCGGGCCGGACCCGGGGAAACACGAATGACGCGAATGGGAACGAATATCGCGAATGGGGCAGGGATCCCTCCTGTTCGCAGTATTCGGGCCATTCGTGGGATTTGCGATCCACCGGCGAGCGGGAGGACCACTCGCCCCAAAATTGAAATACGCCCACTTTCCTTTATGCCCGTTCTCTGCTATCATATACCCCGCGCGATGCGGGCGAAAGGGGGAAGTGGAGATGGCGAAAAGGCGCGGCGACCGGTTTCCTCTACTGGTCTATGCTCCCCTTGGGCGGCGATGGACCAGCCTGGGACTGCTACTGATGCTGACCTCCGGAGCGCTGTGGTGGCTGGCGCCGCGCATCCTCGGCCCTACCCCCTGGCGTCACCTGGCCCTTTTCCCCGTCCTGGCAGGCGGCGCTCTGTTCATTTACGGCCTCGCCGCGCGGAAGATGGCCTACGTCCAGTGCTTCCCCACCTACCTCCGGATCCAGACCCCCTTCTATCCCCTGGTCATCTCCTACCGCCGTGTCCTGGGGACTCGACCGGTGCAGGTGGGGGCGATTTTCGATCCTCAAAAGGACAGAGCCGCCCGCCGGTCCTGGCCGAGGGGATACTGGGCGAAGACGGCACTGGCCCTGGAGCTGAAGGGGCTCCCGGTGAAGAGGTGGTGGCTGCGGCTCTGGTTCGACCGCCATCTCTTTCTACCAGAGGGAAGCGGCCTGGTGCTCTTTGTAGAAGACTGGATGGGGCTTTCAGCGCAACTGGACAGCTTCCGGGTCGCCTACCGGGCACGGCAGTAGAGACACGCTCCGCAGGCCGACACAGGGCCAGCCCTACAGAACCATCACCGTGGACCCCTCGGCGGTCTTGGTTACCTCGATCCGCACGGGGAAGGCATCCCGCAGCTCTTCGATGTGGGTGATGACCAGGATGCAGGCAAACTCGTCCTGGATAGAGTGGATGGCCTCCACCAGTCGTTCCCGTCCCTGCACATCCTGGGTGCCGAACCCTTCGTCAATGACCAGTGTGGATAGCTGCGCTCCGGCCCGGCGGGCCAGCAGCCGGGAGAGGGCGATGCGGAGGGCGAAGTTGACGCGGAACTGTTCGCCGCCGGAGTAGTTCTCATAAGGCCGTTCCCCCAGCTCATCCATTATGCGGATGTCCAGGGTTTCCCGCACTTCCCCCGCCTGCGTCTCCCGCTGGGTTTCCAGCCGCACGTGCATCCGGCCGCCGGTCATCCGGGCCAGGAGCCGGTTGGCCTCCGCCTCGATCTCCGGCACCGCCGCCTCGATGATCATCGCCGGCACTCCCTGAACGCCGAAGGCGGTCCGCAGCTCCTGGTAGATGGATTCCAGCTTCCGCAGCTCATCCCGGCGCTGGCGGCGGCCTTCCCGCTGCTGGGCCAGGGCATCGCAGGCAGCGAGCCGCTGCTGGGCGGCCCCCAGCCGCTGACGGGCCTCGGCCTCGGCGGCCCGCATCCGGTTCAGCTCCCCTTCGACGGCGGGGGCCTCTTTGAGCCGCTCCGTCAACACGGCGGCCCCCCTCTCCAGCTCCGCCCTGCGGGCCAGGGCAGCCTCTTCCTGCTCCCGCCACCGCTGTTCCGCCTCCGCCAGTCGGGCCAGGGCCTGCTCCTCCTGCTCGATGCCCGACCGGGCAGCGTCCAATTGCCCCTTCTGCTCCACAAACCCCTCGTTTTCGGCGACGGCGCGACGGGCCGCCCTGTGGGCCTCCGGGTCGTACCCCAGCTCCGCCGCCCGGGCGGCCACCGCTGCCAGCTCTGCCTGAGCTTCCGGGGCATACGCCTCCGCCGCCAGTTGGGCCTCCACGCGGGCCAGCTCCTCCCGGACCGTCTCCAGCGCCCGCTCCGCCTCCTCCCCGTCCCGGATCCGCTCCGCCAGCGCCGCCGCCTCCCGCTCCAGCCGGGGCAGCTCGTGGAGGAGGGACTCGCTCTGAGCGATCTGGGTCTCCAACCCCGCCACCTCTGCCGAGATCCCCTCCAGACGGGCCCGGTTAGCCCGGTACCGATCCCCCTTCTGTTTCCCCTCTGCCCGGAGTTCCTCGATCAACTGCAGCCGCTTCTCCTCGGTGAGGGGCTGTTCGCAGAGGGGACAGGTGGCCCCTGCCTGTTCCAGCAGCTCGATCCGCTCCTTGAGGGCCTCCATCTCCGGCTTGAGGGCCCTGTTCTCCGCCTCCAGCGCCGCCCGCTCCTCAGCCAGCCGGGCCAGGTCCGCCCGCGCCATCTCCCGGCTCTCCATCAACTGACGGAGATGGGTCGCCTGCGCCTGGGCCTCCTCGTACTGGCGGAGGAGTTCGGGGGTAGCCCGCCGACGTTCCAGCCCGTCAACCTGCTGGGCGATCCGACCCCGTTCCACCTCCAGGGCGCGACGGGCCTCCTCGATCTCCCGTTCCAGCTCCCTCTGCCGTTCGCCCAGGTCTGCCAGTGCGGAGAGCTTTTCCCCCAGCATCCGCTCCTGTTCCAGCGCCTTCTGGTAGGCAGCAAACCCCGCCTCGATCTCCTCCGCCCGGGCCAGGAGCTGCCGGTACTGGGCCAGGCGGGCCTCCCGCTCCCTTCGCTCGACAGACAGCGCCTCCTGCTCCCGCCGGGCCTGGGCGATCCGGCCCTCCAGCTCCTCCATCTGTGCCTGGAGGTGGCGGAGCTCCGTCCGCGCCGTCTCCAGCTCCTGCCAGGCGGCCTGCACCTTCTGGAGGGTTTCACTCAGCTCCACCACCTCCGCCCGGGCAGCCTGGAGCTGGGCTTCGTATTCAGGCCGGCGGGCCAGTTCCGCCTCGATCTCGGCCAGACGGAGGTCGAGGGCGCGGCCTTCCTCCTGCACCTCCCGCAGCCGCTCCTTGGCCCGCTCCTCGTAGACCCCCCAGCGGTCCAGCCCCAGGATCTCCCCCAGCACCCGCTTCCGGTCGGCGGGGGTTTTGACCGTGAACTCGTCGGCGCGGCCCTGACGGAGGAAGGCGGAGTTGACGAAGGTATCGTAATCCAGCCGGAGTAACCCTTCGATCCTGAGCTGGGTAGCGCGAAGGGTGCTCTCGGCGATGGAACGCCAGCGGCCGTTGTCCTGGACCTGAAAGTCGAGCAGGGAGCGGCCCCGTTTGCCCCCTTCCCGCTTCCGGACCACCCGATAGAGGTCAGGGCCAAGCCGGAAGGTGAAATCCACCTCCATTTCGTCCTGGCCCAGCCGGATCAGCTCGTCGTCCCGCCGGGCGCGGGCGCGGCCCCACAGCGCCCAGGTGATCCCGTCCAGCAGGGCAGACTTGCCCGCCCCGTTTTCGCCGCTCAGGCAGGCGACGTGGATGCCGGAGAAATCCACCGTGGCCTGGCGGTAACACATAAAGTTGGTGAGGGAGAGGCGTTGGGGGATCATCCGTCTATCGTCCGCCGCTCATCGCATATCGCTCACCACCCCCGTGGCTGCTGCTGCGTGATGCAGTGGATGTTCCCGCCGCCCAGGAGGATTTCCCGCGCAGGGACCCCGACCACGCGCCGCTCTGGCAACAATCGCTGGAGGGTTGCCAGCGCTTCGGCGTCGTGCGGGTCGTCGAAGGTGGGGACAATCGCGCCGCCGTTGCAGAAGTAGAAGTTGATATACGAGGCAGCCATGCGGTCGCCCGCCTGACGCGGGAGTGTTCCTTCCACTGCATCCACCCCTTCGGCCTCTTCGGGGGTGATGATCACCGGGTTCGGCTGATGGATCTTGTGGACGGTCAGACGCCGCCCCCGGGCATCGGTGACGGACATCAGGTAGTCCAGGGCCTCAGCAGAGCGCTCATACTGCGGATCAGAGCGGTCGTCCGTCCAGGTCAGGGCGATCTCGCCGGGACGCAGGAAGCAGGCGATGTTATCCACGTGGCCAGAGGTCTCATCGTTGTAAACGCCACGCGGGATCCAGAGCACCTTTTCCACGTTGAGGTATTCCTTCAGCACCTCTTCGATCTGCTCCTGCGTCAGATCGGGGTTGCGGCCGGGGCTGAGCAGACACTCGGCGGTGGTGATGCAGGTCCCTTCGCCGTCCACGTGAATCGAGCCGCCTTCCAGAACAATGGGCGCGCGGTAGCGGTCCAGCCGCTCAATTTCCAGCACCTTTTGTGGAACGGCATCGTCCAGGTCCCAGGGGAAGTACAGGCCGTTGTACAGCCCGCCCCATGCATTGAACCTCCAGTCAATGCCGCGCACTTCGCCCTGGCCGTTGATGACAAAAGTCGGGCCGCAGTCGCGCATCCAGGAGTCGTTGTTGGAGATCTCGACCACGCGCACTTCGGGTGGGAGCATCTGGCGGGCGTTGGCATACTGGCTCTGGTTGACGCCCATCGTCACCGGCTCAAACTGCGCGATGGCACGGGCGACGGCGACGAAAGCCCTCTGCGCCGGCTTCGCGCCCAACCGCCAGTTGTCCGGTCGTTGAGGCCAGAGCATCCACGTCCCGACATGAGGCGCAAACTCAGCGGGCATAAAAAAGCCATCGGCTCGAGGGGTCGAGTTGCACAAGCGCGCCATCTGCGCCTCCTTAATCCAAAGCCGGATGGTTCAACAATGCCTCGATTTGCCCTTTGTGATAGGCTCTGAGTTCCTCGGATGGCCGTTTGAGGCGCGGGTAGATCAGGTAGACCAGCAAACCTTTTTCGGTGTGGAGGCGGTTCTCGGACTGATCGAAAATGATCGAGCGGGGGTGGTCCATCACCTCATCGGTGACTTCCACGCCGCGCGAGGCGGGCAGGCAGTGCATAAACTTGCAGTGGGACGGCGCTTTGTTGAACAGGTCGAGGTTGATCTGATATGTCGGCATGAAGGCAGCGCGACGCTCAGGGATCTGGTCCTCCTGACCGACCCACCACCAGAGGTCGGTGTAGATGAAGTCGGCTTCGCGCACCGCCGCTACCGGGTCTTCGGTAACCGTCAGTGTACCGCCCGATTCGCGGCAGTTGGCCTCAGCCTGGGCAATCCAGTCTGCTGGCGCCTGGTATTTCTTCGGCGCGGCATGGGTAAAGTGCATGCCCAGCCGGGTGCAGATGAGCATCAGTGAGGAGAGGACGTTCGTGGCATCACCGATGAAGGTCACGCGCAGATCCTCCAGCCGTTTCCCGGCGGGCATGTGTTCCATCATCGTCAGGACATCACAGACGACCTGGGTAGGATGGTTGTAATCGGTCAGGCCGTTGATGACGGGGACTTCAGCATATCTGGCCAGCTCGGTGATCGTCTGATGCTTGAGCGTGCGGGCAAAGATAGCGTCGCACATGCGTGAGAGGACCTTAGCCGTATCGTACAGGGACTCGCGCACGCCGAGGTGGATCTCGCCCGGCTTGAGATAGAGCGCGTGTCCGCCGAGCTCCGTCATGGCGACCTCGAAAGAGACCCTCGTGCGGGTAGAAGGCTCCTCGAAGATCATCGCCAGCGAAGCCCCCTCGAGCAACCTGGGCGTGCAACCCTGTTTGTCGGCAGCCTTGATACGACGGATCAGCTCGATGATGGCAAGCAGCTCCTCCTTCGCGAAATCCTGTGTGTCAATAAAGTGTTTCAGCCCCATTGTTTCCTCCTCCTCTCGTCGGCTTTCTCACCCGCCCATGCGCAGGCGGGTCCATCTGCCCACCTGCTCCAGGATCTCCTCTGCGCTCCGGTAGGCCGCTTCGCCGCTGGCCCCCAGCATCTGCGCCAGTTCAGCGACCCTCTCCGCCCCTTCCAGCGCAGCGACGCGGGTGACGGTGCGCCCCCCGGCGACGACCTTCTCCACCCGCAGGTGCTGATCGCCGAAGGCGGCCAGTTGCGGCAGGTGGGTGACGCAGAGCACCTGATGGGCAACGCCGCCGTTCTCGCCGGCCACGGTCAGCGCCCAGAGCTTTTCCCCTACTGTCGCGCCCACCCGCCCCCCGATCCCCTGGTCAATCTCGTCGAAGATCAGCGTGGGGGTCTCGTCGGCGCGGGAGAGGACCGCCTTGAGGGCCAGCATCAGCCGGGAGGTCTCCCCGCCGGAGGCGATCTTCGCCAGGGGCTTGAGCGGTTCACCAGGGTTGGGGGAAACAAGGAACTCGACCCGGTCAATGCCGGTCGCGTCAAAGGCCACCTTTGGGGGGATTTCAGGTTGCAGGCTGGAGGCCTCAAGTTGCTCTATGCCGGAACCCGCAACCTGGAGCCTGAGGCCTGAAATCGAAGCGGGCAGAGGGATCCCCTGCGCATCCTCCCGCCACTGGAACTCCACCCCAAACCGGGCGCCGGCCATCCGCAGGTCCTGCAGTTCCCGCTCGACCTCCTGAGCCAGTCGCTGGGCGGCCTCCTGGCGGCGGGTGGAAAGCTCCCACGCCAGCCCCGTCAGCTCCCCCAGCAGCCGCTCCTCTTCCGCCCGCAGCTCCTCGATCCGCTCCTCGCTGTGGGTGATCGCCTCCAGCTCCCGGGCCGCCTGGCGGGCATAGGCCAGCACGTCGGCGATGGTGGGGCCATACTTCCGTTCCAGCCGGTGGATCAGGTCCAGCCGATCTTCCACCTCCGACAGCCGCCGGGGGTTGTATTCCACCCGCTCCCGGTAATCCCGGAGCGCATCGGCCAGGTCCTGCAGCCGGTAGGTGAGCTCCTCCGCCTCCCGGAGCTGGGGTTCCAGGCTGCCGTCAATACGGGCCAGCCCTTCCAGAGCACGGACAGCGGTCCCCAGGAGGTCCATCGCTGCCGGGGATTCCTCTGTCCCCTCATTTAAAGCGCCCAGCCCTTCCGCCAATAGCTCCGCCAGCCGTTCGGCGTTGGCCAGCCGGACCCGCTCCTCAGCCAGTTCCTCCTCTTCGCCAGGCGTGAGGGCCGCCGCCTCGATCTCGGCGATCTGGTACTGGAGCAGGTCTATCCGCTGGACCCGTTCCCGCTCGCTTCGTTCCAGTTCCGCCCGTTCCCTTCGCACCCGCTGCACCTGGGAGGCCAGGTCTGCCACCCGTCTCCGCAGTTCCCCCAGGTCAGCGTACCGATCCAGGAGGTTCACATGCTCCCGCACCCGCAGGAGGGAAAGGTGCTCGCTCTGCCCGTGGATGTCCACCAGCCCCTCGGCCACCTCCCGCAGAAGCGCCAGCGTCACCGCCCGTCCATTGACCCGACAGAGGGAACGGCCCTCGGCACGGACCTCCCGGGCCAGCATCAACAGGTCCGGCTCATCCCCCTCCAGCCCTTCCTGTTCCAGCAGAGGCTGGAGGGCGACCCGGCGGGCCGGCTCCAGTTGGAAGATGGCCTCCACCAGCGCCCGGTCCGCCCCTGCGCGGATGACGGTCGTATCCGCCCGTCCGCCCAGCACCAGCTCGACAGCGTCAATGATGATGGACTTCCCCGCCCCGGTCTCTCCGGTGAGGACGACAAAGCCGGGAGGGAGGGTAAGGTGGAGTTCGTCTATGATAGCGAAGTCGTGGATATGGAGTTCCCTCAGCATAGGTCTCCTGCATGCTGCGTGCTGCGTATCAGGTACGGAGCCGTGCGACGGCGGCGCCGACGGCGGTGACCAGATAGAGGCCGGTCCATATCAGCGTCCAGGCACCTGCTGGCAGCCAGGAGGGATCGGAGAGGCTGGCGACGAGCGGCAGGAGGGCCAGCAGTGCCCGGGGCAGCCCGCCGATCAGCACACATCCCCCCACGACCAGCCAGGTATACCGGCCGCGTCGCCGACGGATGGCCCGGCGGGCCGCTTCGGCGATCCCTGCCCCGACCAGGGGGCCGAGAAAGAGGTTGAACCAGCCCAGGGCCGGCAGGACCCATCCGGCGATCAGCCCCAAAGGCAGGGCCACTGCTGCGGCGACGAGATAGTACACCGGCCGGAAGTCGGCGTAGAAGACCCGTTGCTGCCGGTTGCGGCAGGCAGGACAGATATACCCCACCTCGGTCCGCACGGCGCATCTGGCGCAGATCGGCGCGTCGCAGCGGGCACAGCGGAGGTAGGTTTCGACGTTGGGATGGTTGATGCAGTGTAATGGCTCCGACATAGAGAGTGCTCCGTGGAGGTCAGATGTTCAGAAGCTCGAAGATCTCGTCACGTATCGCTTCATCTGCCAGAAGGTCTTCTATTGTGAACCAATGAGTCACGAGATGCCGATTGATCTCCAAGTCATTTCTCGCCCTCGGTGTCATAGACACACCCTGGATGATCAGCACCGTTATAGCGGCAGGATTCTCCTCTCTAACACGGCTGAGGCTCTTAAGTGCTGCTCCCAGCCGCTCCAGAACTCCTGCAGGGTCTATCCCTCCTTAATGACATCACCTTTGTAGAAGGCAATATCCGGCTCGTCAGCAAAGATGACCGCACGGCCGTCGGAGAGTTTCATTTGTGTGCCGTCTTCTGCTTCTTGCACCGACCATTCCCTTTCGCGCAACCTCCGCTGGATCAATCCCTTCACAACCGTTTCGACTCTTGTGCCTTTGATATTCTGCCAGGAACCCTGGGCCTGAGTGCCAGCAGCCATACCTCGCCACAGGTCGAACTCCCGGGCATCAATCTGTTCATCGAACTCAATCAACCTGCTGATGATCTGGTTCAGATGGCGAGAAAGCTCGCAGGCAATGGCACGATCTGGGATAACTGAAGCAGTCTCATACTGACTTACGGCGAGTCCTACTCGTGCCATGGATTTCTGTGAGGCCATGGAGAGCATACGGTAATAAGCAGTTGCGCCTGGAACGCTTGTCAGGACCTCCGGATGAGCAAAGACAGTGACCGGCTTGATCCCCCGATGGATCACCTTCTTCCAGGCACTTTCGGAGACGCCGAGGTCGGTCAAATCCCACTCCAGAGATTCCCCCTTAAAAGCATCCAGAGCAGAGGCCACAGAGAGCATTCTCCACTCGTGGAGTTTTTGATGAAAGAACTCGCTCTTGGTTAGCTGATCCAGGAACCAGACCTGACGGTATACATCCGACTTCACTGTTTCCTCCAAACAACGACACTCTCTCGAACGGGGACGCGCCCGAAACGCCCCATTTGTTGAGAACTGTTACCTTTGTAGCGGGCAATGATGACTTCCTCTACGGTAAAGCCCGCGTCTTCAGCCATTTCAGAGAGTATCAGGTCAACGGGAAGCAATTGACCTTCAAAGCGGACGTTGTCTACAACCATTGCTACCCGTGCCGGGGAAGCTAACACATTTCCCCATTCCTGGATGGCTTTCTGCATATCTACAAAGTAGGCTGTGAGCATGTCCGGGATTCTCGGATTGTTAAGTTCTTTACCCCGTGCCCTCAGGAAGTCCACCATCTCACGCACAGCCGGATGGGGAGGGGTCTCACCAGAGTCCAACCTGGATTCAATGTGGGAACGGAGCATGCTATGACGCAGGTCTCTCAGTTCTGCGAAGTCCTGAACAAAGTGGAAACAGAGCTCCAACGAGTAGGTACGCGTATAGTCATACCGGTTGGCATAGGGCGGCGAAGTAATGATCGCCGTTGGTGGCCGTTCGAAGGCTATCTGGCTTAACGCGCGGCTATCCCCCAGAATGGCCGTGAAGGGCGAAAAGGCAGTTGTCCATCCTAACTCACGGATCCACAGCAAATCTCTCTCGGCATCCACCACCTTTTTGGCTAATGCTTCCTCTGGATCAGCCAGCTTCTTGTCTCGTTTCAACCTCAGGAACTGCCCGTCCTTAGACGTGTAACTGCAGGGCTCAAGGATCGAGAAGAACAGCAACCGAAAGATATCCCTGAAAGGTTGTTCCAGAGCATCAATGGCCCCCTTCCACCTGCGCAGTGTAAGCAGGACATCGGCCGGGAAGGCCACATCCATTATAGCGACATCCATAGCAATAGCAGCCGGTTCTGCCCTAGAAACCTCTTTCCTAAGCCGCTCGAACATCTCACGAAGTTCCCCGGGTGCGATGGAGAAAAACAGGCGGAGAGTCTGTGCGATAAAAACAGCTACTGGCAGACGGTCAATGCCAATGGAAGGTATCCCCTTGCAGGATGCCGCGAGCAGGGTGGTGCCCATACCACAGAAGGGGTCCAGGACATAATCATCTCTACCTAATCCCAACCGGGCTATCCATCTATCTACAAAGCGAAAGGCGAATGCTTCTTTATAGCGATAGAGACGCAGGAGAGGCACTTCTTTGTTACCGATGTAGGAAACCAGGCTCCCTAACTGCAGGTCCTCTCGAAGCAGATGAGCGTACTTCTGCTCCAATTGCCGGGCCTCGGTATTGGACCAGGTTTCCAGCGCGGGTTCCAACTCAAACAGTACCAGTTGCTTCATCATCCTTCACCGAAGGCTATCATGGATCGCGGATTGGACCAGGTAACTGCCCCTGCCCCTCTCTCGGCACCAGCCGCGCCATCAGGGTGCGGTAAAAGTAATCCCGCTCCCGCACGCGGGCAAAGTACGCCACATGGGGGCTGGCCTCGACCCGCACCGCGTCACCCGGGGCCAGCTCCGTCACCATCTCCCCATCCAGTGTAAGGGTGGCCGGGGAATGGCCCAGCACCGTCACCTGTACACAGGCTCCCTCTGCCAGCACCACCGCCCGGTCCAGGCTCAGATGGGGGGCAACGGGCACCAGGAGGATATTCCGCTGCTGAGGCGGCATGATCGGCCCCCCGGCCGCCAGGGCGTAGGCAGTGCTCCCGGTAGGGGTGGCGACGATGAGGGCATCCGCAACGTAGGTGGTGAGGAGATCACCGTCCACCCGCACCTCTAATCGCACCACCCGGCCCAGCCCCCCCTGACCCACCACCACGTCGTTCAGCGCGTCACCCGGCAGGGGCGTAGCGCGCTGTGCCCCTGCAGACGGTCCCACGAGGGCGGCCCGCAACATCATCCGTTCCTCCACCCAGTAATCTCCCGCCAGCACGCGGGGGATCACCTCCTCCCAATTCCCTGGGTCCGCCTCGGTGAGGAACCCCATCCGCCCCAGATTGACCCCCAGGATAAGGGTCCCAAGCCCTGCGACGGTGCGGGCAGCGCGGAGGATAGAACCGTCCCCGCCCAGAGTGACCAGCAGCTCGGTCTGCCCCGCCCTCCGGGCAGCGTCCCCATCCAGCCGGTCCGTCTCCCACACCTCGACCCCCTGTCGGCGCAGGGCGTCGGCGATCCGGCCCCCCAGCGGGGCGGCCTCCGGGATGCGGGGATGCCGGAAGATCCCCACCCTTCTCACAGGATGGTTCGCGCCTGGAACCACGCCGTCAACTCTCCCAGAGGAACTTCCGTCTGATCCCCGGCCTCCATATCACGGACGGTCGCCATCTCCCGGGCCAGTTCATCCTCTCCCAGGATGACGGCGTACCGGACCCCGCGCCTGTTCGCCTCCCGCATCTGGCTCTTCAACCCTCGCTCGTCGAAGGCCTGCCAGACGCCTACGCCGGCACGCCGCAGGCAGTCGGCCAGGCGGACCGCCTCCCGGCGGCCCTTCCGGCCCAGATAGGCCAGGAAAACGGACGGGGCAGGCAGGGAGGGGACCTCTATCTCCTGAGCTTTCATCACCAGCACGATCCGCTCGATCCCCGCCGCCACGCCCACGCCCGGCGTTGGCGGGCCGCCAAGGGCCTCCGCCAGGCCGTCGTACCGCCCGCCGCCACAGACCGCCGCCTGCGCCCCAATCCCGGCCGCCCAGACCTCAAAGACCGTCTTGGTGTAGTAGTCCAGACCCCGTACCAGCCGGTGGTTGAGGGTGTAGGGCCTTCCCAGCAGGTCGAGGTACGCGCGCAGCTCGGCGAAGTGATCGGCGCATTCCCCGCAGAGATGGTCGCCGATGGGCGGGGCAGCAGCGATAACTGGCTGGCATAACTCCGCTTTGCAGTCCAGCAACCGCAGCGGGCTGGTCTGAAACCGGCGACGGCAGTCGTCGCAGACCTCGTCGAGGTGCTGCCGGTAGTAGGCCCTGAGCACCTCCACATAACCCGGCCGGCAGCGGGGGCAACCGGTGGAATTGAGCTGAAAAGACAGGTCCCGAAACCCCAGCCCCGCATAGAGGTCCCAGATCAGCACCATCACCTCCAGGTCTGCTGCCGGGTCCTGCGTGCCCAGGATCTCCAGATTGAACTGGTGGAACTGACGGTAGCGGCCCGCCTGGGGGCGGTCGTAGCGGAAGACCGGCCCCAGGGAGTAGAGCTTGACTGGCTGAGGACGGACGTGCATCCCGTGCTCGATGTAGGCGCGGACAACGCCGGCGGTGAACTCCGGCCGGAGGGTGAGGGATTCTCCCCCCTTGTCCTCGAACGTATACATCTCCTTCTCTACGACATCGGTGGCTGTGCCGATCCCCCGGGCGAAGAGGTCGGTCGTCTCGAAGATCGGCACATCAATCCGCTCGAAGCCCGCCTGCCGGGCCAGCCGGACCGCAAGGGACCGTACGTATTCCCAGTAGGGTTGATCCTCCGGCAGGATGTCCATCGTGCCGGTCGGACGCTGGAAACGGGGCATGCTCTTCTCCTTCTCTCCAATACGGGAAGTCGAGGGTATTATACGCGATTTCGAGGGAGTTGTCTACACTACCTTGCCAGCCCACCCATTCTCCAGTACAATCTCCTGAGGGGACACAGACCGGTCATCCACGCTCCGAAAGGAGGCGCCTATGTTGATCACACACGCGCGACTGGCGACCCTGGGGGCGGAACCCCGGTTGATCGAAGACGGGGCGCTCCTCATCCGTGGCGAGGCCATCGCCGAGGTGGGCACGACGATGGAGCTGACCACCCGCCATCCCCGCGAGGAGCGGTGGGACGCCGGAGGACAGATGGTGATGCCCGCCTCTATCTGCGGCCACACCCATTTCTACGGCGCTTTCGCCCGCGGAATGGCCATCCCGGGTGAACCGCCCTCCAACTTCCCCCAGATCCTGGAGCGGCTCTGGTGGCGGCTCGATAAGGCCCTCACCCTGGAAGACGTCCGCTACTCCGCCCTGGTCTGCCTGGTGGACGCCATCCGCCACGGCACCACCACCCTTATTGACCACCATGCCAGCCCCAATGCCATCGAAGGGAGCCTGGACGCCATCGCCGGGGCGGTGGAGGAGGCCGGTCTGCGGGCTTCCCTCTGCTACGAGGTGACCGACCGGGATGGGCCGGAGCGGGCGCGGGCGGGCATTGAGGAGAACATCCGTTTCGCCCGCTCGCAACGGGCGGCTCGCCCACGGCGACTGGCTGCCTCCTTCGGCCTCCACGCCTCCCTCACCCTCTCCGATGGGACCCTGGCCGACTGCGTCGCCGCAGCAGGGGAGCTGGGCATAGGCTTCCACGTCCACGTGGCGGAGGATGCAGCCGACCAGGAAGACAGCCTTCGCAAGAGCGGCAGGCGGGTCGTCCTGCGGCTTCACGACGCAGGGGTTCTCGGCCCCCAGACCATCGCCGTCCACTGCGTCCACGTGGACCAGAAGGAGATTGAGGTGCTGGCGGAGACCGGCACGTGGGTCACCCATCAGCCCCGGTCGAACATGAACAATGGGGTGGGAGTTGCACCGGTGGAAAAGATGGTGGGCGCCGGAGTGCGCGTGGCCCTGGGCAACGATGGCTTTTCCAACAATATGTTCGCCGAAATGAAAGCGGCCTACCTGGTCCACAAGCTGGCCCGGCGCGACCCCCGGGCGATGCCTGGCGACCTGGTGATGCGGCTGGCCTACGAGAACAACGCCCACCTCGCCCGGGTGTTCTGGCCTGAGCTGATTCTGGGAGAGCTGACCCCCGGGGCGGTCGCCGACCTGGTCTTCCTGGATTACCACCCCACCACTCCGCTGACGGCGGGGAACCTGCCGTGGCATCTCCTTTTCGGCCTGGAGGCCTCGATGATCACCGGCACCGTCTGCGGCGGGCAGGTATTGATGCGAGACCGGCGGCTGCTGACGCTGGATGAGGAGGCCATTACCGCGCACTCCCGTGAACTGGCGGCGGAGGCATGGAAACGGGTGGAAGAGGGGGATTGAGTGGCAAGGTTTACCATCTTGAGGTAGAATAACACCAGATCGGACGGGAACGTATCATTCTGCGTGTAAGGAGGTTAACCATGCTGGTTGGAGATCGAATGACCCAACGCCCCATCACCATCGGCGAGGATGCATCCGTGGAGGAGGCGCTGCAACTGATGCACAGCGAGCATATCCGGCGACTGCCGGTGGTGGATAAGCACGGCAAGCTGGTGGGGATCGTCTCGGAGCTGGACCTCTTGAAGGTCTCCCCTTCCCCCGCCACCACGCTCAGCATCTACGAGATCCCCTACCTCCTGGCCAGGATCAAAATGCGGGACATTATGACCCGCAACGTGATCACCGTCACCGAGGACACCCCGCTGGAGGAGGCAGCCCGTATTATGGCGGATAACAAGATCGGCGGCCTGCCGGTGGTGCGGGGCGACAAGCTGGTGGGGATCATCACCGAGACCGACCTCTTCAAGATCTTCCTGGAGATGCTGGGCGGCCGGGAGAGCGGCGTCCGGCTGAGCCTCCTGGTCCCGGAGCGGAAGGGAGTGCTGGCCCAGATCACCGGCAAGATCGCCGAGCTGGGGGGCAACATCCTGGCCCTGGGGACGACGATGGGGGAGGACCCCTCCAACCGCCAGGTGACGATCCGGGTGGCGGATGTGGAGCAGGAGCGGCTGGTGGCGGCTTTGAAGGAGCTGGGGCTGGAGGTGCTGGACGCCCGGTTCTGTACCCTGCCGTCCTGCTAAGAGCCGCATCGGTTCACGGACAGGTGTTACGCATCATAGGGGCGCGGCGACGCTGCGCCCCTGTTCTTTTCCCCTGCACACCCGCACTGGCTCGATCTCCCGCACCGGATGGGGAGGGAAGTTTTCCACAAAGAGGTGGTGAAGCAACTGAACGGAGAGCACCCCCGCCAGCGCCATGTCATCCCCCTCGCTGACCCGCGCTCCTGCCCGGCATTTGTGGATCAGTCGGGCTACCGCCTGAGGGTCGAAGCAGCCAGCAGCCCGCACTGCCTCCGGCGAGAGCAGCGCCTCCACGTAGTCAAAGGGCCGGGCAAAGAAGGCAGGGTGGATGGGGGCACGGTACGGCTGCTTGCTCCGCTGCCAGATCTGGGGAGGCAGCAGACCCTGGGCGCTCTTCTTCAGGATGTACTTCTCCTGCAACCCCCGGATCTTATAGTAGGGCGGCAGACGGCTGGCAAAGGCTACCACCCGATGGTCCAGGAAGGGGAACCGTCCCTCCACCGAGTTGGCCGCCATCATCCGGTCCCCCTGGGAGGAGAGGAGGTAGGGGGACATAAAGGTAGCGACCTCGATGTACTGGGCCTGGGCAAGGGGGCTCCAGCGGGAAATCCGCCCATCCAGCCGGGCGAGAAACTCCCCCACGGGGTCGTACTCCCCCAGGGCCGACCGGAGGTCGGGGGAGAAGAGCCGCTGCAACCGGGCAGTGTTGCGCCAGCGGACCTGGTGGGAGTAGCCCACCCGATCTGTCTCTGTAAACCCGGGACGGAAGAAAGCAGAGAGGTAGGCTTCTCCCTCCCGGGAAAGGTCGGCCACATAGGGGTACAGCCGCCGCAGGAGCAGGGGCCGCCAGACGGAATCCGGCTGGCGGGCCCAGAACCGGCGGACCTTGTCCTCGCGGTAGATGTTGTAACCGCCCAGGAACTCGTCGGCCCCTTCGCCAGTCAGCACCACCTTGATCCCGTTCTCCCGCACCAGCCGGGAGAGCAGGTACATCGGAGCAGGGGAGGTGCGCAACAGGGGGGCCTCGGCATGCCAGACCACGTCGGGGAAGAGCTGGCCGATGTCGGCATTGGTGCACTCGATCTGCCGGTGGTCGGTCTCCAGAAAGGCAGTGGCAACGGCCTGATATTGCCGCTCGTCGAAGGCGGCCTCCTCGAAGCCCACGGAGAAGGTGCACAGCGCTTCCGGCGTGTGACGGCGGACGAGGGCGGTGATGAATGAGGAGTCCAGCCCTCCGCTGAGGTAGCTCCCCACCGGCACATCTGCCCGCAACCGGAGCCGTGTCGCGTCCGAAAGGAGCTCCCGCAGCCGCTCCGCCGCCTCCCCCTCCGAAAGCCGCTCCTCCTCTCCCGCCTCCGGGAAGTCCAGCCCCCAGTAGCGGAAAACCTGGAGGGAGCCGGCCCGCACCCGCATATAGTGGCCCGGCGGCAGCTCCGCGATCCCCTGGAAGGCGGTGCGGGGCGCCAGCGGGGCCCAGAAGGTGAAAGCCTGGGCCAGAGCAAAGGGGTCAAGCCGGGCCTCCACCCGGGGGTCGAGCAGGATCGCCTTGATCTCCGAGCCGAAGACAAGCCCCTCCGGGAGCTGTGCGTAGAAGAGAGGGCGGACCCCCAGCCGGTCCCGCGCCAGGAAAAGCTCCCCTCTCCGCGCGTCCCAGATGGCGATGGCGAACTGGCCGTTGAGCTGATGGAGACACTCCGGCCCCAAGTCTTCATAGAGGTGGAGGATCACCTCGGTATCGCTGCGGGTGGAGAAGCGGTGGCCGGCCCGCTCCAGCCCGGCCCGCAGCTCAGGATGGTTATACACCTCGCCGTTGAAAACGATCCAGAGGGAGCCGTCCTCGTTGGTGATGGGTTGCTGGCCGGTGCTCAGATCCACAATGCTGAGGCGCGCGCAGCCGATGCCCGCCCGGTGGTCCAGATAGAAGCCGAACTCGTCGGGGCCGCGGTGGCGGATGACCCCCAGCATACGGCGCAGCAGCCCTTCCTCCGGGGGATGTCCTCCGCTCCAATCCAGCATACCGACGATGCCGCACACACTCAATCTCCTATCCACCTGACGCGACCGGGCCGAATCTCATGAATGTTCCCGGGCGGTTCTAGCCGTACGCAGTGCAGGCTGTCAGCCTGCCAGAAACAGGCCTGGCGGCCTGCGCTACTTGGGCAGGTCATCGCCCTATTTCACACCATTCGTGTCATTCGCCGGACTCGTGGAACTCGTGATCTACAAAACTGCCGGGCGATATACCATCAGGTCTGAAGGGCAGACCGTTTAATTTTCCCTGAGGGGGTCTTGGGCAGGGAGGAACGGAACTCCACGTAGTGGGGCACCTTGAAGTCCTCCAGGTGCTGGCGGCAGTGGCGGAGCACTTCCTGCTCGGTGAGGGCGTGGCCGTCGCCGCAGACAATGAAGGCTTTGATCGCCTGTCCCAGCAGTTCATCGGGCACGCCGACGACGGCTACCTCCACCACTCCGGGCAACTGATAGATGACGCCCTCCACCTCTTTGGGGGCCACCTTCTCGCCGCGGCTCTTGATAATGTCGTCCTTGCGGGCGACAAAGTAGAAGAACCCCTCTTCGTCCATCCAGAACAGGTCGCCGGTGTAGAGGAGCCGCTCCGCCGGGTAGCGGCCTGGTCGGTATCGCCTGGCCGTCTCCTCCGGATCCCCCCAGTACCCCTGCATCACGTGGGAGCCGCGCACCACCAGCTCGCCGATCTCCCCCGGCCCCAGCCGGTTGCCGGCCTCATCCTCGACCCAGCATTCGGTGCCAGGGATGGGGATCCCCACCGATCCGGGCCGCCGGTCCAGCTCCTCCGGCGGCAGGTAGAGGGTGCGCTTGCACTCGGTGAGGCCGTACATCGAATAGAGGCGGGCCCAGGGGAACGCCTCCCGCAGCCGACGGATATGTTCCACCGGCAGGGCGGCGGCGGTGTTGGTGAGGTAGCGAAGAGAGGAGAGATCGAAGCGGCCCAGGTCCATCTGGAGCAACATGGCAAAGAGGGTCGGCACGCCGGGGAGGCCGGTCACCCGCTCCTCCTCGATCCGCCGCAGGACCGCCGCCGGATAGGCAAAGGACCGCTCCAGGACGAGGGTGCCGCCGAATTTGAAGACCATCAACAACTGGTAGAGGCCGTAGTCGAAAGAGAGGGGGAGAACGTTGATGACGATGTCCTCCGGCGTATTCTCCAGGTACTGGATGATGGAGGAGGCGGCGAAGACCATATTGGCGTGGGTGGACATCACCCCTTTGGGGTCGCCGGTGCTGCCGGAGGTATAGATCAGGCAGGCCAGATCAATGTCAATGGCCGGGCAGGGCGGACGGATGGGAGAGGCGCTTGCCAGCAGGTGGTCGAAGGAAGCCAGCTCCGGCCCCTGCTGCGCCGTCTCTTCCGCCCTCTCCCCACAGAGGACGACAAAGCGGAGAGAGGGGACGGCCCGGAGCAGGCGGAGGGCCTCCTTCCCAGTTCGGGCAGAGACAAAGAGGCCGGTGGCGGCACAGTTGTTCAGGACGTAGGCCAGCCTGTCCGTTTTGGTGGTGGGATTGACCACGGTGAAAACGCCGCCAGCTTTGAGGATAGCGAAGATAGCGATCACGGCCTCGGCGGAGTTGGGAAGCCACACCGCCACCCGATCCCCCCGCCCCATGCCCAACCGGAGCAGCCCGTTCGCCAGCCGGTTGGCCTGCTCCTCGATCTGAGCATAGGTCAGCCGCTGGCCATCGCAGACCAGGGCGATTTTGTCCGGGAACCGCTCCGCGCTGTCCTGCAGGAAGTCATTCACCAGCACCATCTCCCGCCTCCCCCAACTTTCTCCGCACGTACCGGGCCAGGCGGGCAACGGAGTCAAAGTTATCGGGCAGAATCTCCTCATCCTCAACGGTGATGCCGAAGGTCTCCTCCACAAACATCACCAGCTCCAACACGCCGGTGGAATCAACGATGCCCTCTTCAAGGAAAGAGGCCTCATCCCGCAGTTGGGACCCGTCGTCGGTGAAAAGGAAGTTCTCCAGGACATAGCGACGGATCAGCATCTCTACGGACACTGCTTCGACAATCATTGTCCTCTTCCTCCCTAGATTTTACTGCATGGCATTTTACAGCGGGGGGGTTGGTTTAAGGTGACCAGATTCCTAGAAAAGGGCTAGAACTCCCGAACGCTTGGAGGGCAGAGGAAGAATCTCTAATTATTTTCCAATTTCTTCGTTACCGAACCCTGACGAAGCAAACCTATATTATAGAGAAGCCTGACCGGGCTTTGCACGGCTTATTTATAGGGAGGTGGGAGGTGAAACTATGATGCTCATAGCCCGAGCGCCGGTGCGCATTAGCTTTGGGGGAGGGGGGACCGACCTGCCAGCTTACTATGAACGGCACGGCGGGATGGTGGTGAGCGCGACGATCAACCACTACGTCTACACCATCCTCACCCCCAACGGTGCGGACGGCGTGCAGATCATCTCGGCCGACTACCGGGCACTGAGCGAGGGGCCGACCTGCGAGGACCTGATCTGGGACGGCGACCTGAGCCTTCCGAAGGCGGTCACCTACTATTTCAACGTCGGCAAAGGGGTGCGGATCTTCCTTGCTTCGGAGGTTCCACCCGGGACCGGCCTGGGTTCCTCCGGGAGCGTGGCCGTGGCGATGATCAAGGCGCTGGCCTTCTGGTGTGGCCTGGACCTGGGTCCCGGGGAGGTGGCGGAGCTGGCCTGCTACATCGAGATCGAGAAGCTGGGGATGCCCGTCGGCAAGCAGGACCAGTACGCGGCGGCCTACGGAGGGCTGAACTGCATCCGCTTTTCGCGGGACAGGGTGGAGGTGGAGCCTCTGATGCTCCCCAAAGAACTCATCGAGAAACTGCAGGCAGGGTTGATGCTGTTCTTCACCGGCAAGTCGCGCCAGTCCTCCACCATCCTGCGCCGACAGAGCCGGGCCAGTGAGCTAGGAGACCCGAAGACGGTCCAGCGGCTGGATCTCATCAAACAGTTGGGCGAGGAGATACGGTCCGCGCTTCTGGCGGGAGACCTGGAGGCCTTCGGAGAGTTGCTGCATCGCTCCTGGCAACAGAAACGGGGAGTGGTGGAAGGCATATCCACCCCCTTCCTCGATGAGTGCTACCAGGTGGCCCGGGAGCGGGGGGCGCTGGGCGGAAAGGTGACGGGGGCAGGGGGTGGAGGGTTCCTCCTCCTGTATTGCCCGCCGGAACGGCAGGGGGCAGTGGCGGAAGGGCTGCAAAGGATGGGCCTCCAGCAGCGGGAGTTCTCCTTCGACTTCGACGGCGTTCAGGTGATGCAGGGGGTGCCGTGGTCGCATCCCCAGGTTGCCCCCCGGCTGCCCCTCGTAACCGACATCGTGGAAAAGGCGTAAAGGTCGTCCAGCGAGGCCGGAGGCCTTCCCCCTTCCCCTACCTCCCGGCTTCTCCCACCTATGGAGCTATGTATGCGCCGAGCCGTTTTTATAGACCGTGATGGGGTGATCTGTCGCAACAGGAACGACCATGTGAAGAGCTGGGAGGAGTTCGTCTTCCTCCCCGGTGCGCTGAAGGCGATGGCCCGGCTGGCTTCCCTGGACCTGCCCATTATTGTGATCACGAATCAGGCTATTATCAACCGGCGGATGGTCTCCGCCGAGATGGTGGATGCCATCCACGCGCGGATGGTGGGGGCGATTGAGGCGGCCGGCGGTCGGGTGGACCGGGTGATGTACTGCCCGCACCGGCCTGACGAGCACTGCACCTGCCGTAAACCCCAGCCGGGCCTGCTGCTGATGGCAGCGGAAGAGCTGGAGCTGGACCTTTCCTGCTCTTATCTGATCGGAGACGCGGAGTCGGATATGAAGGCAGGCCGTGCGGTGGGGTGTCGCCGCTATCTGGTGCTCACCGGCCGGGGACGACGCCAGCTTCTGCAATGCTGGCTTCACGGCGAACGGGGTTTCACCGTGGTGCCCAACCTGAGCGCTGCGACGACCGCCATCCTCCGACGGGAACACAGCGATGGCACGTCTTTTCGCCTATCCCTTTTCGGTGGTAATGGAAAAAAGAAATCCGGTAGCTGCCTGTGAGGCCGATCAGGGCCTGGGCACGACCTACGAGCGATTCGCCATATATCGGTGGCTGGAGGAGCTGGTAGGTCGCTTCCCGGTCCGTTTCGTGCTGGAGGGGCCAGGGGACGGGGTGGCGGGCATTCCCGGCATCCACAGCCTCCCCCTGGCCCTGCGCGGCTGCCTGGTCACGGTCGTCCTGGAGAACCCGGCGGAGATCGCCCTGGCCCAACGGGCCTGGGCCGCCCAGGGTTGCCTGGCCCAGGTGGACCTCATCCGCGTGGACGAACTTCCCCTTTTCTCCCCTCCCCATCGCTTCGACCTGGTCTGGAATTTCAACCGCCTTCCCTTTACCGACCCCGCCGCTCTGATCGGAGAGATGGCCCGTCTCTCCCGCCGGTACGTCGCCCTGGTCGTGCCCAACCGGCGCAACTACGGCTTCCCTGCCCGGCGGCTTTACCACCGGCGCACCCGCCTCCCCTGGCCCTACGGCGATCGGAGGGTTATGCATCCAGAAGTGGTGCGAAGGCTCCTGGAAAGGGCCGGCCTTCGTCTCCTGGAGGTGCGCTGGCTGGACGTTGCCCCCTGGCCGGACATCCTCGACCCCCGGGCCTGGCTCGCGGCTATGGTCCCCGCAGCCCGGCGGCTGCTGAAGGGCAACGGCCGGGGCGGATACCGCTGGGGGCCGGAGGAGCTTCCCTACTTCGACCCCATCACCCACGCCGACCTCCACCGGCGGATGCATCGGTTGGGCTGGCTGGAACGGACCTGCCCGGCGTGGATGCAGGTCCCCTTCGCCCACCATTTCGCGGTGATCGCGGAGCTTGGGGATGCGCGCGATTGAACTCCTCTGGCGGCTTCCGGGCTACTGGGCCTCCCGACGGTGGGGATGGCCCCGGCCCCTGCCGATGAACCTCACCCTCAGCCTCACCTACCGCTGCAACTCCCGCTGCGCCACCTGCAACGTCTGGCGGAAGGAGGCGGAGGAGCTGACGGTGGAGGAATGGGACCGGGTGTTCCGCTCCCTGGGCCACGCGCCCTACTGGATCACCGTCAGCGGGGGAGAGCCGCTGCTGCGGGAAGACGCGGTCGAGGTCATCCGCCGTGCCTGCGAGCTTTGCCGGCCCGCCATCCTGAACATCCCCACCAACGGCCTCCTGCCGGAGCGGATCGCCCGCTCCGTCGCCCAGGTGACGGCCGCCTGTCCCCACACCCGGATCGTCGTCAACCTCTCACTGGATGGCTGGGGGGCAGACCACGATCACATCCGTGGGGTTCCGGGCAACTTCGAGCGGGCAATGGAGACCTACCGGCGGCTGCGGGCAATAAAGGCCTCCAATCTGAGTCTAGGGGTCCACACCGTCGTCTCCCGCCTGAACGCCCCGGCCGTGCCGGCCCTCGCCGCCCGCATCCGGCAGGAGCTGGCCCCCGACTCCTATATCACCGAGATCGCCGAAGAACGGGTGGAGCTGGGGACGGTCGGCGCGGAGATCACACCCGGCCCCGCCGCATACGGCGAGGCCATTGAGCAGGTGCTGGCCCTTCAGTCCATTTATCCCCCCTCCGGCCTGGGCCGGGTGACGGCGGCCTTCCGCCGTCGGTACTACCGGCTGGTCCAGCGGTGGCTTCGGGAGCGCCGACAGGTGATCCCATGCTATGCTGGCTGGGCCTCCGCCCAGGTCTCGCCGGAAGGGGACGTCTGGTTCTGCTGCACCCGTGCGGCCCCGGTCGGCAACCTCCGTCGGGCCGGCTACGATTTCCGCCGCATCTGGTGGGGGGAAAAGGCCCGGGAGCTGCGGGAGGAGGTCCGGGCGGGCCGCTGTGATTGCCCCCTGGCCAACGCTGCCTACACCAACCTGCTCCTGCATCCCCCTTCGCTGATCGGTGTGGCGTGGGAGCTGGTGCGGAAGGATGGGCATGTATGATGGTGCTGGTCACCGGCGCCACGGGCTTCATCGGCGGCCACCTGGTCCGCCACCTGATCGAGCAGGGCCATACCGTCCGGGCGCTGGTCCGTAACCCGGCCCCCCAGCTCGAGCAGGAGGGAGTGGAGACGGTCATCGGCGACCTGACGCGGCCCGAGACGCTCGCGGAGGCCGTCAGGGGGGCCGAAGCGATTTTCCATCTGGCCGCCCTTCGGGACCGGTGGGGAGTGCCGCTGGCAACCTACCGGACGGTCAATACCGTAGGGACCTGTCACCTGCTGGCCGCGGCCATGCAGGCCGAGGTGGGCCGGTTCGTCTACTGCAGCTCGGTAGGGGTGGCCCGCTACCCTGGCCGGGTTGACGCCAACGAGACGTTGCCCTATGCCCAACCGACCAGCCAGGTCGGTTACCACCGCACGAAGATGGAAGCGGAACGGCTGGTAGTGGTGGCTGCACGGGCCGGAGCGGTGCCCGCCGTGGTGGTCCGCCCGGTCATCTCCTACGGGCCAGGTGACCAGACCGGGATGGTGGCCCAACTGCTGGTCCGGTTGGCGCGGGGACGGTTCCTGCCGGTGGGGGATGGACGCAACCGCGTGGACCTGGTCTATGTGGAGGACCTGGTGGAGGGGATGAGGCTGGCATGGGAGCGAGGGAGCGTGGGCCGGGTCTACATCCTTTCCGGCCCTCGCCCGGTGACGATGCGGGAGGTCGTGCTGGCCGCGTGTGCGG
Organism: Anaerolineae bacterium; assembly: GCA_041082215.1. Lineage (GTDB taxonomy): Bacteria > Chloroflexota > Anaerolineae > B4-G1 > DUEL01 > JBDOIF01. Next base: position 30,258 of record JBDOIF010000056.1, read on the forward strand.
CCCTGGGGAAGTCTCCCCCGCCCTTCCACGTGCCGGAGGGGCTGGCCCGATCCCTTGCAGGGTGGGCCGAGCGGGTATGGGGTGCGCTGGGATGGCGTCCGCCGATCACCCGCGACGCCGTGGCCACGCTGACAGTAGACCGGGGCTTCAGCCACGCCCGGGCGCGGGCGGAGCTGGGCTATAACCCCTGCGTGACACTGGAAGAGGGGTTCAGGCGAACGGTGGCCTGGCTTCGGGAGATGGGCCAGGTCCGCTGAGGAGGGAGCAGGGATGTCTGGCGTGAGTATCTGGCGACGAAGTAAAGAGCGGTATCGGCTTCTCGGGACCGAGTGTCCCCGATGCGGAAGCCGTTTTGTGGCCCCCCGTCTGGTCTGCCCAACCTGCCGTGAGGAGGTGGAATCCCTCTCCAGCGAGGTCTTCCCGCGAATAGCCACCCCCGCTACTGGCGAGCGGATTGCCGCCTCGGTCATCATCCCCTCCTACAACGCCGCTGCCACCATCCGGCAGACCCTTTCCTCCCTGCAAGCTCAGGATTGCCCTGAGCCATACGAGGTGATCGTCGTTGACAGCTCCGACGACGGGACCGACCGGATCATTGCCGGGGAGTTTCCCTGGGTGCGCCTCCTGCATCTGCTCCAGCGCACCGACCCCGGCACTGCCCGCAACCTGGGGATCGCCCGCTCGCAGGGGGAGGTGATCGCCTGCCTGGACGCCGATTGCGTCGCTCCGACAGACTGGTTGGGGCGGATGCTGGAAGCGCAACGGGCTGGCCATCTGGTGGTGGGCGGGGCGGTGGAGAACGGCAATCCTGCCAGCCTGGTGGCCCGGGCGGGATATATGGGAGAATTCCGGGAGTTTCTGCCGGTGGGCAGCCCGCGGATGGTGGGCCATGTGCCTACGTGCAACATCTCTTACCACCGCTCCATCTTTGCCCGGTTCGGCGGCTTCCCCACCCGGTTTTACCCTCAGGAGGACCTCCTGTTCCACTGGCGACTGGCGCACCACGGCGTCGCTATCTGGTTCGACCCCTCCATACGGATCCGCCACTTCCACCGTGCCTCATTCCCTTCCTACCTGATCCACCAGCACCGGATCGGGCAGATCACCGCCCGCGTCCTCCGGCTGACAGGAGAGGAGGGGGCCTTCCTGGCCCGCTCGCCTGTGCTGGCACTCCTGGCCTCGCCGCTTCTGCCCCTCTACAAATGGGCGCGGACGCTGGGGGTCTTTCTCAACCATGCCCCCTCCGTCCTTCGCCGCTCCCTGCTGGCCTCCCTCCTCCTCCTGCCTGGCCTCTACGCCTGGGTCGCAGGGTTCGTCGCCGGGGCCTGGGGGCCGCCGCTTCACTGGGTAGAAGGGGAGGGGTTGACGTGGCAACCAGCCTGAACTGCGCTCTCCATGAGGTGGGCCTGAGGCTGGAGACGGAGGGGAAGGAGTTCCTCTCCTTCGCCCGCCAGTACCTGCGCCCCCTACAGGCCAGGGATGGAATTCATCCAACCATCGAGGTGAGGCTCGAATGGGGCCGACGGTTACCTCCGACCGACCTGGAGCCGCTGGGAAGGCGGGTATGGATCGGCGATGGACGGCTGCGGCTGAGCGAGATCCGACCGGTGCCCGGCCTCGAGCTGGAAATGGAATGGGGACAGGCCAGCCTGCAAATTCATGCCGCCTACCGCTGGCCGACCCGCCGGGCGCGCTGGCTGGCCCGCTTTTCCTGGGCTGCGCGGGCCCGCCTCTACGTCCCGCTGCTCTACTACCTGGTCTACTTCCCGCTGGGATGGTGGATGGAGCGGGAGCGGGGATGGAGCCTCATCCATGCTGCCGGGCTGGCAGATGGGGAGGAGGGGGTCGTGCTGACCGGCCTGCCAGGGTGCGGGAAGTCCACCTTTGTCTGGGCCGCATTGACCCTCCCCGGGTGGCGGGTGCTCTCCGATAACCTCCTCTTCACCGACGGCCACCTCGTGTGGGCCTGTCCGGAGCCGCTCCACGTGGACAGGCAGGCCCAGGAGCTCTCCGGCGGGTCCCCGGAAGGAGTCCGGTCGGCTGGTCGGACCTTTTCCCATCACCGGGAAGATTTCGAGCCGGAGCCTCACCGGCAGGCCGAGATCACACGGCCCCGGAAGTTGATCTTCCTGCAGCGAGGACGAGAGGGCAGGATCAGGCGCCTGGAAGAGAGCGATGCCCTCTGCCGGCTATGGGTCGGCGACCTGCACGCCCAGGAGTGGCTGGCCTATCAGGAATGCGCCACTGCTGTCCATCACCTGATCCCGGAGGTCGGTAACCCGCTCTGGCGGTGGGTAAACCTTCAGGGACTGGCAACGCTTCCCTCCTATGAGGTCACTCTGGGCAAAGGGGACGATCTGGTGGAAGCGGTACGGCAGGCACTGGAAAGGACGGAAAGGGATGGTTGAACCCCTGGAGCGGAGCCGACGCCCGGTGGTCATCTCACCGCCGGACCTCCCGCCCCCGCCGGAGGCGCTGGAGGCGGTGGAGGAGCTGGCCCGCGCCCCCTGGCTGGCCCTCCCCCCCGTAGCCCTGCCGGACCTGCACTGGAAGCCCGATCTGGAGAGTCCCTCCAGCCTGGCGACAGCCACGGAGGATGTGCTGGTGCTGGGGCTCACCAGCCCCTCCCCCCACTGCGGAATGGGGCTGGCCCTGACCGATCTGGAGGCGGATTTCGCCACTCCCCGACGGCTGGACCGGTTTTTCGGCTACCTGGCGGCCCGGCTGGACCCCCAACGGAGGGAACCGGCGCTGGACGAAACGGCCCTCGATACCGTCCTGCTCGGTGGGCTTTCCGCCTGGAGGGAGCGGGAAGAGCGGGTGGTGGTGATGGAGACGATGGAAGGGGAAGGGAACGCCTTCTCCCCCGACGAGGCCGCCGCCGAGGGAGCGGCCATCCTGAGCGCGATTCCCCAATGGCTGCGGCCGCTGGCCCGCCAGGAGTTCGGACTGGTGGGCCGGGGGAACCACTTCCTGGAGGTCCAGATGGTGGAGGAGGTGCTGGACCCGGGGAAGGCGGCGGAGTGGGGGGTGGAGAGCGGGCAGGTGGTACTGATGGTCCACGCCGACTCCGGCCATCTGGGGGCAGTTGTGGGTCGGCTTTTTGCCCACAGGCGGAAGAACTCCCGGCGGGGGAGGTGGATGGAGTGGCGGGTCAAGCTCCCCTACCATCTACGGCAGGTCTCTTCACCGCAGGCCCTTTGGGAGCGGATGCGCCTCTTCTGGCCGGGTCGCTGGGTCCCCATCCGGGCCGACTCGGTGGCGGGGCGGCTCTGCCGCTGGGCGCTGGGGGCGGCAGCCAATTACGCCGCTGCCGGTCGGCTGGCGCTTTGGGGGATGGTGGCAGAGGCGCTGGCTGCCGCCGGGGGCACGGGACGGGTGCGGCTGCTGTGGGACGCGCCCCACAACGGCATCTGGCGGGAGGAGATCGGAGGCCGCCAAATATGGGTGCACCGCCACAACGCTGCCCGCGTCCGTCCGGGCGATCCGGCGTTGCTCCCCGGCTGCGAGCGGGCCTCCTCGCTGCTGTGTGTGGGAGAAGTGGGGGCAGCCGCCACGCTGCATTCGGCCAGCCACGGGGCAGGAAAGGCCATCGCACGGTTGGGACGGCCGCTGACATCAGGGACGGAAAGAACCTGGATCTACGGATACGACGGGGCCTCCCCTCAACCTGTCCCCCATCTGAGCGACGCAGGTCTCTGGGCCGTGGCCGGCACGCTGGCAGCCCACGCCATCGTCCGCCCGGTCGCCCGGCTGCGGCCCGTGGCGACCCTTAAGGACCGGGGTATGGATGGAAACCACAGAGACGCAGAGGACACGGAGAAATATCGAGAGGATCTTTAGAGCTCTGTGACATCTGTGCCTCCATGTGAAAATCTGGAGAGTGAGGGGAGATGCGGTTTTTCCGAAACGTCCTGGGCACGTTCCTCACCGAAGTGCTGACCGTGCTCATCAACCTGCTGATCGGAATCGTGAGCGCACGTGTGCTGGGCCCGGACCGGAGGGGTGTGCTGACGCTGGTGATGACGCTGCCAGTCACCCTTGTCGCCTTCACCGACCTGGGGATCTCGCAGGCCAATGTCTACTTCATCGCTCGCAAAAACCGCCCGGCTGCCGTCGTCGCCACCAATGCGGTCTATCTGGCCGCCGGAACCGGGTTGCTGGTGGGCACAGGGCTGTGGCTGGCCCGTGGGCTGGCCCTGACCACCTTTCTGCGCGGGCTGCCCCCCCACTACCTCGGCCTCATCCTGGTCCTTTCGCCCGTGATGCTGTTATACACCTACTGGATGGCGATCCCGCGCGCCTTTCAGCGCTTTGGCCTGTTCAACCTGCTCCGGCTGATGATGCCGGCTGCGATTCTGATCTCGATGGTGCTGGCCCTGCTGGTCTTCCGGGGAGGGATCGGATGGGCCACCGTCGCCTATGGCGGGGGGATCCTGGGCGCTACCGGACTGAGCCTGTTCGTCGTGGGCCGCTTCGCCCGCCCACGCCTCCGTCCTGACTGGACGCTTGTGCGGGATTCGCTCATCTACGGCCTCAAGTCCTACTCCCAGAACCTGATCGGCCACCTGACCTACCGGCTGGACATCTACCTGGTGGCCTTCTTCCTCACTCCACGGGACGTGGCCTTCTACGGGATTGCCACCTCTGTCGCGGAGATGATCTGGTACATCCCCAACTCGGTGGGACTGGTCCTTTTCCCCAAACTCTCCGCCGCCGAGGAGTCCCAGGTCCACCAGGTCACAGCCGAGGTCTGCCGACACACGCTGCTGGTCACACCTCTGACCGGCGTGGCCGTCCTGGCGGCTGGCGTTGTGGGGATCCCGCTGCTGTACGGTCCGGAGTACGCTCCCGCTGTGCGGCCGCTGCTGCTCCTGGTCCCCGGCGCGACGATGATGACCCTCTACAAGGTGCTATCCCGCAACTTTTCCAGCCGCGACCGACAACAGGTCTCGATCCTGGCGGCAGTGGTGGGCCTGGTGCTGAACGTCGCCCTGGACTGGCTCTTTATCCCCCTTTGGGGGATCGTCGGCGCCGCGCTGGCCTCCGGCCTGGCCTACAGCGCGACAGGCCTGGTGCTCCTGTGGGCCTTCCATCGGGAATCGGGCCTTTCGCTGGAGGATGCCCTGCGTTTCCGGCGCAGCGACCTGGGCCGCTACAGGGACCTGATGCAGACGCTGCGGGCACGTCTGCTTGCAAAGGCAGAAAGATGAGGTCGTGATGAAGCTTCTGAACTTCCTCTCCTGGCGTCACTGGGGCCTGCTGCGCTACAATTCTATCTTCCAGAATGTCGCCCTCTTCTTTTACGTGGCGCTGGCCCGACGCTGGTTCGGCCTGGACTTTCTGCGGGACGTGGGCCTCTTTCTGCTCCTCAGCCTGGCAGGGACCGCTTACGGCTACCTGGTCAACGACTGGGCGGACCTGGACCTGGACCGGCGGGCGGGGAAGCGCAATGTCTTTTCCGGAATGGGTCGGGCGAAAGGGGTGTCGGTGCTGGCCGTGGTACTGGCGCTGGTGGTGGCGCTGGGGCTGCCTTTTGTCCACAGGCCCGGCTTCCTGCCCCTCTGGGGGGCCTGGTGGCTGCTGGCGACCTTCTACTCCCTGCCGCCGGTGCGGCTGAAGGAGCGGGGCGGGCTGGGGCTGGCGGCCACGATCCTCGCCCAGCAGCCGCTGCCGGCAGCGATGGCCTTTGCCGCCCTGGGCCATCTTTTCACCCTGGGAGCGCTGGCTTTCATCACCTACATCGCCCTGCGGGGCATCTGCTCCGACGTGGGCCACCAGATGCGGGATCGGGAGAAGGATGCAGTGGCTGGGGCACGGACCTTCGCCGTTCGCCACGGCCATCGGGCTATCGCCCGCATCTACGGCATCAGCCTGGAGCTGGAAACGCTGCTTCTGGGGGCCGTCCTGGCGGTGCTGCTGGCCGACCTGCCCCTGGTCCCTATCGGGAAATGGTCCATCTCCCCGGTCTGGCCGCTGGTGGTCGGATACCTGGCGCTCCTCCCCTTTACCCTGGGCCGCGCCTGGCTGCGGCTGGAGCGGGGCGAGTGGGTGGACCCCTACGATGAATCGCCGGAGGGTCCGCCGCGCGACCTCCTGCACCTGATCCACCACCCTTTCCCCACGGTCCTGCTTCCCCTCTACCTGGGGGTCTGGCTGACCCTCTGCTACTGGCCCAACTTCGTCTTCGTGGTCGGGCTGGCCCTGCCGTACGGCCTGTACGACCCCCGGCGCTGGGCGGGGACGTGGCCGGTGCGGGCGCTGCGGTCGGTTGTGAAACGAGGCCTATGAGGCAGGAAAGGATGACAGGCGGTTTCATCTTACCTCTGGATCGGAGCGAACAGGCCCACCGCCTCGGGGCAGGAGGTAAAGGGTATGCCCTGGCCCGGCTCTCTCAGGCTGGCTTCCCCGTGCCCCCTGGCTTCATCGTCACTGCCGATGCCTACCGGGCCTTCGTCGCCGCCAACGGCCTGGAGCGGAACCTGACCGAAGCGCTCACCGGGGAAGACCCAATGGCTGCCGCCCGCGCCCAGGCGGCCTTCTGGGAAGGGGAGATGCCGCCGGAGATCGCGCAAGCTATCGGCAGGGCCTACCGGGCGATGGGAACCGGCCCGGTAGCGGTCCGCTCCTCCGCAGTGGCCGAGGATGGGAGCGTCGCCTCTTTCGCCGGGCAGCACGAGACGGTCCTGGGCGTGGTCGGTGAGGGGCCGCTTCTGGCAGCGGTGCGGCGGTGCTGGGCCTCCCTGTGGAATGAGCAGGCCCTGGCCTACCGCCACTCCCGGGGGATAGAAACGGAGCCGGCGATGGCGGTGGTGGTGCAGCGGATGGTGGACGCCGCCCAGGCCGGGGTGGCCTTCACCCTCGACCCCGCGAGTGGACGTCGGGACGTGGTTGTTGTCGAGGCGGTGGCGGGGAGCGGAGAGCGGCTGGTGGGAGGCCAGGCCGCACCGCGCCGCTACGTCGTCCGACGGGAGAAGGATTGCCGCGCCCTGGGAGATGGCCTGCTGGATGGCGTCCGGCTGGCAGCCATCGTCCGCCTGGCCCGCCGGGTGGAGGCGTGGGCGGGGAAGCCCCAGGACGTGGAGTGGGCGGTGGACCATGCCGGCCGTGTATACCTGCTCCAGGCCCGGCCGGTCACCGCCGTCGGGGGGACTCCGCAGGCCGCCACCCGCTGGACCCGCGATAATGTGGGGGAGGTCGCACCCGACCCCATCACCCCTCTGAGCTGGTCGATGCTGGAGCCGATGACCAACGGGGCCTTCCGGGGAGTCCTCCGCCGCCTGGGGATGGGCCAGCTCTCCACCACTTTCTTCAGCCGCTTCTACGGACGGGTCTATCTCAACGGGACCCTCTTCCAGAGGGTGATGGGTCGCTTCTACATTTCACAGGCTGGCTGGCGAGATCTGCCTCACCTGGCGCTGACGGGTCTGAGGGCGCTGTGGCTTTTGTGCCGTCTGCCTGCGGAGGGCGAGAGGGCCATCGCCGCGGTCCTGGAGCGTCGCCTCGACGAAGGCCCATCACTGGCCATCAGCCAATTGGACAACTGGCGCCGTCTGGGCGCCGAAGTGATGGAGGTCCACCTGGCGGTGACGGTGATGGCCGAGTTGCTCTACCAGGCCCTGGACAAGCTGCTGGCCCGTTGGAGTGATGGGACAGCCACCGCTGCCGCTCTGACGGCGGGGCTGACGGGGGTCCGGAGCGCCGAGGTGGGGCAGGCGCTGGCGGCCCTGGCGCGGGAGATCCGCAAGGACAGGGCGCTACAGGAGCAGTTCCTGAGGGCGGACCCCCAGGCCCTTCCGGTCCGGCTGGCAGGGACGGAAGCGGGGCGGGCGGTCTGGTCGCAGGTCGAGTCGTTCCTGGCCCGGCACGGCCATTGTGCAGCGCAGGAGTTCGAACTGGCCGTTCCCCGCTGGCGGGATGACCCCACGCCGGTCCTGAAGGCACTGCAGATGCAGGTGCGGGCGATGGAGGAGACGCCCACTGCCGATCCGGCGGCAGCACGCATCGCTGCCACGGCGCGAGTGGAGCGGGGTATGAACCCGCCCCTGCGCTGGCTCTTCCGCTTTCTATTGCGTCGGGCGCAGGGCTTCACCATCGCCCGCGAGAACCTGAAGTATCACTTTGTCCTGGCCTATAGCCGGCTGCGGGACTTCTACCTGGAGCTGGCGGCGGAGCTGGTTGCCGCAGGGCGGCTGGAGGAGCAGAAAGACGTTTTCTTCCTGACGGCCGATGAGGTGAGGGAACTGGTCGGTGGAGGGCTGACGCCGGGGGAAGCCCGACAGCGAATAGCCCGGCGGCGGCGGGCGTGGGAGGGGCAGCGGCGGGTCGAGCCACCGGCGGTGCTCGACTCGCTGGGCGACGGCCGCCTGCGGCCTGTCCTGCTCCCCGTCGGGCCGGAGGGCGGAAACGGGCTGTACCTTCGTGGCCTGGCCGCCAGTCCCGGCACATATACCGGCCGGGCGCGGGTGGTCCGTTCGCTGGGCGAGGGGGCCGACCTCAAGCCTGGAGAGGTCCTGGTGGCACTGGCCACCAGCCCCGGGTGGGCTCCCCTGCTGGTGGCCGCCGGGGCGCTGGTCACCGAGATCGGCGGCACGCTCTCCCACGGGGCGATCATCGCCCGGGAGTACGGCCTGCCCGCCGTCCTCAACGTCCCCGATGCAACCCGCCGCATCCGCACCGGCCA
>JBDOIF010000143.1:0-2706 GCA_041082215.1 Anaerolineae bacterium
TCTGGGCGACCTGGTCGCCCGGCTGGCGATGCCCTTCAACGTCCTGGTGGCCCATCAGGACCGGCGGGTGGTGCAGACGCAGCGCCCCAGGCCCAGCGCGCTGCGGATAGATGAGCAACTCGTCCAGGGCGACCGGCCCATCGTGGAGTACCGCCGACGGCGGGAGGAGTTGAAGGTGACAGTCACCTGAAAGGTGACTGTCACCTGCTCGGACTTGGAGGTGCCGATGCCAAACAACCGACGTGTACTGAGTCTTCTTTTCCTCTTCGTCTTTGTGGACGTGCTGGGCTTCAGCCTCATCCTGCCGCTGCTCCCTTACTACGCGGCCACCTTCGGCGCAACGGCGGAGATGGTGGGGCTCCTGCTGGGGGCCAACGCGCTGACGCAACTCCTGGGGGCACCGGTCCTGGGTCGCCTGTCCGACCGGTACGGCCGCAAGCCGATGCTTCTTTTGAGCCTTGCCGGGACGGTGGTGGGCTTCCTGATGCTGGGGCTGGCCCGGTCGCTGGCGATGCTGTTTGCCAGCCGGGTGGTGGACGGCTTCCTGGGCGGCAACATATCGCTGGCCCAGGCCTACATCAGCGACGTGACCGACGGGAAAGAGCGGACGAAGGGATTCGGCCTGATCGGCGCGGCCTTCGGCCTGGGCTTCATCTTCGGGCCTGCGCTGGGCGGCGCGCTGGCCGGAGGCGGCAACTACGCGCTCCCCGCGCTGGTCGCCGCGGGACTTGCGCTCCTCAACCTGCTGGGGGTGCTGGTCTGGCTTCCGGAGTCGCTCCCCCGCGAGGAGCGGGAGCGGCGGGCCCGGGAGCCGCGCGCGGCCTTTTCCCTGCGCGTCCTCTGGGAGGCGCTGAGCCTGCCCTGCGTGGGTCCGCTCCTGCAGACCCAGCTCTTCTACAGCCTGGCCTTCACCATCTTTGAGACCGTCTTCTCCCTCTTCGCGCTGGAGCGGCTGGGGCTGGACGCCCGCACCACCAGTTTCGTCCTCACCTACGTGGGGATTCTGGTGGTGCTGGTCCAGGGGGTGGGCATCCGGCTGCTGGTCCGCCGCTTTACCGATAAGCAACTGGTCTTCGGGGGCAGCGCCCTGCTGGCCCTCTCCCTGCTGGCCTGGGCCATCACACCGTCGCTTCCGGTGCTGCTGGTGGTGCTGGCCCCGCTGGCCCTGGCCTCCGGCGTCCTGCGGGTCTCCGTCAACACCGCGCTCACCCGCTCCGTCTGGCCGGAGGAGGTGGGCGGGACGCTGGGGCTTTCGGCGGCGCTGGGGAGCATCACCCGCGTCGTCGCTCCGACAATCGGCGGCTTCCTCCTGGGCCAGGTAGGAGCGCCCGCCCCGGGGGTGCTGGGGGCGCTGTTGATGGCGTGGCTTGTCTACTACACCTGGAAGCGGATGCTCTTTGTGCCGGACCTGGCCTGCCCGGCGCCGAGGGGCGCCAGCGGAATGTAGCGCAGGCGGATGTAGCGCAAGATTCAATCTTGCGCTCCGGGCCGATTCCTAATCGGCGCACAGGAGGCGCTATGTCCCAACCCCGTCTCGTCGTCAGCAAATGTCTGGGATTTGACCGCTGCCGCTATGACGGCAGCGTCATCCCCGACCCGGTGGTGGACTCCCTGCGGGCGTGGGTGGAGTTACTCCCCGTCTGCCCGGAGGTGGAGTTGGGCCTGGGCGCGCCCCGCCCGCCGGTCCGGCTGGTCCAGGTTGGTGGGGAGGTCCGGCTCCTGCAGCCCGCCACTGGCCGGGACCTGACGGAGGCTATGCGGGCCTTCGCCGCGTCGTTCCTGGAGGGGCTTCCGCCGGTGGACGGCTTCATCCTCAAGAACCGCTCCCCCTCCTGCGGGATCAGGGACGCGAAGCTCTACGCCGCGCCGGAGAAGGCGCCGTCGGTGGGGATGGGGCCGGGGATGTTCGGCGGGGCCGTCCGGGCCCGTTTCCCCGACCTCCCCGTGGAGGACGAAGGGCGGCTCACCAACCGGGCCATCCGGGAGCATTTCTTCACCGTCATTTTCGCGCTGGCCCGGCTGCGGGAAGTGGTGGATACGGGCCAGATGGGGGCGCTGGTGGACTTTCACACCCGTCACAAACTCCTGCTGATGGCCTACAACCAGGCCCGCATGCGGGAGCTGGGCCGGGTCGTCGCCAACCTCCAGCGGCGGCCCGTCGGCGAGGTGATGGCCGCCTACGTCGCCGGGTTCCGGGCCGCGCTGGCCCGCCCGCCCCGCCGCCCCGCCGTCGTCAACGTCCTCATGCACGCCCTGGGCTACCTCTCCGACCGGCTTACCCCGGCAGAGAAGGGGTACTTCCTGGACCTGCTGACAGCGTATCGGGAGGGGCGGCAACCGCTGAGCACGCTGGTGGCGGTGCTGCGGGCCTGGATCCTCCGCTTTGAGGAGCCGTACCTTGCGGCGCAGACCTTCTTCTCGCCGTTCCCGGAAGGGCTGGTCTCCCTCAGCGATTCGGGAAGGGGAGGGGACTGAGTGCGCGTCGGCTACCCCTGCATTAACCTCTCCCTGGACTGCCGCCCCAGCCGCACCTTCCGGCTGGCCAACCTCACCTGGGAGCGGCTGCGGGAGACGGTGGTCGGAAACCTGGCCTGTCTGGAGCGCATCCTGCGCTGGAACGCCGAGCGGGGCCTGTTCTTCTTCCGCATCACCTCCGACCTGGTGCCGCTGGCCTCCCACCCGGCCAACCACTTCCCCTGGGACGAG
>JBDOIF010000145.1:0-3451 GCA_041082215.1 Anaerolineae bacterium
CCAACACCGCCCCGTGCACCACCAGATAAAAGAACCGGGGCGGGTCCCCTTGCGTGTACAGGACATGACCAGCGGGAAAGGTCTGGAGCGCCCCAGAACTGGCCACCTGGATCAGCGCCGGCACCGAGAACCCCTGAAAGAGGCCAAATTGACCTAACCGTTCGTAGAGCGTTGGCTCGCTCATCACTTCACCCCAGACCAGCGTCCTTCGTTCAGATTCATCTTACCATGTCCGTCATGCTTTGTCAAACGGCCCACGGGCGCGGGTGTGTCTTAATTTAGGGGCAGGGCGGTAAAGGGGGAGTTATGGTAAGATAGGGGGAGGAGGGTATCACCATGAGACACACACGAGAGCAAAAGCGTGCGGAACTGTTAGCGCAGGTGCAGGCCTTGGTGGAAGAGTTTCTGGATTGGGAAGAGCAGGCGGAGCAGCCGACTCTGACGCAGATTGAGGAGGTTGCTTTGGAGTTACGGGCGCGTTTTGGTCAGGCGTTAGCCGGGGTGGCGCTGGCGGGTCAGGAGGCGCGCCAGCCGGTGGCGACGCCGGCCTGTCCGCGTTGTGGGGCAGAGATGCGCTACAAAGGGCAGAAAGGACGGGGGGTAGAAAGTCGGTTGGGGTTATTGCGTTTTGATCGGGGTTATTATCACTGCCCCCGCTGCGACAGCGGGTTTTTTCCCCCTCGACACCCAGCTTGAACTAGGGGCAGGCAGTTGGAGTGCTGAGGTAGTACGGCTGAGCGTGTGGTTGGGCGGGTTGGCGCCGTCCTATCGGGCGGCGGAGCTGATCTTACAGCAGGTGGGCGGGATCAACATTTCGCGAGGGAGTATCTGGCAACAGGCGCAGGCGTGGGGGGAGCGTTTTGGGGCGTTGGCTGAGCAGCAACGCCAGCAAGCGAATGCGTTACCTGAACGATGGGCGCCGCCCAGTCGGGCGGTCGTGCGGGACCAGCGCATGGGGGTGGCCCTCGATGGGGCCATGATCCATATCAAACAAGAGGGGTGGAAGGAACTAAAGATAGGGGCTGTTTTTGAGGTGGGAGTCGAACCCACCCTGGATGCCAAGACCGATGAAGTGATGCCGCTGGCCCATGCGCAGCACACCAGCTATGTGGCGCATTTGGGTGGGCCCGAGGTGTTGGGGGAGCAGGTGTGGGCCGAAGCGCGGCGGCGCGGGTGGGAACAGGCCCAAGACACGCTAGTCTTGGGCGATGGGGCACCCTGGATATGGAACCAAGCCGCCTTGCACTTCGGCAGCAGCCACCAATTGATCGACTGGTACCATGCCAAAGAGCATCTGGTGGCGGCCAGCCAGGCCCTGAAAGGCGATAACGAAGCGGCGCGCCAGCGTTGGCTCAATAGTCGGGAAACGCAGCTCTACCAGGGGCAAGCGGCCGCCATTGCCGCCGAACTGCGGGCCGCAGCGGTTGTGCAGCCAGAGCGAGCTGCGGCATTAGAACAGGAGGCGGGCTATTTTCATGATAACCAGCGCCGCATGAATTACCTGGAGATGCGGGAAGAAGAGTGGCCGATCGGCTCCGGCATGGTGGAAAGCGGCGCCAAGCAGTTCAAGGCGCGTTTCTGCGGCCCGGGTATGCGCTGGAGTCGACAGGGCGCCGAAAACTTGATACCGATACGTGCCGCTATTCTCAGCCACCGCTTCGATGAAGTCTGGAAGGACGTCGCTAACTCGCCCCCAAATTAAGACACACCCCCATGAATGGGGTGTGTCCCAAATTTGTCGGGTGTGGTAAAATAGGGGGAGAAATGGCCGGTGGGAGGGGAAAGAATGGCCGAGGAAACGGTAACCCGATTGTCTGAGATACTGAAAGCGGTGTTGGAGTGGTCCAAGTCTCATCCCGGCTCCACGTTGCGGGACCTGGAAGAGCAGGTGCAAAAAGCGATGGGCCAGGTGCAGAGCGAACTGATGGAAGCAGTGGTGGCCGAACAAGGGGCAGGGCATCTGCCGGAGGAAGGCTGTGCGTGCGGGGGGAGATGGGTCTTTCAGGGGTATCGGGAGCGTCAGGTGATGACCACCCAGGGGAACATCCGGGTTCGCAGAGCCTACTTCACCTGTGACCGTTGCGGCGCGGGGGTTTTCCCCCCTGGACCGGCAATTGAGGGCGGTGGAGGGGTGGAGCGAGGGAGCGATTGAGCAAGTGCTGTGGACCGCCCAGGCGGTCAGTTCGTACCGGGAGGCGGAGGAGGCGCTGTGGCGACTGGCCCATTGGGCAGTGCCCAAGACGACCATTCACCGGATGGTTGAGCGGTATGGGAGTGCGCTGGTCCAGAGGCGTCAAGCCGAAGCGAAGGCCTTGTGGGAGAGCGGGGTGAAGGGGGAGGAACCTCCCCCGCCCAGAGAGGGGCAGAAGGCGGAGCTAGGGGTGAGTCTGGATGGGGTGATGGTGCGGGTGGATGACGGCTGGCATGAGGTGAAGGTGGGGTGCTGCTTTGAGTTTGGGCCGGGGGAGCAGGGGGAGACCGAAGCCTGCCGGGTGGGGTACCTGGCGGGGTATGGGGAGGTAGAGGAATTTCGGCGGATGATGTGGGGGTATGCCTACCATCGGGGTCTTGGGTTAGAGGGGAAAGCGGTGGTGATTGGCGATGGGGCGGCCTGGATCGATGGCTTTGCGGAGATGTATTGTCCTGGGGGAGTGCGGGTGGTGGACTGGTATCATGCGGTGGAGCATTTGTGGGCGTTGGGCCGGGAGGCCTATGGGGAGGAGGGAGTGGGCTGGGTGGAACGGCTGAAAGAGCATTTGGGGCGGGGAGAAGTGGGGGCAGTGGTGGAAGGGTGCGCCGCAGTGCTGGCAACGCGGGGGAGTTGGAGTGAAGGGGTGGCGCGGACCGCCGATTACTTTGGGGAGCGGGCGGAGCAGATGAGGTATCCTGACTTTCGGGCAGCAGGGTATCCGATTGGGAGTGGGACGGTGGAAAGTGGCTGCAAGGGGATTGCCTGGCGGTGTAAAGGCCGGGGGCAGCGCTGGAAAACGAACGGGTTGGTAGCCATGTTGGCGTTACGCAGTGCGGGGATGGGAGGGGCGGAAGAGTGGAAATGGGCCTGGGAGCAGATCCGCCATGTCACCTGACTCCCCCGACACTTTTGGGACACACCCGAGGATTCCTAGGGGCTTGAAATTCGCGGTAGAACGTGCTACAATAGAGTTGTGGAGGACATCCTGCTGATCGCGGCCGATTGGAAGTTCCGGGCGTTGGTCCGCGCGCAACTCCTGGAAGAGGGCTATTCGGTCAAGGCGGTGCTATCGCCGCAGATGGCCTTCGCTCATCTGGTTCGGAGCGGGGAGCGCCCCCGGCTGGTCATCCTGGACACGCACGATACGGCGATCGAGGCCCCACAGCTCAGGCAGCTCCGGCAACTGACCGACCCGGCCCCCCTCATCGTCTGCTGCGGCGCCCTGGACCGCGCCGCGCTCCAGCAGGCCGAAATGCCCCC
>JBDOIF010000152.1:0-103507 GCA_041082215.1 Anaerolineae bacterium
TCGCCGCAGATGGCATAGACCGGTCGGTCGGGTCGGGCCAGCTTGGCGCCGATGGCGTAGGGGAGGCCGGTCCCCAGGTGGCCCGAATCGGCGGCCCAGAGGAAGGTGCGGGGCTCGTAGACCCGGTTCAGGTAGTGGGCCCAGAGGTTAGTGTTGCCGCCGTCCAGGATACAGATGGCGTTGCGGGGGAAGAACTCGCGCACCTCCCGCATCAGCCGCAGGGGATGGACCGGCTTCTGGTCGGAGAGGGCGCCGGCCTGGAACTGGGCCAGCCACGCCTCCTGGGCGGCCCGGTACTCCGCCATTTCGGGACGCTCCGGGATCGGCCCCGTCCGCCGCTTCACCGCCTCGATCAGGGCGCGGAGGGTGGCCCTGGCATCCCCGACCAGTGCCAGGTCCACCGGCCGGTTCAGCCCGATGTTCTCCGGCTCGATGTCAATCTGGATCAGCTTCTGCTGCTCCGGCTCTCCCCAGAAGGGAGGCTGCCCCCAGAAATCCACATCTCCCAACCGTCCGCCCACCAGGAGGACCAGGTCGGCCGTCGCCTGGGCCCCCAGCGCGCCGTAGCCTGCGGCGACCAGGCAGAGGGGGTGGTCCTCCGGCAGCACGCCGCTGGCCCCCACGCTGGTGGTGACGGGGGCGGAGAGGTACTCCGCCAGCTCGCGGACCTCCTCCCAGGCCCCGGCGCGGAGGACGCCGGAGCCGGGATGGATGAGGGGACGCTGGGCCTCCACCAGCATCCGGGCCGCCTCTTCGATCAGTTCGGCCGGCGCGACGGGGCCCTGCTGAGGCCGGTACCGCTCCGGAGGAAGGGGGCGGAAGGTGAGGGAGGATTCATCTCCGGTGGCCATCAGCACGTCCACGTGGAGGTCGAGGTGGACCGGGCGGGGGCGGCCGGAGAGGGCGATCCGGAAGGCCCGCTGGACCAGTTCCGGGATGCGCTGCCAGTGAGTCACCCGCGCCTGCCACTTCGTGATCGGCCGGAAGAGGTCCACCTGATCCAGCGACTGCATCGAGCCCCGCTCCGGATAGCTCTTCCAGGTCTGGGTCTGGGCCGTGAGCACCACCAGCGGGATGGAATCGGCCCAGGCGGCGTAGACGCCGGGCACCAGGTCGGCTGCCCCTGGCCCCACCGTGCCCATACAGACGCCGGGCTGCCCCGTGACCCGGGCGTAGGCGTCCGCCATATGGGCAGCGGCCTGCTCGTGGCGGGTCATAATGAAATCCAGCCCCGCCTCATGCCCGAAACGGCGGATGGCATCCAGGATGGGGCAGAGCTGCCCGCCAGGAATGCCGAATATGAAACGGACCTTTTCCTGGATCAGACATTTGACCAGGAGATCAGCGCCCATGGTTGTGCTCATTTCCTCCTCCTTTGGACTCTGAGAGAAGCGTCGAGTGGCTGGTTTTGTAATTATATCTTACACCCGGCGCAAAGGGAAGTAGGGGCGACCGATCGGGCGCATTTCAGTTTGGTGGCGAGTTACACCTTAATTTTGCCCACCTGATGGTGGTTTGATCCCTCACTCCTCCCCCTAGGGGTGGGATGAGGGCCAGGTAGAGTAATTAGCCTCCAGCGCAGGCAGCTACCACATCTTCCAAAAAACTGAAATGCGCCCGACCGATCCGGCCGCACCTACTTGCTATTCCCTGGCTTCGCCGTATAATGAAATTGTCCATCCTGAACCCTGTAAAAAGAGACGGCCCCTGAAGATGAGCAGAGAGAAGCCGGCGGAGGGAAAACCGAGGCGGACGGTCCTGATCGCGGAGGATGAGCGATCGCTGGCAGCCGCCATTGCCGCGACGCTGGACCTGGAGGGGCTGGAGACGGTGGTGACCCACGATGGGGAGCAGGCTCTGGCCCTGGCCCGCGCACTGCAGCCCGACCTGGTCCTTCTGGATGTGATGATGCCAGGCCGGTCGGGCATCGAGGTATGCGCGACCCTGAAGACCGATCCTGCCACCGCATCGATCCCCGTCATCCTTGTCACGGCCAAGACGGAAAAGGCCGACCGGCTGGTGGGGCTTGCAGCAGGGGCCGACGAGTACCTCACCAAACCCTTCAGCCCGACCGAGCTGATTGATCTGGTCAAAGAGGCCCTTTCCGGCCATCCTCTCCAGTTCCGCGCCCATCAGCCCGACCCCTCCTCTATGCCCGCCGATCAGCTGGTGGTCTATGCCCGGGAACTACGGGAGCTGTTCGAGCGGGAACGGCAGGAGCGACAGGCGCTGGAACAGGCGCGCCGCCGTCTGGAGGAGCTGGACCGGCTGAAGGCTTCGTTTCTCAGCGCGGTGACCCACGAATTGCTCACCCCCTTCGCGGCTATCGGCCTGGCCTTGCAGGTCCTCCAGCGGACCAGCGAGGGGTTCACGCAGCTCCAGCAGGAGGCCCTGGATGACCTGATGACGGAGATCGCAGGCCTCCACCGTATGATCACCGGCGTGGTCAAGTTCGCCGAACTGGTCACCAAGCGGCGCGAACCCCAGCCTGGCTATATCCGTCTGGACCGGGTGATCCCGTGGGCAGTACACCCGGCCGCTGTGCTGGCCCAGGCGCGGGGGGTGGACTTCCGGGTCTTCGTGCCGGAGGACCTCCCACCGGTCCACGCCGACCCCGAGCTTCTCGGCGAGGCGGCCTTCCAGATGGCCCACAACGCGGTGAAGTTCAACCTGCCGGGAGGAAAGGCCCGGGTGCGCGTCTTCCTTTCCGATCCGTGGGTTGTGATCGAGGTATCGGATACAGGGGTGGGGCTGACGCCAGACCGGCTGGAGGTCCTCGGGCAGCCCTTTGAGCAGAGCGCCGACTCCCTGAGACGGGGACGCGCAGGGCTGGGGATCGGCTGGGCTTTCGTATGCTACGTGGCGGAGGTCCACGGCGGCTGGACCCGCGTTGAGAGTCCAGGCCCTGGTCAGGGCAGCACATTCTCCCTGGGCATACCGGCGGGCGAGGAAGCCCGTCTGCCGGAGGAAGAGGGGGACAGCCATTCGGAGCTTCACCCTGAATAGGAGGGCAAATTGGCCCTTCGCCAGCGAGGGCCTTCCGGCGTGTCTTCCACCGTATAGCCAAGGCGGGCGATCTCTTCCCGCAACCTGTCCGCCCTGACCCAATCCCGCGCCCGGCGGGCTGCTTCCCGCTCCTCGATAAGGGCCGCTACCTCCAGTGGCAGCTCCTCTTTTACTTGCTCTGCCGCCAGTGCCGCCTCTACCACCCGGGCAGGCAGCCCCTCCTCCAGGGCAGGCAGCCGCACCTCCCCCAGCAGCCCCAGCGGGAAGGTGGACCCGCCGGAGAAGATCCGCTCTTCCCCGCTCCGCCGGACCGTCGCGCCGGACCGACCCACGACCTGCGCCATCCCTTTGGCGAAGTCCAGCACCACGGCCGTGTGCTCGTCAATCCCCAGAATCGTGGCCGTCGGCGGAAGCATCTCCTCCAGCCGGGCCATCCGTTCCACCCCCATAAAGGCGCAGCGGGTATCCAGATTCTCCCCTCCCTCCGTGTTGTCCCAGTGGGTGACGACGGCCAGCTCCAGTCCGTAGGGCCGGAAGAGGTCCAGCCCCTCCTCCCAATAGGGATCGGCGCCTGCCTTGTAGATTTCGTAGACCGGCAGGGCATACGCTCCCGAAGCGATGGCCGCCGCGCTGGCCAGGGCCAGCGCTGCCCCTCGCCGCTGTCGGGCGACGATCGTATGCCAGGCCCACGTGCCCCTGAGGTGGCGGACGGCATAGGTGGGGCTGCCCGGCCCCATAAAGATATAGTTGGCCTTCAGAAGCGGGGCGGTCAGCTCCGGGTCGTCGGTGCTGTAGGGGCCGTCCCTCCGGCGCGCCGGCACCACCGTCACCTGGGGGCGGAAGTTCTGCAACCGCTCCTCGATGAACCCGGCCAGCCGGCCGGCAACCCAGACGGAGTTGGGCTGGAACCCCGCCGGGGTCTCCAGAACCGCGACCCGGATCGGCGGTTCGAGCCGACGAAACAGCATCTCATGCACCCGTCGCCCGGCAGGCGCGATCTCTCCAGAGCCGAAAAGGGCGATCGGACCGGGCTGAATGCCCATCTCTTTCACCACGGTTGCTTCCCTTCCCCTTTCACAGTATAATCAGTTACGGAGGGAAAATGCTGGCAGACGCAGATAGAGAAATCGCGCGCGAACTCTTGCGCCGTCTGGTGACCATTGTGCCGGTGCTTGACCTGCGTGTGTTCGGTTCTCGGGCCAGGGGTGATGCTGTGCCCGATTCAGACCTTGACGTGTTCATCGAGTTGGAGACATGCACCCCCCAGTTGCGCCAGCGTATCAGCGAGATTGCCTGGGAAGTAGGTTTTGAAAAGGAGCGGGTGATCACCACAGTGGTCGTTACCCGTGCCGAATTGGAGCACGGCGCGATGGGAGCCAGCCCCCTGGTCCTGAACGTCGAGCGGGAAGGTATCCGGCCTTGAAGCCCGATCAATTGAAGGCACTGCTCTGTTACCGGATGGAGCAGGCCCGTGAATCCCTGCGCGAAGCGGAAATTCTTATGAGGGAATCCGCTCTGCGCGGCGCGATTAACCGGGCCTACTATGCAATGTTTTACGCGCTCCTGGCCCTCCTGGCTACCAGGCAATTAGGTACCTCCAAGCACAGCGGCGCACTGGCTCTCTTCGACCGCGAGTTCGTGAGAACCAGCGTATTCCCCCGCGAGTTCTCTCGCTCCCTTCACCTGGCTTTTGACCGCCGTCAGACCCACGATTACGGCGAGATGGTCCCAGTAACCCGTGAGATTGCCGAGGAATCCCTGGCAGATGCCCGCAAATTTGTGGATGCTGTTGAAACATACCTGATCTCCGTCGGTCACTTAGACTAGACTACCGTTTCTCCTCACCCCCGCACCGTCACCAGGTTGCCGGATTCGTACCGCCGCAGCCCCCAGGCGAAGACCCCCCGCGCCGCCAGGACGATGCCTGCGGTGAAGGCGACCAGCACCGCCAGCCGCCCCCAGTCGAAATCGCTCAACAGCGACGCCGGCATCGAGCCGACAAAGGCCGCCGGAATCAGGGTGTAGAGCAGCACCCGCACCACGCCAGGAAAGATCTCCACTGGATAAAGGCCGAAGGTGATCAGGGCGTTGATCGCCTGCATCGCCAGGTTGTCGGCGTTGCCCACCCAGAAGGCCAGCGACCCCACCAGCGTGCCGAAAGCGACCATGATCAGGCCCGCCAGAAGGCCCACCAGCAGGAAGAGCAGCACCCCATCCCACCGCACCGGCCCGGCGATCAGGAAGACGACCAGGCCGAAGAGGATATCCCCCCAGGCGGAGATGGACATCCGTGAGACCAGCAGATGGACCAGCGGGTCGGCCGGGAGCGCCAGGTAGTAGTCCAGTTCGCCGCCCGTGATGGCCTGCGCGACGCGGAAACTGTTGCCGCAGACGACGTTGGCCAGCCCGAAGCCGAAGGCGACGACCCCGTAAATGGTCATCACGCCGGAGAGGTCCCACCCCTGCAGCGTCGGCAGCCGGTTGAAGAGGACCCACCAGAAGAAGAGGAGCATCACGTCGTTGAGCACCATGCCGAAGACCTGGAGGAGGAAAGCCCCCCGGTAGGCCATCGCCGACATCAGGTTGTGGCGGACATAGCCCCAGACCAGCCGCGCCGTCTTCATCTTATCCCCCGTGCACCACCATCCGCCGCTGCGCCAGCCGCCACACCAGCGTCACCGCCGCCGCCGTCAGCCCGATGTAGGCCGCCTGCCCTGCCGCCGCCCGCAACACCTCCCCCGGCGCGAAGGCGACGAAGGCGCGGGCAGGGGCATAGGTGATGAACTGGAAAGGGAGCCACTCCGCCAGCCGCCGCAGACCTGCCGGGAACATCTCCAGGGGGAGAAACAGCCCGCCCACGGTGAAAAGAAGCTTCTGGTAGATCCAGAAGACCGGGCTGATCTCCTCGATCCAGAAGGCCAGAAGGCCGATGAGGACGGCGATAAGCGCGTCCAGCACCAGCGCCAGCGCGGCCATCCCCAGGAAGGCCGCAAATCCTGGCAGGCTTCCCGCCACCCGTCCCGTCCCCAGCCCCACCACCGCCGACGCTGTCAGCAGATTCATCATGAAGCGGGGAACGGAGTTACCCAGAGAGTAGGCCACCTGATAGAAGGGGTAGCTCATCGGGCGGGCCAGCGTGTAGGCCAGGTCGCCGGAGCGGACTGCCTGACCGATCTCCATAAAGACCCGCGATGTCGAAAGGGTCACCGTCTCCGTCATCGCCAGATACCAGACCATCGCCGGGAGCGAGTAGCCCGCCAGCTCCGCCCGCCCGCTGACGCCGAAGGCCGTGCTCCAGAGGGCCAGGAAGACCCCCATAAAGAGCGCCATCTGCGCCGCCCGCATCGCCATCTCGGCGCGGTAGGTCCACTGCTGCCGGGCGGCGGTCCATAAAACGAACCCGTACCGCGTCATCCCCCCGTCTCCGCGTCCTTCCCTCCCTGCGTCTCCGTGTCCCCGTAGATCCGCGCGATGATCTCCTCCATCGGCGGGTTATCCACGTTGATATCCGCCACGGCGTACCGACTCAGCAGCCGGGCCACCACCTCCTCGATGGGCACGATGCCCGTATCCACCTGCAACTTGACGCCGTATCCCTTGTGCTTCAGCACCTCCACGCCAGGCAGCTCAAGCCCCTGCCACGGTTCCCCCAGCTTCAGGGAGATGGTCTTGGTGTGGATGTACTCCCGCTTGAGGGTGGAGACCCGACCGTCGAAGATCACCTCTCCGTGGTTGATGACCATGGCCCGCTGGCAGAGCACCTCCACATCGCCAGCGTCGTGGGAGGTGAGAAAGATAGTGACCCCCTCCTGCTGGTTGAGTTCCAGGATGAGGTCGCGAATGCGCTGCTTGACGACCACATCCAGCCCGATGGTCGGCTCGTCCAGGAAGAGGATGCGGGGGCGGTGGAGGAGGGAGGCGGCGATCTCACACCGCATCCGCTCCCCCAGGGAGAGTTTCCGCACCGGAACCTGGAGGTAATCGCCGATCTCGAAGAGGTCCACCAGGTAGGCCAGCCGCTGCCGGTAGGCCCGCCCGTCCAGCTCGTAGATGCGGGCCAGGAGGTCGAAGGAGTCGCTGGGCGGCAGGTGGTACCAGAGCTGGGATTTCTGGCCGAAGACGGCGCCGATCTGGTAGGCCAGGCGGGCGCGCTCCCGCCAGGGGACCATCCCCAGCACCTGTGCCTGGCCGGAGGTGGGGTAGAGGATGCCCACCAGCATCTTGATCGTGGTGGACTTGCCCGCTCCGTTGGGGCCGATGAAGGCCACCCGCTCGCCCGGTTCCACAGCAAAGGAGATCCCCCTCACCGCCCGCACCTCCCGGCGGACGGGCCGGAAGAGGGCGCGCAGGCTCCCCGAAAGCCCGGGCTGCTTCTCGCGGGCGAGAAAGGTTTTGGTCAGTTGGCGGGTTTCGATGATCGGCAAAGAGACCCCCCTCTCTTAGAAATAGGCTTCGTATCCCCCAATCCCCAGCTCGTCCCGCATCACCTGCAGTTCCCGGCGCAGGTTGGGGTTGATGGGGATGCCCTGCTGGCGGACTTCCTGCTCCTTTTCGTACTCCTTCTCCCCGGCGACGTAGATGCGGTCGTGGCCGGGGGCCTTGCGGGCGTTCTGGAGCGCGCGGAGGATCGCCCCGGCGATGCGACGGAACTCCTCCAGCGGAATGAAGTGTTCGATATCCATCGCGAGGAAGAAGTGGCCCAGCATGTAGGGCCGGCGGGAGCCGTCGGGGGCGACGCCCAGCAGGTCCTTCATAAACGGCCCGCCGGAGAGGGCCGAGGAGAGGATCTCCACCATCACCCCCAGGCCGTACCCCTTGTGGCCGCCCATCTCCTCCCCCGCCCCGCCCAGCGGCAGGAAGGCCGCCTTCGCTGTTCCCAGGTCCTCCAGGATACGGGCCGGGTCGGTGAGCGGGTTGCCGTGCTCGTCAATCACCCAGCCCTCCGGCACCGGCTTCTCGGCGCGGGCCAGCACCTCGATCTTGCCCCGCTGGGTGATGGGCGTGGCGGCGTCGAAGCAGAAGGGGTACGGCAGGTCAGTTGGGGCAGCGAAAGCGATGGGGTTGGTCCCCAGCATCGGGTCGGTGCTGAAGGTCGGGGCGACGGACGGCCGGGTGTTGGTCACCGTCAGGCCAATCATCCCTTCGGCGGCGGCCATCAGGGGGTAGTAGCCGGCGATGCCGAAGTGGGTCGAGTTGCGCACCGCCACCGCCCCCAGTCCGTACCGCCGGGCCTTCTCCATCGCCAGCCGCATCGAGCGGTAAGCAATGACCTGGCCCATCCCGTGGTGACCGTCCGCCAGCGCCGTCGTCTCGGTCTCTTTGACTACCTCGAAGTGGGTTTGGGTGAACTGTACCCCCGCCTTGATCCGGTCGTAATAGTACTTCAGCCGACCGATGCCGTGGGAGTCAATCCCCCGCAGGTCGGAGGTGATGAGGACGTCGGCGCAGATACGGGCGTCCTCCTCTGGCACGCCCAGGGCACGGAAGACGTCGAGCATGAAGCGCTCGGCCACTTCGACTGGCAAGCAGATCATTTCTGTCATCTTGCTTTCTCCGCCTTTCCCGAGGAACTGTACGCTGTGGGCAAGCTGAAGCTTACCTCTCATATTCGGGCAAGCTGAAGCTTGCCCTGCAAAAGATTATAGGCGGGGGGGAGCATCTCCGCAAGCTGCGGGTTGCGTCCTCCGCGTCCTCTGTGGTAAAATCGGCCCCGGTCCAGAACCCACTTTCTACAGGAGAAAGCCCGATGGAGACCATTTTGAAGAGCGCTCGGAAAACCGTCGTCATCGGCCCGGAGAGGCCCACGGTGCTCATTGGGGAGCGGATCAACCCCACCGGCAAGAAGCGGCTGGCCGCGGCGCTGGCCGAGGGCGACCTGGAGATCGTGCGTCAGGAGGCGGTTGCCCAGGTCGAGGCGGGAGCCGACGTGCTGGATGTCAACGTTGGCGCAGCGGGGGTGGACGAGGTGAAGATGCTCCCCCGCGCCATCCGCACGGTGATGGAGGTGGTGGATGTGCCGGTGTGTATAGACACGGCCAACGTCGGTGCGTTGCGGGCCGCCCTGGAACTCCACCGGGAGCTGGCCCCGGAGGGGAAGCCGCTGGTCAATTCGGTCAACGGCGAGGAGGCCCGGCTGGAGGGGGTGCTGCCGCTGGTGGCGGAATACGGCGCGGCCGTGATCGGCCTGACGATGGACGATGAGGGGATCCCGCAGGTCCCCGAGCGGCGGCTGGAGATCGCGCGCAAGATCGTCGAGCGGGCGGAGGGGATGGGGATCCCCCGTGCAGATGTGCTGATAGACTGCCTGGCGTTGACCGTCGGCGCCGACTCCCGCGCCGGCCGGGTTACGCTCGACGCCATCCGGCTGGTGCGACAGGAGCTGGGGGTCAATATGACCATCGGGGCGAGCAACATCTCCTTCGGCCTGCCGGAGCGGGAGGTGATCAACCAGGTCTTCCTGAGCATGGCGATCCTGGAGGGGGTCAACTGCCCCATTGTGGATGCGGCCAGGATGCGGCCGGCGATCCTGGCGGCGGACCTGGTCCTGGGTCGGGACGACTACGGGATGCGGTACATCCGCGCCTACAAGAAACGCCGGCAGGCGGGGGTGGGCTAAATTTGTAGGACAAGCTTCAGCTTGTCCTACAACAAAACGCCGCGCCAACCGGGAGGTCAGCGCGGCGTTCTGTGTCCTCACATCCCCTATGAACCCAGCCGCTCCTTCAGCACGGCGGTCAGCGCCGGGACCACCTTGAAGAGGTCGCCGACGATGCCGTAGTGGGCCAACTGGAAGATCGGCGCTTCCGGGTCCTTGTTGATGGCAACGATGACCTTGCTGGTGCGCATCCCGGCCTGGTGCTGGATCGCGCCGGAGATGCCGCAGGCGATATAGAGGTCGGGGCTGACCGTCTTCCCTGTCTGGCCGACCTGGTGCTCGTAGGGGATCCAGCCCGCGTCAACGGCGGCGCGGGAGGCGCCGACGGCCGCGTTGAGCACGCTGGCCAGCTCCCGGATCGGCCCGAAGCCCTCCGGCCCACCCACGCCCCGTCCTCCTGAGACGATGATGGCGGCGTCCGCCAGGCTCACTCCGCCCTCCGTCGTCCGGAAGTCGGTCACTTTGCAGGGGATCTCTTCTTCCTTCAAAACCGGTTCCACCCGCACCACCTCTCCGGTCCGTGAAGGATCGGGGTCAGGCTTGGGGAACGCCCGCGTGCGGGTGGTGAAGATGGCCGGCCGCCGCTCCGGCACCGTGCAGGTGGAAAGGAGCTTGCCGGCATAGATAGGTCGGGTCGCCACCAGCTTCCCGTCCTCGAACTCCAGCGCGGTGCAGTCGGCGACGCATCCGGTCTCCAGGTCCACCGCCACCGCCGGCCCCAGGTCCCGCCCGCGGAAGGTGGCGCCGAGCAGAATGACCTCCGGTTTCTGTTCCTGCGCCAGCCGGGTCAGGAGGGCTGCATACGGCTCCAGGCGGAAATCGGCCAGGGTAGGATCGTCGGCCAGGAAGACCTTGTCGGCCCCGTAGGCGATGGCTTCCTGAGCCAGCCCTTCCACGCCGTGTCCGAAGAGGCAGGCACAGACCTGCCCACCCAGCTTCTGGCTCAGCCTGCGAGCGACGCCGATGGCCTCCCAGGAAGCCGGGGCCACCTCGCCGCGGAACTGCTCAACCCAGACGAAAACGTCCTTGCCCATCGCTCACCCCCTAGATGACCTTCTCGGCCAGCAGCTTTTCGACCAGGATGCGGGCTGCCTCGTCAACCGTCTCGGCTGCGATGATCTCCGCTGCTCCCTCCCGGGCCGGCGGCGGGAAGATCCGCTCCCACCGAACGCCCGACCCCGCTGCCCCGGCCCTGTCCGGCTCCGCGCCGATGTCGGCCGCCTTCCAGACCGGATACTCGGCGCGGGTGGCCTTCCGGATGCCCATAAAGGACGGATAACGCGGCTCGTTGATCCCCTTCACCGTACCGACGACGGCCGGGAGCGGGGCCTTCACCACCTGCCGCCCCTGCTCCAGGAGCCGCTCCACGGTGATGGAGCGCCCCTCCGGGTCCAGTTCGGCGATCTTGATGACGTAAGTCAGCGGAGCGAAGCCCAGCCGCCGGGCCAGTTCGATCGCCACCTGCCCGGTCTGGCTGTCAATCGCCGACTTGCCGAAGAGGACCAGGTCCACATCCCCCATCTTCTCGATGGCCTTTGCCAGCACATAGGAGGTCGCCAGCGTGTCCGACCCATGAAAGGAGTCGTCCCAGATGCGGATCGCCTCGTCGCATCCCATAGCGATGGCGTGCTTGAGGGCCTCCAGTGCCGCCTCCGGCCCCATCGAGATGACGGTGACCTTTGGTGCTCCCCCGAACCGCTCCTTGATCAGCAGCGCTTCCTCGACCGCGTACTCGTCCCATGGGTTGATAATGATGGGCGAGTCCCCCCACGATACGTTGCCCGCCTCGTCAACGGTCAGTTTGGCTGCCGAGTCGGGCGTCTGTTTGGTGCAGACGACGATGTGCACAGCTCACCTCCTCTGAACGTGAAACCTGGAACCTTAACCGGGGTTATCAGACGTCAAACGTCAGACGTCATATGTCGAACGATAACTGACCGACAGTCATTATATCCGCGAATGGAAAAGGCGCAAGTCCCTTCTCTTCTCCTGAGCGGGACCGGCTACGGATTCACGATAAGGATCTGTCCCACCTCGATTGTAGCATCCGCCCCTATGCCGTTGAGCGACGCCAGCGTGTCCACGCTCATCCCGAAGCGGCGGGCGATGGAGTAGAGCGTGTCGTGCGGCTGGACATAATAACCACAGGTCCCCCGCGGCGGCGGGACCGGGATCAGGATCATCGCCCCGGCCTGGACCTGCTCCGGGTCGCTGATCTGGCTGGCGGCGGCGATGGCCTGAGCGGTGGTGCCGAACTTCAGCCCGATGCGGAAGAGGTTCTCCCCCGGCTGGACGACGTAATAGATGCCTCTTCTGCTTGCCTGAGGGGAGGGTTGAGGAGAAGCAGCGGCAGTCGGCTGGGCCGTCGGCACGGCCGTTGGCTGGGCCGTCGGCCCGGCGGTCGGCTGGGGCGCTTCCCCTTCTCCCCCCTCTCCCACAACGCTGACCAGCCCGGCGGAGAGGGGGGCGATCTCCAGAGGGTCTCCCTCAGCGTCGAGCGCCGCAACCTGCTCAAAGCGGAGAGCGGAGCTTCCCGCAGCCAATCCGCGCAGGATGAAGGAGGCCACCACCCCGTTTCCATCCACCCCGGTTCCAGGAGCCATCGCTACCTGGTAGAGGATGCGTCCGCCCTCCTGATCCACCCGGTTTTCCATCACCTGCCCCGGCGGTGGCATCCGCCCCGGCGCGATCTGCACCCCCTCCGCCCCGGGGTCGGCATCCTCCACACCGACCAGGGTGGGGGCAAAGCTCAGCTCCACCAGGATGCCGTTCAACTGTCGGGCACCGTCCACCCAGATGTTGACGGTGGCCGTTTCCCCTACCCCCAGCTCGACGACCGCCGGCTCCAGATAAAGGCTGGGGGGAAGCCCCTCCGCCGTCGCAACCGGACTGAGTTCAAAGGGGACGATCGGGGTGGGGACCGTCGGCGCGGTCGTCGGTGTGGTCGGCGTCTCCTCATAGACAGGCTCCACGCAGCCGGATAGAAGCAACGTCAGGCCGATCCCCAGCATCCATTTCCAAACACGCATCGCTACCTCCTCGAGGGGGAAAACTGGATTTCCGCTTGTCATTATATCATTATATATGGAGGCACAGAGAACGCGGGGTTTCTCCGTGCCCTCCGCCGCATCAGGTTTCGGGTTTCAGGCGGTAGAGGACCTCCGCCAACCGGGCCCAATCCTCCAGGCGGAGCCGTTCTGCCCGCTGACGGGGGTCGAGACCGGCCGCCAGCAATGCCCCGGCAACCTGCTGCGGGTCCAGCCCCAATCCCGCTGCCAGGCTGTTGCGCAACTGCTTGCGCGGCTGGGAGAAACCGGCCCGCACGATATGGAAAAAGGCCGCCACGTCCCCTACCGCCACAGGGGGAAAAGGGTAGGGATCGATCTGCACCACCGCCGACTCCACCTCCGGCCGGGGGTCGAAAGCGCCGGGCTTCAGGCGGAAGAGCACCCGGGGCCGACCGTAGAACTGAACGCTTACCGCCAGCAAGCTCATCCGTCCGCCCCGGGCCTCGATCCGTTCCGCCACCTCCCGCTGGACCGTGACCACCAGGCGACGGGGCGGATGGGAGCTTTCCAGCAGGTGGCGAAGGACAGCGGAGGTGATGCCATAAGGGAGGTTGGCGACCACCCGGTACGGATGTCCCTCCATCAGGTCCGCCGGGTCGAGCGCCAGGATGTCCCCCTGAACGATCTGGACGTTGCGGCAGTCAGCCAGCTCCGCTTCAAGGACCGGGATCAGCCGCCGGTCCAGCTCCACCGCCACAACCCGCTCTGCCCGCTCCGCCAGCGCCCGGGTGAGCGTGCCCAGACCCGCCCCCACCTCCAGCGCCCATTCTCCTGCTTCCAGCTCCGCCGCGTCCGCGATCCGCTCCAGCGCCCCCCGGTCCACCAGAAAATGCTGCCCCAGCTCCTTCCGGGGCTCCAGCTCGTAGCGGCGCAGGATTTCTCGGATCGAACGATTCATTGAAACTCAGCCGCCGGACAGTTTTATAGATCCCGAATACCACGAATCAGGCAAATGACACGAATTGTGCGAAACAGGCCCAAATAGGACCAGAACTGCCCGCAAGTATTCGTGAGATTCGGTCTGTTCGCGCCATTCGCGATAAGGCTCCTGGGCTCCGACAAAGGTGTCAGGTGGTTAAATTGAAACCGCAGATTCAACCACGGAGACGCAGAGGACACCGAGAAGCCGTGAAGTGCCTTCCGCCCCTTCGTGGTCTCATTGCCCGATGATGTAGTTGATCTGATCCGGCGGAGGGACGGGGGTGAGGAGATAGACGTCCACCCACCGGTACCACAGCACCAGGTTGTCGTCGTCGTATCCCAGGTCAATCCGGCGGCCCTTGATCGCCCCGCCCGTATCCCCGGCCACGCCGATCCCATAGCCGGGCACGTAGACCTGGCTGCGCAGAGGAATGATGCGGGGGTCCACCGCGACGATGCCATACCCCATCGGCCAGCCCAGCCGTGTGCGGCCATAGTAAGGGCTGGACCGGGGGGTGCCGGCAGTGGCGGCGCTGTAGGAGGTGGCCAGCATCCGGACCACCCGCCAGTACTCCACCGTCCCCTCTGGCGTCTCCAGTTGACGGACCACGATCTGGGTCCCGTAGCCGATGATCTTGGTGGTCGGCGGGACGGCGACGTACTCGTTCTCCAGCGTGCGGGAGACCTCCTGTCCATTCTCATAACGGACCCGCAGCCGTCGCTCCAGCACGCCGGGGGCGCCTTCCTGGATCAGCCGCTGATGGTCCAGCTCCAGTTCGGGGTCGGGTTGCCACACCACATCGAAGGGGATCGGCTCCTGCTGGATGAGGAACCGCTCGGAGACGCGCACCACCTCGACGGTCGTCTCCTCATCCAGGGAGGCGTCCGCGGGGGGAAGGGAGTAATCCTGTCCGGTGAGGACGATCCCCAGGTCGGCCAGAACCTGTCCGACCCGGTCCCGATGGGTGCGGGTGCGGATCGTCCGCCCGTCTACCCGCACCGTCACCGGGCGGGACCGCTCGATGTAGACATGGGCACCGGCGGTCAGCGGCGTCCCCAGGTCTGGCTCCACCCGGTCCGCCAGGTAGAGAGTAAGCCCTGTCTCCCACAGCGCGCCGCCCACGGTCCTGGCGGTGGTGTAGAAGGTGAACGAGCGCCCGTCCTCGTGGATCGTGACCGGCACGGCCCGCTCCACCCGAATGGTCTGCGGGCTGTTCTCCACGACGATCCGGTCGTGGGGCGTCAGGGAGACCCCCGCCTCGGCGAGGACCTGTCGGGGGTCGGTGGCGTGGGTGCGGACGGGCCAGGCTTCCCCGTCCGCCTCAACCCAGACCGGGCGGGCCCGCACCACGCGGACGGTCATCCCCGGCTCCAGGGGGTGGTCGGGCTCCGGCTCAACCCAATCCTCCGGGCAGACCTCCAGCCCGACGTCCAGCAGGAGTGCGCCCACCGTCGCCTGATGGGTGCGGACGGGCCGGGACTCCCCGTCCACGACCAGGGTGACAGCCTTCAGCGTGGATTGATACCCGGCAGCCAGCCCTCCGATGAGGAGCAACGCTGCCAGGATCGTCAAACCCCGCCGGAGGGACGGCGATAAATCCGGTGATTTGTGCCTCACAAACCCTCTCTTAATGATAGGGCTTACTCAGTTCGACCTTTTCTCACCACGGAGAGAGGGGCGAAGCCTGGCTTCGCCCCTGTCCTGGCCGTGCACCCCCCTTCGAACCGCACTGCCCGGCTTGTCGTTGCCGTCCGGCTCCGGGCCGGCACCCCTGCGGCACCCGGGAGGGACTCTTTACCGTTGCTTCCTTCCGGACCTGGCGGGGTTCGGAGGCTCCCGCCGCGCAGGACCAGCCCCTCAACGCCTTCCGACACCGGCAGTCCCGTTCAGGCAAGCCCTCGGGGGGGAATTCGACCCCGCTATGGCGGATTGCGGGTACAGGGCACCGCCAGCTCCCCGTCTAGCACGGCCAGAGCTCATCTTACTCCAGGCAGGGGGTTTTGTCAAACCGGTTGCTGGTTGCTAGTCGGTTTCGCCGCCGATGACGCGGCGGGGCCGACCGGCAGCCTCCTGTGGCCCGACCAGCCCCATCTCCTCCAGTTGCTCCATCAGCCGGGCAGCGCGGGGGTAGCCGATACGTAGCTGCCGCTGCAGGTAGGAGGCGGAGATCGTCTTCCGTCTCCGCACCAGCTCGACGGCCTGCTCTAACAGCCCGTCATCCTCATCCGCACTGCCGAGGTCTGTTCCCTCTTCATGTCGCATCATAGGCTCCCAGGGGGCCTCCGCTGGCCATCCCGGCACCTGACTCCGCCAGAAATCCACCACCCGCTGAACTTCCTCCTCCCCCACGTAGCAACCCTGCACCCGCACCGGCCGTCCGGCGTCGGCGGCCAGATAGAGCATGTCGCCCCGTCCCAGGAGCGTTTCCGCCCCCGGCATGTCCAGAATCACCCGCGAATCCACCTGGCTGGCGGTGGCGAAGGAGATGCGGGCCGGAAAGTTGGCTTTGATGAGGCCGGTGACCACGTCGGTGCTGGGCCGCTGCGTGGCGACGACCAGGTGGATGCCGGTCGCCCGGGCCATCTGCGCGATGCGGCAGATGGTCCGCTCCGTCTCCTCGGGGGCAAGCATCATCAGATCGGCCAGCTCGTCAATGAGGACGACGATGCGGGGAAGCCGCTCCTCCGGATTCCGACGCCCCACCTTCTCATTGTAGTCGTCCAGATGACGGGCACCGGCAGCGGCGAACTGCTTATACCGCCGATCCATCTCGTGCGCCACCCACCGCAGCACCCGCGCGATGCGGTCCAGCTCCACTTCGGCATGGCCCAGCAGGTGGGGCAGGCCGTTGAAACGGACCAGCTCCACCATCTTGGGGTCAATCATCACCATCCTCAGTTCGTCGGGACGGTTGATCATCGCCAGGCAGACGGCCATCGCCTTGATGCAGACCGATTTGCCGGAGCCGGTGGTGCCGGCGATGAGCAGATGGGGCATCACCCCCAGGTCGGCGACCACGGCGCTCCCGGCCACGTCCTCCCCCAGCGCGATGGCCAGGGGGGAGTCCAGCGCCTGGAACTCCTCGCTCTCCATCACTGAGCGGAGGGTGACCAGGCCGATCTCCTCGTTTGGGACCTCGATGCCGACCACGGAGCGGCCCGGCACCGGGGCCTCTACCCGCAGGGAAGGGGCAGCCAGCGCCAGCGCCAGGTCGTCGGTCAGGGCGGCGATCTGGCTCACCCGCACCTTATGGGCCCGCTGCTGCCCGTTGGGTCCGGCCCGCTGGGTAAAGCCAGGGGCGACGCCGAACTGGGTCACCGTGGGGCCGCGACGCACTTCCACGACCTCCACCGGCAAGCCAAACTGGGCAAGGGTCTCTTCAATGATGCGGCTCTTCAGCCGTACCTCCTCATCGGAGAGGCCGGGTTGCTCCCCTTCCTCCAGAAGGTCGAGGGGAGGGAGCATCAGCTCCCCTGGTGGAGGAGCCGCGGCGGAGAGAGGGACGGGTTTCGGCTTCAGCGGAGGCTCCCGGACGGCGGCGGGGGCGGTGGTGGGCCGCTCCACCGGTGGAGGCGACGGGGCTGGCGCAGGAGGTTCCCGGACGGCGGATCGGCGTGCCGGAGCTGCTCCTGTCCGCGGGGCCGCACCGGTGCGACGGGAGGGCGCAGCGGTGGGCTGCGGACGACGCTGGACCGGACGGGTCCTCCGCACCCTCTCCCACACATCCCGCAACGTTACGTCGAACGCAAGCCCCAGGCCGATCAGGAGGAGCAGGAAAAAGAGGATCCCGGCGACCAGCACACCCATATAGAGGCTCAAGACGTGGGCCAGCGCCCACCCCACCAGCCCTCCGCCCCATCCGCTCTCGACCAGCGCCCAGGGGTTGGCGCGGCCAGCCACCAGGTGGGTCAGAGCCAGGAGGGCGAAGAAAACCAGCTCCAGGCCCACGGCCGGCCGCCACCGCCAGACGATGGGGCGGTCCAGATGGTGCTGGAGGATCAGCACCCCCGCCCCTCCTATCGCCACGGTGACCGGCACGATACCCCAGCCGAAAAGGAACCGCAGCAGGCTGACCCAGGCGTCGGTCCAGCGGCCGGAGGTCACTCCCAGCAGCGCCAGAAAGGTCAGCAGGGCCAGCACAATCAGACCGACCGCCATCGTCTGCTGGACCAGAGGGCTGGTAAGCCAGGCCAGCCAGTAGGAGAACTCTCCTGGTCGCCCTTTTTGCGGGCTGCCCTTCCGATCGGCCTCCCGACGTGTCATCCGAGCCCTACCCGTCCGCCTGCGCTACCGGCCCCTGGCCATCCGCCTCCTCCAGCTGGCGCAGGCTGAGGCCGAGGCGACGGCGAGCGCCGTCCACACTGACCACCCGCAAACGTACCCATTGCCCTTCCTGAACCACCTTGCGAGGGTGCAAATTCTCCCCTTCTTTCAATTCAGAGGCGTGGATCAGCCCCTCCAGCCCCTCTTCGACCCTGACAAAAGCGCCGAAGTCCACCACGTTGGTGATCACCCCCTCCACCACCTGTCCCACGTGGTACCGCTGTTCAACCGTATCCCAGGGGTTGGTCTGGGCCCGTTTGAGGCTCAACCCCACCCGCCCCCGTTCCCGGTCCACATTGAGGACGTAAACCTGCACCTCCTGCCCGGGGCGGAGGACATCGGAGGGGTGCTCGATGCGGCTCCAGGAGATTTCAGAGATATGGATCAGCCCCTCCAGCCCTCCCAGGTCAATGAAGGCGCCGAATGAGCAGAGGTTCGTCACGCGCCCCCTGCGGATATCCCCCGGCTCCAGGCTCTCCAGCAACGCCAGTCGGCGGGCCTCGTCGGAGCGGCTGGCCCGCTCAGAGAGCACCAGTCGGCTTCGCTCCTCATCCACCTCGATGACCCGGAGGCGGAGCACCCGACCGAGCCGGGCTCGCAGCTCCCGCTCCCGCTCCCCCTCGTCCAGGTAGGGCGGAAAGTCGGCCAGGTGGGAGACAGGGACAAAACCCTGGTGGCCGTTCCATTCGACCAGAAGGCCGCCCCGATTGTAACCGGTGGCCTGCAATTCCAGCACCGTCCCCTCATCCATCGCCTGTCTGGCCGCCCGCCACCTCCCATCCGAGGGGGGCGGAGAGCTTGCGGGCCTCTCCACAGCAATTCCCAGCATGCGCCAGACCATCTCCGTTTCCACCGGAGGGGCCGGTAGCTGGCTATGCTCGCCCTCTTCCACCAGAGCCCGCCAGTACGATTCGTCACAAGGCGCATTCCCAGGCAAGAACTCCACCATCTTACCTCCCTACTGAAGAGACAGACGTACGGATTGATCGGACACGAATTCAAACGAGTTCCAGTTCAGCCCCTGCTTCCTTCTTCTCTGTCTGTTTGCTCCTCCCGTTCCATCTGTGCCAGCACACGCGCCACTTCCTCGATGGCGATCCGCTGCTTCCGATACAGGTCAGATTCGCTCATCGCCAGCCGCATCGCCACATCCCGTACCCGGAGCCCCTTAATGAATTTTAGCTCCAGGATGTTGTAGAGCAACCACTCCGCTGCCGTCATGCTCCGGTTCCCCTGAGGTCGAAGCCGTTCGATCGCATCGCGCAGGACGGCCCGGAGGGCATTGACGGAGCTGCCGTATCGCTCCGATGCCCGCCTGACCACCCGAAGGCCGAGCAGGGGGCTGTGGGTCAGTTCGGGGCCGCCCCAGTAGTCGGAAAGGGCGCCCCGCACCCATCGGGTGAATTCGGCGTTCACGGCCGGGTCGGCCAGGTCGGTGAGGGCCGTCGGCCCCTCGTACCGCAACACCCCCCGCCGTCGCTGGATCTCCTCGATCTGGGGGATCATCTGCTCCAGCGCGCCGAAGAGGCCCTGCTGGATCAGCCGGTCCTCCAGCGCTGCCTCCACCTGCCCGACGAGGGTCAACAGCCCCTCCTCCTCCTCCGGCGATAGATCAGGCTCCGGCACCCGGGCGGCGAGCCCCAGAATGCCGATCACCGTCTCGCCCGAGCGGGTGTGCAGGGGCAGAAGCCAGTAGCCGTCCCAGACGAAGAATCGGCCGTAGGGGCGCAGGCTCCGTTCCCCACCTTCCTTTGCAACGGCCGTCACCGCTTCAGGGGGCAACGCTTCGGTGGAAAGGCCAAGGGAGCCACAGATCACCTCCAGGCGGGCCTGCCCTCCATCCACAACAGCAATGAAGGCGGCGGAGGTGCGCAGCAGATCGCAGAGGGCGGTCAGGACGTTCTCCAGAAACTGACGGAGGTCGGTCGTGGTCAGCAACCGATTGCTCAACCCCTGCAGCCACTCAATCTCCTCCCGATCCCGCCGGTACAGCAACCGGTCAATCAGCGGCTTGGAGAGCTCCACTCCCAGTTGGATCAGGAGGATGGTGATCACCACACCGAAGAGGGTCAGGCGGAGGGCGGGAAGCCCCAGGAAGCCGTCAGCGCGGGAGGCGGCGATGACGACCATCACCACTGCCGTCGCCTGCACCGGCCCCCGGAGGAGATAGCGGACGAAGCGATGCTTCACCACGCGGTCAGGGGTCAGCGCGCCGAAGAAGGCCACGGTATAGGCCATCACCAGCAACATCAGGCCAACGGCCAGGTTGCCGAAGATCAGCACCACCCACAAAAGCGCGCCAGGGAGCTGCTGTGGCCAGCCGGTGATGAGCAGGTAGGGGAAGACCCCCGCCGCAGGCGCGGCGAAGGAGAACGCCAGGTAGGTCATACGGCGACGGGAGGTGGAGGTAAGGCAGCGGGTCCACGCCTTGACGACGTTCCGCCCTCCCCATCCCACGGCCACGGTGAAATACATGAAGAAGGCCCAGAAATGGGGGCCGGCTTTGAGATGGAAGGCGCCAGCTTCCTGGGTTCCGTCCTTCACCAGAATATCGGTGAGGGCGGCTATGGCGAGCATCAACCCTCCGAGTCCGTAGGCCACCCGGACGGCGAGGGAACGGGAACGGCTGCGGTCGTTGGTTGTCTGGAGAAGGGCGTCGCTGAAGTGGAGATAGGCGGCGGGGGTGAAGGCAATCCCCAACCATTGCAGCCGCAACCAGCGGAGGGCCGCCTCCAGCGTGGCCCCCGCCACAGCCAGGTCAACAAAATAGACGATGAGAACGCAGGCCAGAAGGGCGCAGAAGGCCCGGGCCACATTGTTGCGGAAGTTATAGATGAGAATATAGACCAGAAGGGCAAAGGAGAGAATGACGATCCCCGAAGTGAAGACCGCGTTGATCAGCGAGAGCAAGCCCACCCAGTCCACAGAAGATATCCCCACCATACCCGGCTTCGTTTCACAAACGCTTTCAACTCAAATCCGTCTGCGCAGGGCCAGTCCGAACAGCAGGGCGATATCCTGCGAGCGCCAGTGCTGGTCGTGGTAGCCGCAGAAGGAAAGGCCCAGCGACCGGCAGAAGCGGACCCCCGGATCGTTTCGCGTCTGTACTTCCACCACAAGCCGCCGCAGGTCCTGGCTCACTGCCCAGGCAGCGGCCTCGTGAAGGAGCTGACTGCCAACGCCCTGTCGCCGCCGGGCCGGCTCCACGACCAGGTCCTGCACCCAGACTATCCCGTGCCCCAGGAGGGTCCGCGCTGCCAGGTAGCCCCAGATTTTCCCCTCGTCGGTCGCCACCAGGAAGAGATCGCACCCCTTCCAGCCGTCCACCAGCTCTTCCCCCTGGCGGGGGTAGGGGAGGCGGACCTGACGGGGCAGGCGCACGGGCTGAAAGGCGATGGTGACCGCCCCCTCGTGCTCCTGCTCCTCCATCCGCCAGGCGTACTCGGTGAGGATGGAGTGGTCCAGACGAAAACAGGCCTCCAGGTCCGCAGGACGGGCCTCGCGGATGCGCACGATGCTCCCTCCAGCTCAGGTGGGTTTATTCTACCATCGGAAACTGGAGGGGACAAGTGGGGTGGAGGGGAGGGAATTGATGGTTGCATCTCCCCTTCAAGTCTGCTATAATGTGTAAAATCGTATTGCGCACAGAGCGCGGGAGGGAAGATGCAGATCGTGCAGGCATTCCTCAGTCTCTCTACGGCCTTCGGCCTCTCCGCGTCCGCCGGGCTGAATGCCTACATCCCTCTGCTGACCATCGCACTGGTGGACCGGTTGACTGATGGCCTCATAGACCTGCAGGGGCCGTGGGTCTGGCTGAGCAGTTGGTGGACCATTGGGGTGCTGGCAGTGCTGCTGACGGTCGAGCTGCTGGTGGATAAGGTCCCCGCCCTGGACACCGTCAACGACATCATCCAGACAGTGGTCCGCCCCGCAGCAGGGGCGATCCTCTTTGCAGCTTCCACCCGCGCCATCGGCCTTCACCCCGTTCTGGCCGCCATCTGCGGCGTGATCCTGGCGGGCGGTGTGCACACGGTCAAGGCGGGGGGGCGGCCCGTGGTGACGGCCACCACCGGGGGCACAGCCAACCCCATCGTCAGCACCATAGAGGACATCGTCGCCGCGATCGGCTCTGTCATCGCCGTTGTCTACCCTTATCTGGTGGTCGTTTTCTTCCTGCTGCTGGTCCTGCTGATCGTCCTGCTGGTGGTCTGGCGGCGGCGGCGTGCGGCGGCGGGACACACTCACGCGAAAGGGAGCTGAGAAATGGAACAACAACCCTACGGTTACGGCTACACGCCAGCTCCGCCGACCAGTGGGCTGGCCATCGTCTCCCTGATCTCCAGCATCCTCGGGCTGACCTTCCTCCCCGTCGTCGGGAGCATTGTCGGCCTGATCCTGGGCTATATGGCCAGGCGGCAGATTCAGGAGAGCGCCGGCGCTCAGGGCGGTGAAGGGCTGGCCAAAGCGGGGATCATCGTCGGCTGGGTAGGCATCGGCCTGTTTGTCCTGGGTATCTGCATCGCGCTTGCGATCATCGCTATGAGCGGTGGCCTGGCCGCCTGCGCAGCGTTGGGGAACTTCCAGTAACTTTGCCTGTCCCCCGTTCCCCTTACCCGTCCTTCCTTGCCCTGGGGATCGGCGTGGTGAGCCTGGGCCTGCTGCCCTTCATCCCCATCCTTCCAGGGCTGGGGAGCCTGCTGGCCCTGACGCTGGGCCTGCTGGCCTACCGCCGTCTGCCCGCAGGGCGGAGAGGGAGGGCGGTCGTAACTATAGCCATCGGAGGAATGGGGGCCATGCTGGCGTTGACCCAGCTACTGGCCGCTCTCCTTGCTGTGCTCGCCGCTCCCGGCGCCGAAAGATAGGTTGGGGGGTGGCAAGGGCTGGCCGCGCTCCTCTTGTCCAGACGTTTTTCCAGTTCATCCTCATTCAGGAGAGAAACGATGGGAGAACAGGGTTACGAGACATTCGAAGCTCCAGTCCAGAAGAAGAGCAACAGAGGGCTTATCATCGCCATCATCGTTATCGCTGTCCTGCTCTGTTGCTGCTGCGTGGCGCTCCTGGCCTTCGGCTGGTTCTACGGGGACCAGATCCTGGAAGCCCTGAAGCAGATGGGCCGGGTGATGCCCGCGCTGCCGATCGGTTAGTACCTTCTCCACAATCCTGCCGGTCTCACCATAAGGACACGGAGAACACGGAGCCCCTCACGGGTCCTCCGTGTCCTCCGTGTCTCCGTGGTTTCTGATACGATGTTCTTTCCCGGCCGGATGGTCGGGCGGCCTGTACGGGATGATGAGAGCCGGTATTCCAGAAGCTGTCCTGCAGGTCCTGCAAAACCTGCCTGCCCGCCCCGGCGTCTATCTGATGCACGACGCCAGGGGACAGGTGATCTACGTGGGCAAGGCGGTCAACCTCCGCAATCGGGTTCGTTCCTACTTCACCTCCTCCGCCCAGGAGAGCGCCAAAATCCGACGGCTGGTGGCAGAGGTGACGGAGCTGGAATTTATCGTCACCGATACGGAGCTGGAAGCTCTCATCCTCGAGGCCAACCTCATCAAGAGCCACCGCCCCCGCTTCAATGTGCGGCTTCGGGACGACAAGCGGTACCCCTATATCAAGATCACCTGGGCGGACCCCTTTCCCCGGGTCCTGATCACGAGGCGGATGGAACGGGACGGCAGCCGGTACTTCGGCCCGTATACCTCCGCTTCGGCGGTCCGGGAGACGCTGGAGATGCTCCGGCGGACCTTCCCCTACCTCACCTGCGATCGGGAGATCACGGGGAAGGACGAGCGGGCCTGCCTCTACCACGACATCAGGCTCTGTCTGGCTCCATGCATCGGTGCGGTGAGCCAGGAGGAGTACCGGGCGATGATCCGGGGGCTGATCCGCTTCCTGGAGGGGCGCGGCGAGGAGGTGCTGGACGACCTGGAGGCACGGATGCGGGCGGCTGCCGACGGGCTGGACTTCGAGCGGGCGGCGCTCCTGCGGGATCAGCTCCAGGCGGCGCGACGGGTGGTGGAGCGACAGAAAATCGTCGCCACGGCCGGCAGCGACCAGGACGTGATCGCCTTCGCCCGGGACGACGGCAACGCCTGCGCGCAGGTCTTCTTCATCCGCGGCGGCAAGCTCCTGGGACGGGAATATTTCCTGCTGGAAGGGGCCGAGGCGGAAGAGGACCGGGAGGTGATGGCCGCCTTCCTCAAGCAGTTCTACGAGGAGGCAGCCTATGTTCCGCCGGAGGTCATCCTGCCAGAGGACGTGGACGAGGCCCTTGTGATCGAGGAGTGGCTGCGCTCCAAGCGGGGGGCGAAGGTGGCCCTCCGGGTCCCCCGTCGGGGGCGGAAGCGGGAGCTGGTGCAGATGGCGGCGGAGAACGCAGCCCAGATGCTGGCCGTGGTCCGTGCCCAGTGGGAGACGGACGCCCACAAGCAGGAACAGGCACTGGACGAGCTGCAGGAGGCGCTGGGGCTGCCCAATCGCCCTGCCCGCATCGAATGCTACGACATCTCCACCACCCAGGGGGCCCAGCCAACGGGGAGCCTGGTGGTCTTCGAACAGGGGGTGCCCCGTAAGTCCCACTACCGCCGCTTCACGGTCCGCACCGTGGAGGGGCCGGACGACTACGCCTGTATGCGGGAGGTGCTGACCCGCCGGTTCGAGCGGTGGCAGGCTGCCACGTCGGAGGAGCTGAAGGGAGCGCGGGAGATCAAGGCGTGGGCGCTTCTGCCGGACCTCCTGATCGTGGACGGGGGAAAGGGGCAGTTGGCTGTGGCAGTGGAGGTGCTGGAGCGTTTCGGTCTACGGGATCGGGTGCCGGCGGCGGCGCTGGCTAAAAGGGAGGAGGAGCTTTTCCTGCCGGGGCTGCCCCAACCAGTGCGGCTGCCAGAGGGGTCCCAGGGGCTTTTTCTCCTCCAGCGCATTCGGGATGAGGCCCACCGCTTCGCCATCGCCCACCACCGGCTGCGACGGGGGCGGGCAGGGCTGGCTTCCGAGCTGGACGGGATCCCGGGCGTCGGGCCGGCCCGGAGACGGGCGCTGCTGCGGGCCTTCGGCTCGGTGGAGCGGATCCGGGCCGCCAGCGTGGAGGAGTTGACCGCCGTGCCGGGCATCTCCCGCAGGGTGGCAGAGGCGATTAAGGAACATCTCTAGGGGACGCGGAGACGATGAGGGCAATGCTTCTGCCCAGGCCCCGGCCAGCGGAGGAACGGCCGCTCGAGCTTGCCGACCTTCCCCTTCCCCAACCCGGCCCCGGCCAGGTCCGCATCCGGGTGCGGGCCTGCGGGGTCTGCCATACCGACCTCCACACGGTGGAAGGGGACCTCGCCCTGCCGAAGCTCCCCCTTGTCCCCGGCCACCAGATCGTGGGGGTGGTGGAGGAAAGGGGAGAGGGGGCGGACCGGTTCGAGGTCGGGCAGCGGGTAGGGGTGCCCTGGCTCTACCATACCTGCGGCGCATGCGAGTTCTGCCGGCGGGGGCTGGAAAACCTCTGCACCGAGGCCCGCTTTACCGGCCTCCACGCCGACGGCGGCTACGCCGAGGCGATGGTGGCCCATCAGGACTTTGCCTATCCCCTCCCCGAAGGTTTCCCGGATGTGGCAGCGGCGCCTCTCCTCTGCGCGGGGATCATCGGCTACCGGGCGCTCAGGCTGAGCGGGGTGGAGCCAGGGCAGCGGCTGGGGATGTACGGCTTCGGCGGCTCGGCTCACATCACCATCCAGGTGGCCCGCCACTGGGGCTGCGAGGTCTACGTCTTCACCCGCAGCGAAAGCCACCGACGGCACGCCCTGGAGCTGGGGGCGGCCTGGGTGGGGGGCGCGGAAGAGGATCCCGGGGTCCGGCTGCACGGGAGCATCATTTTCGCTCCGGCAGGAAAGCTGGTGCCGGAGGCGCTTCGGGTGCTGGAGCGGGGCGGCACGCTGGCGCTGGCCGGAGTGACGATGACCCCCATCCCGGAGCTGGATTACGACCGGCTGCTCTACTGGGAACGGTCGGTCAGAAGCGTGGCCAACTTCACCCGGCAGGATGCGGAAGAGCTGCTGGCGCTGGCCGCCGAGATCCCCATCCGCACCACTGTGCAGACCTTTCCCCTGGAAGCGGCCAACGAGGCGCTGCTGGCCCTCAAGCGGAGCCAGATCGAAGGGACGGGGGTGCTGGTCATCGGATAGCGGCCGGCAACCGCGCCCGGAGCGGGGCCGGGAGGAGCGGCGCCAGCATTTCCCATTCCTGCGGGGTGATCGCCCGCAACCCAACCAGCGCCACCAGGTAGACCCCCAGCCCTGCCAGCCCTGCCAGCGGACGGTTCAGGAGAGCCACCCCTCCGGTCACCACACCCATCGCCAGCCCGGCCAGGGCCAGCCGCCCGATCGTCTGCCGCCAGCCCACCGGCCCCAACTGGCGGCGCAGGTCCAGGTAGAACAGCCCCGCCAGCAGCAGTTCTCCCCCCACGATGATCCACGCCGAGGCAATGTAGCTGAAAGCCGGCACGAAGAGGAGGTTTGCCACCACGGCGAAGACCACCCGCGCCCCTGAGGCCAGGAGGACGTACCGCTGGCGGTTGAGGGCGATCAGCACATAGTTGGTCAGGCTGTTGAGCCAGCCGAAGAGGATGGACCAGATCAGCAGCCGCAGCGCCGTCGCGCCATGGGGGAGGAACCGGCTGCCGCTGAGCAGCCCGACCAGCCCCGTCGCCGCCAGCGCGACCACCACCGCTACCGGCAACGCCACCGCCGTCAGCAGCTTGACGGAGAGCTGATAGGAGCGGCGGAGGCCGGCCCGGTCCTGGGCTGCCTGCTGGGACATCACCGGAAAGACGGCGAGGGTGAAGAAGGAGGGGATGATGTTCAGGGCGTCCACCCACTTGCGGGCGGCGTCATACCAGCCGACGGCGGCATCCCCCTGGAGGTTCTGGAGCAACAGCACGTTGACGCCCGGGAAGAGGGCCTGCAGCAGGATGGAGGCCATCAGGGGCCAGCTCTCGGAGAGCATCAGCCGTTGCAGGGGCCAGGCCACCTGTTCGCGGGTGGGCGGAAGGCGGGACCAGACCAGCCGGTGGGCCAGTACCGCCAGTACCGCCAGGGTCGCCAGGTTGGTCAGGACCGCCGCTCCGGCCAGCCCCACGATCCCCATCCCGGCCACCAGCACCAGCACCCCCAGCGTGACCCGCACCACCGTGGTCACCGTCTGGATGGCGGCGGGGATTTCGTGCTTTTCGAAGCCGCGAAAGAGGGCGGCAAACCCGTAGGCCACGCTCCCCGGCAGCAGGCCGACGTAGAGCAGCGCCGTCGCCCAGACCGTCTCCTCCGCCAGTGCCCCACCCAGCCCCTGCCATCCGGCCAGAAACCCCCCCAGCATGGGGGCCACCGCGGCGTAGAGAAGTAGCCGGAGGACGGTGGTGTTGAGGAAAATCCTGCGCGCCTGATCCCGCTGACGGGCCACCTCCCGCATCATGTACATGTCCAGGCCGAAGTTGGCCAGCGTGTCAAACCAGAGGTAAATGTTGACCGCCGTCGCGTACTGGCCGTTCCCCACCGGTCCCAGGATGCGGGCCATCAGCGCGGCGAAGGCGAACTCGATGGCCCGGTTGAAGAGGTTGAGGACAATGGGGGCCAGAGAGTTCTTCGCCACCCGCCGGACGGTGCTGACCTCGTCCTCCTCCCGGTAAAAGAACCGCCAGAGGTAGAGGCCGACGAGGAAGAGCACCATCATCCCGGCGATGAAGGTGATGAAGGCGCCGACCTTCACGCTGTTGGGGCTGTATTTGAAGCGGACGGTCCAGGCCCCCGGCTCCAGGAATACTCCCCGGAAGTTCCCGTCCACCCGGGCCACTGCCACCTCCTGTTCTGCCTCTTCTCCCGCCCCCTGAGGCCGCACGAAGGCCCGCCAGCCGGGGAAGTAGGAGTCGGTCAGCACCAGCCAGCTCGGCTCGGAGACGCTGACATCAATAAAGACCTCGTTGAGGGTGTAGCTGGTGACTCGTTGCTGGTTGCTGATTGCTGGTTGCTCGCTGCCAGCAACCAGCGACCAGTGACCAGTTTCGAGTATTACGTAGCGGTGGGGGTCATAGGTCCGCAGGGCCTGAGCGACGTCGTCGGCCACGACGGCGGCGGTGGCGGGGAGGGTAAAGGCGCGGGGGAGCGCCGAGAGGTTTTCGTACACTCGCACCGCCTCGTCCTGATAGACCAACCGGTATTTGGCCGGGTTGGGGATTTCCACCTCGGTGACGATGTATTTGACGTTGAGCAGGTCGAGGAGGGGGCTATCGAGGCTGGACCACTGCCGGAGGGGGGCAATCCGATTGTACTGGAGCTGGTCCTGTGGCTCGATCAGCTCCATATAAGCGGCGTACTGCTGGGGAAAGATAGAGTCGTACCCATCCACTGCCTGGAGTCCGTAGAACATCCCCACATTGGCGTTCATTGTCTTGGTAGTGCCGGGCGGGGTGAAGGCGGCGTACCGCCAGAGGGAGCCGTCCTGCCGCAGGAACGCCACCACCGGCGGGGTGTAGTCCAGAAGCGCCGGGTCCACTGCCGGATGGAACCCCGCGCCGAAGGAGACCAGGTCCACCACCAGCACTGTCACGGCCAGGAACTCCCACACCGGCCGGCGGCGGAGGAAGATGGGGCAGCGGCTCACCCGCAGGGCGATGCCGGTGGCAGCAAGCAGCAGTCCGAAGAGGGCAACCCACCTGAACTCGTAGGAGTAGAAGGCCCGATGGTCGGGAAAGGCGCTGGAGGCCAGGGCCAGATTCCAGAAGGCCTGCTCCACCAGCGGCTCGATCTGTCCGAAGAAGGCCCGGCTGAGGACCAGCCCGACC
Source organism: Anaerolineae bacterium (assembly GCA_041082215.1). Lineage (GTDB taxonomy): Bacteria > Chloroflexota > Anaerolineae > B4-G1 > DUEL01 > JBDOIF01. Next base: position 28,788 of record JBDOIF010000152.1, read on the forward strand.
AGGGTCACCACCCCTCCCCAGAAAGCCATCGCGGCCAGCAGGCTCACCAGCGACGGAGCGGCGTCCAGGAGGAGAAACCTGCCCACTCCCCGCTTTCCCCCTCCTGTCCCCTCTTCCCTGCTTCGCCTCACCTCATCCACCCCGAACCCTGCCAGCACCGCTACCGACAGGGTGAGGGGGAAGACCCAGCGGAAGGGAGAGTGGGACTGGTGGAGGTAGGGCAGGGCGTAGACGAGGGCGTAGAGGGGGGTTCCGAAGATGCAGCCGAAGGAGAAGAAGGCGAGAAGGGTAAAAAAGGCACCGATCGCAGGGCGCATAGCGCAGGGCAGCCTGCGGAATACGCAATACGCCATACGGAATACAGCCACTGCGGCCAGGAAAAGCGGCAGAAGCCCCACATAGGCCCCACCCTCGACGTAGTTCTTGATCCCCCAGTCGTGGCTGAGGATCGGCTCCCCGTGGGCGTTGACGGAGGCGGGGACCGTGCGCCACTGGAAAAGGTCAAAATAGCTGTGGTGAGCCGGGTTGCCGAAGAAATTGGGGATGGCGAAGGCGATAATGCGGCGCGGCGGGTATGCCCAGCCGAGCACCTGCTGGAGTGTCGGTGCCGCCTGTGCGCTGCGGAAGCCGGTGGTGGCCACCTCGTAGAGGGGGACGAACTGCACCGCCCCCAGCGCCAGCCCCAGCAGGACCATCAGGACCAGCCATGCCGCCGTTCTTAACCGCAAAGGGCACAAAGTCTTCTTTAAGGAAACCACGGAGGGAGCCCTGAAAACTCTGCGAAACTCTGTGTTCTCCGTGTCTCCGTGGTTAGAACCTGATGGAACTGCATAAGTCCTGCCAATCAACCGCCAGACGGCGTAGGCTCCGGTCACCAGGAGCACGAAGTAGGTGTTCTCAGCGTGGCCCGCCAGCATCTGGCAGCCCAGCCCCATCCCTCCCAGGAGCACCCAGGGAAGGCTGGATGGGCGGCTACCCAGTGCCGGCCGCTGCTGGATCACCCGCTCCACCATCGCCAGGATGAAGGGAAGCCAGGAAGAGCCTGCGATGATCATCGGGTGGACCACGGAGACCAGCATAAAACCGCTGAACTGGAAGGTGATCCCGGCGATGAGCCCCCCCAGCCGGCTGGCCCCCAGCGTACGGGCGAGGAGGTAAGCCCACCAGCCAGCCAGCCCCAGTTGGAGCCAGGTAAAGACCCCGTAGGCCCGCCACAGTGGGAGGACATAGAAGACAAGGCTCAGGGGGTAGAGGACCGAATGCTGCCCGTTGGCGAAGAAGGGATGGCCGGCGAAGACATAGGGGTCCCAGAGAGGCAGCTCCCGCGCCTGGATTGCTTCCACCAGAAGCCGCTTCCAGGCATAGTTTTCCAGGATCAGGTCGGCCAGCAGGTGGTTTTGGGGGACCCCCACTCCCAGCTCCTCTGCTGCTGCCCGATAGGGCTGGTGCAGAAAGAGAGCGTCGGCAGGGAGGAGGGTGCGGTCGTCCAGGACGACGGGGGCGAAGAGGATCAGCGGCAGAAAGAGGAGGATGGAGGCCGCAGCCAGGGTGGAAAGCCTGCAACGGATCATGCGCCTGCCCGGAGGGACCGCAGGTGCCGGTGTCGCCAGCGGACCTCCCACACCCGCAGTGCCGCCTCGATCTTGACCGGCATCGTCATCTTGGAGCGACCGATGCGCCGGTCCTCGAAGTAGATGGGGACTTCTAAGACGCGGTAGCCGAGCCGTTCGCAGACGTAGGCCATCTCCACCTGGAAGACGTAGCCCTGGGAGCGGATGGCACTCAGGTCAATGCCCTCCAGGGCCTCCCGCTTCCAGGCCTTGAATCCGGCGGTGATATCTCGCACCCGGCAGCCGAGGATGATGCGGGCGTAGAGGTTGGCCCACCAGGAAAGGATCACCCGCCCCAGGCCCCACTTCTCATCGGTGCGGCCCCCCTTTACATAGCGGGATCCCACCACGACATCGTATTGGGGGATATGGGCCAGGAGCCGGGGGACGTCGGAGGGAGCGTGGGAGAAGTCGCAGTCCATCTGCACGATTGCCTCCGCTCCGTGGGCCAGCGCCCACCGGAAGCCGTCCACATAGGCCCGTCCCAGCCCCCGTAGTCCGGTCCGATGGAGGACGTAGAGCCTGCCGGGGTTTTCCTCCGCCAGCCGGTCAGCGATCGCTCCGGTGCCGTCGGGCGATTCGTCGTCCACGATCAGGATGTCCAGGTCGGGGACCCCCAGCTCCCACAGCGCCCTTGCCATGGGGGTCACGTTTTCCGCCTCGTTATACGTTGGTATCACAACGGTTGTTTTCATCCGGGCCTTTCTTTCAAAGCAAAAGGGCGCGGCTGGGTGGAAGCAAGCCGCAGCCCGGCGTTTGGAGCAGACCGATGGGGGTTACGAGGAGGCCAGCGAACCCCGGATCGCCTCCCGCAACCCATTCAGGTCCGAAAAAGCCCCGGGGCCGGTGAGCGTGCCCAGCCGGACCGACAGATGGGGGAGGGGGGAACCATCCCGGCTGCGGCCGGTTTCCCAGTCAACGCGGGGGTAGAAGAAGATCAGCGTTTCCCGCAGGCGGGTGCTCAGCCGTTCCCGCGCCCGCAGGACATTTTCGGGGTGGAGGGGGAGGAAGAACACCGTGTCGTCCAGGTGGCCGACGAAGGCATCCACTCCCTCTTCCTCTCGGGCGATGCGCTGGATCATCAGTGCCACGGCGCGGAGTACGTCGTCGCGGGCCACGAAGCCGTAGACATCGGCAAACCTTTCCAGGCCATCCAGCGCCACAGTCACAACGGCCCAGGGGTCCTTTGTTGTCAGGAGCTCCCTGAGCCGTGCTTCGGCGAGGGCGGCGAAGGGAATGCCGGTCACCGGGTGGGTGACCGGCTCTGTGCTGGCCCGCCGCAGGACGTTGCGGACCCGCAGCTTGAGTTCCTGGACGTCGAAGGGCTTGGTGATGTAGTCTACCGCTCCCAGCTCCAGCCCGGCCAGTCGGTCAATCCGCTCCCGCCTTTCGGTGAGGAAGATGATGGGGATATGGGCGGTCCGCCTGTGGCTGCGCAGTCGTCGGCAGATCTCGTAGCCGTCTATATCCGGCAGGCGGATGTCCAGCACGATCAGATCGGGTGGGTTCTTTTTTGCGAGGGCCAGAGCTTCGTTCCCCCAGCCTACAGCCGTGACCGCGTACCCCTGTGCCTCGAAGTACGAGGTCAGCATCTCGGCCGTGTTTGGCTCATCTTCGACAATTAGGATATGCCGCGGCTCCATCGCCGCCCCCGATGGTCCTGACTAGCCGATAGGTTCTTTATAAATCGCATAGGTGCAGACCTTGCCGCCGGCGGCTGCGCATTCGATCTCGTCTATACGGAACTTTTTGCCGCCGCTGACCCAGTGAAGCCCTTCTTCGATGACCCCCATCCCGGCGAAACAGATGGGCCGGTCCGCATGGCGACCCCAGCAGACCGGGCAGGGGTGCATTGTGTAGGTGTAGTATTCTCCCTTGTCCTCCACTTCGCTGACCTGGTCGCTGAACTGGGTGAAGATTTTGGCCAGCGCCGGTAGCCCGGCCTTCAATTTGGCGGGAAGGGGTAGCACTTTAAAGGCGAGGTCTCCCACACCAGCCAGAGGGCCAAACCCTGGCAGCCCCAGGGCGAAGGCTGCCCGACCGGCCCGCAACTGAAGCCCCCGCCCTCCGCGCGGGCCGTACATCTCCTCCAGCGCCCAGTTCAGGGCCGAAAAATCGGCAAAGTCGAATTCTTTGTCGAAGTTGTCCGGGGGATAATTGTCGATCAGATGGGAGAGGCCGGCCAGGTTGAGGATCGCGTTGAGGCCGTTTTTCCCCATCACCTCCTCGATGGCCTGGATGTAGATCCGGGCCAGCTTGTTGGGGTAGAAGTAACCGCTGGGCTCGATCCGTCTCACGTCTAGCCTCCTGTGCCGCCTCTGCTACAAAATATCTGCCAGCTCTTCGGCCGCGCGACGCATCTCCAGGAAAACCAGCCCCAGCTTGGCGCCTGCCCGGGCCAGGACGGTCAGGACGGCCTCTTCACCGACTGCGGTCAGGATGACATAGCCGCCCTCACCCTTCACGTACACCTCGTCCAGCGTCCCCCGGCCCAGCTCGCTGGCGATCCGTTCGCCCAGCGAGAGCATCGCCGCAGACATCGCCGAGACCCGGTCCTCCTCCACCCCCGCCGGCAGGGATGAAGCCATCGTCAGCCCGTCTACACTCACCACAGCGGAGGCCTCGATGTCGGGGGTGCTCATCTGGAGTTCACGCAGGCGTTCTACCAGCCGCTCGGTGCGGGACCTTTCTACCATTCCGTGCTCCTTCAAGGTGGGGTTGCCCTTCCAATAAACTTCCCACTGCCGGAGCTCCCGGCGGGAGGAATAACGAAATAAAGGTTACCATAGGTAGCGAAGCTTGTCAAGTTCTCTTGTTTGAAGGTCGGACGTGAGTTCAGACACAAACGCTCATCGGCCGCTTCTGACCTCACCCCATCCCCCTCACCCCACCCCCTGGCTCCCTGCCGCGCGGGAGAGGGGAGGGGGTAGGGGGAAGGGTGAGGGTCGCTTTCCCACCATGTCCGAAGCCCGGCTCCTGAAAGCAACCGCTCAGTCCACCGTGATCCGACCCCGGATCTCCTCGAAGACCGCCGGGCCAATGCCAGGGACCTCCATCAGCTCTTCCACGCTCTTGAAGGGGCCGTATGTCTCCCGGTATTCGACGATCCGCTGGGCTGTGGAAGGGCCGATGTGGGGGAGCATTTCCAGCTCCTCAACGGTGGCGATGTTGATGTTTACTATCCCCCCGCTGGCGGAAGCAACCCCGCCGGAAAGAACAGGGATAGGGGGCTCCTCCCCCACGCGCGGCACGTAGACCTGTTGCTGGTCTCTCAGCTCCTGCGCCAGGTTGATGCGCTCGAGATCGGCTTCGGGCGCCGGACCCCCGGCTGCGCGCACGGCGTCTTCCACCAGGCTGCCGGGGGGAAGACGGTAGACCGCGGGCTGCTGCACCGCCCCACAGACGTAAACTCGCAGAGGGAGGGGGGTGGGAGTGGGGAGGGGGGTGGCCGTGGGGTCAGGGGTGCTGACCTCGATGGGAGGGGCCTGGGGATGGGGGGTGAAGAAGCCCAGCAGGCCGCCTGCGATCAGGCTCAGCACAGAGCAGAGGACCAGAAGGCTGCGGTGACGCGCGACGCCGCTCCCCAAATCCGTGTTTTCCATGTGCTTTTCTCCGTTGTAAGCTGCGTTTGTGCCTGATTATACTCCGGGAGGCAAAAGAGACAAGTCCACCTTCTCCCCTTGTCCACTCCTCCCTTTCATGCTACAATCTTCCAGGCCTGGGAGTGCGGAAAGCATGCTCGATGTGGGGATTGTGATCGTTAACTACAACACGCGCGACCTGTTGCGCACCTGCCTGCAAACCGTCTATGCCAGCCGGGGGCAGCTCTCCTTCGAGGTATGTGTGGTGGACAACGGCTCCGCCGACGGCAGCGCCGATATGGTCGCAGCCGAGTTCCACCAGGTCCGCCTGATCGCCAACGCCGACAACCACGGCTACCCGGCAGCCAACAACCAGGGGTTACGGGCCTTCGGCTACCCCGACGGGGCCGACGCTCCCCGTTTCGCCCTGCTCCTGAACCCCGACACCGAGCTTCCGGAAGACGCGCTGACAGAGATGCTGGCCTTTATGACAGCGAGGCCCGACGCTGGCGTGGCTGGCCCCAAACTGGTCCGGCCGGACGGCTCGCTGGACCTGGCCTGTCGTCGTTCCTTCCCGTCCCCTGCTGTCTCCTTTTACCGGCTTGTCGGCCTTTCCCGCCTCTTCCCCCGCAGCCGCCGCTTCGGCCGCTATAACCTGACCTACCTCGACCCCGACCAGACGGCCGAGGTGGACGCCGTCGTGGGGGCCTTCATGCTCGTCCGCCGGGAGGCGATCCGGGACGCCGGGCTGCTGGATGAGACTTTTTTTATGTATGGGGAGGACCTGGACTGGTGTTACCGCATCAAAGCGGCAGGGTGGAAGGTGTACTATAACCCGGCCGTCACGGTCCTCCACGTGAAACGGGCGTCCAGCCAGCACAGCCCCCGCGCGCGGGTGGAGTTCTGGCGGGCGATGGAGCTTTTCTATACCAAGCACTATGCTTCCCATACCCCCCGTCCCCTCCACACGCTCATCCTCGGCACCCTGCGCGCGCGGACCGATCTGGAGCGGCTGAGGCAGAAGCTCACGGCCGGGCCGGAGGTGGTTTGATGAGAGCCTTGATGAAAAAGCAAAGGGCTCACATCTTTTTTGTCGTTACCCTCGCCTTCACCGACGTGGTGATGAGTGGTGCGGCCTTCTACGCCGCCTACTGGCTGCGCCGCTATCTCCCTCTGCCAACCCCGGCCATTGATATGGGCCGGCCCGCCCGGTACATCCTGCTAATGTTCACCCATGTCCTCTCCGTCCTTATCGTGCTCCTCTACAGCCGTATGTACCGGCTGGTCCGAAGCCCTTCCCGGGTGGACGAGTTCTACCAGATTTTCGGCGCGGGGACGGTGGGGACGGTGACCGGCGTCGCTCTATCGTACCTCTTTTTCAAGAACACCCCGCTTGAGGTGGATTACCCGCGGGGGATGATCGGATATACCTGGCTGCTGACCATCGCCCTGATCACGGTGGGACGGCTGGCCCACGGCCGACTCCGCGCCGCCCTCCAGGCCCGGGGCTGGGGGCGGGACCGGGTGCTGGTGGTCGGCACCGGGGATGTCGCCCGGATGATCCTTCAGAAGATCCTGGGCAACCCCTCTCTGGGCTACGAGGTGGTGGGCGCGGTGGCGGTCAACGGCCATCCGGAGGCTGCCCTGCCTGCTCCCATCCTCGGCCACGCTGGCAACCTGGCCGAGATGATCGAACAGCACCAGGTGGACGAGGTGATCATCGCCCTGCCAGAGGCCTCCCATCAGGACATCCTGCTGCTGATCTCGGAATGCGAGCGGGGTAAGGCGACCATCAAGGTGTTCCCTGACCTCTTCCAGATTATGGCCGGTCAGATGAGCATCGGCGATCTGGGAGGACTCCCCCTGCTGACCGTGCGGGACATCGCCCTGCGGGGCTGGCGGCGGGCAGCCAAACGGGCTATGGACATCGTTGGAGCCACCGTCGGGCTGGTCCTTCTCTCCCCGCTGATGCTCTTAACCGCTATTCTGATCAAGCTGGACTCCCCCGGCCCGGTCTTCTACGTCCAGGAGCGGATGGGGCTGGATGCCCGTCCCTTTCCCATGTTGAAGTTCCGCTCGATGCGTCAGGACGCGGAACGGACAGGACCGGGGTGGACCCGCCCCAACGACCCCCGTGTTACCCGGCTGGGTAGCTTCCTGCGCCGCCTCAACGTGGATGAGCTGCCCCAGTTGATCAATGTGCTGCTGGGTGAGATGAGCCTGGTCGGGCCGCGGCCGGAGCGCCCTGTTTATGTCTCCCAGTTCCGCCGCTCCATCCCCCGCTACATGGAGCGCCACCGGGAAAAGGCGGGGATGACGGGCTGGGCCCAGATCAACGGGCTGCGTGGCGATACCTCCATCGCCGAACGGACAAAATACGACCTCTGGTATATCGAGAACTGGTCGCTCCTCCTGGATATCAAGATCCTCATCCGCACCCTTTTCAACGTCTTTCGTGCCCCCAACGCCTACTGATTGGCTCCCGGCCCGTTCCGATTTGGTCAATCGCACGGGAGTGTGGTATACTCAGAAGAGCAGAGAGGGCGGGGTATGGACGAGATCCGGATCATCATTGTGGACGATCACCCCTTTTTCCGCGAGGGGCTGCGGAATGTGCTCGCCTCCGAACAGGACATCCGGGTTGTGGGCGAGGCAGGAGACGGAGAGGAGGCCGTGGAAAAGGCTGCCGAGCTCCAGCCCGACGTCATCCTGATGGACGTCAATCTGCCCCGGATGAACGGACTGGAGGCGATGCGGCGCATTAAAGAAGCCCGCCCCGAAACCAACTTCGTCATCCTCACCGCCTACGACGACGAGGAGCAGGTCTACCACGCCGTGCGGGCCGGCGCCTCCGCCTACCACGCCAAAGATGTGGACCCCAGGAGGCTCGTGACGACGATCCGGGAGGTCAACGCTGGCCGATATGTGGTGGGCGGTGCGACGCTGACGGAGACGGAGATCGGCCAGTGGCTCCTGGAAAAGTTCCGCCTCTTCGGCGGGGAGATGTTCGAAGAAGGCCGCTACCTCTCCCCCCTGTCGGCGCGGGAGATGGAGATCCTCCGCATGGTTGTGGCCGGGATGAGCAACAAGGAAATCGCCTACCGCCTGGGCATCAGCCATCAGACAGTGAAGAACCACATCACGGCCATCCTGAACAAGCTCGGCGTGGCCGACCGGACCCAGGCCGCTGTCTATGCGCTCCGCCGGGGCTGGGTGCCGCTCCGGTCGGCCTCCGGGGGGGAGTCCTCGTAGGGGGGCAACTATGGTCGTGCAGGGTCAGTCCGATTCCTCGTTCCAGCAGTTCGTGGAAGAGTGCCGCAAAGAGTACGAGCAGATCCAGACCGAGCTGAAGGAGGTGGACCTGCTGATCCAGCAGACGGTGGGAGAGGTGGATCGGCTCTCCCAGCGCAGTGCCCAGGTTGCCAACCGGCTGCGGCAGGTCGAATCGCTCTTCGACACCATCCCCCGGGAGGACATCCGTGAGGCATATACCGCTGTGCTGGAGACCCAGCAGCGCCTCTTCACGATGCGCGGCCAGCTGGAGAAGCTCCAGTCCGACCAGCGGAATATGGATCGGCTGGCCCGCCTCCTGCGGCGTGTCCTGGAGTTTTCCCAGGTGGACGTATCTTTACAGGGCCAGGTAGCAGAGGAGGAGGAAGGGGAAACCATGCCCCTGGTCATCCGCATCATCGAGGCCCAGGAGCGGGAACGAAAGGACATGGCCCGTCAGATCCACGACGGGCCTGCCCAGGCCCTGACCAACCTGGTCCTCCAGGCAGAGATCTGCGAGCGGCTATTTGATTCCAACCCCGAAAGAGCACGGGCGGAGCTGGCCAACCTGAAGACGGCAGTAGCCGCCACGTTCCAGAAGGTCCGTGGCTTCATCAGCGACCTGCGGCCCATGATGCTGGACGACCTGGGGCTGGTGCCCACTCTGAAGCGACACATCGAGGGGTTCAATGAGACCAACGAGATGCAGGTTAGCCTCCTGGTCACTGGCCGGGATAGAAGGTTTGCCCCTTACAAGGAAGTGACCGCCTTCCGCGTGATCCAGACACTGCTCATCAACGCCCGCGACCTCTCCCACGCCTCCAACGTTCAGGTCTCCCTCGACGTGGGGGAGAACTCCCTCCACGCGGCCGTAGAGGATGACGGCAGCGGGTTCGAGATGGAAGAGCTGGCCAGCGGGCCGATCGCCGAGCAGATGGGCCTGCGGGCGTTGCGGGAACGGGTGGAGATGGTGGGGGGGGAGTTCTGGGTGGAAAGCAGCCCCGGTCGGGGCACCAGGGTCAGCTTTGACATCCCCCTGTGACGCTCCGGGCCGACCCGGTCCGCTATAGTACTCACTTCCTATTGACCCCTCAGTGCTTTTGTGGCATCATATGCATAGACGTTGAGGGGGATTGCCTCCCCGCAGGGTTATTCTCACACAGAGAGGAGGTGAATGAACATGTTGTATCTGCCGCGCGAAGAGGGCCAGGGCCTGGTCGAGTATGCTTTGATCCTCGTTCTGGTGGCCATCGTCGTGATCGTCATTCTGGCGCTGCTGGGCCCGGCCATTGGGAACATCTTCTCCAACATCGTCAGCGCGATCTAGTGTCCCTAGCCCCCCATCTCTATTCCAGCATAAGCTGAGCCCCGCTCTCCGGCGGGGCTCAGCGTCTTTCAACTCCCTGACCGATTTAACCGTCTCTCCACCTTTCACGCTTGCGGCCCTGTCCTCCCCAATCGCTGCTCCAGGGCTTCCATTACTTCGGAGACCGCCTCTTCAATATTGGGATAGGCCAGCCAGACCGTCGCCAGGCCAAACAGGGCGCCTGTCACAACGCGCCGCAGAGGGGTGCTCTCCAGCGAGGGGACCGGCAGGGCGGGGTAAAGAAGACGAAGGGCATGGGAGAAAAGCTGGAGGCCTCCGTCCAGCCCGACGGGCAGGACGCCGAAAAGGAGATAGGCCCAAAACGGCAGCGGGCGCAGCCGTCGGCGGACCAGCCCGTAAGCCAGCCCGCCAAGGAGCACAGAACCGTAAATGGCCGTGTCCCGCTGACAGAGGGCCACCTTGAACCCCAGCACCGCGTCGCCGATGTAGCCATGGGGAACGAGGGCCTCTGGACCGACCCGCTGGCTCAGCTCCTCCATCGTATAGGCTGGCCGCAGGCCGAAGAGATACCAGGAGCGGTAGGGCAACTGATGGCAGAGGGGGCGGTACATCGCATAGATGACCTGTGCCGGCCCCTCCACCCCCCAATGCATCAGGACCGGGGCCAGAAAGGGGAGGCCAACGTAGAGAAAGGCCACCAGGTTGAACAGGGCCAGCCAGCGGCGCATCAGCCAGTAGATCAACCGGTCCGCCGCCAGGACCAGGCGGCGCTCCCCCGGGGAAAGGGGCCGGTCCAGGCCAGCGCGGGCCGTCCGCCGCCTTTCAACCTCCGCCAGGACCTCCTCCGTCGTCGGTTCCGGCGCGGCTGCAGGGCATCCTCCGTTCGACGTTTCCCGGTCCACGTTCCGTGTCCCCTCACCGCAGATAGACCAGCGGGTCTACCGGCTGCCCCTGATGGCGCAGCTCAAAGTGGAGGTGGGGGCCGGTGGAGTAGCCGGTGGACCCCGCCGCGCCGATGACCTCCCCCTGCGCCACCTCCTGCCCCGTCACCACAGAAATGTAGGAAAGATGGGCATACCAGGTCTGCCACCCGTCTGCATGGTCAATCAGCACCAGATTGCCGTACCCCCCGGACGGCCCGGCAAAGGAAACGGTGCCGGCGGCGGCAGCGACGATGGGATCGTATAATGCGGCGGCGATGTCGAGCCCGTTGTGGGAAGGATTCTCCGGGTCGTGGAAGTACCAGCCAGAAATGGCCCTTCGCGGGCTGGGCCAGATAAAGCCCCACCCTCTGGAGGCCTGTCCCTCCTCGCCCGGGGGTAGCCCGTCCAGCGAAAGGGTGCCGGTATAGATTTCGGGCCGGGTGAGCAGCCGCTCTTCGGAGAGGGTGACCAGCAGGGTGTATCGTCCCGGCCGGCCGGAGCGGGCCGTCAGCCGCAGAAGATAGGAGCCGGTCTGATCCAGCTCCTGCTCGACAATGTAGGGGGGCAGGGTGACCGTGCCGGCCTCCTGGATCAGCGTCACCCCTTCAGGCCCCAGGAGCGTCGCCTCCACCTCCGCCTCCGGCCCCGAAGCGGTGGCGGGGCGGAACCAGACCTCCACCGTCGCCAGGTGCCCGGCGGTGGTGGCGAAGACCCAGCGGTCGGTTTCTCCTACCTCCAGCTCCCCTTCCGCCATCTCGCCGACCACCAGCAGCTCCTGGGGGGGCGGCGTGCTGTTAGGAAGGGGAAGAGCGTCCCCCGCCGGGCGGCCGTCCCCAGGGGGTGGGGAACCGCACGCCACCCCGGCCGCCAGCAACAGAGCGGCCGGAAGGAAAAGCCAGATGGGCCAGCGCGTCCTCACCCTTCCTCCACCCCGGACCCTCGCTGCCATACGTGAAGCACCCTCACCGACGGATCGGCGCAGATGGCCTCCAGGAGGGCCTCCCGCTCCACCCCCTCCACCCGCAGGGTCAGGTTCATCCTTTCCCCCCCACCCGGACGGTGGGAGACGATGGAGCAGATGTTCCCTCCGATCGCGGCGATCCGACCGGCCATCTTGGCCAGCTCCCCCGGCCGGTCTGGCACCTGGACAGTGATCCGCAGCGAGGGGGTGTCGGCCCCCAGCGCCTCAGCAAACTGGGCGAAGATGTCGGAACGGGTGATGATCCCAACCAGCCGCCCGCCTTCTTCCACAACCGGCAACCCACCGATGTCGTGCTCGATCATGAGACGGGCGGCCTCCTCCAGGGGGTAGTCGGGCGGGACGGTGACGACAGGGGAGCGCATCACCTGCTCCACCCGGTGCTGGCGCTGCATCACGCCGGGGGAAGGGGCGGTGGAAAGAAAGAGCCGCAGGTCGTTTTCGGTGACGATCCCCACCACCCGCCCCTCCTCATCCACGACCGGCAGACGACAGAAGCCTCCGCTCTTGCAAAGGGCCACCCCCGCCAGTGGATCGCTGCCCGGGCGAAGGGTGACCGGGTTAGGTGTCATTCGATCCCGTACCAGCATCGCGGTCCTCCCTGCAAAGATTATACCTCCCGGGAGGGGAAGCGCAACCTGGCGGTTCGTCATTTTACCCCAAACAGGATATAATTATCCTGTCCCTAATACCCTGAACACCGCTCCCCTGGTAGGGCCTTCCGAAAACCACAAAGGACACGAAGGACGCAAAGGGCACAAAAGTTTAAAATGTGTTTTTAAATATTTCCTTATGCAACCAACAACCCGAAAAGCAGAGCATACCTATCTTTACCTCACCGTCTTCACGGGCGGGCTGGTCTCCCTGGGTGTGGAACTTTCCGCCTCCCGACTGCTGGCCCCCTATTTCGGCGACTCCCACCCTGTCTGGGCGGCCATCATCGGCCTGATCCTCCTCTACCTCACCGTGGGCTACTTCCTCGGCGGCCGTTGGGCCGACCGCTCCCCCCGCCCCGCCACCCTCTATCAGATCGTCGTCTGGGCTGCCCTGATGGTGGGGCTGGTCCCCTTCGTCTCCCGGCCCATCCTGCTCATGGCCGTGCGCGGCTTTGCCCGCTACGACCTGGCCCTCCTGGTGGGGCCGTTCCTGGCGGTCCTCCTCCTCTTCTCCTTCCCTGTCACGCTGATGGGTTGTGTCTCCCCCTTCGTCATCCGGCTGCTGATGGAGCAGCCGGAGCGGGCCGGGGATGTGGCAGGGCGGACCTACGCCATTTCCACGGCGGGCAGCCTGCTGGGAACCCTTTTGCCGGTCTTTCTCCTCATCCCTGCCCTGGGCACTCGCAACACCTTTGTCCTTCTCTCCCTGCTCCTGATGGGGGTGGGACTGGTGGGGCTGGCCCGCGTCGCCCCCCGACGTGCCCTGATCTATATCTGGATGCCTCTGGCGGTGCTCCTCCCTGCCTTCCTCCTCCACCGGCAGCCCCTCAAGCCCGGGGAAGGGGCCATTTACGAGGCCGAGTCCGCCTATAATTACATCCAGGTGGTGGAAAAGGGCAGCTGGCGCCAGCTTTACCTGAACGAGGGGCAGGGCATCCACTCCGTCTACCGGCCCGGGCAGCGAAGGGTAGGGGGGACGTGGGATTATTTTCTCATCGCGCCCTTCTTCAACCCGCCTCCCTTTCCGCCCGGCCGGGTTGAGAGCCTGGCGATGGTCGGCCTGGCCGCCGGCACGATCCCCAAAGAGTACACCGCCTTCTTCGGCCCCATCCCCATTGACGGGGTGGAGCTGGACCCGGAGATTGTACAGGTGGGGCGGGCGTTCTTTGCGATGGACGAGCCTAACCTGAACGTCGTCGTCGGCGACGGACGGGCCTTCCTGGCCCGCTCCGCCCGGAGCTATACAGTGGTAGGGGTGGATGCCTACCGGCTCCCCTATATCCCCTGGCACCTGACCACGGTGGAGTTCTTCCGGGAGGTGAGGGACCACCTCACCGATGACGGCGTCGCGGTGGTCAACGTGGGGCGGACACCGGAGGATGACCGGCTGGTGCGGTCCCTCGCCGCCACCCTCCTCCAGGTCTTTCCCACCGTCCATCGGATAGATGTGCCAGCTTCCTTCAACACCATCCTGGTAGCGACGGTCCGGCCGACGGTGCCGGAGAACCTGCTGGCCAACCGGTCCCTGCTGACCGATCCGGTCCTTCAGGAGATCGCCGACGAGGCGTGGGCCAGCCTCCGGCCCCTCGAACCCGGCCCCCCTGTCCTCACCGACGACCGGGCCCCCGTGGAGATGCTCACCCACGCGGTGGTGCTGAGCTATCTTTTGGGAGAATAGGGATGAATCGCTTCTGGTCTCGGCTGTTCCATACCCTGATCGTCCTGGCCCTGCCAGTGGTGTTCCTCTCGGCAAGCCTGCGGGCCGTGACTGCCCACTGGCTGGTCCGCTGGGAGTACGGGAAGGCTGGCTTCCCCCCCGACCCTTTCGGGCTGACGACGGAGGAACGCATCCGGCTGGCGGGGACCTGCGTGGACTATCTGGCGACGGGTGCGGGGATCGAGCTCCTGGCCGACCTGCGGCTCCCCGATGGGAGGCCCGCTTTCAACCAGCGGGAGCTGGACCATATGGTGGACGTGAAGCGGGTGTTTGGGGGGATCCTCTGGGCGGGGCTGGTCGCCGGGGTGGTAGCCGTGGGGGGAACGGCGGCCCTTGCCGCCCGCCCGGCGACCCGGTCCCGTGCCCCGGCTGCGCTGATGGGCGGCTCTCTCCTCACCTTCGGCCTGCTCGTCCTGATAGGGGGGCTGATGCTGGCCCGGTGGGAGGTCTTCTTCACCGGCTTCCACGAGCTGCTATTCCCGCCGGGTACGTGGACCTTTCCCACCTCCGACACCCTCATCCGCCTCTATCCGGAGCGGTTCTGGATGGACGTAGGGGCGACGGTGGTGGGACTGATCGTCGTTCAGATGGCCGTCGCTGGCGGGGGGGCCTTTTTCTGGCAGAGGCTGGGAAGACGCGAATGGAACGAATGAGAGCGAATGAAACGAATTCGCCTGATTCAGGAGATTCGCGATCCGCGGACGCACAAGGAGATCACCTGTCCTGAAGTCGAAAAGCGGCCTGCGCTGCCTGCCACTCCTGGGGCGTGTTGATATTGCGGAAGGAGCGCAGGTCGGGATCGAGCCGGGCGACCTCCTCTTCCGTCACATACCGCACGCGGACGTGGGGAAAGAAGGAGATGATGCGACGGTGGCCGGCGCGGATGGCAGCCTCCATTGCCGGAAGACAGGTACGGCGGTAGGCGGCGTGAAGGGTCTCTACCTGCTCCCCCTGCCGGAGCGCAGCCACGTCGAACCCTTCCGCCCAGGCGACGAAGGCCCGCAGGAGAACCGGATTCAGGAACGGCATGTCGCAGCCGACGGCCAGGATCAGGTCGTATCCGGCCGCCTGAAGCCCTGCATGCAGTCCGCCCAGCACGCCAACGCCGGGAAATCGGTCCGGGACGACAGGCACACCCAGCCCGGCATACCGCTGGACGTCGTTTGCCACAATCAGCACCTCGGCGCAGACCCCGGCCATTCGGTCCAGGACGTGGGCGATGAGCGGCCGGCCCCCCAGGTCCAGAAACGCTTTATCCCGTCCCATCCTCCGGCTGGCCCCGCCGGCCAGCACCACACCCGTCACCGACAGACGCTCCACCATTTCGTTCCCTGTAAATACAGGCGAGGCACGCCTCGCCCCTACTCTACCTCTATGCTTTCCACCAGCAATTCCTTGCCCCCCACGGCGATCGGCTGGAGCAGGCCGCACTGAGGGCAGGTCCAATCCGCTCCATCCGGCTCATACTCCGCCCCGCAGTTCAGACAACGGAAGCGGGCGGGCACGTGTCGGAAGGCCAGCTCTGCCCCTGCTGCCATCGTATCCCGGCTGAGGAAATCGAAGTAGAACTGAACCGATTCGCCGACGATGCCGGAGAGCTCCCCCACGGCCAGGTGGATGCGAAGGATACGATTCGCCCCGGCCTGTTTGGCGTGGGCCAGGGCGATGTCCAGAATGGATTGGGTTACGGAGAGTTCATGCATACGGAATACGGAGCACGGAGTACGTATTGCGTGTTGCGTACTCCGTTTACGAAACCGGCTCCACCCGCACCGCGCAGACCTTGTACTCCGGGATTTTGGCGAGGGGGTCCAGCGCGGCGTGGGTGAGCGCGTTCGCCGCCGCCTCCGCGTAGTGGAAGGGGATGAAGACGACGCCGGGCCGGATGCGCTTCGTCAGCCGCACCGCAACCTCGATCTCCCCTCGGCGACTCATCACCCGCACCCGCCGAGCGCCGTCCAGGCCGATGCGGGCCGCGTCGTCCGGATGCATCTCCACATACGGCTCCGGCGCCTCCTGCTCCAGTTTGGGCGACCGGCGGGTCATGGTGCCGGTGTGGAACTGGAACATGGTGCGGCCCGTGGTCAGGATGAACGGGTACTCCTCATCGGGCAGTTCCGCCGCCTCCTGGAACTCTATCGCGTGGAAGCGGCCCAGGCCTCGGGTGAACTTCTCCTTGTGCAGGTACGGGGTGCCGGGGTGTTCGGCCGACGGGACGGGCCACTGCAGGGAGCCCTCCCGGTCCAGCCGCTCGTAGGTGACGCCGCCGTAGGAGGGCGCGACGCGGGCGATTTCAGACATGATTTCGGCGGGGGAGGAGTAGTCCCATTGCGTATTGCGTATTGCGTATTGCGTATCGCGTGCTGCGTGTTGCGTAAGGCGCTTGGCCAGTTCACAGAGGATTTCCCAGTCGGCCTTGGCCTGGCCCGGCGGGTCCACGGCCTTCCGCACCCGCTGGATGCGCCGGTCGGTGGCGGTGAAGGTGCCGTCTTTCTCGGCAAACGATGCGCCCGGCAGAACCACGTGCGCCAGTTGTGCCGTCTCCGTCAGGAAGATGTCCTGAACGACCAGGAAGTCCAGTTTCTCCAGGCACTCCCGCGCGTGGTGGATGTCGGGGTCGGAGAGAAGGGGGTTCTCGCCCATCACGAAGAGGCCCCGCAGGCGCCCCTCCCCTGCCGCGTGGACCATCTCCACGACGGTCATGCCAACCTTGTCGGACAACCCCTCCATGCCCCAGGCGGCCTCAAATCTGGCCTTCGCCTCCGGCGAGGTGACGGGCTGGTAGGCCGGGTAGACGTTGGGGAGGCCGCCCATGTCGCAGGCGCCCTGGACGTTGTTCTGGCCCCGCAGGGGGTTGACCCCGCCGCCAGGGACGCCCAGATTGCCGGTGAGCATGGCCAGGTTGGCTACGCTCTTGACGTTGTCGGTGCCGGTGGTGTGCTGGGTGATCCCCATTGCATAGAGAATGGCGGCAGGCTTGTTCTGGGCGTACATCCGCGCCGCGGCGCGCAGGTCCTCCGCTGGGATGCCGGTAATCTCCTCCACCCGCTCCGGCGGGTACTGCTGGACCACCTGCCACATTTCCTCAAAGCCCTCGGTCCGCTGCCGGATAAACTCCTGGTCGGCCAGTTCCTCGGTGATGATGACGTACATCAGGCCGTTGAGCCAGGCGACATCGGTGCCGGGGCGGGGGCGCAGGTAGAGGTCGGCCATCCGGCCGATCTGGACCTCGCGCGGGTCGATGACGACAATTTTCGCCCCCCGCTCCTTTGCTTTGAGGACATGGCTGGCGATGAGGGGGTGGCCCTCGGTGGTGTTGGAGCCGGTGATCAGGAAGCAGCGGGTGTATTCGCTGAACTCCGGGATGGAGTTAGTCATCGCGCCACTGCCGAATGCGGCGGCCAGACCGGCCACCGTGGGGGCGTGTCAGAGACGGGCGCAGTGGTCCACGTTGTTGGTCCTGAAGACGGCGCGGGCCAGTTTCTGGGCCAGGTAGTTCTCCTCGTTGGTGCACTTGGCGGAGACCAGGAAGCCCAGGGCGTCGGGGCCGTATGTGTCGCGGATGTGGAGCAGCCGATCCGCGACCAGGCCCAGCGCCTCGTCCCAGGACGCCTCCCGGAACCCCCCCTGTGTCCCCCCCGCATGCAGGGGGGAGCGGATGAGGGGGGTCGTCAGCCGGTCCGGGTGGCGGACGAAGGCGGTGGCGTTCCAGCCCTTGATGCAGAGTTTCCCCCCGCTGACGGGGTGCTCCTTCGCCGGCAACACCCCGACGATTTCGCCGTCCAGCACCTGGATGTAGAGGCCGCATCCGGTGCCGCAGTAGGGGCAGGTAGTGAAGATGTTTCGGTAGTCCATAGGGTACTCCGTGTTACGTATTCCGTATTGCGTGTCCTGCATTCACGCATCCAGACTCTTGAGAAAATCATTCGCTGCTTTTGCCAGTAATCGCGCTCTTTCCTTGAGAAACTGCTCGTAGTGCTCAATGCTCCATTGCCCTTCTAACTGGGCCTTATTTCCAACAGCTTGCGCAAATGAATCGGGGATCAAGTGCTCAAGAAGTAACTGTTCGGAAATGTTGAATTGGGCCAGGTATTTTGCAGGTGGTTTTCCAGACAACCGGTTCACGTTTGTGCTTTCGTTCAGTACCGTGATGTTTGCCAGAGCATGAATCCGGTCATCAGGGACACCGGCACTTCTCAGCACGCTGCGAGGATAAACGTGGTGCCACTGGGGTTCAAACCCACTCACGATTAAAGCACCTGTCCTATCATAGCCAATACGGGTTTGGTCTACCCAATCCCGCGCTTCTCGGTGAAACACCACCAGATAAAGCATCAGACGCAAGAAACGGCTACCAGCGCAGTCATACCGGCTCAGAAACTCTTCGGGGGTAATTTCGGAAGGCGCGTGTAAGCGCCCGTATAGGTTCTTTAAAGCCTGATCAAAGTCCTGCGCTTCAGTAATTGCGCGCACGTCCTCGTTCAAACTGGTAATCGCTGAACCGCTGTAACGGCCATCCCAGTTTGCCAGAAGAAACCAGCGAACAGCCTTGCTAAATCGGTAATTTTTCGTATCTTTCCAGCGGTGATGTAGCACGAAGAGAGGGATCAGACTGTTAACCGAGGGGAGCAACTTTACTGACATAATCCCGACCTCGGCCAGCCGTTTTCGAACTTCCACGATTACTTCTCTGGTTTGTTGCCAAACAACGCTCAGGTTTTGAGGATTCCAAAAGTCTTTAGGGACTTCCTTCAGTCGGGCTCGCCCTTTACCAATGCCAGTCATTGTGCGGACGAAGATGCCGGCATCCAGTCCCCATCCTATATCCTCCAACTCGCCGCAAAAGGGAAGATATTCCTCTCGCACCCAGCCTGGATTCCGTACAGCGGCCAGCGCCAGAACAACATCGGCTTCCTTCACTCGCGTCCCTTCTTGATTCAACCGAGCGAAAATCTCGGCCACGTCTTCCACTTCATGGTTGATCCGAATTATGGGAATATCTCGCTCACGGATTTGCCACAAGCGCTGTAAGCGAGCATGGACTTTTGCAAACAGGTCCATCATCTGGGCAGGCTCAGGCTGAATGGATGCCACAATCTCTTGAGCCAGTAGAGTTAGTGTCTCAACGTTCTCTGTGCTCAGTACACGGCGCAGGCTAATCCAGTGTGGATCGCGGCGACGGATAGGGTTCGGCAGAGCAAACTCCAGATGGTCTTCGTCAGGGAGAAGATTTACCATCACATCATACCGCTCCAGGGCCCTGTTCCATTCCTGTGCGCTATCCCACCAGTATGGCTTTTGCCCTAAAAGCAGGCAAAGAGCAACCGTCCGTTGTTGCCCATCTACAATCCAAAGCGAAGCCTGCGTACCCTGGGCCGTTTTGGACTCCTGGTACGAATACGAAGAGGAGTCCCAGAGCAAAAACGAACCGATCGGATAATCGCGATAGAGTGACTCCGCCAGTTTCTTGACCTGCTCCGGATCCCAAACGAATTCTCGCTGAAATTCAGGAATATCCACGCTCTTGTTGACCGCCTGTTTGACAATCTCCCGAACTTTCTGTTGCTCAAGTGCCATAGATGTTTCTCCTTCCGTAAGTTGGCATCCAGCAGAAGCCTCATTCCTGCTCCGTTCGCCACGCCAGAATCTGGTGCTGAAGTTCCACAGAGGTATAGCGAGAACCCAGGTCCCTTAAGGCACCGGCCCATTCAAACCCTGGATGAGCCCGGACCTTCTTTTCACGCTTTGCCAGCAGAAACTCAATAAAATCCCGCACTTCCTGCCGGATGTCCGCAGGAAGCATCCGATGCATTATCTCACCTCCGCTATCTGCCCCTCCGCCAGCGTCAGCGACAGCGGCGGGGCGGCGAAGAGGTCGGCGCCGGGTGCGTAGCCCAACAAATCGGCCTATGCTGGAGAGAGAGCGACTTCCAGGGTTCTCATCCGGCGGTCAACCTCCTCCAGCATATCCTGAATCGCTCTGATCGCCTCCTCGTCAAAAAGCACTTCTCCGCACTGGTCACATACCCAGGCCGGGACAGCATCCACAATGAGATGATACCCCTTGCGCGTGACCGTATAACTGACCGGTTTTCGGACCAGCGTCCCTTTACAATAGAAGCATTCCATGACAATCACCTCTTTCGGGTGCGCCAATCAGGTTCCCAGTAGTCCTCGCTGGGCAGGTAAGCAGTGATGATTGCCAGATAATCCTTCTTCGGCGCACAGACTACGTGCACCGGACGACCCATATGCCCCCAACCCAGCATCAGGCAACTATGCCCCCGGGCATCCTCCGGATAGTCTTCTATCACTTCGCCGTAGAGAACCACCGCGCGAACTTCATCCGGAGAAATCATCCGGTCAGGAGCATTCATCTGATGTAAGGCGTGCGGCAGGTAAAGAATCCGCTTCGCAGCAGCTTCTCTAACCTTCTCCAGAATGCTCCTATGGCTCTCGGGTCTCATCACTCCATACCTACCATCGGCCCCTCCGCCAGCGTCAGCGACAGCGGCGGGGCGGCGGCGAGGTCCGCTCCTGGCTCGTACCCCAACAACTCCCCCACATCGCGCCGGATCAGGTCGTAGAGGACGGTCAGCGGGATGTGGGCCGGGCAGGTCAGTTCGCACTGGCGGCAGCCGACGCAGCGGGCCGCCATGTGCATGGCCCGGATAAGGTGGAAGGACGGGAAGGGCGGGGCCAGCACCCCCGGCTCCACCCAGAGCGGGTCCTCCAGCGCGCAGGCCTCGCAGAAGCACTCCGGGCAGATGTTGCGGCAGCCGTAGCACTTGATGCATTTGGCGAACTGCTCCCGCCAGAAGGCCCAGCGCTCCGCCCAATCCATACTCTCGTACCGGGCGATGATGGGGTTGGGCGAGCCAGCGAGAGCTGGCGTCCCCAGCGCCACGGCTTGAGGCCAGCCCTCCGTCTTCGGGAAGGGGGCATCGCAGTGGCACGCCTCCGCCTCCTCCGCGGTGCAGGCCACCCCCAGGATGTACAGGCGCTCGGGGTCTATCTGATTCCGCTTGGCCATCTCCACCAGCGCGCGCAGATCGCAGGCACGGGCGACAATGCCGAAGCGGGCCTGCGGGTAGCGCTTCTGGAGCAGGGAGACGACGGACGCCAGAGGGTAGCGAGGGGAGAGAACCAGTTCGGAGAGGTCATCTCCCTGGCGGAAGAGATACGGCGCGGTGCCCACAGCCGTCCGCCGCAGGCCGACAACGCCGTCCAGTTCAGGAAGTTTCTCCGCCACGTGGGCGCGCAGGGTGTCCAAAAGGTCGTTATCGGTCATCGGCAAATACTCCCCATAGAGATTATCGGAGTCCCAGCAATCGGCGGGCGAACCGCCGTACCTTTCCGGCTATTTGCACGGCTATCCTTGCTTCTTCCGGAAGGGGTTCTTCGCCGGGATAGCGTACTTCTACAGCATAAGCAGAGAGCCGATCCAGGTCATCCGGATGAATGGGTACGATGATCCCTGCCTGTTCACACAAAGTACCCAGCGCTGCCAGGTCGTGTGTCTTCGGGAAATCCTGCCCATGGAAAACCAGCAGGGCTTTCAGATATTTCTCAGCGCATTGTTGTGCATGAAAGCAGGCGCCATACAATAATGGCCTTTTGCGACGTATAGCAGATTGGGCCAGCCAGTAGTCCTCCTCGGCCCGGGTTGCCCACGAGGCAGGGTCAAGAATGGCGCTCATACAGGGTCAAGCCCTTTTCCAGAATTTCTCTAATGAAGAAATCGCCTTCCGCCAGAGCCTGCTGGATTTCCGCGGGCGTTCTGACCAGAATATCCACCGGAAAGGGGCGGGGGCGCAGCAGGCGGGAGACCTTCAGGTACCGCTCGACGGGGGGGGCCACGCTCTCCATCACCACCAGCAGGTCCACATCGCTATCAGTTGTGGCTCCACCCCGAGCATAGGAACCAAAGAGGACGATTTTCTCTGGCTGCAGCGCATCGGCCAGCCGCCGGATCAGCGCGTGAAAGGCTCGGGCGTCCACTTCTGGAAACCCCCGGGCCCGAATCGGGGTGGGAAGATCTACAGCCGCTCGTTCAGCCATTCCGAGTGCTCCCCCAGCCAGCGCCGGTAAGCCGAAGCGACCGCCTCCAGGTCGGTCAGGCGCTGGCTGCAAATCTCGTACAATTCCTCGGGACTCACCTCGTGGTAAAAGTGAACCAGCCGGTTTCTGTAGCCAGCCAGTATGCGCAACAGAGCCGCTTCTTCGGGAGAAAGAACAGCCTGCTCTTCCAGCCGAATAGCGATCTCCCAGTATTCGCTTACACCGGTCCCGAAGCCCTTCGCCAGAATATACCGGCCCAGGTCCAGCAGGGCCTCCAGCGCCCGGTGCAGGCAGGATTCCGCTGTCCAGAGATTGCGCCGATCGGCGAAAAAAGCATCCCGGTCGGTCAGGGGCAGAGAGCGGATTTCCCCGATCATCCGCTCCACCCAGGCCAGACGATCCGCACTACACGCCGGGAAAGGGTGCCAGGAGTCATACCGGTTTTCCCAGGATCAACGCGATGCGCTCCCGCTCCAGCGGGGCGAGATCCCCCGCACGGCGCAGGACGTAGAGGTCGTACTCGTCGGCGTCGTCCTCGTCGCGGGCGTGGAGGCGCTCACCCCGGATAATCTCCGCTGCCAGGAAGGGGTCCGCGTCGTCCAGCGAGACCAGGTCCACCCTATGGACGCCGAAGAGGTCCTCCAGGGCAATCGCCAGCCGGACCTTGTCGTGGACGGAGAGCCGGAGTCCCCGCGCGGGCTTCACCCCGATGTCCAGGTCGGACGGGCCCGGGGTCAGAGCCGGGAGTCCCCCCTCCAGCCACGCCCGGGCCTCCCCGGCCCGGCTGCCGAAGGCATAGAGGATGTCCACGCCGAAGGATTCGCAGAGTTGCCGGAGCCGCACGCTCCGGTCCTCGTTCATTTCTCCATCTCCTCCTACTTCCGGTGACGGGTGGCCTCAAGTTCCTCTGGACTCCAGCTCGCCTCCGGCGGTCGCCTACCCACCACTGTTTCCCGTACCGGCACAATCATCACCACCGGCAGACCGTCCCGCTCCACGATGAAGGTCTCGCCGTCCCGATACACCCGCCGGATCACCTCCCCAAACCGGTTCTTCGCCTCCGTCGCCGAAATGACCGTGGGCATCGCTTCGCCTCCTTCCAGATTGGCTAACACAATCCAATTATAGCCGACGTTGCCCAATCTGGTAAGCGCGCGTAGCGCGAGATTTATCTTGCGCTACAGGCCCAGTTCCTGCTCGATCGGCCCCAGGGCGCGGATGGTCTCCACGAACTCGGCGGTCACCTGGGCAAACTTGGGGGCCTCCGCCGAGGAGACCCAGTCCAGTCGCAGCCGCTGGGGGTTGATGCCCACGTAGGAAAGCAGGTTACGCAGCAGGGGCATCCGTTTGGCGGTGCGGTGATTACCGTTGATGTAATGGCAGTCGCCGATGTGGCAGCCCAGCACCAGCACCCCGTCGGCGCCAGCGCGAAAGGCCCGCAGCACCATTTCCGGCGACACCCGCCCGGAGCACATCACCCGGATGGGCAGGACGTTGGGCGGCGACTTCATCCGCGCGATGCCCGCGTTATCGGCTCCGGCGTAGGAGCACCAGTTGCACAGAAAAGCGACAATGCGAGGTTGAAAAACTTCGCTCATAGCGTACTCCGTATTGCGTATTCCGTTTATGACATGGGCACTTCGCTCAGGAGTTCAGAAAGTTCGGCATCAGGGTCGGTGGTAGAGTAGAGATAGGGCGCGCTACTTTCACACAGTTGTACGATACCGGTGGTTTCCCGCTCCTCAGGAATAATAGAGAGGAGCAGGCGGACAATCTGGGTCAGCAGGTGGAGCCGATGAGCCAGGACAGCCTCTTTCAGGCCATGGCGCCCCTCGTAGTACCAGGTTCGGGCCTCGCGGGCGGAGCCCAGGGCGTACTCGTAGAATCGGGCCCGCTCCTTCCCGGACCGGCGGCTGTACCCTTCGGCGATGTTGGCGGCGATAGAACCCAGGGCCCGATATAACTGGTCGGCCAGGCCGCGCATCCGGGCATCCTCAGCCAGCACCGAAACATCGTGCCAGCCCAGGTCGGCAGCGAAGAGGGCCAGCCGGTACACCCGCATCTGCCAGAGCGGATCCGCCGTAATCTCCGACGGCACGCTCTGCAACCACTCCTCGTGCGTCATCGCCCACCTCCAACGGAACATGGAGTACGGAATACGTGCTGCGTACTGCGTATTCCGTATTCCGTGCTCCACGCGCTACACCCAGACGCCCGCTAAGAGGCCCTCTATCTGCGCCACAATCTGCTCGTCGGTAAAGTGAAGGCCGGTGATGGCATGGGATGGGCAGGTGGCGACGCAGGTGCCACATCCCTGACACAGCGCCGGGTTTACCTGCGCTTTCCCTTCCACGCGGGAGATCGCGGAGTAAGGGCAGGCCAGGATGCACTCACCGCACCCCACGCAGGCCTCCCGATCCACCACGGCGACGGTGGGCGATATGGTGACCTCGCCCTGGTTGAACAACCGCACCACCTCCAGCGCCGCCGCCCCGGCATGGGCCACCGTGTCGGGGATGTCCCGTGGCCCCTGGGCACAGCCGGCCAGGAAGACCCCCGCCGTGGCCGTCTCCACCGGCCGCAGTTTGGGGTGCGCTTCGGCAAACCAGCCGTCGGGTGTGCGGCCCAGGCCGAACAACGGGGCGATGCGGTCCACATCGGGCTGCGGCTCGATGGCCGACTCCAGGATCACCAGGTCCACGTCCACAAACACCAGCCGTCCCAGGTTGGCATCCTCTCCCTTCACGCGGAGTTTGCCATCCGGCATGACTTCCACCTCGGCTCCCTTGCCCCGGACGAAGACGACTCCCTCCTCCTGCACCCGCTCGTAGAACTCCTCATAGGCCTTGCCGAAGGCCCGCATATCCATATAGAAATCGTACACCTCGGCTCCGGTCTTATCCCGCACCTGGTGGGCGTGCTTGAGGGCGTACATGCAACAGATGCGGGAGCAGTAAGGGTGAGCGTTCTCGTCGCGGCTGCCGACGCAATGGATGATGGCCACCCGCTGGGGCTTCTTCCCCTCGGCGGTGACGATCTCCCCCCCGGTGGGGCCGGTGGCGCTGGTGAGCCGCTCAAACTGTAGCCCGGTGATGATATTGGGCGAGAGGCCGTAGGAATACTGCGGAAGTTTCGCGGGGTCCCACATCGCAAACCCGGTCGCCACGATGATGGCGCCGACCTGAACTTCGAGCAGTTGATCCTCCTGGGTGTAATCAATCGCCCCGGTGGGGCAGAACTTCTCGCAGACCTTACACTTGCCCTGGGTAAAGAACCGGCAGTTCTCCCGGTCAATCACCGGGATGTTCGGGATGGCCTGGGCGAAGGGGCGGTAGATGGCCTTCCGCTTCCCCATCCCCGCCTCGAAGGCTGTATCCACCACTTTGGTGGGGCACTTCTCCTGGCAGAGGCCACAGCCGGTGCACTTCTCCTCATCCACCGACCGCGCCCGTTTGCGGATGCGGGCGGTGAAATGGCCCACATAGCCGGAGACCTCTTCAACTTCACTGTAGGTCAGGAGGGTGATGTTGGGATGCCGACCGGCATCCATCATCTTGGGGCCCAGGATTCAGGTACTACAGTCCAGCGTGGGGAAAGTCTTATCCAACTGGGCCATATGGCCGCCGATGGATGGCTCCCGTTCCACCAGATAGACCGGGTAGCCCGCGTCAGCGATGGAGAGGGCGGCCTGGATGCCGGCGATGCCGCCGCCCACCACCAGCGCCGCTTTTGTCACCGGCTCCCGCCGGGGCTCCAGCGGGGCCTGGTATGCCACCCGGAAAACCGCCGACCGCACCAGCCGCTTCGCCTTCTCCGTGGCTGCCTCTTTATCATCGGTGATCCAGGAGACATGCTCGCGGATGTTGGCCATCTGGAAGAAATAGGGGTTGAGCCCGGCGGCCCCCAGGGCTCGCTGGAAGGTCGTCTCGTGCATCCGGGGGGTGCAGGACGCCACCACGACCCGGTTCAGGCCCAGGTTGCGGATGTCCTCCTGGATCATCAACTGGCCCGGCTCGGAGCACATGTACTTGTACACCCGGGCGACGGCGACGCCAGGCAGTTTAGAAGCCATCTCTGCGACCGCCTCCACATCCACCGTGGCCGAGATATTGATGCCGCATTCACAGATGTAGACGCCGATTCGGGGTTGCTCCATAGCGAGCGCTCCTTCCATTTCGGTCTCAGACATCAGGACTCTGCAGCCTGAATAGACTGCCAGAGCAGTTCCATTACATCCATTGCCCGCACGCGGATGCGGTTCTGCCGCGCTCCTTCCTGGAGGGTGCGCTTGCACTGCTGGCAGGCGGACGCCAGGATGCTGGCTCCTGTCGCCTGGATCTGGGCCAGCCGTTTTGCCGCGACGCCCATTGTGACAGCAGGGTCAGCCATCTCTACATCTCCGCCGCCGCCACAGCACAGCGCGCTCTGGCGAGACATAGACATCTCTCTCAATTCCAGCCCCGGAATGCGGGTCAGTATTTCCCGGGGTGGATCATATACGCCGCTCTTGCGCCCCAGGTCACAGGGGTCGTGATAGGTCACCACGCCTTCCACTGGTCCCAATGGCGGGGCGGATTGTGCCATTCGTTCTGCCAGGAACTCGGTAGCATGCTGGAAATGGAGCCCTCGCACATCCGCCATCTCCGGATACAGGTGGGACCAGGCGTAGTAACAGGACGGACAGGTGAAGACCACCCTTTCCGCGCCCACCCTGCGCACCTGTTCCAGGTTGTGTCGGGCGATTTCCGCCATCTGATCCCGCAGTCCCGCGACATAGAGCGGGTATCCGCAACACCACTCGTCTCCGCCCAGGGTGGTAAACTCCACCTCTGCCCGCTCCAGCACTTTGACCGTTGCCTGAGGGATGGAGTACGCGCGCGGGTAGAACGACCCCACGCATCCCACAAAATAAACGACCTCCGCCGTTCGCCGCAGGGGTTGCACGCCCACCGGTGGGTCGGGCATATTCTGGCTCCATACCAGACGGTTGGCGTTCTCGTCGCCGGAGATGTTGTACTGGCTGGTGACGGTCTGGCTGACTCGCAGCAGCAGTTGGGGGACTTCCAGGCCCTGGCGCTGGACGTACTCCCGAAGGGCCACCATCGTATCCGTGATCTGGATGCCCCGGGGGCAACGGACCTGGCAGGACTTACAAACCGTGCAGAGCCAGAAGGTGCGGCTGGTCAATACCTCCGCCGTTAGTCCCAGCTGCACCATTCGCCACAACTGACGCGGGGTATAATCCATCGCGTAGGAGGTGGGACAGGAAGCGGAGCATGTGCCGCACTGGATGCAGGAGAGAATCTTTTCCCAGCGGCCGGGGGTCACCTGCTGAGCAAACGTCCGGTCCGCCTGGGCGAGGTCCAGGATTTCAGGGGGGTTGGTCATCTACAGCCTCCCGGTTTGGGATTCAGAAGCAGCGGGGGATGTTGTATCACATAAACTATATCCTGTCAAGAGAAATACCTGAAGGATACAGCAGGCATCGTGTCGGGTAACCTGGCAAACCCTTATTGAAAGAAGCGTTTTGCGATGGCAAAGTCATCGCAAAACGCTTCTATGTAGTAGTAAACCGGCCCTTATCCGCCCGCCTGGGGCAAAAAGCGGCGAACGGTGTGCAGAAGATGGTCCGGGTCTATCGGTTTGCTGATCCAGGCGTCTATCGGGATGTGCAGGGTATCGGGCAGAAGGCCAGCGTACTGGCTGCTATCAATGCTGGAGACCATCACCACCGGGATAGGCCGCAGGGCCGGGTCCGCCGCGATTTCCTGGGCGACACCCGCGCCTTCCAGCGGCGTCGCCATCATCACGTCCAGCATGACCAGGTCCGGCTTCTCCTCCCGCATCATCTTCAACGCCTGCTGCCCGTTGCTGGCGGTCGCGACCTGATACCCCGCTTTGCTGAGAATCCGCCGGGAGAGGTCCACGAAGTCCGGGTCATCGTCCACCACCAGAATCCTCAGCGCCACTCCTGGCTTGACCTCCACCTTCTTCTTCGGTCGCAGATAGATGAACCAGTAGGCCAGGCCGACAAAGCCTGCGCCGCCGATGATGTTCCCGATGGTCACCGGCAGCAGATTTCTCAGGAAGAAGCCCCCCCAGGTAAGCGCGGCGAAGTCGGCGGGCGTCTTGCCGATGGCTTCCCAGAAAGCCGCTGGTGCCCATGACTTGATGAAAAGGCCGATCGGGATGAGGTACATATTGGCGATACTGTGCTCAAACCCGGCGGCGACAAAGGCAGTAATGGGGAAGATGATGGAGAGGATTTTATCCGTTGTGGACCGGGCCGACGCGCAGAGCCACACCGCCAGGCAGACCAGCGCATTACACATAATGCCCAGCGCGGTGGCCTGAAGGAATCCCAGGCTGCATTTCGCGTTGGCGATA
Source organism: Anaerolineae bacterium (assembly GCA_041082215.1). Classification (GTDB taxonomy): domain Bacteria; phylum Chloroflexota; class Anaerolineae; order B4-G1; family DUEL01; genus JBDOIF01. The sequence goes on from JBDOIF010000152.1 coordinate 57,299, forward strand.
GAGAGTGCGTTCAATCCCAGCGCGCCCGAGGCAAAGGTGTACTGGCTGGTAAGAAACATCACCAGCGCGGTGAAGATAGAACCGATGAAGTTGCCCGCGTAGACAATGGCCCAGTTGCGCAGGAGTTGGACAGTGGTGACCCGGCGGCTGGCGTAGGCCATCACAATGAGATTGTTGCCGGTGAACAGTTCTGCCCCAGCGACCACGACCGCGATCAGGCCGAGGCAGAAGACCAGGCCGCCTGCCAGCCGGATCAGTCCATACGGCACACCAGCCGCGCTCAAGCCGGTCGTCACGGTGGTCAGGAAGATACCACCCGTTCCGATAAACGCGCCGGCCAGAACGGCAAGAGCGAACATCGTCCAGAAATCCAGGTTCGCTTTGGTGACCCCCACCTCTTCCATACGGCTGGCCATTTTCGCCGGTGGGAAGGCATCAATTTGCAATTCACTGCTCATCGGTCTCCTCCTGTGGAAGCGGGATGGATTAGAACGGTTCCTGCAGTGTGCAACTGCATCCGGCTATGTTATTGTGCCACCAGTTCCACCACGTCCATCACCCGGATACGGAGTTTCTCGTGCCGGGCTGCGCCCGCCAGGGTCCGCTTGCACTGATGGCAGTTGGAGAGCAGGATTTTCGCGCCTGTGACCTGTACCTCACCGATGCGCCGCTGGGGGACCGCTGCGACCAGTTCTTTGCGCCTCTGCGGTGGGTTTCATCCTGTGGCCTTTCCCAGGACCGCCCGCACCCGCCCGGGTGGGGCCAGCTCCACCGGTTCCAATCCCCACAGCGCGCGCCCTTCATTGACCTCCGGGCCCACACACAGGGCATAGCCACAGGCCAGGACATTCTCAAAGGCCTGTCGGTACCCCTCCGGCGCCGACCTTCGGCGGCGTGCTTCCATCATCAACTCGTGGATGTCCACCCCGGCGGGGCAGGCCTCCTGGCAGCGCCAGCAGGAGGTGCAGAGCCACACATCGTAAACAGGATCACCGGCCAGGAAGGAGACGATGGCGTGCCCTCCCACCGTCTCCACCGGGCAGACGGTGACACAGAGGCCACAGCCCAAACACTCGTCCGGTCGGTTCACTGCCATTCCTCCTTCCGCAGCCCCAGCCGCTCCGCCGGAAGCCCCATTGCCAGCCCGATCAACTGTGGCAGAAGGAGCGCTCGCCTGCGCAGGGCTTCGTCATTGCCCGCAATCTTGCGCTGAAAGCGACGGAGGAGCAAATGGCAGTTCCCGCAAGCATAGAGCAGCAGGTCGGCCTCTTGCACCGCCTCGAGTCTCCGCCGCCCGGCCCTCAGGGCCAGTTCTGGATCGGCCAGATAGACCGTCGCCCCGCAGCACTCGTCCTCCCCGCCATACTCCAGGACCTCCGCGCCGGTCAGCTCCACCAGGCGGCGAAGGCTCTGTGGTTCCACCGGGTCGTCGAAGCCCATCACCTCGCCGGGGCGAAAGGCCTGGCAGGGGTTGATGAACGCCACCCGGAAGGGTAGCGGGCGGACGATCCGCGCCCGCACTCCCTCCTCCCGCTCGGCCAGCAACCGGATCAGGTGGATCGGCTCCACCTCCCCCGCGACCGAAAGCCCCATTGGCTCCAGCCGCCGGTTCGCCTCGGTCCGCACCCTGGGATCGGCCCGGAGCGCGCGAGCGGCGCGGGCCAGGGTGTTGGTGCAACCCCCGCACACTGTGACCACCTGCCGGTGGCCCATCCGCTCCACCAGCGCCAGGTTGTAGGCTGCCAGGTAAACCCAATCAGCGGTGAAGGATTCGACGACGGGCGAGCCACAACAGGCGGCCTGCTGGACCAGCTCCAGTTCCATTCCCAGCGCCTCCAGCACCGCCCGGGTGGCCGCCTCGTATTCGGGCATGCGCTGGAGGACCAGGCAGCCGGGGTAGAAGGCAAATTGCAGGTTACAGGTTGCAGACTGCAGAGCCAAAAGCCGGCGTCCCTATAATATGCTGCGATCCCGTGTATAACAAGTGCAGGTCGGCACGCAGAAGGGATGACATCCGTCGCTCTTACAGCGCCACCACCCGGGCGAAGTCCGCCGGGGTCACGCCGGGGGTCTCGATATGGTACTCGGCATAGAAGCGGGAGATGATCGGCTCCACTTCCTCCAGCCTTGCCCCTATCAGTGCGCTTTCCAGATCTGTCAGCCGCTCCGCTGGATAGAAGAAGAAGTCGCCAGAGAGGGAGACACTCTCGATCACTCCTTCTCGCACCTCGGCCGTGGCGCGGATGAGGCCGCCGGGGGCTTTGTAGGCCCGCTGAACCACCTGGACGCCGGAGCGGATGGTGACGGCACGGCCTTCCTGGGGCCGGCCGTGGCGGAACAGCCACTCGTCGGTGAGCATCCTCTGCGCCAGCCGGTCCGCCTCCGCCCGCCATTCGGCATCCACCTCCGTCACCACCTCCATCGGCCCCAGCACATCGGCGAACCTCTCCGCCAGCAGGTCCCACAGTTCCTCGCGCGGCGGCGCTGTGCCCAGCTCCCTCCGGATAGTGGAGAGATTATCCTGCAGGGTCTTGTAGACTTTATCGCGGAACTTCTCGTCGGGCACCCGCAGCACCCGTACCATCGTCTCGTAGTCAAAATCCACAATCAGGTTGCCGACGAAGACGATGTAGTCGCCGATCTCGGCCACGCCGTTGCCGGAAATCTTGCGGCCGTTGGCGATGATGTCGTTGACCGGCTTGTACTCGGCGGGGATGCCCAGAGCCCGGTAGGCGGCGATGGGGGCCTGGAGAAACTTCTGGTAGAACGCTGCCTTGTCCTTCGGGACCAGCGGGTTATCCTTGTGGATGATTAACTGGTAGAAGAGTTGTTCGCCATCCAGATAGACGGCGCCCCCTCCCACCTCTCGCCGGAAGACCGGAATGCCGCGCTCCCGGCAGTAGTCCAGGTCCACCTCCTGCGCGGCGTCCTGGAAGTAGCCGATGCAGACGTAGGGGGATGCAGGGGAAAGCAGATTCAGCCCCTCCCGCCCGATGCGAGGAAGGGCATGGTAGAGAATTTGGGAGTCCTGCCAGGGTACGGTCTCGAGGCGGTAGAGTTTCATGAATTCCTCCTGTTTTTGGGTGTCGGGCGTCAAACGTCAGGCGTCAAACGTCAAACGTCAAACGTCAGGCGTCAAACGTCAAACGTCAAACGTCAAACGTCAGGCATCAACCGCTGCTCGCATCTCCAGCGGGCCCAGCCGGCGCACCTTTTCGGTGAACTCCCGCACCGTCTGGGCAAACAGCTCCCCCTCCGAGGAAGAGACCCACTTGACCAGGAATCGCTCCGGCTCGATGCCGGTGAACGCCAGCAGGGCCTTGAGGACCGGCATTCGGCGGGCGGTGCGGTGGTTGCCGGTGGCGTAGTGGCAGTCGCCGATATGGCAACCCAGCACCATTACCCCATCGGCTCCCTCTTTGAAAGCGCGGATCACCAGCTCCGGCGCGACCCGTCCCGAGCAGGGGACGCGGATGATCTTGAGGTTGGGAGGGTACTTCAGCCGGGTCGCCCCGGCCAGGTCCGCTCCGGCATAACTGCACCAGTTGCAGAGGAAACCGATGATCTTCGGCTCGTAAGCCTGCTCGCTCATCCCAGCCTCCTACGGAATACGCAGTACGTACTACGTATTGCGTGTCGCGTATTGCGCCCGCATCGCGAAGATCGCCCCCATCATCTCCGAAACCAGTTGCCGGTCGGTGAAGTGACGGAGGGTGATCGCTTTGGAAGGGCAGGCTCCGGCGCAGGTGCCGCACCCCTTGCAGAGCGCATCGATCACATGGGCGACCCTGCGCTCTTTCAGGTATTCGATGGCCGCGTACGGACAGGACTGGATACACTGCCCGCAGCCGGTGCACATCAGCTCGTCCACGAGGGCGGTGGCCGACTCTACCTTCACCTCTCCCTGGCCGATGAGGGAAAGGACCCGCGCCGCCGCCGCCGAGCCCTGGGCCACCGAGTCCGGGATGTCCTTCGGCCCCTGAGCGCACCCGGCGACGAGCACCCCGTCGGTCATCGTCGCCACCGGGTCCAGCTTGGGGTGCTTTTCCCTGAACCACCCGTCGGCGTCGGTGCTGATGCCGAAGAGACGGGCCACTTCCCGGCTGTCGTGGCGCGGTTCCAGGCCGATCGCCAGCACCACCATATCCACCGGCAGCCGTCGCTGCCGCCCCACCAGGGAATCGTCGAACTGGACGACCAGTTTTCCCTCCTCCTCCGGCCCGCGTGCAGCGTCCGTCACCTGGGCCACCTTCCCGCGGATGAAGTGGATCCCCTCATCCAGCATCCGGTGGTAGAACTCCTCATATAGCTTGCCGGGGGCGCGAATGTCAATATAGAAGTTATATACCTCGGCGTGGGTCTTATGGCGGATCAGGTGGGCCAGCTTCAGGGAGTACATACAGCAGACCCGGGAGCAGTATTCGTGGTACTTCTTGTCCCGGCTGCCCACGCAGTGGATGATGGCCACCTGTCGGGGGACCGTTTCCCCATCCCGCAGGACCACCTTGCCGCCGGTAGGACCAGCCCCGCTGAGCATCCGCTCCATCTCCAGGCTGGTGAAGACGTTGGGGAAACGGCCGTAGCCGTACTGGGGAATCCGTCGGGCGTCGAAGGGATCGAAGCCGGTGGCGAGGATGATGTTGCCCACCTGGACCTCCAGGATGGTGTCCTGCTGGTTGTAGTCTATGGCGCCGGTGGGGCAGACCTTTTCACAGAGGCGGCAACGGCCTTTGGTAAACCAGAGGCAGTTGTCGCGGTCAATGACGGGGACGGGGGGCACTGCCTGGGCGAAGGGGCGGTAGACCGCCTTCCGATACCCCAGCCCCGCCTCGTAGGCGGCGTCAACGACTTTCGTGGGGCACTTTTCCTCACACGTACCGCATCCGGTGCACTTCTCTGCATCCACCGACCGGGCCCGAACGCGGATGCGGACCACAAAGTTGCCCACATAGCCGGAGACGCTTTCCACCTCGCTGTAGGTCAGGAGATTGATGTTGGGATGCCGACCGGCATCCATCATTTTGGGCCCGAGAATTCAGGCACTACAGTCGAGCGTGGGGAAGGTCTCATCCAGTTGAGCCATCCGGCCGCCGATGGAAGGCTCCCGTTCCACCAGATAGACCGGGTAGCCGGCGTTGGCCAGCTCCAGGGCCGCCTGGATGCCGGTGATCCCCCCGCCGACGACCAGCGTGGCCGGGTTGATGCGCACCCGGTTTTCCTCCAGGGGCTGGTGGTGGCGCACCCTTAGGACCGCCGCCTCGACCAGGGCTTTTGCCTTCCCGGTGGCGATCTCGGGGTCATCGTGGACCCAGGAACACTGTTCGCGGATGTTGGCCATCTCGAAGAAGTAGGGGTTGAGACCTGCCTCTGCCACAGCTCGCTGGAAGGTCGGCTCGTGCATCCGCGGGGTGCAGGAAGCCACCACCACCCGGTCCAGTCCCAGCTCCTGAATGTCCTTTTTGATCAGCTCCTGGCCCAGGCTGGAACACATGAAGCGGTAGTCGCGGGCCACGGCCACCCCCGGCAGGTCGGCGGCCCAGCGGGCCACCTCCGCCACGTCTACCACACCGGCGATGTTGGAACCACAGTGGCAGATGTAGACGCCGATCTTCATCGAGCACCCCCATTTGTAGTTGTGCGGCACTTCGCTACGCTTCGTGCCTCAATACGAACACCCAACCGTTTGTAGTCAGCGACGGAGCGAAGCGGAGTCGCGCTGTACGGCCGCCAGCGGTTCGGGCATCGGCAGGCCGGTCCGCTCCCGGCGCGGTTTGCGTTCCGCTGTCTCCTCTTCGGGTGGCGGGTTGCGGAACTTCTCCAGCACCCGTTCCGCCGACACGATCTCCTGCCCAAAGCCCAGTTTCTCCGGCTCCAATCCGAAGGCCAGGCCCATCATCTGGGTGAAGTAGAGGACCGGGATGTGGAAATCGGTGCCGAAGTGGGAGTTGACCTGTCCCTGGTAGGCGTCCAGGTTGAGCTGGCACATCGGGCAGGCAGTGACGAGGGCGTCCACCTCCAGCTTGGCCGCGTTGTAGAGCAGGTAGTGGATCATCCTGTAGGCGGTCTCGGCGTCCAACTGGGTCATATGGCCGCCGCAGCAGTTGGCCCGCAGGGTGTAATCCACCACCTCCGCCCCCAGCGTCTCCAGCAGCCGCTCCATCCGCGAGGGGTATTCGAAGTTGTCGCGCCCCTCTGGGCGGACAGTGACACAGCCGTAGTAGGCGGCCAGCCGCAGCCCCCGCAGCGGCGCCTTCACGTGGGCTCCGATCTCCTCCAGGCTGAAATCCTCCACAACCACCTCCAGCGCGTGGCGGGAGTGGACCCGGCCCGGATCATAGTGGAGCTTCCCCGCCGCCAGCGCCTCGTTCACCGCCGCTGCCAGCTTGGGATGGGCAAGCATATTCTTGTCGGTCTTCAGCATATTGTAGTAACAGGCGGAGCAGGGGGCCACCACCTCCTTCAGGTCGGGGGGCACCAGCGCCAGGTTGCGGGCCACCAGCGCGTAAGCGGGGAGCAGGTCGAGGGAAAAGTACTCCGTTGCCCCGCAGCAGTTCCAATCGGGGATCTCCACCAGCTCGATCCCCAGAACCTCTGCCACGGCGCGGAAAGACTCGTCGTAGGCCGCAGCGTTCCGTTCCAGCGAACAACCGGGGTAGTAGGCGTACCGTCTCACCATGCACCTCCCAGTTCTTTGGCCCTGCGGAGGATAGCGCGCAGTTGGCGGATGCCCTGGATCCGTTTGGGCGTGAAGGACATCCGGCCCCGGGTCACCATGCCCAGCATCAGGGGGGACATGCGGATGCTCTGGAGGGGATGGTGGCGAAGGTAGTGCCCGGTCGCCAGACCCAGTTCGAAACTGCGCCCGTAAGTCTCCACCTGCCCCACGAAGGTCTCGGAGAAGCCGGTGATGGAAGCAGTGTAGTAGCCAGCCTGGATGGCCAGCCGCTTGAGCTGGTACATAATGTCTGTGATCGGGATCTCCTGGGGGCAGCGGATGGTGCAGTAGTAGCAGGAGACGCAGAACCAGAAGGTGTTGCTTTTGAGGACCTCCTCCCGCATTCCGGCCAGGATCATTGCGAAGATCTCCCGCGGCGTGTAGTCCATAGCCGGGCCGGAAGGGCACGACCCGCCACAGGAACCGCACTGAATACAGGCCCTCAGCCGCTCCCCGCCGGGGATCGCCATCACCTCTTCTAGGAAGCTCTTTTCTGCCATACTCTCCTCCTGATCCGACCGGCTCTTATCCCGCCTCCGTGCCAAAGAGCAGCCTCTCCACTTCCCGTAGCCGCTCCAGTCCTTTCACCTCGAAAGGGAGCAGAGGGAGCTTGACCAGCGTGATCCGGTCGCCGTACTCCTCCTCCAGCATCTGGAGGTAGGGACGCTGCATCTGTGCCCGTTGCCGCAGGAAATCCCCGTTCGCGTTCAATACCAGGTCGTTGACGATCATGTACCGGACCTCAAGCCCATACCGGGCCAGGTCCCGGATCACCCGGCGGCTCTGGTAGACCCCCAGAGCTTCGGGGATGGTGACCAGGATGAACTCGACATTGGCCGGATCGGTGAAGAAGCGAATCGTCTGCTCCGAGAGGGCCTTCCAGCTCTCGATGATCTCCAGAAAGGGGGTCCTGGAGAGTTTAAAGGTGTCCCGCACCTCCAGATAGACCTTGGGCGCTACCCGCAGATGTTCCAGGAACCGCTGCGGCAGGCCCAGGAGGCGGAGCGTATCGCCAGCCGGCGCCGTATCCCAGACGATCATGTCGTAGCGCCGATCCCGTACCCGTTCCAGGATGTAATCCAGCAGAAACTCCTCCTGGATGCCGGGGGCCATAGCCACATAATCTACCACCTCGTCATAGGGCAGGTCAATCAACGCCGACGCCGCCTCATACACTTCCGGCCCGAACTTCTCCTTCCAGCGGCGCATCACCTCGTCGGGGTCAATCTCCAGGGCGTAGAGGTTCTCTGCCCCGGGCACCGGCCTCTCCGCCGGGCCGATCTCCGTCTCGAAGATGTCGGAAAGGGAGGGGGTGAGGTCGCTGGAGATGATGAGCGTCCTCCGACCGGCCAGGGCGTAATGGAGCGCCGTGGCCGCCGAGGCGGTGGTCTTGCCCACCCCCCCCTTGCCGCCGAACATCAGCACGCGCTTGCTGGTCTGATCGAGGGTCGAGAGGCTCATATTTCCTATTGTGGCGCAAGATTTATCTTGCGCGCGCTCTTACAGGAAGCCTTCCAGAAAGCTGGCGATCTCATACTGCCAGAAAACCGGCCCGTCAGTGCAGATGAACTTCTCCCCCAGGTTGCAGCGTCCGCACTTGCCGATGCCGCAGTGCATGCGCGCCTCCAGCGTCGTCAGCATCTGATCCGGGGCGAAGCCCAGTTTCTTGAGGGTGAGGAAGACGAAGTGGATCATGATCGGCGGACCGCAGGTAATGGCGACCGCGTTCTCAGGCGATGGGTTGACTCGTTCCAGCAGGTGGGTGATCAGGCCGACGTTGCCGGTCCACTTCCCATCCCCCTGATCCACCGTGACGTGGAAGTCGGTAGCCCAGGCAGTGCGCCACTCGTCGAACTCCTCCCTGAAGACCAGGAGATCGGGGGAGCGGGCAGCCCAGAGGATGGTGAGGTGGCCGTACTCCTCCCGGTGGTCGAGGATGGTGTGGATCACCGGCCGGAGCGGCGCGCCGCCGATGCCCCCACCGAGGATGACGATGTTCCTGCCCCTGAGCTGATCCATCGGGAACCAGTTGCCCAGCGGCCCCCGCACCCCGACAGGATCGCCCACTTCCAGGCTGTGCAGGGTGTAGGTCACGTGCCCGAGGGCGTTGACCGCAAACTCCAGAAGCGGTCCTCGTGCCGGCGTTGAGGTGATGCCGAAGGGGGCCTCCCCCGCACCGAAAGCAGAGACGAAGGCAAACTGACCGGGCTTGTAGTCGGCAAAGGCCGCCTTTCCCGCCTCCTCCATCAGTTCGACCTGGAACAGCTTGATGCCGGTGGCCAGGTCCTTGATGCCGGCCAGTCGGCCCAGATAGGGACGCATTGGATTGACCGCCGTTGTCAACTCACTCCTCCTCGGCTTGCTCCGCCAACTCCAGGCTGCATGGACTGGTCACAGGCCGATCGGCTCGCACCCCGACATCCGACAACTGACAGCAACTCCCCCTGTAGGGCAACTCCACAGGAGTTGTCCTACATCGTGCAGACTGCCTACGGCATGGTCTGGATAATATTGGAGAAGGTGTTCCCGATAACCGGCCCAAGCAGCACAAGCACCACCAGGACGCAGAGACAACCCAGCAAGAACATAGCCGCCGCGACGATGACGATGATCAGCCAGGTCTTCTTCTTCGCCGGCTCTGACTCCGGCTGCGTCGGGATACTGACTTCCTCTGACATTAGGCGCTCCTTTCTCGGTACATATGCCACCCGGCTCCTACGAAGTGCAGCCAATCCCCGCACGGAGAGGGCCGCTCATCGCTCCGCTACCTGGCGCATCACCTCGGTGATGTCAATATCCACCGGACAGGAGACGACGCACCGGCCGCAGCCCACGCAGCCCAGGGGGCCAAAGTCCTCCGGGTAGTAGCAGAACTTGCAGTAGAAGCGGTTGCGGAGCCGCTCGGGCCTGGTGGGACGGGGGTTGTGTCCTCCGGCCACCCGCCGGTAATTGGTGCTGGTGCAGGCGTCCCAGGCGCGGATGCGCTCGATGCGGGTCACGCCGGGCCGCACCTCCACCACCCGGTCAGTGAGGTCGAAGCAGCGGCAGGTGGGGCAGACATAGGTGCAGATGCGGCAGCTCAGACAGCGCTCCCCGTGCCGCATCCAGAGTCTATCTTCGAACAGCGGCCGCCACCTCTCCGGATCGGTCACCGGCACCGGCTCGTTATACTCCTCTACCGGCAGCGGCTCCCCCTTCGGCCCGACTACCTCCAGCTCTTCCAGGACCGCCACCCCCCTGGGAGTCACCGGCTGGAGGAAGAAACCATCCTGGCCGGGACGGACCAGCACGTCCAGGTGGGTGGGGTCGGTTGGTCCGCCGCCCATCGAAGTGCAGAAGCACCCCTCCCACATCCGCGTGCAGGCCATCCCCACCAGCACCGTCCGCTCCCGATGGTGCTGGTAGTACCGGTCCGGCGGCTCCTTCTGGAGAAAGAGGGCGTCTATGACGGCAAGCCCGTGGGCGTCGCAGGGGCGGATGCCGAAGAGGACCTGTCTGCGGTCCGGCAGCACCTCCTCCAGCGCCACCTCTTTACCCTTCTGCTCGATGCGCAGGATGACCTCGGTGGCGGGGAAAAGGAAGTCCTTAGCCGAAAGCTCAGGCCGCTCGTAGTCGAAGAGGATTTCGGCGCTGGAGGCGACCGGCCGGTAGAGCACGTGGCCGTCCACATCGGTCGGGGCGACCAGGTCAACCTCCTGGGCCAGCCGGTCCAGCCAGGCCCGCAGTCTGTCCAGAGTGGTGAATCTCATATCTGCCTACTCCCGGTTTTCTTCGCACGCAGATTCACGCCGATTCTCTCAAAAAACAGATATCGCGCATTTGCGCCAGGTGATCTCCGCGTCTCTCTCTCCCCGCGTCCTTTATCACTCAGATCGGTGATCCTTTCTCGTCCAGTTCGAACAGGAGCGGGGTGAGGGCCTCCTCCCGCCCGGCGCGGTGGCCGTAGAGGGCCTCCACTTCCCGCACCAGGAGCCGGTTAAGGAGGCTGAGGGGAAGGCCCATCGGGCAGACCCGCTCGCACTCGTCGCACTCCACGCAGCGGCCAGCCAGGTGGAGCGCCCGCCCCAGGTGGAAGACGTACTTCTGGGGCAGTTCGATGCCCATATCCACCCATAGCCCGTCGTCCCGCTCGAACGCACAGGTGGGGCAATAGCAGCCGGGGCAGACCTGGCGGCAGGCGTAGCAGCGGATGCAGCGGTCGAACTGGCGCAGCCAGTAGGCCAGCCGCCCGGCGGGGTCCATTTCCTCAACGAGGGCCAGGTCGGACCAGTCGTCCCTGGCTGGTTCAACCGGCGGGGGCTCTCCGATCAGCACATCGCAGACCACCGGAGTACGGTCGGTGCAGCGGCCGCACTTGGCGGCGGACTGGCCCTCTTTACCCACCACCCCCCCGCAGGCCACGCCGATGGCGTAGACCCGCTCCCGCTCGATCTGCCGCTCCGCCAGGAGGACGTTGAGGGTGCGGCTGTCGCACGGTTTGACCACGACTGCCACGCGGGGCGGCTCTTCCCCCCGCTTGCGGGGCTTTTTCTTATCGTGGAGGTAGGTGGTGAGGTTGTGGACGCACTCCGGGCTCCAGATCAGCCGGTCGGCCTCTGCGGGGCTGTAGATGAAGGCCGGGCGGACGCGACCCCGGGGGCCGACTTCATAGCCGATGACGAGGTCTACCCGCCCGTCCGCCAGCAGCCGACGGGCGTGCTCCTGAATCTGCTGGGTCAGCGGCTCGTTGATCGTCACATCTCCCCCCTGTTCTCTATAGAAAGGCGCGCGACCTCAAGCCGCGCTGCTTTACCGCTTTTTCGGTTATGGATAGGCCGGCTCGTGCAGAAGATACAGGGCTGGTGTCCTTTCAAGCTGGATTTGGAGATGGTCCGGGAAAAGTTCGAACAGGAACTATTATACTCCTTTGGGCAGGGCTGCCAAGTGGAAGATCTGAAGTTCGGACGTGAGTTCGGACACAGGCGCTCATCGGCCGCTTCTGACCTCACCCCACCCCCTGGCCCCCTCCCCGGGGGTAGGGGAAAGGGTGAGGGTCGTGCGTCCCTACCCCTGGGGCCGCCAGATGGGAAAGGAGACGGTGAACGTGGTCCCCTTTCCCACCTCGCTCTCTACTTCGATCTCCCCCCCAAACCGCTCCACCAGCTCCCTGACGATCGTCAGCCCCAGGCCGGTGCCCACGGCGACCTGGCGGGCGTTGGGGGCGCGGTAGAACTCCTCAAACAGGTGGGGAAGGGCGTCTTCGGGGATGCCGATGCCGGTGTCGGCCACCTTCACCCATACCTGATCCCCAGCCCGCCCCAGGGAAATGACGACGCTTCCTCCAGACGGTGTATACTTGATCCCATTGCCGATCAGGTTGGTGAAGATCCGGTCCAGCCCGTCCTCCGTGGCCCAGACGGCCAGCTCTTCACAGCAGGGTTGTATGGTCAGGCTTATCCCCTTCTCCTCGGCGCGGGGCTGGAAGAGGAGGGCGGCCCGGCCCACGGAGGAGTTGACCGCCACCGGTCCTTCCTTCTCCGCCAGCTCCGGTGTCCGGCTGGCTGCCAGGTCGAGCAGATCGTTGACCAGGCTCTCCAGGAAATCCAGCCGCCCGGCTATACGCTCGAAGAGATCCCGCTGCGTATCGGTGAGGGGGCCGGCGTAGCCTTTGAGGACGTTTCGCAGGAGCGACTGGGCGACGGTGATGGGGGATCGAAGCTCGTGGGTGGTGACCTGGATGAACTGTCTTTTGGCCGCCTCAATGCGTTCCAGGTCGGTCAGGGCCTGGGCTGCCTGGAGCGCCAGCGCCCCCAGGTCGGCCAGGGCCTGGAGCTGGAGCTGTTCCTGCGGGGTGAAACGGCGGGGTTGCAGGGTGTAGACGCAGAGCCTGCCGACTGGCAGGGGGACGCAGAGGGCGGAGGCGTAGCCCGGCGGGGGGAGACCGGCCTCGACGGACGGCGGCAGCGACACCCCTTCACCGCTGACAGCGGCGACGGCAAGGCGGCCCTCTGCCCCTTCGGACAGCAGGACCGCCGCCGCGTCAGCCGAAAGGACCTTTGCCGCCGCCGCCGCCAGGCGGGCTGACACCTGGCTCAGGTCCATCCCTTTCTCCGCCATAGTGCGGGCGCGATGAGGCGTGCCCCTACCGGGCCCGTTCGATCAGCGCGCGCACCTTTTTCAAAAGGACATCCGGATCAACCGGCTTGTCCACGAAATCGTCCACTGGCAGATAGGCCTCATCCGGCCCGAAACGGAGGGAGGTGGTGGTATGGATGGCGGTGAGGATGAGGATGGGAATGTCGCGATAGGCGGCGTATTCCGATCGGGGATCGGGGCTGCGGAGCTGGAGGGAGACCTGGAAGCCGGCCGTGGTCGTCTCCATCATCACATCCAGGATGATCAGGTCCGGCCTGACCTCCTTTACCTTCTGCAGCCCTTCTTCCCCCGAAGAAGCGGTGAACACCTCGTACCCTTCTGCCTCCAGCGGCATGCGGAGGGCAGTCACCATATCCGGGTCGTCCTCAACGATCAGGATTTTTGCCATCGTCCTCTCCTACCTTACTCGTTGCTTGCTTCCTGCAGCACTGCTTCTACCAGCGCGGGGATGGCCGCTTCGACGGCTGGGCTGAGACCCTCCCCCCATCCGATCCGCTCCGGCTGCATGCCGAAGATGACCAGCGGGGGGAGCGGATGGCCCAGAACACGGGCCAGGCTCAGGACCTCTGCCAGGCCGGCGTCGTGGAGGGAGAACCGGCCTTTTGCCTCCATCAGCAGGGGCTCCCCGGGTGTGAAGCGGATGAACCGGCCCGGTTCCTGCCCGATTTCAGCCGCGTCCACCACCACCGCCCGGTCCCACCCCTCCAGCATCCGCAGCAGGTCCAGCCCGCCCGTCCCGCCATCTACAGCCTCGACCCCTGGGGGAAGCTCCCGGCGGCGGAGCTCCGCCACCACCCGGGGACCGACCCCGTCATCTCCCCGCAGGGGGTTGCCCAGACCGATAATCACCGTTCGCATACTGCTGACGCAACACGTCACGTCATACGTCATGCGTCATACGAATTGCACCGTCAGGAAGTGGGTCGAGCAGGAGATGCAGGGATCGTAGGCCCGCACCAGCATCTCCAAAAGGTGCCGGACCTCCTCCTGAGGCCGGTCCAGAATCTGGGGGACGAGAGCCTGCATATCGGCGTTCAGGTTGGCCATGTTCTGGTTGGTGGGGATGATGCAGTTGGCCCCGGCGCAGCGGCCCTCCTCGTCGTAGACGTAATGGTGGAAGAGGATGCCGCGCGGCACCTCGCAGGACCCGACCCCTTCTCCTGCTTTCACCTCAACCCGGGACGGCTCCTCCGGCTTCACCCCCCGCGTGAGCAGCTCGTCAATGAGGCGGATGGAGTCCTCCACGCAGTGGACCATTTCCACCACCTGAGCGGCCGAGTTCAGGAACGGGTTGGTGACGATAGGCTTCATGCCGAACTTTGCCGCCGCCTCTTTGGCCCGGGGGTGGAGCTGGTCGTAGTTGTTGTTGAAGCGGGCCAGCGCACCGACCATATAGGCATCGCGGTTGTGCCGGGTCCACTTGGCCGTAGAGAAGGGCACGCAATACTCGTTGGTGACCTTCTTGTATTCCTCGATGGGGTAGGAGAAACCGTCGGAGGTGACGATGGTGCCGTCTATAAAGGCATACTCATCGTCTTTATGGAGGCTGACGTACTCCGTCTCCCGCTCGAACTGGGGCCAGGGGAGGGTGGCGAAGAGGTCCACCGTCGCGTCCATATCGGCGCGGGCGGCTTCCAGGCGCTCTTTCATCTCCCGCAGTTCCCGCTCGGTGGGGGTGTGGGTGAAGCCGCCGACGACCAGCGCGCAGGGGTGGGTATGCCGACCGCTGATCATCGCACACAGGTCTCCAGAGAGTTTCTTCAGCCGCAGTGCCCGTTCCACCACCTCCCGATGGGTTGCCGCCAGCGGGATGACGCTGGGGACGCCGAAGAAGTCCGGAGCGACCAGGTAGTAGGTGTGCAGGACGTGGCTATCCAGGACTTCGCCGTGGAAATTCAGCTTCCGCAGCAGCCAGGCCTGCTCCGAAAGTTCCACTCCCATTGCTTTCTCTGTAGCGCGGGTGCTGGTGGTGGAGTGGCCAACGGAGCAGATGCCGCAGATGCGGCTGGTGATGTGGTTCAGTTCATAATAGGGGCGGCCGCGCACGAACGCTTCAAAGAAGCGCGGGGCCTCCACCACCTCAAATCGGCACTCCTTGACCTCGCCTTTCTTCACATCTACGACGATGTTGCCGTGGCCCTCCACGCGGGTGACGTAATGAACATTGACGTTCAAAGTCGTCATTGTACCCTCTCCTCTACCACTTTCCCGTCTCCACTTCCCGATACGCGTTGAACATCGTGAAGCGGTGCATAATGTCGTCCAGCGTCAGGCCGGCCTCGTCCAACACCTCCTCCATCGCGTTCTCGTTGGGGTTGGAGATGAGGCCCCGGCAGCCCTCGCAGCCGTCACCGTAGGTGGGGCAGATGGCGCCGCACCCGGCCCGGGTCACCGGCCCCATGCAGACCCTGCCGACGTGGAAGACGCAGACGTTCCCCTTGAGCTTGCATTCCACACAGACCGGGTAATCGGGGACGGGCGGTTTTTTGCCCACCAGCAGCGCCTTGACGACCTCGATGAACTCCTCCCGGTCAATGGGGCAGCCGGGGACGACGGCATCCACCTTGACGACAGCGCTCAAGGGGCGGGCCGCATAGGTCTCATACCAGTCGGCGTGCTCTCCGTAGACGTAGCGGCGGACCTCATCCGGAGGCTGCAGATTCTTCAGTGCGTTGACGCAGCCGGTATCGGCGCATGCGCCCAGCGCGACCAGAACCTGGGCCTGCTCCCGGATGCGCTTCAGCCGCTCCTCGTCCTTTGGGCGGGTGATCGAACCCTCCACGAAGGCGATCTGGAAGTCCCACCGGTCGTCAGAGATGGCCTCGCGGAAGTTCACGATCTCTACTGCTTCCAGCAGGTCCAGGTGGGTCTGGAGGGAATCCACCACCGTCAACTGGCACCCTTCGCAACTGGCGAAGTCAAAAAACGCCACTTTCACTTTTGCCTTGTTCCCAGCCATTAGAGCGCCTCCGGCACGTTCTTGATCTGGGCGTAGGTGAAGACGGGGCCGTCCTGGCAGCAGTAGAGGTTATTGATCTGGCAATGGCCGCACTTCCCCACGCCGCATTTCATCCGCCGCTCCAGCGAAAGGTAGATCTGGGTCTCCGGGATGCCCTTGCCCAGCATCTCCATCAGCACGAAGCGGTACATGATCGGGGGGCCGCAGGTGACGGCGACGGTGTTGCGGGGGTCCACCGTGACCCGGGGGAAGAGGGTGGTGATCACGCCCACGTGCCCTGTCCAGGACTCGTCTCCCCGGTCAACGGTGACGTGGAACTCCACATCCTCGCGGGCGGCCCATTGTTCCAGCTCGTCGCGGAAGAGCAGCTCCGCCGGTCGCTTGGCCCCGTAGAGAATGATCACCCGTCCGAAGGAGCCCCGCTCATCCAGCACCTGGTTGATAAGGGAGCGGAGGGGGGCCAGCCCCAGCCCGCCGGGGGCGAAGAGCAGGTCCTTGCCCCGCATCTGCTCGATGGGGAAGCCGTGGCCGAAGGGGCCGCGGACCCCCACCGGGTCCCCCGGCTTCATCCGGTGGAGGGCGTTGGTCACATCCCCCACCCGGCGGACGCAGAGCTCGAAGGTGCCGTTGGAGCGGCTGGGGGAGGAAGTGATGGAGATGGGCGCCTCCCCCACGCCGGGCACCGAGACCATCACGAACTGGCCCGGCTCATGGCCCAGGCTCCGCCCACCCGGCAGCTCGATGGTGAAGAGCTTCTCCAGCTCTGTCAGCGGGCGGACGTCGGCCAGGCGGGCGAATTCCGGAGCGTAGATGGACGATTGGCTCATCTTCTCTCCCTCCTACGCCGACCCGTGGATGGCGTTGAATACTTCCACGATGTTGATATGCACCAGGCAGGCCCGGATGCAGCGCCCGCAGCCGACGCAGCCGGTGGTGCCGAACCGCTCCTGGAGCCATTTTCCTTTACGGAAGAAACGGTGGCGCTGGCGGGCGGCCCGCGCATGGCGGAAGTTTTCCCCACCGGCCACGCGCGCGAACTCGTCCAGCTGGCAGGAGTCCCACCGTCGGACGCGGACCGCCTCCGTCTGGTCCAGGGCGATGGAGTCAATCATGTTGAAGCAGTAGCAGGTAGGGCAGACGTTGGTGCAGGAGCCGCAGGCGAGGCACCGGTCGCCCAGTTCGGCCCATATGGGGTGCTCGTAGGCGGTGGCCAGCATCGCCGGCAGCTCCGCCGCGTCGAAGTCAAGGCGATGGGTGAAGCGGGGCCACTTGGCGCTGAGGACGGCGTTGAGACGGCGCATGTCCTCATCGGTGGCGGGGCGGGTCCGGGCGTATTTTTCCAGAAGCGCTTCCCCCGCCTCCGTGCCGACGTGGACCGTGTAGGCGTCGCCGATGTCGGTGAGGTGGAGGTCGTACCCCTCGTCCGCCGTCAGTGTGCCCATATCTTTGCAGAAGGAGTGCTCGTCGCAGGGCTGGAGGCACTCCAGACTGATGATGAGCGTCTGGCGGCGCCGCTCCAGGTAGTGGGCATCGGGGTAATCGGCGGTGAAGGCCCGGTCCAGCATCCGGATGGCGTGGACGTCGCAGGTATGGGCGCCGAAGATCACCGTCGGCTCCGCCTCCACCACCGGCTCCACGTATGGCTCTCCTTTCAGGTCGAGCCGGGCGACCCGCTCCTGAGGTGGCTGGAGGGCCACCTTGGGGGAAAGGATGGTGATATTGTAATCCAGCCGCATCTCAGACGGATCGGAGATAGGCGCGAAGACGAACTCCGGCCCCTTCGCCTTCGGCCCGATCAGCCGATAATCCGCCATCAGCGCCTGGACCAGTTGGGGAACTGCTTCTTTGGGCAGGATCCGCAGGCGCATGCAACAACCTCCTCTCAATGAGAAACTGGTAACTGGGGGCTGGAAGCTGGTAGCTGGTGGTTGGCGGCCGGTGGCTACAGGTAAATGAAGACCTCCAGCCGCGTCCCCATACCTACCTCGGATTCCAGCTTCATCTCATCGGCACAGTTCTGAATGTTTGGCAGTCCCATTCCCGCGCCGAACCCAAGCTCCCGCACCCATTCAGGGGCGGTGGAGAAGCCGGGTTCCATCGCTTTTTCGATATCCGGGATGCCTGGTCCCCTGTCGGTGGCCAGGATCCGAATGCGATCAGGGCTTACCTCGGCTACGATTTCCCCCTCCTCTGCGTAGATGACGATGTTCATTTCCGCCTCGTAAGAGGCAATCGCCACCCTTCGGACGACGCGAGGGGCAAGACCCAGCCGCGTCAGCGTCTTTTTTAACCGGCTGGAGGCCTCCCCCGCGCGTTCGAAATCCCCTCCCTTCACCCGGTAGCGGAAGACCAGGGTGACCTGATCGGCTATGATGTCTTCAAAAATGTGGCTCGCCCGGTAGCGGTGGATCTCCTCCTCGTGGTACTCCACCTCCAGTTGTTGCAGAAGCGCCCGGACGATGTCTCCCTGGACAAGGATACCGACCAGGTTCCCCTCCCGGTCCACCACCGGGAAGCGGCCGTACTTCAGCCGATTGAACTTGCTGACGGCGTGGATCAGCGGCTCGTCTGCGTACAGGACGGCCGGGTTGGGGGTCATCTTCTCCCGCACCGTCGCCTCCAGCTCCCCGGCCGCCAGCGCTTTGATCAGGTCCTCGATGCTGATGATCCCCACCATCCGCCCGCCCTCGACCACCGGGGTGCCCGAGATGCGGTTGGCGCGGAGGATCTCCCGGAACTCGGCGATCGTCATCTCAGGCGAGACGACGATCACCTCTTTCGTCATCGCCTGCTCGATCCGGAGTTCATAGGCCAGCTCTTGGAGCTTCGTGACCTCTTTGGGGTCGGTCGAGAAAGGCTTACGGGCCACCGGGACGACTCACGACTCCTCGCCGAAGAACTCCTGCCAGCGCCGCAGGCTCGTCTCGAAAAGGCCGCAACTGGGGAGCCCCGCCCTGTACAGCCGGCCGCAGGTCTCGAACATAGTGTATTTGGAGGCCAGGAGCGGGATCCCCTTCTCTTCGGCCAGGGCGATCGTCTCCGGCGGCGGGACCTTCCCACGCACAAAGACGATAGCCTTGATGCCCGCCATCTCTGCAGTGCGCACAACCTGAGGGTTGGTCAGGCCAGACATCAGGAGGGTGCCCTCGTGGGTGAAGGCCAGGACGTCGCTCATCAGGTCTGCCCCGCATCCCATATGGACCTCCATATCGAGGTCCGCACCTTTGGTGACGAGCTTGCCCTCGATGAGTTCCAGCACTTCTCGCAGTTTCATCGCCCGATCTCCTGGTCGTGTGGCTCTGGCCTGGAGTATAACATACTATGGCAAGGTTGCCAACCCTCCTGCACGCTGTTGCCCCCGTATGCCCTCAGGCTGTCCGTCGCTCGTTTGCAACCCTCTTATGATATAGGATACTTCTCAATCCTCAAAGTGTCGGGCGGCACATAGCGGGGGTGACACTTGTCCCTCTCCCCTGGTTGCTGGTATAATGGCGGAGCGGAAGCGGCTCCGTCTGTTTTCGCCACTGAGAAACGGAAGGCACAGGGCCGTATGCGCATCTTCGTCACTGGCTGCAGGGGACAGTTGGGTCGGGCTTTCGCCGAAGTGCTGGGAGGGGAGGTCCTGGCGGGGTGCGACCTCCCGGAGCTGGATGTTACGGACCGGCGGGCTATTGTAGAAGCGATCGTCGGGTTCGCCCCGGATATCGTCATCCATGCCGCGGCGTGGACCGATGTGGACGGCTGCGCCCGGGAGCCGGAGAGGGCCTATCGGGTCAACGCGCTCGGCACCCAGAACGTGGCGCTGGCCTGCGCCCAGGCTGATGCCCCTATGGTCTACATCAGCACCAACGAGGTCTTCGACGGCGAGGGGACCGAGCCGTACCGGGAGTGGGACCCGATCCGCCCTATTAACCCTTACGGCCGCTCCAAGGCGGCGGGGGAATGGTTCGTCCGGCATCTCCTCACCCGTTTCTACATCGTCCGCACTGCCTGGCTCTACGCTCCCGGCGGCCGCAACTTCCCTCACCGCATTGTTCAACTGGCCGACGAGCGGGGATACCTGCGGGTGGTGACGGATGAGGTGAGCAACCCCACCTACGCCCCGGACCTGGCGGCGGCCGTTGCAGCCCTCATCCGCACCGACGCCTTCGGGGTCTATCATCTCACCAACTCCGGCTATTGCTCCCGCTACGACTTTGCCCGTGAGATCCTCCGCCTCACCGGCCGGGAGCGGGTGCCAGTGGAGCCGATCACGCTGGACCAGTTTCCCAGGGATTCCACCCCGCCCCGTTTTGCGCCGCTGGCCAATACCGCCGGATCCGCGCAGGGGATCATATTGCGGCCATGGCAGGAAGCGCTGGCGGAGTTCCTCGGTCAATGACCCGGTCACCCGGTCACCCAATCACCCCATCTCTCGTCAGCATCATCATCCCCAACCTCAACGGCGCCCATCACCTCCCCACCTGCCTGGAGAGCCTCCGTCGCCAGAGCCTCCGCGATTTCGAGGTCATCGTGGTGGATAACGGCTCCACCGACGGGTCGCTGGACCTCCTGGCTCGCGGCTACCCCGAGGTACGGGTGCTGGCCCTGGGCCAGAACCGGGGTTTTGCAGGGGCCTGCAATGCTGGCATCCGTGCTGCCCGGGGGGAGTTCATCGTCCTGCTGAACAACGACACCGAGGCCGACCCCCGCTGGCTTTTGGAGGTCGTCGCTGCCTTTGAGCGACATCCGGAAGCGGGGATCGTCGCCTCCAGGATGCTCCTTTTCGACCGGCGGGACACCTTTCACACCGCGGGCGACTTCTACCGGGTGGACGGCGTCCCCGGCAACCGGGGGGTGTGGGAAAAGGACGAGGGCCAGTATGATGATGAGGAATATGTCTTCAGCGCCTGCGGCGGCAGTGCCGCCTACCGGCGGGAGATGCTGGACCGGATCGGGCTGCTGGATGAGGATTTCTTCTACTCCTGTGAGGATGTGGACCTGGCCTGGCGGGCCCAACTGGCCGGGTACCGGTGCGTCTATGCGCCGCGGGCGGTGGTGTACCACAAGCTGAGCGCTACCGGTGGCGGGACCACCGCCAGTTTCTACGACGGGCGCAACTACATTTACCTCCTGGTCAAGGACTATCCGGGCGACCTGTGGCGGACACACTGGCGAGCAATCTTGAAGGCCCAGTTCCGCCTGGCCTGGGAAGCGCTACGGTCCTGGCGGGGGGCGGCGGCACGGGCGCGGCTGCGGGGGATGATGGCCGGCCTTCTGGGCATCCCTCGCATGCTGCGGAAGCGGCGCGCCGTTCAGCAGAGCCGCCGGGTGGACCGGGACTACCTGGAGAGAGTGTTGACCGGAGTTGACGAAAGCTGTTGAAGAGAGTATCATACGAACAGGGGTTGGGTGGTGGTGGCAGGTAACAGGTAGGCGAAGTCCGATTAGAGGGGCACTGATGGCAAGGGAACTGTATCTAACAGAAGAACGACAGGAACAGAGCCAGTGCCCTCTGTGCTACGAGCATGTAGACAGTAGCCTGCGGTCACATATCATTGATGTGCATGGGGAAGACGCATTTCGTCAAGCCGTATTGGCTGACAAAGAGCGTGGGATGTCTGATTCACAAATTGGTGAGCGCTACGGCATCTCCTTTGGCACCCTTGAACAAATCATCACCGAAGCTTATGGCGCTAATGTCAGTGTGCTAAAACACCCCAAGCGCATCAAACGGTGGCAGCCTCCAAACTTTCGTGAGGAGACAACGACTGTATGGAGCTTCAAGCAGCGCGGTGACTGGGCTACCCAC
This sequence comes from Anaerolineae bacterium, assembly GCA_041082215.1. Lineage (GTDB taxonomy): Bacteria > Chloroflexota > Anaerolineae > B4-G1 > DUEL01 > JBDOIF01. The sequence goes on from JBDOIF010000152.1 coordinate 78,899, forward strand.
GATGGCCGCTATCGGGGAAACTGGTCCCCCTATATTCCGCGTAATGTTATTCTCAAGTATTCTAGACCCGGGGATATTGTTCTTGATTACTTCGTGGGTGGTGGAACGACCGCGGTTGAGGCGAAGCTGCTTGGACGTCAATGTATCGCCAGAGACATCAATCCCGGCGCGGTAGGCATAACGCTGGAGAATTTGAGATTTTCACCACCACGCCAATTTCCTGGCAATGGGGTGCAGTTGCTGTATGAACCGAAAGTGAGCATTGGAGATGCCAGAGACTTATCAGATATTTCTGATAACAGTATTGACCTGATCTGCGCTCATCCTCCTTATGCAGGCATTATCAAGTATAGTTCCAAAATTGCGGGCGACCTGTCTGGTTTGTCGGTTCAAGACTTTTTGGCGGAGATGCGTAAGGTTGCTGAGGAGAGCTTGCGCGTCCTAAGACCTGGGGGCAAGTGTGCCATTCTCATTGGAGATGCCCGCAAGTCAAAACATGTTGTGCCTATTGGCTTTAAAACCATCCGAGTCTTTCTTGATGCCGGGTTTATCCTACGAGAGCTGGTTATCAAGCGCCAACACAATTGTAAAACAACCGGCTTCTGGTACGCCCGAAGTATTCAATACAATTTCCTGCTGTTAGCGCACGAATATCTTCCCATTTTTGAGAAGCCTTTCGTAGGTCAAGTGGGAGAACGACCTACTTTGTGGGAATACGCCACCCCTCACAAGATCACGTTGGAAAAGGTCCGCAGGGTTGAAGAAGAGAATCTGGAGACAACTACTGTTTGGATCTTCCCCAGAGAGTACTTGGAACAAGAGGTCAAACGAAACCTGATACGGCGTTTTGCCAACTATTATTATGATGAAGGAGAACTCGCTGAAGTCAGTTTGGATTGTGAGACTGAGTTCAAAAACATAGACAAACGTGTAGATATGGTATATGTTCGTTGGCCCCAGTATGGTGGAATGACCGAACAGAAGTTTATGGGCTATCGCGAGGCCGTGAGAAAAGTTGTCGAGCAAAGTGCACCCTGTCCAGGCGGCTTTCTCGTGTTAGAAGCGATGGATTTTCGTAGCGGAGGGATACTCTGGCCTGCTGGCTTAATTCTATATGAAGACATGTGTACCCATCAAGCCCTTTCGCTTAAAGAAATAGTTATTGTAGTACCAGAAGGGCTACCACCGGGCAACTCCGGTACAGATCTCGATATCATCCATCGCTATCTCTTGATTTACGTTCGTAAGTAAGGAGACTTATAATGTGGCCTGATCGTCATCCTATCTACAAAACCAGCAATGGTGTCATTGTCTATGTTTCAAAAGGCGGTAAGTCTCTATACAACTTCAAAGTCCAGTACCAAGAGCCGGGGAAAAGGGTTCGAACACCCAAACATATTCACCTTATTATTGACCTATATATGAAGCGGGCAGGAAACAGACAACTCACCCTGCAGCTTATTGACCACATTGTTGAAGGGATTATTTTGAGAGTTACACCTTCTACTTCCAATCCACCTGTTCTGCAAATCTTCTCTCCCCAACATGTGGATAGGTTTCGAGCGTTGGATGCCTACGGGGAATACTCTGTTGAGTTTCTCTTGGTGATCACCGAATTGATTACGATTCAGGAGAGAACCAATTACCCGCAGGGTGTGATGAATCTCAAACTTTTTGAGCTTTTCCGGGATGAAGCCGACATCTTTTCGGTAGTGAGTGCGGCCACTTTCAGGGGTAGATGAGGAACACAATACGGAGGTTATCTTGGCCTGAAAACCGGCTGCTCGGTTTTAGAAGATTAAGGAATCGATTCGGGATATGTGGACATGAATCCGAGAAACACAACGACAGGCACGGTTTTGGAACAAATGGTTCTTCCTGCTCTTGAACATGGCGGATACCAGTATCGAACGCAGGCCTATATAGGCCGACGCCTGGGTGGAGGCAAACACGTCATTGATGTGTTGGCTGAGGACCAGAGGGGGAAGAGGTTCTTGATCTCGCTCAAATGGCAACAGGTCTCCGGTACTGCCGAGCAGAAAGTGCCCTTCGAGGCGATGTGTCTGGCAGAGGCTGTACTATCTTCTCCGGAGAAGTATCACAAAGCATACTTGGTGCTTGGGGGCAGCGGATGGAAACTTCGCGATTTCTTCGTAGGTGGTGGCTTACGAAGCCACCTGCGCCACAGCGACTTGGTCAACATTGTGTCGCTTGAAACATTCGTTGCCTTGGCCAATCAGGGAAAATTGTAAATCGCTACGTTACGAATCGAGCAAACTGTGACCGGGCTTCGGACAGGAGCTCGGATATGCCGGGAGAGCAAACCTCACCCCTACGGGTGAGGGGGTAGGGGTGAGGTCAGACGACCTGGGCTGGAGAACCACCGGGATGGACAACCAGGATTTGAGCCCTTTGCTGGAACAGGCCACCGATGAGCACCCTCCTCTCCGGACCTATGCCTCGCTGCTCCTGTTCATTCTCCCCTTTCTGGGGGTACTTGCGCTGATCCATCCCTTCCTGCCCCTCTCCTTACAGCCGTTCACCCGATGGCTGGGCCTCTCTTTGGGCGGGCTTGTGCTGACAGGGCTCCTTGCCCTTCTGCTCCTTCAAATCTGGCTGAAGAGCCGCCCGGCCGGAACGGCGACCATCGGCCTCCTGGCCCTGGGATGGCTGGCCTGGGCACTTCTGACCCCCAAATCCGCCTATTCGGCGCTCCGTGGGCCTGTTGCCAGCATCCTCGCTTACATCACAGCTTTTCTCCCCCCCCTGATCATCGCCGCAGGGGCCTTCCTGGGCGGGCTGTACTTCGTTTCCGGCTATCTGCTGCCGGTGCTGGAAAAGGGCGGCCAGCGCAAAAACGCATTCAAGCTCCTCTTGGGTTATCTCGTGCGAATGAACCGCCCCTGCTGGGTCGTGACGGATGAGCCGCGGGAGGAGGACAAAATCGTCCAGCGGGTCAAGGGCGACCCTTTCACCCCCCTGCACGTCCCCGGCGTCATCATCACCGACTGCGACCACGCTGTCGCCGTCTCCGAAGGGGTGAAGTTCAAAGGTGTGAAGGGGCCCGGCGTCGTCTTTACCGACTTCGGCGATCAGCCCCTCCGATCGCTGGACCTGCGCCCTCAATTGCGGACCTCCACCGCATTCGGGCGGACACAGGATGGGATTGAGGTCAAGGTGCTCTTCTTCGTCCCCTTCCAGATCAACCCAGGAGGACAGAAACCCCAACTGGGCGCGCCGTTCCCCTTCCAGAAACGGGCGGCGGCGGACGCCGTCCGCGCGCAGAAGGTGGAACACCCCAGCAAGGGAGGGGAGGCGATCAGCCAGCGGTCCTGGGACGAGTTGCCGGTTCTCATCGGCACGCGGGTGATGCAGGACATCCTCTCCCGTTACCGCTTCGACGAACTCTACGAGCCGTTCGACGCGGGGGGAGAACCACCGCGCGTGCGCATCGCCAAAGAGTTCCTGGAGGAGCTCGACAAGGAATTACGACCGCTGGGAATTCAGCGCGTCGGCGGAGGGATCAGCAACCTTCTCCCGGCCGACGAGGCGGTGCTGAAACAGCGGGTACGGAGCTGGCAGGCCGACTGGGTGCGCCGGGTGGCGCTCGAAAAGGCTAAGAGTCAGGCGGAATGGCTGCGGCGCATCGAGCAGGCGCGGGCAGAGGCCTGGGCTGACCTGATTATGACGCTGGGTGAACGACTGGCGGACCTGGACCGACAGGGTGTCAGCGTTGTGCCGGAGCGGGTGGTCTCCCAGTTTCTGGAAATCCTTGAGGAGCTTGCAATGCGGCCATCGCTGAGGCGATACCTCCCGCGGGACGCCGCCCAGGAAGTCCATCGGATGCGAGAGGGCCTGGACTAGCGACGAGGAGCTCCAACCATGCCGATCAAGTATATCTGGCAACACCTCAAACGCCTGCTCCCGCTCCTCGGCTCCTGCCTGGTGGCCGTCACGGTGCTGGGCCTGGCGCTCGCCAGAGGGCTGGAAGGAGGCCCCGCTGTCAATCGGCTGCGGGTCGAGTGCATAGGAGACTCCCTCCGGTTCTACGTCAACGACCGTCTGGTGAGCGAAGGGTCGGACCCCACATTTGCTGAAGGGGATGTCGCGCTGGTCGTCCTGGCCCCGGCTACCGGCGTGGACTCGGCAGCCTATTTCGATGAGCTGACCATCGCCCAGCCCGACGGCAAGATTCTCTTCGAGGATAACTTCAGGAACCCGGCTTCCGGCTGGTCCACCTACGCCACGGCCGATGGGACGGCGGCTTATGCCAGGGGGAGGTTCCGCCTGGTCGGCCACGGAACCGGTGTGGCCCTGTTCAGCCAGTCCGGACGGCGCTTTCAGGATGCGACCATCACCGTGACGGTCCGCTCCGCCGGTGGGAGCCGGGCTGCCTGGGTGGGGGTGGCCTGCCGGTACGCCGATCGCGGCAACACCTATCTTTTCCTCGTCAACCGGCACGGCGAGTACAGGGTGGCCCGTCTGCTGAACGGGGAGTCGGTGCTGCTGGGAGGACCCGCCCGGTCTGATGCGATCCACACCGGCCCGACGGACAGCCCGCTGGTCCATGTCGCGCTGGCAGCCCTGGCCGTGGCCCCCGTCCTCCTGGCGCTGGTCGCCGTCCCCTACACTGCCGCCCGCTTCCTGCGCGATCTCTACAACATCCACTCACTGGAAGAGGCGTACACCTTCCTGAGCCGGCTCCTCTTCGGATCACTGGCATTTGCCCCCTTTCTTTTAATCAAGGAGGGGAAAATCGCTGGCGGCAACGGAAGCGTCCTCCATCGGGTCGGTGGGCCGGGCTATCTGGTCATCTATAACGATACCGCTGTCATCACCGAGCGGGGCGGCCGTCTGCAACGGCTGTTGGGGACCGGTTTCCCCCTCCTGGAGCGGTTCGAAAAGGTCTGGGAGGTCATAGACCTGCGGCCCCAGCGATGGGTGTATGAAGTAAGTGCCATGACCCGCGACGGCATCCCGGTGGTCTGTGAGGCGGACGTCAGTTTCCAGATAGATAATCGGGTCCCGGACGGATCAGGGGGCCTCCAGGCCAAACAGCCCACCGATAAGGAACCCTACCCCTATGCCCCCGATGCGGTCTTCCGTGCTGCCACCAGCCGCTGGATCCGGGACCCCGATTGGAAAGGGCCGCCGATGGACTGGGCCGGGCGGGTGGTGGTCGGCTTCACCGAAGGCATCCTGCGCAACATTCTGGCAGAGTATCGGCTGGACTGGCTGATCGCCCCTGCTGGGTCGGACGGCCGGATCCCCCGTGAGGTGATCCGTGAGCGGCTGGAACAACAGCTACGGGAGGCAGCTCAAAAGGTTGGGGCCCGGATCCTCCGTGTGCACCTGGGGGAGATCCGGGTAAAGGACGAGGGGATCTCCCATCAATGGCTCGAGGCCTGGCAGGCGGAGTGGGAGAGCCGCGCCCTCGCTACCCGGGTGGAAGGGGAGGCGGAACTCCTGCGAATGGACTCCGCCCGCATACAGGCCCAGGCGGAGATGGTCATCACCCTGATCCAGGCCCTTCAATCCGTCGTCGCCAGCGAGGCGGAGCTCAAGCCCTACCTGCTGGCGACGCGCTTCGTCGAGGCGCTGCGCTGGATGTCCTACGACCCCACCGCCCGGGCCTTCATGCCCCCTGAGGCCCTCCAGACCCTCAGGCGGCTCCAGGAAGCGATGGGCACGGAGGGGTCGCCCTCAGGTCCACAGCCTGGAGAAGAAAGATGATCTTCCTTACGGCCGATCTCAACCCGTCCGCCCTTTTTTATCACCGGGAGCCGTCGGATTTTGCCCGTCGGCTGCTGGAGAGGGCGGAGCAGCGTCGGAGGGCGGGCGAGCTGAGGGAAGCCGAGCTGTATGCCCACCAGGCCCGGCAGCACAGCCAGGAGGCCCGGGCTTACATAGACCATGCCGCATCCCTGATCCTTCTGAGCGACATCTACCGTGAAATGGGAAAGCCGGGCCCCGCTCTTCGAAGCGCCCGTGAGGCCTACGAGGTCCTTCAACGGCAGCCCGGCCTCGACCAGCGGCACAATGAGGCGGTCGCTGCCTACAATCTGGGGCTGATCCATCACCTCCTGGGTAACGACGTGGAGGCGCTGAACTGGTACCAGAACGCACGCCAGATGCTGGACCTGGCCCGGGAACACTGGGCTGCCCAGAAGGAATTATCCCTCATGAACGCCTGTCAGCGGCTGAGCCGCTGGGTTGCCGAGCTGAGCAAGAGCCTGAGCCACGAGGAGGGACGAGGGGGGCTCCACTTCTCCCTGATCCTCCCTGCTCGACTGATGGGGAGCAAAGATGGACAGCTTTCGGTGGCGAAGCTGAAACTGGATGGTCTCCTCCCCGAGCCTAACCTGAGGATCGGCGACCGCACCTTTGAGCTCCATCCCTTCCCCGGTAAACCGGCCGTGGTCCACCCGGGAGAGTCCTATTTGATCTTCGAGATCCCCGAACAGATCGGCTCCCGATTCGGCGCCCGCAGGGGGGACTGTATCCTGGCGCGGCGGGTGAGCGATTGGGGCACGGGAGGGGGGTATTATCTGCTCAACGGGGCTGCCGGGCTGGACGTGGGCCAGTTCCTCCGCGACGAGACGGGCAAGGTCTCCTTTCGGAGTCTGATCACCGGGCGGATCATTGGGGGGATAGAGGGAGGCGATTTTTCTGTGTACGATCCCCTCGCCCTTCTCAGACCTATTGGTTAGGGGGACGACGATGGATGTGCTGGTCATCGGCGCGGCCGGGCTGGATGTGAAGGGGCAGGTGACGGGGCCCCTTCAGATGGGAACCTCGAATCCGGGCATCATCCGCCGCAGCCCTGGCGGGGTGGCCCGTAACATCGCCGAGAACCTGGCCCGGCTGGGGGTCGAGGTGGCCTTCATCTCCGCCGTTGGCGAGGGGTGGGCGGGCCGGTACATCCTGGAAAAAACCCGTCAGGCGGGTGTGAACGTCGAACACGTCCTGATCGGGCCCGACCTGCGCACCGGCACGTACCTGGCCCTCCTGGATCAGGAGCGGCAACTGATCGTGGGGCTGGACGATATGGCCAGTATCGAGAGGATCACACCCCGCTACCTGAACGACCGACGTCGCCTTTTCCGGGATGCACGGATGGTGGTGGTGGACGCCAACCTCACCCCCGCTGCCCTCAGGACCGCCTTCCGTCTGGCAGAGTTGTACGGCCGCCCCGTCTGCGCCGATCCCACTTCGGCGCCGCTGGCCGTCCGCCTTCGCCCCTTTCTCCATCAGCTCCGCCTGGCGACCCCCAATCTGGAGGAGGCCGGGGCCCTCCTGGGGGAGATGGGGGCCGGGAGCCGTCCGATCCGTATGGCCCGTAAGCTGGTGGCAAGGGGGGTCGAGCTGGCAGTCATCACCCTGGCAGAACGGGGGCTTTGCTACGCCACCGCCGAGGAGAGCGGCCACCTGCCGGCCATCGCCGTCCCCATTGTGGACCGGACCGGCGTGGGGGATGCGCTGACCGCCGCCGTTATCTTCGGCCTGCTGGAGGAGCTGCCCCCCAGCGAGGCAGTCCGCCTGGGCCTCTCCGCCGCTGCCCTCACCCTTCAATGCCGGGAGACGGTCTGTCCCGACCTGAGCCTGGAAAACCTGTACGGGCAGCTCGTTGTCTAGCTGCCTACCCCACGGGGATGTACCCGTGTCCCTCCAGGTAGGCGATCACCTTTGCCGCACTCTCCTCAACCGTTTCCTCTGCTGTATGGCAAACGATTTCGGGATTCTCCGGCGGCTCGTAGGGGTCGGAGACCCCGGTGAAGTTTTCGATCTCCCCGGCAAAGGCTTTAGCATACAGCCCCTTCACATCCCGCTGGGCGCAGACCTCCACCGGACACTCAACGTAAACTTCGATGAACTCCCCAATCTCCTCGCGGCTCTTGGCCCGCCGCGCCCGATAGGGGGAGATGAACGAACAGAGGACCGCCACGCCGTTACGGGTGAGTAGCTTGGCCACAAAGGTCACCCGTTCGATGTTCTTATCCCGGTCCTCCTTGCTGAAGCCGAGGTCCCGCGTCAGACCCTGCCGGACGATATCCCCGTCCAGTCGCTCGACCTTCAGGCCCCGGCGGCGCAGTTCCTTCTCGACCTCCCGGGCGATGGTCGTCTTGCCCGACCCCGAGAGGCCGGTGAACCAGAGGGTGAAGCCACGTTGGTCGCACAAGCTTCCAGCTCCTGTTTAAGATTTCGGTTGTTGTAGGACAAGCTTATGAGTTTTCACAAATTAATCCGGCCATAATCCTGCGCGGCTCTTGTGGAAACAACGGGGCGCAGGCCGCCAGGCCTGCAGGGACAGGCTAACAGCCTGCGCTACGCCCGACTATCTTTGTGGGCATAGTGCTCCCCGACCACGCAAATTCCCGGAGAACCTCCTGCACCATTGCGCACGGATTAATTTTTCAAGGTTCATCAGCTTGTCCTACAGATTCAGCACAGCGCGGATCTCTTCTTCCGCAATTGCTCCCTGTCGCAGGACCGCCGGCGGCCAGACGGTGCAATCCAGCACGGTAGAAGGGACACCGCCGCCGCAGGGTCCGCCGTCTATCACCAGCTCGATCCGCCCCCCCAACTGCTCCAGAACCTCCTGGGCGGTGAGGGCGGCTGGCTCCCCGGACCGGTTGGCGCTGGTGACGGCCAGGAACCCGCCCGCTGCCCGGATCAGATCGCGGGCCAGAGGCAGGTCCGGCATCCGCACCCCTACGGTGGGGCCCGGGCAGATGATATCGAGCACGATCTCGGTCTTGGGCAGGACCAGGGTGAGGGCGCCGGGCCAGAAGCGGCGCACAAGCGGCTGTATCGCTGGCGGCAGGACCGCCACTTCGGCCAGCCCTTCAAAGTCGGAAAGGAGAAGGGCGATGGGACGGCCAGAGCTGCGCCCTTTCACCTCGTAGATCCGGGCCACCGCAGCCCGGTCCAGAGGGTGCGCTGCCAGCCCATAGACGGTGTCGGTGGGGAAGGCGATCAGCCCGCCAGCCTTCAGTACCGCTACGGCCCGTTCCAGCGCTTCCGCAGTGCCCGCCCCGATGATTTCGGTTTTCATCTCAACTCCTGTGGGTTATGGAGCTCCAGTGAAGCTCGAGCACCCGATCCCGCCCTGCCAGGTCGGGATGGATCGAGATGCGGGCCTGGGGCCAGAGGGAGCTGGCCAGGGCTGACACAGCCCTTCCCTGTGTTGCCCCGATCTCCACCAGGAGCGTTCCGTCTGGTTTCAGGAGCCGTGGGCCGTCCTGCAGGATGCGCCGGATCACCGTCAGCCCATCCGGCCCGCCGTCCAGCGCCAGCCGGGGCTCATGCCGACGCACCGATTCGGGGAGGGAGGCCCACTCGGTCGCCGCCACATAGGGGGGGTTGGAGACCACCAGATCGGCCGGGCCGGCCAGGGAGGTGGCCAGGTCGGTCTGGATCAGGTGGATGCGATCCGCCACCCCATGGCGGCGGGCGTTAGCCCGGGCCACCCGCAGCGCCCGGCCGGAGAGGTCGGTGGCGTAAATGCGGGCCTCGGGCAGATGGACCGCCAGGGTCACCGCCACACAGCCGCTGCCGGTCCCCACATCCACCACCACACGGGGTCGCCGGGCCAGCGCCAGCTCCACCAGCGTCTCTGTCTCCGGTCGGGGGATGAGCACGTCGGGGGTGACGGCAAACTCCAGGCCGTAGAACTCAACCCGGCCGGTGAGGTAGGGGAGGGGAAAGCCCGCGGCGCGGCGGCGAAGGAGCGATCGGTAAAGCCGGAGCCGGTCGGCGGAAGGGGACTGCTCCGGATGGGCCAGGAGAGTGGTGCGGGAAAGCCCCGTCACGTGGGCCAGCAGCACCTCCGCCTCCAGCCGTGGGGTGTCGGTGATCCCCCGCAGGAGGGCACATCCTTCCGTCAGAGCGGCGCCTACGTTCATCTTTCCGTAGCCTGTTCCTCCCCCTCCGCCGCTGCCTCCAGTTGCTGGGCCTGGCTTTGGATAATCAGCTCCTCAATGAATGGGTCAAGGTCCCCATCCAGTATATCGGGCAGACGATACAGGGTGAGTCCAATTCGATGGTCGGTGACGCGGTTTTGGGGGAAGTTGTACGTGCGGATTTTCTCGCTCCGCTCGCCCGTGCCCACCTGCGCCCGGCGGGCCTCGGCCAGGTCCGCCTCCTGCTTCTGACGCTCCTGTTCGTAGAGTCGGGCGCGCAGGACAGCCAGCGCCCGCGTCTTGTTCTGGACCTGCGAGCGTTCCGACTCGCAGGCGACGACCATGCCGGTGGGTTTGTGGGTGATGCGGACAGCAGTGGCGTTTTTCTGCATATGCTGACCGCCAGGGCCGGAGGAGCCGTACACTTCGATCTCCAGGTCCTTGGGGTCAATGTGGACCTCCACTTCTTCCACCTCTGGCAGGACGGCTACCGTGGCGGTGGAGGTATGGATGCGGCCGGAGGACTCGGTGACGGGCACGCGCTGGACCCGATGGACGCCGCTTTCGAACTTGAGGCGGGAGAAGGCGCCGCGCCCTTTTACCTCGAAGACCACCTCTTTGAAGCCCCCGATGCCGGTCGGATGGGCGCTGAGCAAAGTCGTCTGCCACCCCTGCCGTTCGGCGTAGCGGGTGTACATCCGGAACAGGTCGGCAGCGAACAGCCCCGCTTCCTCCCCTCCGGCGCCGGCCCGGATCTCGACGATCACGTCCCGCTCATCCCGGGGGTCCCTGGGCAGCAGAAGGCGACGGAGCTTCCGCTCCAGCTCATCTAAATGGGCCTGGAGTCTGGCGATCTCCGCCCTGGCCAGCTCCTGGATCTCCGGGTCTTCTTCTTCCAGAAGGGTAAAGGTCCCTTCCAGTTCTCGCCGGGCAGCCTGGTGCTCCCGGTAAAGCGTGACCAGCTCCTCCAGCTCCCGGTGCTCGCGGGCCAGCTCTGCGAGCCTCTCATGGTCGGATGCCACGGCCGGATCGGCCATGATCTGGCTCAGTCGCTCATACCGTTCCTCTATTCCCTCCAGCTTCTCCCACATCCCATACCTCACAGAAAGAGGCGGCCTGGGCTGGCCGCCCTGTGCAGGGTTATTATAACAGAGGGAAGCGCGACGTCAAGGGAGCGGCTGGATGGGATTTCGAAGCAAGTACGTTACCTGCTGTCATCACGAATGACACAAATGCGTGAATTCACACGAATAGGAAAACGCTCTACAATTCGTGGGATTCGGTCCATTCGTGCTCTTCGTGATGAGGTCGGCGTTTCGGGTTGGTCCATATGTGTGTATAATCTGTTCACCCTTACACTTCACGGAGGCAATATGGGGGAGATAGAGGAACTTCATATCGCTCCGCTTCAGACGATGGCGGAATACCGGGCCTGTGAGGAGCTCCAGCAGAAGGTCTGGGGATCCACTCCCCTGGATGTGGTGCCGGCCCACCTGCTCGTCACCGCTCAGCGCCACGGCGGGCTGGTGCTGGGGGCTTTCGACGGAGCCGGTCGGATGGTCGGTTTTCTCTTCGGCTTCCCCGGGAGGACCGCGCCGGATAACCCTGCTGCCGCCGGCCCCCGGTGGCAGCACTGCTCCCATATGCTGGGGGTTGCTCCGGAGTGGCGGGGGCGGGGGGTGGGGACGCGGCTGAAACTGGCCCAGCGGGAATGGGCCCTTTCCCAGGGCTACGAACTGGTCACCTGGACCTACGATCCGCTGGAGGCGGGCAACGGGGCGCTCAACCTGGGCAAACTGGGCGCGGTCTGCCGGTGCTACCTGCGCGATTTCTACGGCGAGCTGGCCGACGGGCTCAACGTGGGCCTGCCAACCGACCGCTTCGAGGTGGCCTGGTGGGTGGGCAGCGAGCGGGTGCGGATACGGGTGGAACAGGGGTGGCATCCCCCTCAACTCCAGGCACTGCTGGATGCAGGGGGGACGGTCCTGAACCCCGGCCGCCTTTCCCCTCGCGGCTGGCTTGAGCCAGGCCCTCACCGGGGGCCGGAAGGGGACCTCTTATTGGTGGAGGTCCCCTCCCGCATTCAGGCCATCAAGGCGCTCTCGATGGACCTGGCGCTGGCCTGGCGGATGAGCGTGCGGACTGCCTGCGAGGCAGCCTTCCAGATCGGCTACGCTGCCTGCGATGTGGTGCAGGCGGAGGTACAGGGGATCGGGCGTACCTACTACCTCCTGCAGCGGTGGGAGGCAGTGGACGGCCTTGGTGACTCCTGAGGGGCAGGGCAGGCCCTGTGCCTACCCTTCGTTGAGAAGCCCTTTCCGCACCGCACGGATATAATTCAGACAGTGCCGGTCGCGGCCCAGGAGGAGCTCGACAGCCAGCGTCGCGGCCCGCATCCCCGGATCGAGAGGGTCGAGGATGGCGCAATCCAGCCCCGCCTCGACTGCCAGGACGAGAAAAGCCCGGTTGATGTGCGAGCGGGCCGGCAGCCCAAAAGAGACGTTGCTCAGCCCCAGGGTGATGTGGGCCTGGGGGAACTCCTGCCGGATGGCGCGGATCGTCTCCAGAGTGACCAGGGCGCTGTTCCCGTCCGTGGCGATGGTCATCACCAGCGGGTCAATATAGACCCGCTCGTCGGGTATTCCTGCCTCCCGCGTCCGGGCCATAATCCGGCGGATCACCTCCAGGCGGAGGTCGCTTGTCCCGGGGATCCTCCGCTCGTCCATCGCCAGAGCGATCACCCGGCAGCCGTGCCCGGCGACAAGGGGGAGGACCGCCTCCAGCCGGGCCGCCTCTCCGGTGATGGAGTTGATCATAGGGGTCTGTCCCACCACCTCCATCGCGGCCTTCAGCGCCTGTGGGTTGGGGCTGTCCAGGCAGAGAGGGGTGTCCACCGCCTGCTGGACCGTCTGCACAAGCCAGACCAGGTCCTCCGGCTCCCGGTCCGCCGGCGTGCCCGCGTTGACGTCCAGCCAGTTGGCTCCGGCCTCCGCCTGCCGTCGGGCCAAGTCCTGAACGAAAGCGGCGTCCCGCTCCAGAATGGCCTGGGCGACCCGCTTTCGGGTTCCGTTGATCTTTTCACCGATGATCTCCATATCGGTCTCCTCCAGGTTGGATCGGAATCGTCTCGTCGTTGGGGAGAAAGTGGGCATAGGTGATCGTTTGGCCCGGTCGAGCGACAACGAAGTCCCCATCCCACGGACCGCGGAGCAGCTTTCTGAGCAGCGCATCGGAGCCACGGACCGTTTCGTAGCGCAGGCCGAACCGTGCAGCGATGCGCCGGGCATAGGCTCTGTACTGATCCACAGGTGGGGGGCCGGTTTCGATGAAGACCAGCCGTGTGTAGTTCTTCAGCATCTGCCCCATCAGCCAGCGGGCCTTTTCCTCACCGTACCGGACCATCAGCCGGTCGTATTCGTCGAAGGGGGTGTCGCCGACCTCGATCCAGCCCTTGGTCAGGTAATAGGTGCCCGGCTCGGAACGGACCTGACGCCGGTAGGCGTTCTGGGAGCCGAGGAAGAGGGCGATGCAGTCGTCCACCTTGGGAACGATCAGCGTGCAACCTCTGGCTTGCAGCCCGACGACCGCCATCGAACAGAGGCCGTACCCCAGGAGCACGGTATCCACCTCGCAGGAGGCCCGGTCTATAGCTTCCTGAAGGGCCTGTTTCAGCCGCTCAGGGGTGACGTGCAGGCCGAAGTCGAGGACCTGACAGCTTGCGCCAGGGGGCAGGAGGGGCCGCATCTCTTCGACTACGGTCGCGCAGGCGATGATCCGGGTTCGGTTGGGCTGGATGGATGGGACCATTTCTTGTTTCTCGCCAGTCGTGATACGTAATTGTATACTTATATAGGGAAGTTGTCAAATGGACAGGCCTGGGTAGGTGTATTTCAGCTTGGGAGCGAGATGTCCCTGGCCCGGGCCGGACCTGGGGAAACATGAATGGTGCAAATGGAAACAAATACCGCGAATGGAGCAGGTATCCCTCCTGTTCGCGGTATTCGGGCCATTCGTGGGATTCGCGATCCACCGGCGGGCGAGAGGACCACTCGCCCCGAAATTGAAATACGCCTGGCCCGGGGGCCCGGGTTGACAACCCCAGAGGGGATGGTATAATCTTATTGAAAATGAGTTTCAATAATGCGGATCGAACGGGTGTTCCTGCGGGCTGGCAGAGGCGGTTCCGCGAGGCTGGCCATCGGCTCACCCGGCCCCGCCAGGCGGTGATGGAGGTGGTGGCCTGTGCAGAGGGGGCCGTGACGGCGGCCGAGGTCTACCGTCTTGCCCGCGCTCGCTATGAGCAGACCGGTTTGGTCACAGTGTACCGCACCCTGAACCTGCTGGTCGAGCTGGGGCTGGCTTACCGTCTCTATGCGGAGGGGGGAAGTCAGCTCTACCTGCGGGCTGACCTGAACCAGCCGGTCCATCAACTCATCTGCCAGTCCTGTCATCGGGCGGTGACGTTCCCCTGCAGGGGGCTGGAGGAGGTTGTGACGGCCATTGAACAGCAGACCGGCTTCGCCGTGCGGGGCCACTGGCTGGAGCTTTTCGGCCTCTGCCCCGCCTGCCGAAGGGAGGAGAAACGATGAGAAGGCCGGAAAAACCACAGAGACACAGGGTCCACGGAGAGTTTTCCCCAAATCCTGCAAAACTCTGTGCCCTCTGTATCTCCGTGGTTTTGTTCTTGCTCACGATGTGTACACCAGGGCCAGCGGCGCCGGCGGAGGAGGTGGCGCTCACCCCCGTCCCGCTGGGGCAGGGGGAGCGGCTACGGGTGGTGGCGACGACGACCATCGTGGGGGACGTGGTGGCCCGGGTGGGGGGGGAGGCCATCGAGCTGACGGTTCTCCTGCAGCCCGGAGCCGACCCCCACACCTATCAGCCCCGTCCCTCCGACCTGGCGGCTGTGGCAGAGGCCCACGTCCTTTTCGTCAACGGCCTGGGGCTGGAGGAGACGCTGGAGCGCACGCTGCACAATGTGGGCGGGAACGTCCCTCTGGTGTCCGTCTCGACCGGAATCCACCCCCGGATGCTGGAGGCGCACACCCACGCCGGGGAGGAGGACCACGAGGAAGGGGCCGATCCCCATGTCTGGTTCGATGTGCGCAACGTGATGGTCTGGGTGGAGAACATCCGGCAGGCCTTGAGCGCGCTGGATCCGGCCCACGCCGAGTCCTATGGAGCCAACGCCGCCGCCTACCGGGCGGAACTGGAGGCGCTGGACCGGTGGATCGTCGAGCAGGTGGCGACGGTGCCGGAGGGGAACCGGAAGCTGGTCACCAACCACCCGGCCTTCGGCTACTTCGCCGACCGGTACGGCTTTCTGCAGATCGGCGCGGTCTATCCAGTGAGCCCCTCGGCAGAGCCGTCGGCCCAGGACATCGCCCGGCTGGAGGAGGCGATCCGCCAGTACGGCGTGCCCGCCGTCTTCACCGAGAACACCGTCAACCCGGCGCTGGCCGGGCAGGTGGCCCGGGATACCGGTGTCGCCCTGGTCCAGCTTTACACCGGCTCTCTGGGAGGGCCTGGAAGTGGGGTGGAGAGCTACGTCGAGCTGATGAAGTACGACGTGCGGGCCATCGTCGAGGCGCTGGGAGGGGAGGCGCGGTGACGGGGAGACGTGGGGAGGGGGAGATGATGAGATGTGAGGTGTTGCGGGTGGAGGAGCTCACCGCCGGGTACGACGGCGCAGCAGCACTGGAAGGGGTCACCTTCTCTGTCTCCGGTGGAGAGCAGATTGCTGTTGTGGGGCCGAACGGGGCGGGGAAGTCCACCCTTTTCAAGGTCCTCGTCGGGCTGCTCCCTCCTCGATCCGGCCGGGTAGAGGTGCTGGGGTGCGACCCCCTTCAGGGCCGGGTTGAGGTCAGCTACGTCGCCCAGCGAGGGGAGGTGGATTTCGCCTTTCCGGTGACGGTAGCAGACGTGGTGATGATGGGTCGGGTGGGGCGGATGGGCTGGCTGCGGTGGCCCTCGCGGGAGGACCGGAGGGCGGTGGTGCAGGCGCTGGAGCAGGTGGGGCTGGCCGAGCTGGCCGACCGGCAGGTCGGCGAGCTTTCCGGCGGGCAACAGCAGCGGGTCTTTATTGCCCGCGCCCTGGCCCAGGGGGCGGAGCTCCTGCTGATGGACGAGCCCTTCGCCGGGGTGGATGCCGCCAGCGAGCAGGCGATCCTGGAGTTGCTGGCCCGCCTGAAGGAGGGTGGGATGACGGTGCTTCTCTCCACCCACGATCTGAGCCTTGCCGCTGACCGGTTCGACCGGGTGCTTCTGCTCAACCGCCGCCTGATCGCCAGCGGTCCGCCCCAGGAGGTCTTCTGCCCCGACGTCCTCCGCCGCGCCTACGGCAGGCAGTTGGCGGTGTGGGAGCATGAGCGGGGAGTGGTGATGGTGGGGGACGGCCACTGCTCGGGCGGGGTGGAACAACAGATCGCGGTGTAGAGGGGGGATGATGGATTGGCTGCTGGAACCGCTGGCCTATCCCTTTATGGTGCGCGGACTCCTGGCCTCTCTGCTGGTAGGGACAACCTGTGCGGTCCTGGGGACCTACGTTGTCCTGAAGGGGATGGCCTTTTTCGGCGATGCGCTGGCCCATGCTGTCCTCCCCGGGGTGGCGGTGGCCTATCTGGCCGGCTGGCCCCTCTTCGCTGGCGCGCTGGTCGCTGGCATCGGGGTAGCGCTGGGCATCGGCGCCCTGACCCGCCGGGGCCGCCTCAGGGAGGATACAGCCATCGGCATCCTCTTCTCCGGCTCCTTTGCCCTGGGGATCGCCCTCCTCACCACCGTCGAGGCCTACAGCGTTGATCTGACCCACTTCCTCTTCGGCAACGTCCTGGGGGTCTCCCCCGCCGACCTGTGGCTCACCGCCGGGCTGGGGGGGCTGGTTCTCCTGCTGGTGGCGGTCTTCTATAAGGAGTTTCTGGTGATGGCCTTCGATCCGGTCCTGGCCCGGGTGCTGCGGCTGCCGACGGCCTTCCTTCATTACCTCCTGCTGGTGATGCTGGCGGTGACGGTGGTGGTGAGCCTGCAGACGGTGGGGGTGGCGCTGATGGTGGCGATGCTGGTCACGCCAGCGGCAACGGCCTATCTGCTCACCCGTCGGCTGCCGGCGATGATGGGGCTGGCCGCCTTTTTCGGCAGCTTCTCCGCCGTTGCGGGCCTCTACCTATCCTATTATGTCAACGTCGCTTCCGGCCCGGCGGTGGTGCTGGTGTGTACGTTCCTCTTCCTGCTGGCGCTCCTCCTTTCCCCGCGGCGGGGGCTGGTGTGGAGGTGGGCGGCTGGGTGACTGGGTGATTGGGTGATTGGGAGGCTGGGGCGATGGTTCTGGTGAGCGCCTGTCTGCTGGGGATGCGGACGGCTTATGACGGGGAGGGCCGGGCGACAGAGGCGCTGGTCCGGCTGGCTGCTCAGGGGCGGGCGGTGCCGATCTGCCCGGAAGTGGCGGGTGGGCTTCCTATCCCCCGCTCCCCGGCGGAGATCGTCGGCGGGAGCGGCGAGGACGTGCTGGAAGGGCGGGCGCGGGTCCTCACGATCGAGGGGGAGGACGTGACGGCGGCCTACATTCGTGGGGCAGAAGTGGCGCTGGCGGTGGCCCGTCGGCTGGGTTTGCGGCGGGCAGTGCTCAAAGCCCGCAGCCCCTCCTGCGGTTCCCGTTGTATCTACGATGGGACTCACTCCGGTCGGCTGATCTCCGGTCAGGGAGTCACCGCCGCGTTGCTGCGCCGGGCAGGGGTGGAGGTGGTGTCGGAGGAAGAGATGGGGCCTGAGAGTTGAGGGGTCAGGCGTCAAACGTCAGACGTCAAACGTCAAACGTCAGACGTCAAACGTCAAACGTCAGGCGTCAAACGTGAGGCGTGGAACTTTGCACATCCTGCTGGTCGAGCCGTATTTCGGAGGAAGCCATCGGGCCTGGGCGGAGGGGTATGCCCGGCACAGCTGCCATCGGGTGGAGCTTCTGACCCTGCCGGCCCAGTTCTGGAAGTGGCGGATGGAGGGCGGAGCAGCGACGCTGGCGGAGGAGGTCGAGAGGCGAAAGGTCCGGCCCGACCTGCTTCTGGTCACCGATATGCTCAACCTGTCCGTCTTTCTGGGCCTTGCCCGCCGCTGGCTGGCCGACGTGCCGGTGGTCCTCTACTGCCACGAGAACCAGCTCACCTATCCCCTCCCTCCTGGCGAGAAGCGGGACCTGACCTATGGGTTGCTCAACTGGCTCTCGATGCTGGCAGCCGACCGGATTTTCTTCAATTCCCATTACCATCTGGAGACCTGGTTTGAGGAGCTGCCCCGTCTCCTGAAGCACTTCCCCGACCACACCCACGTCCACCGTATCGGGGAGGTGCGGGCCCGGTCGGCGGTGTTGCCGGTGGGGATCGAGCTGGCGCGGCTGGACAGAAGCCGTGTGGAGCGCGGGGATGGGCCGCCGCTGATCCTCTGGAACCAGCGGTGGGAGTACGATAAGGACCCGGTCACGTTCTTTCGGGCGCTGGATCGGCTGATCGAGGAGAAGCTGGACTTCCGGGTGGCGCTGGCGGGGACGAACGTCCGCCAGCGGCCGGAGGAGTTCGAGGCAGCGCGGGAGCGGCTGGGGGAGCGGATCGTCCATTATGGCTATGCCGATGAGGCGACCTATACCCGCCTTCTGTGGGAAGCGGACGTGGTGGTGAGCACCGCCATTCACGAGTTCTTCGGCGTCGCCATTGTCGAGGCGATCTACTGCGGCTGTTTCCCGGTCCTCCCCCGACGGCTCTCCTATCCGGAACTCATCCCTCCCTCCCACCACGACCGCTGCCTCTACGACGACTTCGACGGCCTGCTGGCCCGCCTTCGGTGGGCGCTGACCTGCCCGGACGAGGCCCGCCGGGCCGCTGTGCCCCTCCGGGATGCAGTTGCCTGCTTCGACTGGCCGGTCCTGGCCCCCCGATACGACCAGTCGTTCGAGGAGGTGCAAAATGGATGACCACCAACCAGCAACGGGCAACCAGCAACGCTTCCCCTGGTACGGATGGCTGGGCGCGGCCATCGTCGTCGCCGCCGAGATCTGCCTTTTCGCCCACCAGCCCTTTGTGAGCCGGTGGTTCACCCCCATTGTCTGGACCGGCTACATCCTCCTTGCCGACGGGCTTTCCTTCCGATTGCGGGGCCGCTCCTGGATCCACGACCGGCCCCGGGAGATGCTGCTTCTGGTCTGGCTTTCAGCCGGCCTCTGGTTGATCTTTGAGGTCTACAACCTCCGGCTCCGCAACTGGTACTACGTGGGCGTGCCGGAGAACCCGTGGGCGCGGGACTGGGCCTACCTCTGGTCCTTCACCACCATCTTTCCCGGCATCTTCGAGACGGCGGACGTGCTGGACGGGCTGGGGCTGTTTCGGAAAGCACGGCGCCGGCCCCGGGAGATGTCTTCCCTCCGGCTTTCCCTTTCCTTCCTCCTGGGGGCCGCCTTTCTGACCATTCCGCCGCTCCTGCCCCTTCACGTCACCCCGTACACCTTTGCCTTCGTCTGGGTGGGGTTCTTCCTCTTCCTGGAGCCGGTCAATCGGGCGCTGGGCGCGCCCTCCCTCTACCAGGCCTGGGAGGAAGGGAATCCCCGGCCTCTCTATCTGCTGCTGGCGGCAGGGGGAGTCTGCGGGCTGCTGTGGGAGTTCTGGAACTACTGGGCCACGGCCGGCTGGCGGTATACCATCCCCTGGCCGCTCGATTTCGGGGTCTACTACTTCCGGATGCCCGTTTTGGGACTCCTGGGTTTCCCGCCGTTCGCGCTGGAGAGTTATGCGATGTATCAGTTTATGCGGCGAATGCTGCTGGGAGACGCGATGACGCGGTGACGGGGGGACGCGGTAAGAGGTACTCTGCATCTCCCCGTCCCTGTGTCGCGTAGGGGATAGGTAAGATGGGTGAAGCGGTTGTGCTGGCGCGGGAGGAGACGGAGCGGGGGGAGGTGGCGCTGCGGCGACGGTTGGGCGCCGACGGCGAGCCGGTCTACGAGATCATCTTTAACGGTGTCTTCCTGATGGCCAGCACCAACGGCCCCTCCGCCCGGGCGCTGGCCCGGCTGGGGCTGGAGCCCCTGGGCGGGCGGACGGGGCTGCGTGTGCTGGTCGGTGGGCTGGGGATGGGGTACACCCTTCAGGCGGTTCTGGAGCACCCGGGGGTGGTGAGGGTAGAAGTGGTGGAGATAGAACCACTCATCGTGGAATGGACCCGCACCTACTTCGGCCCGTTGAACGGGGAGGCGCTGTCCGATGGGCGGGTGAAGGTGGTGGTGGCGGACCTGGCCTGCTATCTGGAGGAAGCGGCCGGCCCCTACGACGCGGTTCTCCTGGATGTGGACAACGGCCCCACCTGGCTGGTGCTGGAGGAGAACGCGGCTGTGTACGCTCCCCCGGCGTTGGGGCGGATACGGGACCTCCTGGCCCCCGGCGGGGTGCTGGCGGTGTGGGGGGCAGAGCCGGCCCCCGATTTCCTGGCCCTGCTCCGGCAGGCCTTCCCGTGGGCGGACGAGGTGGTTGTGGAGGAGACGGCGGAGGGGCGGAGGGCGGACTATTTCATCTACCGGGCGGGAAAACGCTGAGGCGCTGAGGCACAGAGGCCCGGTGCTACTCCGTGCCTTCAGTGCCTTCGGTGCTCTCAGCATTCAGCAGCGCCACTTCCAGCACCTCTTCCATCCGCTCCACCTTCACCACCTTTAACTGCCGCAGCACCCGGCGGGGGATCTCCACCAGGTCCGGCTCATTCTGCCTGGGGATGACCACCGTCTTAAGGCCGGCTCGGTGGGCGGCCAGGAGCTTTTCTTTGAGGCCGCCGACGGGCAGAACCCGGCCCCGCAGGGTGATCTCCCCCGTCATGCCCAGGTCCCGCCGCACAGGCCGGTTGGTCAGGGCGGAAATCAGCGCTGTAGCCATCGTGATCCCCCCGGAGGGGCCATCCTTGGGGATGGCTCCCTCCGGCAGGTGGATGTGGATGTCAGTCTTATCGAAGAGCTCGGGGTCCAGTTCCAGCTCCTCGGAGCGGGAGCGGGCGTAGCTCAGCGCGGCCTGGGCCGATTCCTGCATCACCTCCCCAAGCTGACCGGTGAGGATGAGGTTGCCCTTGCCGGGCATCAGCGTCACCTCTACCGGCATCAGATCGCCTCCCGCCTCGGTCCAGGCCAGCCCGGTTGCCAGGCCGACCTCGTCCTTTTCCTCCGTCTGGTCCCGCAGATAGCGGGGCGGCCCCAGATAGCGGGGCAGCACACCGGCGGTGATGTGCTGGAGGGGTTTCTTTCCTTCGGCCAGCCGGCGGGCCGCTTTTCGGCAGATGGAGGCGATCTCCCGCTCCAGATTCCGCACGCCGGCCTCGTAGGTGTATTCCCGGATCATCCGTCGCAGCGCTGCGTCGGTGAAGTGAAGCGGATGCTCTTCCAGGCCGTGTTCTTCAAGCTGGCGGGGGATGAGGAACCGGTGGGCGATCTCCATCTTCTCTTCTTCGATGTAGGAGGGAAACTCGATCACCTCCATCCGATCCCGCAGAGCGGGAGGGATGGGGTCAAGGGTGTTGGCAGTGGTGATGAAGAAAACGCGGGACAGGTTGTAGGGGACCTCCAGGTAGTGGTCGGAAAAAGCATGGTTCTGCTCCGGGTCCAGCACCTCAAGCAGCGCTGCCGCCGGGTCTCCCCGGAAGTCCAGCCCCAGCTTATCCACCTCGTCCAGCATGAGGACGGGGTTGACCGTTTTAGCCCGGCGCATCGTCTGGATGATGCGGCCCGGCATTGCGCCGATATAGGTCCGTCGGTGGCCCCGGATCTCCGCCTCATCCCGCACCCCTCCCAGGCTCATGCGGACGAAGTTCCGGCCCAGCGCTTTGGCGATGGATTGCCCCAGGCTGGTCTTGCCGGTCCCCGGTGGCCCCACAAAGCAGAGGATCGGGCTGCGCATCTTTCCTGGTGCCAGCTTCTTGACGGCGATGTATTCCAGGATGCGCTCTTTGGCCCTGGGGAGGCCGTAGTGATTGGACTCCAGCACCTCTTCCACGTGCTTCAGGTCCAGGTTGTCTTCCGTCTCCTCCACCCAGGGCAGGTCCAGGATCCAGTCCAGATAGGTGCGGATGATGCCGGTCTCCGGGGCCATCGGCGGCATCGCCGCCAGCCGCTCCAGCTCCCTTTCTGCCTGTGCCCGCACCTCGTCCGGTAACCCGGCCTGGGCTATCCGTTCCCGGAGCTGGTTGATCTCCTGGGTGAAGGTATCCGTTTCTCCCAGCTCCGTCTGGATGGCCTTCATCTGCTCCCGCAGGAAGTATTCCCGCTGGCTCTTATCCACCTCCTGCTGGACGCGGGTGTGGATCTGGTCCTCCAGCTCCAGAACGTCCAGCTCCTTGGCCAGGAGGACGCTGATCCGCTGGAGGCGGGTGGCGATGTCGAGCGTCTCCAGGATCTCCTGCCGCTGGGCTGTCTCCAGGTTCAGGCTCTGGGCCACCAGATCAGCCAGCCAGCCTGGCTCGTGGATGTTCAGGGCGAAGACGTAGAGGTCCTCCGGCAGGGAGCGGTTCAACTGGACCACCTTTTCGAAGAGGGCCAGGACAGCGCGGACCAGCGCTTCGGTGAGGCGAGTCCGTTCGGTCGGTTCGACGATAGGCTTTGCCCGCACCCGGATGTAGGGTTCCAGATGGATGTATTCCAGGATTTGGACCCGCTGATGGCCCTGGGCCAGGAGGTTCAGGGTGCCGTCCGGCATGCGGAGCATCCGCCCGATGATGATGTCGGTGCCGAAGGCGTACAGATTCTCCGGCCCTATCTCCTCTGCTCCGGAGTCTCGCTGAGCCACGGCGATGAGGGGTTCGTCCTGTTCCAGGGCCACCTCCACCGCCTCGATGGACTGATCCCGCCCCACCAGGATGGAGGAGACCATGCGGGGAAAGAAGACGATATCCCGCAGCGGCAGCAGCGGTCCCTCGATGATCTCCTCGGTCTGTTCTTCCAGGACCTCGTCCTCGAACTCAAACTCGCCAAAGGGAAAGGGACCGGGCTGGGCCCAGCCCATCTGCATCCACCATTCCCCCCATTCACGGTCCCAGCTCATTGTTCGCCTGTTACTCCCAAATTCGATTCAAGGTTCGAGGTATCTGCTTACCTGCTTCTCTGGATCGATCCGGAACGCCGGCTTTATCACGAATGGCGCAAATGGATTGAATCCCACAAATCGTGGAGCGTTTTTTGTGTGAATTCGCGCATTCGTGTCATTCGTGATGGCGTTAGGTAGTTACGATTCGAGATTCAAGATTCGAGATGCCTCATCTCATCGGTCGTTTTCCGGCAACGGGTTGCCGTTTTGTTCTGCCCACGCCTCGCGGGCCTCGGCTGCCAGGAAGACGGAGCCGGTGAAGAGAAGCCCACCCCCCGGCTCCAGCGCGGCCAGCGCCCGCTGGAGGGCCCGCTGCACGTTGACCGCCACCTCGGCTCCGCCGCCCACCGAGGCAGCGATGTCGGCCAGCTCGATGGGGGAGGCTGCGCGGGGGTGTTCAGAGCGGGTGACGATCATGTAGTCGGTGATGGGGAGGAGCGCCTCCAGCATGCCAGCGATGTCCTTATCCGCCGAGGCTCCGAAGACCAGCACCCATCGCACGCCCGGGAACCATTCCTCCAGGGCAGTTCGAAGGACCTGGGCGGAGTAGGGATTATGGGCACAATCGGCCACCACCAGCGGGTCCCGCCCCAGCACCTCCATGCGGGCCGGCCATTCCACTGTGCGCAGCCCTTCCTCTACCGCTGACCGTTCCAGCCTGAAACCGCGGTCTGCCAGCGCCTGAAGGGCGGCCAGGGCGGTGGCCCCGTTCTCCAGTTGGTGGCGGCCCAGAAGGGGAATCCAGTAGGTTCCCGCCATCTCCGCCCCGCCGTCCCGCACCCGCCGGACGGTGAAGGACTGCCCCTCCAGGTCGAAGGGACCGGGATCCCACGTCCAGTCCCGTCCCACCTCGACCAGAGGGGCTTCCTGCTCCTGGCTCACCTGCTCGATCACGTGGATCGCCTCCGGCCGCTGCGGGGCACTGACCACCGGCACTCCCGGCTTGATGATCCCCGCCTTTTCCCGGGCGATCTCTGGCAGGGTCTCGCCCAAAAGGTAGGTGTGGTCCAGGCTGAGGGAGGTGATAACGGACACCTCCGGCAGGAGGACGTTGGTGGCGTCCAGCCGCCCCCCCAGGCCGACCTCAGCCACCAGCATCCGGACGCCCCGGCGGGCGAAGTAGGCGAACGCCATCGCCGTGATCGCCTCGAAGGTGGTCACTCCTGGGATGCGGGCGACCAGCGGACGGATTTCCTCTACCAGCTCGATGACCTCTTCGCGGGAGATCAGCTCCCCGCCAACGCGGATACGCTCACGGAACGTATGAAGATGAGGGGAGATGTAGAAGCCGGTGCGATACCCGGCGGCCCGGAGGGCAGATTCGATCATCGCGGCGGTGGAGCCTTTCCCCTTGGTGCCGGCGATATGGACGGAGGGGTAGGCCCGATGAGGGGCCCCCAGCTCGTCCAGCAGCCGTTCGACGCGGGAAAGGTCGAGCGTCTCCGGTGTATACCGCTCGATCCGCCGCTTCTCATAGTCGGTCAGGCTATGAAGGTACTCGATCGCCTCGCGATATGTCATGCTCGTATTCTGCACCTCTTCAGTTTGAGGATTGTACCGCGTTTGTGGGGATTTGCAAGTAGGGGCGACCGGCAGGTCGTCCCTCCCCCGGCGACCGG
>JBDOIF010000154.1:0-84410 GCA_041082215.1 Anaerolineae bacterium
GCCGCGACCCACCCCACCGCCAGCCCGATCCCCGCCAGCATCACCTGCACCAGCCCCAGGTGGACCTCCATCGGCGGGTTCATCAGCGAGGTGTCAAAGGGTGCGGGCGGGGCAAAGATCTCCGCCAGGCCGACGAAGTTGTAGTGAAAGTCGTTGTTGCGGGTGACGCGGGACATATGCAGTTGGGCATAGTCCTTCTCGGCCAATGCCGGGAGCCAGAGAAAGGCCGCCAGTCCCAGCGCCAGCCCTAACGCCAGCGCCACCCATCCCCAGCGGCCCCGCCGCCGATATACCCAGCCCAGGAGACCCAGGTAGGCGAGCAGGAACGGGGTGAAGGTGAGGCTGGAAATGTTGTGGGTCAGATAGAGGGCCGTCAGGAAGCCGGTGGCGGCCAGGAACCAGCGCCTCCCCCCTTCCAGCGCCAGCCGCCGGAAGGCCCAGAGGATGAACGGGAAAAGCGCCAGCGCCACCGACTCGGGGGCGTTGCCCCGCAACAGGGCGTCCAGGAACTGATACGGCGCGTAGGCGTAGGCCGCCGCCGCCACAAACCCGGCAGCCGGCCCGAAGAGGTCCCGCGCCAGCAGAAAGGCCCCCACCGCACAGCCCACGATGCTCAGCACATAGACCAGGTTCAGGGCCAGGGGGAGCGGCATCCCGGTCAGCCACAGCCCCAGGGCCAGGTAGTACGACAGGGGCTCGCGGTAGACGAAAAAGGGATAACCGTACCCGAAGGCCAGGTCCGGCAGCCAGCGGGTAAAGAGAAGCCCCTGCTCCAGCGCGTTCCGCATCGCCACCACACGGAAGTAATGGAAGTCGCCGTCGTGGGTGCAGGGGGAGGCGGTGCGGAGGAGCGGGGCGATGGCGATGCCGCTGAGGATGATCAGTGAAAGAATGGTCAATGACCAGTGACCAATGGCGCGGGTCATTGGGGGCCTCCGGGGGGAGCAATCCCGATCTCGGCGGGAAGGACCGCCTGATTACCGGGGAGGAGATGGCCGGTGGAGTCGGTTACGGGGAGGCGGTCGCCATAAGCGGCATCGTAGAAGCCGACGGCGATGTGGTAGCCGCCGGGCGGCGCGTCGGCAGCGACGGGGAGGGGGACCTTCTCGACGACTACCTGCCCGGCTGTCCAACTCGATGTGGGGGCCAGCCCGTTTCCAGGAATCCGGTCGGCCTGGCCGTGAGGCAGGCCGTCAGACCCCAGGAGATGGACGAAGAGGGTGTAACTCCGGTCGGTGGGGCCGTCGGCCTGCCAGTAGAGGGTGAGCTCAAGCGTCTCCCCCGGCGCAGCCGCCGTCCGGTCCAGCCCATATCCCAGCAGATGAATCCCCTCGCCGAAGGTCAGCTCCAGTGGGTGGGGGATTTCCTCTGGCAGCTCGAAGGATCGCTCGCGGGGGAGCACCTCCACCGTCGCCATCACCCGATCCCCTTCCCACAGAGGACGGCCCTCCGCATCCAGCACGTTGAGGGCCAGCCGGTAGGAGCCGGGGAGCAGGTCCGGTGGCACGTGCAGGGTGTGGCGGCTCTCAAACCGGTCGCCGGGCCGCCAGCGGGAGGTGGGGTGAGGGCTGAGGGGAACCACCCTCTCCAGTCCTATCCCTTCTCCGCCGACCAGCCGCAACCGGACCCGATAGTCCTCCCCCGGCGCGGTGTTGGCCTGCCAGAACAGGGAGAAGGAGATGGGGTCGCCAGAGAGGACCCGGGCCGGCGGTGAGGCCATCCCCAGCAGGGTCAGCGGGCCGGCGGGGAGGTCGAGCCGGTGGGAGATCCGGAGCGCATCCACGTCTGGTGGAACGGCAGGCGGCGCGATGGCTACCTCCCCCACCACGACCCGCGTGCCAGCGAAGGAGCCGTCGGGCCGGCTGGCTCCCAGCCCCGCGCCGGTCCCCCCGTCGTAGAGGCTCACCTCTACGGTGTACCGGCCCGGCGAAATGGCCGGCGGCAGGGGAAGCCTGTAGGCCACGTCGGCCCATTCGTCCGGGTTCCAATCAGAGGTGGGGAAAAAGGACCCGTTCAGTACCCAATCCTCGGCCTGGCTCCAGTCGTGGCCTTCCCGGTCTCGCAGGACGACCACTGCCCGGTAGTCGGCCGGTGGGACGCCGACAGCCCGCCAGCGGATCGTCGCCACCAGCGGGTCGGGCCGGGCGACGGTCTCCGGGACCACGCTGTCCACCAGGGCCAGTTGACCGCCGAAGAGGGCGAGGAGGGCTTGTTGCTCGCTGCTGGTCGCTGGTTGTATGTTATGTGTTGCGTATTCTGTGATAACGGCGGAGGCGACGGTGGCGGAGGCGACGGGAGTGGCGACGGCCCCGGCCTGCCGGCGCAGTTGGGCGGCGGTGACTGGGGAGGCGGCGGGCAGATGGACCGTCCACAGGCGGCCCTCCACCGGCAAGTGCTCTGCCAGCCAGGCGGCCAGAGCAACCTCATCGGGCAGGTCAGCCACGGAGACGATCTCACCGGGTCCGCTGTAGTTGTGCAGGAGCGGCGCGTCGGCATCCAGGAGGATCAGGTCGCCCGGTGTGGCCCGCTCGGCCAGGTAGGCGGCCTGTTCCAGGGGGGCGGTGCTGGTGCAGACGACGGCGTGGGGGAGGAGGGTGAGGGTGACGGTGTAGACGGGGTGACTGGGTAACTGGGTGAGTGAGGAGCAGGAGGAGGAGACCAGGTAGTCGGCAAGGGAGGCGGTTGCGTCGTCCAGGGGGAGGGTGCGGCCGACGAAGAGGGAGGCGAAGGAGGGGACGCTGTTAGCGGCGACGGTGAGCCCTTGGGCCTCAGGCAGTCGGTTCAGCCAGCGGGCGGCGGCTCCCATCCCCTCTCCCCAGTCCAGCGAGATCAGCCGCGAACCGACGGCCGGTCCGCCCAGTAAGGGGTTGGCATAGGTGAGCGGGTGGGCGGCGAAGGGGAGGAGAAGGAGCAGTTGCAGGGCGACGAGGAGGAGATAGGGAGACACGGGGACGCGGGAACGCGGGGAGATACGAAGGCGCGAAGGAAGGGAGAGAGCGACGGCGAGGGCGAGGGGAGGCAGGATCGGCAGCAGGTAGCGGTCGTACTTTTTGACGCTCAGCGCCAGCATCAGCGTGTACCCCAGGGCAAACAGCCACAGCCAGGCCCGGTCGGCCCGGAAAGGGGTCCGCCTGAGGAGCTGGGGGATGCTGGGGACCAGCCCGATCAGCACGACAGGGCTGAAGCGGACAAGGAAGGAGACGGCGTAGAACTCGGGGCCGTGGTACAGAGAGACCCGCCCAGCGAAGAAGGTGGGCATCAGGGCGGCGGTGGCGTGGTAGGAGGGGGCCTGGAATAGATCGCGCACCGTCTGCAGGGGGGCGGCCCACATCGCCGGATACAGGGCCAGATAGACCGCTGTGCCCCCGATCCCCCAGCCCGCCGACAAAACCAGTGCATGGCGGAGCCGCGTCCTCCGGCTGATCAACCTCCATCCCAAAGCTCCGATGGCGAAAGGGACCAGGAAGACACCGCTGCTCTTGGTCAGCAGCGCCAGCCCCGCCGCCGCTCCGCTTGCCAGGCTCCAGGCCCTCTGGCACGGGCCGTCTCGCAGCGCTCCCAGCAGACAGATGACGGAAAGAGCGGTGAAGGTCGTCAACAGGCCATCGGTGTGCAGGAGGCCCGAGTGACCCACCAGGAAAGGGTCGAAGGCCAGAAGGCCGACGGTCGCCAGCGCCACCTCATTCCCAAACAACCGACGCACGAGGAGGTAGAGCAGCAGCAGCCCCAGCGTTGTCGTCACCGCCACGGCCACCCGGCCCGGCGTGAGGAAGAAGGCCAGGTGGCGGAACGCCTCCCCGTTCTCCGGCGCCAGCCACATCAGACGACGGACCCAGTCGAGATGGGCGGCGCTTTCGGCGGGGTGCAGCAATTGCTGGATTGCCACTCCTGCGGCTCCCAGCCACATCGTCGTCACGCCGGGGTGGCCAGTGGAGGGGACCGCTGCCCAGTCGCGGGCGATCAGTGCATCGTAGAAACGGATGGAGCGGTGAACCCATGCCGGCTCGTCGGGGGTGACGTAGCGGCCCAGGGGAAGCAGCCGGAAGAAGAGGGCTGCGAAGAGCACCAGGCTAACAGGCAATGAACGCTTTCTGCTCACCCAGTCACCCAGTCACCCTATCACCCCAGATACCCCAACGCCCGCAGCCGGTCCTCCACCTCGGCCGTCTCCTCGGCGGAAAGGCCGGTCTCAGGTCCCACCTCTGTGGCCGCCACGTGTTCGTACCGCACCGGCCGATCGGAGGAGAGCATCGAACTCAGCACCCGTCCATCCATATCGTCCGGCACCGGCAGGCCCATCAGATGGAGGATCGTCGGGGCCAGGTCCATAATATGTGCCCCCTCTGGCGCCAGCCCGGGCCGGATGTCGGCACCCCAGGCGACCAGCAGGCCGTGGAGCCGGTGGCAGCCGGAATCCCCCCGGATCTGCCGGGTGACCAGCCGGCTGTCGGTGGCGAAGAGGGGGAAGGCGATGGCCCGGTAGCCGTCGAACACCACATGCAGATCGGGTCCGCGGTGGGCGTAAGGCCCGTGAGCCACCTGTTCGCCAGGGATCACCCGGTCCACCAATGGCTTTCCCGTCTCCGGGTGGCGCAGCTCCTTGAGCGCCTCCACCACCCGTCGCCGTACTGCTTCATATTCCGCCCCTGGCTCCACGATTCCGTGTGGCTCCCGTCCCTTTAAGTTTATGTAAATCTGCCCCACGTGGCCGATGGAGTAGGCCACCGTGCGCGACCAGTCCACGTCGCCGAAGGAGAGGAACTTGCTGACCACCCTGTTACGGGTGGACTTGGAGATCAGCCACACATAGTTCTGCAACCCTGCCCGCTCGATGAGACGCCAGACCGAGGCAGGGGTCAGCCCGGCGCGGAAAAGGGAGCTTCGCAACCGGGTGGAGGGGTTGCCCCTGAGCTGGAGCAGCCCCGCCTCCAGAAGGAACAGGTTCAGATTGACCACCCAGTGGAGCGGCCCGAAGCCGTGATCGCTCATCACGATCACCGTTCCTTCCCCCTCGATCCGCTCCACCATCTGCCCGATGAAGTCGTCTATCCGTTCAAAAACCCGGCGCATCTGGGGGACGAACCGGGCTGCAGCCTCGGGGTTGTGGCGGGGATGGGTGGGGTCAACGAACTTCCAGAAGGCATGCTGGAGGACGTCGGTGGCCTGGAAGTGGACCATAAAGAAGTCCCACGGATGGTCTTCCATCAGCCGCAGCGCATATCGGCCCCGGCGGTCCACCAGGTCCAGCAGGTCGGCGATAAATAGCTCCTCGTTCCCTTCTTTATACTGCACCGAGGGGACGATGCGGTATGCTCCCAGCTCCTCCAGGTAGGGCTCCAGGAGACCAGGGGGATAGGTGATGCGGCCGGTGAGCGGGGAGAGCAGGCCACCGATCAGGAAGCCGTTCACGGGCTGGGGAGGGTAGGTCACCGGCACATTGATCACCCCCACCCGGCGTCCCGCGTCGGAGAGGATCTGCCAGAGGGTGCGGGAGCGAATAGAAGTGGCATTCACCATATCGAAGTCGCCACCGCGGGGATGGATGAAGTCAAAGACGCCGTGCTTGCCGGGATTCTTGCCGGTGGCGAAAGTGGGCCAGGCAGGAGAGGTGACCGGCGGGAGGGTGGATTCCAGCAGCCCCCAGGCCCCCTCGTCCATCAGGCGGGCCAGGTTCGGCAGATGCCCCTCCCCGGCCCAGGGCCGGATCAGGTCCAGTGTGCCTCCGTCTATACCGACGACCAGAACGCGGTTCATCCTTTTTCCCCCTCGGGCTCCAGGACCTCCCGGACGACGTAGATGGGCTTGTTCTGCGCCTCATGGTAGGTGCGGGTGATTACCTCGGCCAGAAGGCCCAGCACGATGAACTGAACCCCCAGGACGATGAGGAGGACGGCCAGCATCAGCCACGGGCTGGTGCCGATGCGGTAGGCGCGGAACCCCTCCGGCCCCCCCAGGATGCCGTGGAGGATCTTGGCTCCGGCCAGATAAAGCCCGATCAGCCCACCCGTGCCCCCCAGCCCCAGCCCGATCAGGCCGAAGAGCTGCATGGGACGGGAGGAGAAGCTGAGCAGATAGGTCACGGTGAACAGGTCCAGCAGGACGCGGATGGTGCGGGAGATGCCGTACTTGGAGCGGCCATAGGTGCGGGGGCGGTCGTTGACCGGCAGCTCTGCCACCCGTACCCCCATCCATCCGGCCAGGGCGGGGATGAACCGGTGCAGTTCCCCGTAGAGGTGGACGTTCTTCGCCACCTCGGCCCGGTACGCTTTGAGGGAGCAGCCGTAGTCGTGGAGACGGATGCCGGTGGTCTGAGAGATGAGCCGGTTGGCGATCATCGAAGGGAGACGGCGCGTCAGGAACGGCTCCTTCCGATTCTGCCGCCACCCGCTGACGATGTCGTACTCCCCCTCTTCCAATAGCTTCAGGAGGCGAGGGATGTCGGCCGGGTCGTTCTGGCCGTCGGCGTCAAGGGTGATCACCACCCGCCCGCGGGCGTGGTCGAAGCCGGCGGCGAAGGCAGCGGTCTGCCCGAAGTTGCGCCGAAAACGGACAATGCGCAGATGAGGGTCCCCGCCCTGCAGGCGGCGCAGCACCTCGAGGCTCCCATCGGTGCTCCCGTCGTCCACCGCTACGATTTCATAGGAACGGCCCAGCCCCTCCAGAACGGCCGTCAGCTCCGCGTGCAGCGTCGGCAGGGCGCCCGCCTCGTTGTAGACCGGGATGACAATTGAAAAGTCAATCGTTTCACTCATCTCAGGTTCCGGACTCCAGTTTACAGATGTCAGGCCCCCGCATTATAACACGCTGTCGCCGCGGGTCAAAGCTCTGTCGGCCCCTGCAGCAGTGTTTCCAACCGACCGGGGTCGGCGCGGGAGGTCAGGTCTATGCTTAGCGGCACGACCGATACCACCCGGTCCACCGCCAGGGCCTGGATGTCCGAATCTGGCTCCAGCTCCTGGGGGTCCCAGTAGGCCTCGTAATCTATCCGGGTTGGGGTAGAGAGGTCGGCCCGCCGGGGTGGGATGGGCCGGTAGTAGGTATGGCGGGAGAGGCGGGCGAGCCGCCAGGGGGTCTGGGGGGTAGCGTCGTCGGGGATGTCCACCTTGAGCACGTCCACGTCGAACGGGAGGGTGGTCGCCAGCATACGCCGGGCGAAGAGGCGGGCAAAGTAGGTGGCAGTGGAGAAGTCCACCGCCTCCGACGGGTTGATGTGGGTCTCCTTTGGTGTCTGGAGGGAGACAGCGAGGGCCGGGACGCCCATCGCCGCCCCCTGGAGCGCCGCGCCGATGGTGCCGGAGATGGTGGCGTCGGCCCCCAGGTTCTCTCCGTAGTTGATCCCTACCACCAGCAGGTCGGGCTGGCGGGGGGTCAGTTCCAGCACGGCATGAAGGACTGCCTGGGCGGGGGCGCCGTCCACGCAGAAGGCTTTCACCGGTTGCCCGGCGACCTGCATCGGGTAGGGGCGGACGGTGCCGCTGGAGTCGGTGGGAAGGCAGCGGCTGGCGCCGGACCACTGGTGGCAGGGTGCGACGACCAGTGGTTCCCCCAGCTCCAGCACCGCCTCCACGGCGGCCCGGAGGCCCGGCGAGCCGATGCCATCGTCGTTGGTGATAAGGATCAATGGGCGCATCGCGGGGGAAAAGCGACAGCGAGCACCGGGGCAGGAAGGAGGTCAGCCCCTGCCCTTTGCCAGCCCCATCCGCACGAACAGCCAGGGAGCGCCCAGCCCTCCCCACAAGCCCACCAGCCCATAGCGGACGAAGCGGAAGAGGAGGGCTGGCTCAAGGCCAGAGAAGGCCACCCGCAGCCCGCCGTACAACCCGACCAGGACCACAGCCCCTATCAGGAAGCGCACCACCCGGCGCCACCAGACCCCGCCGGCGTCGAAGCCGACCCACCGGCGTTCCAGCGCAAAGCCGACGGCCATTCCCATCAGCGTCGCCCCTGTGGTGACGCCGTCCTCCGTGGGGAAGAGCAGCATAAGCATGGCGGGAACCCCCAGCGCCAGCCCCAGTTGCCAGCTCAGTCCTTTCTCCTCCAGCCACGATTCGACCGGCGGCTCGAAGCGGAGGTAGAGCAGGAGCAGGACCGCTCCGAGCAGGCATCCGCCCAGCACGTCGGTGGGGAAGTGGACCCCCAGATAGACCCGGGAGAGGGGGATGAAGAGCATCAGCAGGCCAGCCACCACCCACATCCAGGTCCGCCGGAGCTGTGCAGCCAGATATCCCCAGACGACGATCGCGCTCTGGGCGTGTCCGCTGGGGAGGCCGTAGCCCGTTGCCTCCCAGAGAGGCTTTACCCGGTCCGGCGCATAGTCGGAAGGGCGGGGCTGGGCAGCCAGCGCCTTTGCCACCCCGTTTATGTAGGAAGAGAGGAGGAACACCACCGTCAGCCGGGCCCCGATCCGCCGATCCAGACACCAGTAGAGAAACGGCAGAAGCAGGAGGAAGAAGGGCTCTTCCCCTATAAACGTGAAGAACTTG
Source organism: Anaerolineae bacterium (assembly GCA_041082215.1). Taxonomy (GTDB): domain Bacteria; phylum Chloroflexota; class Anaerolineae; order B4-G1; family DUEL01; genus JBDOIF01. Next base: position 8,484 of record JBDOIF010000154.1, read on the forward strand.
AAGGGGAAATCCAGCGTCGGGCTGAACCGCTGGAACCAGAGGATGACCTCGACGCCCCAATTCAGCAACCCTTCCATTTTGCTTCCTCCTATACTCCGAGCTCGCGTGCCGCCTGGGCGGCCGGGATGTAGAACCGCTCGGCGTATTCCCGCACCATCCGCCGGGTGCAGAAGCGTGGGGCGGCGGTGCGGATGGCCTCTTTCATCACGCGCACCCAACCACGGGGGACCCCATCGGTATCCCGCTGGTAGAAGAGGGGGACGACTTCTTCTTCCAGAAGCCGGTAGAGGGCTTCGGCGTCGTGGGCGTCCTGTTCGGCCTCACTTCCGGTCTCCAGGGATTGGATGGCCCACCCGTTGGCTCCGTTGTACCCCTCCACCCACCAGCCGTCCAGCACACTCAGGTTGGGCACGCCGTTCATCGCTGCCTTCTGGCCGCTGGTGCCGCTGGCCTCGCGGGGCCTTCGGGGGGTGTTGAGCCACACGTCCACCCCCTGCACCAGGTAGCGGGCGACGTGCATATCGTAATCTTCGACGAAGGCGATCCGGCCGCCCATCGCCGGGTCCTTTGCCAGCGTATAGACCTGCTGGAGCAGGTGCTTGCCTGCGTCGTCGGCAGGATGGGCCTTGCCGGCGAAGATGAACTGGACCGGCCGGTAGAGGTCGTGGATGATCCGCTTCAGCCGCTCCAGGTCGTGGAAAAGGAGGGTGGCCCGCTTATAGGTGGCGAACCGGCGGGCGAAGCCGATGGTCAGCGCCTCCGGGTCGAGGAAGGCGCCGGCCGCCAGCACCTGATCGGGGTCCATCTGCCCTGTGATCCGCCGCTGTCGGGCCCGTTCCCGGATGAACGCCATCATCTTTCGTTTCTGGTCCTCGTGGAGCGCCCACAGCTCCGCGTCCGGCACATCCTCCAGCCGCTCCCACAGGTCGGGGTCGTCGTGCCGCTCCTGCCAGTCGTGGCCCAGATACTTGCGGAAGAGCCGGTCCAGCGGGCCGGAGATCCAGGAGGGAAGGTGGACGCCGTTGGTGATATGGGAGATCGGCACTTCCTCCTCGGGCCGGTCGGGCCAGAGGACGTGCCACATCCTGCGGCTGACCTCGCCGTGGAGCTGGCTGACGCCGTTACGGTAATTGGAGAAGCGGAGGGCCAGCACGGTCATATTGAACTCCGGCCCCCCGGCTCCTTCTATCTGTCCCATCTGCAGGAATGCTTCCCGGCTCAACCCCAGCTCTTCCCAGTAGTTCTGGAAGTGCTTTTCCACCATCGGCAGGCTGAAGGCGTCGTGGCCGGCCGGGACCGGGGTGTGGGTGGTGAAGACGGTCGTTGCCCGCACCGCTTCTGCCGCATCGTCGAAGGACCGGCCCTGTGCTACCAGCTCCCGGATGCGCTCCAGGACGACGAAAGCGCTGTGGCCCTCGTTGAGATGCCAGACCACAGGGTCCAGCCCCAGCGCGCGCACCGCCCGCACCCCCCCGATGCCCAGGACGACCTCCTGGCTGATGCGCATCTCCCGGTCGCCGCCGTAGAGGCGGGCGCTCAGCATCCGGTCCCACGGCTCGTTTTGGGGCAGGTTGGTATCCATCAGGCAGAGCCGTGCCCGGCCCACCTGCACCTGCCAGAGAGCTGCTTCCACTTCCCGGCCGGCAAGCTGGACCCGTATCCGTGCCTGCTCCCCCTGGGGGTCGAGCACCGGCTGGAGGGGGGTCTCCTCTACACACAGGGGGGGATAGACCGCCTCCTGCCAGCCGTGGGAGGGGATCCGCTGGCAGAAGTAACCCTGGGCGTAGAGGAAGCCCACGCCCACAAAGGGGAGGCCCAGGTCGCTGGCCTCCTTTGCCTGATCTCCGGCCAGCACCCCCAGGCCGCCGGAATAGATGGGGAGGGAGCGGTGGAGTCCGAACTCGGCGGAGAAGTAGACGATGGGGCGGTCGCGGAGGTGCGGATAGAGCTGGGTGAACCAGAGATGGCCGTTCGAGAGGTCCCGTTCGAAGGCAAGGATGACGGCGTCGTACTGGCGGAGGAAGGCAGGATCGCGCGCCATATTCTCCAGCCGCTCTGGAGGCATCTCCCGCAGAATGCGCACCGGGTTATGGCCGGTGGCCCGCCAGAGCGGGTAATCCAGCGTGCGGAAGAGCTCCCGCGCCTCCTGATGCCAGCTCCACCACAGGTTGTAGGCCAGGTCCGCCAGCCGTTCTATACGGGCTGGCAGTTTTTCGCGGGTCGCGGCAAGAGGGCTTTCTGTGATCACAGGACGGCTCCTATCTGAAAGAGTGATGGCAGGGGAAGAGGATGGTTCACGGAGCGAAGATCAGGATCAACGAGAGGGCTGCGGCAGTGACCAGGACGAACTCCAAAAGGATCCAGAGGCTCAGCTTTTCCAGGAGGTGCTGGTGAGCCACCCCGGCGATCAGGTAGAAGACCGCCAGGAGGAAGAGCCCTCCTGCCCAGTTGCTGAGCTGCCAGTAGTTGAGAGCCCAATTGACCTCCCCCACCAGCAGGCCGACGGTGGCTGCGTACAGGGTCACCCGCTCCACCGGGACGTCGGCCACGCTGAGAAGGTCCAGCGCTACCAGAAAGGCGCAAAGGGTAGTGGCGCTGGCGGTGATGACGCTTCGTGCCCGGGTGCGGTAGACAGCGTAGAAGAGGGCGAAGGCCAGGAGGTAGGCCAGGATATTGAGGGAAATACGGGCGCGGGCGTGGCCGGGGTAGTCAGGGGAGAGGGCGCCGAACTCGGCCGATACCGCCAGGCCGATGATCAGGACCATCAGGAGGACCCCGCCAGCCCATATCATATCGGTGGGGGCCAGTTCCACCATATAGGCGCTCACCCCTCCCAGCAGGCTGGGAAGGACCCAGGAGAGGTAGAGGGGGCGGGGCAGGCGGTGGGGGGCATCCGGGTGGGCCAGCAGGACGTAGCGGGCACCCAGGGCAGTCAGGGCGATCACCAGCACCACCAGCAGCCCGGTCCGGGTTACCCGAAGCTCCAGCGGTGAGCCCAGGAAGGTCAGGTTCCACACCGCCTCAGGTAGCTGAATGAAATGGAAAAGGACGCTGATCAACAGGATCAGCGCGATCAGCACCGAAAGCCGGTCGCGGTTCAGGCGCGGCACATATTCTACCATAACCTTATCCGGTCGGGATTGTACCGCTGCCGGGGGGTTTTGTCAATCTGTCTTTACCCTTGTGATGCGAGCTCCCAGTTGGCGCAGCTTCTCCTCCACCTGCTCGTACCCCCGGTCAATCTGGCCGACGTTGCGGATGACGCTTTCGCCCCGGGCGCAGAGGGCCGCGCCGACCAGCGCCATCCCCGCCCGGATGTCGGGGCTGACCAGTACGTCTCCCTGGAGAGGGGAGGGACCCTGGACCACGCATCGGTGGGGGTCGCAGAGGACGATGCGGGCGCCCATAAAGATCAGCTTGTCCACGAAGTAAAGGCGGCTTTCAAACATCTTTTCGTGGAAAAGGACGGTCCCCTCAACCTGGGTGGCCAGGACGATGGCGATGCTCATCAGGTCGGCGGGGAAGGCAGGCCAGGGGGCGTCGGCGATGGTCGGGATCGCTCCCCCCAGGTCCGGCACCACACGGAGGGACTGCTCGGCCGGCACCAGCACATCCTCCCCCTCGACCTCCACCTCGACCCCCAGCCGCTCGAAGACATAGCGGATCATCCGCAGATGGTGGGGAGCGGCGTTGCGGATGCGGATCTCCCCTCCTGTCATCGCCGCCATAGCGATGTAACTGCCGATCTCCATATGGTCGGGGCCGATGGTGAACTCCCCTCCCCGCAGCCGGTCCACTCCGTGGATGACAAGCAGGTTGGAGCCGATCCCCTCGATCTGCGCGCCCAGCCGGTTGAGGAGGTGGCACAGGTCCTGCACGTGGGGCTCAGAGGCGGCGTTGCGGATGACCGTCGTCCCCTCCGCCAGCACCGCTGCCATAATGGCGTTCTCCGTCCCGGTGACGGAGGCTTCGTCCAGAAGAATGTCGGCCCCCCGCAGCCGTCGGGCCTCCAGCCGGAAGAGGTCGTTGACGTCCACCTCCGCCCCCAGCTCCCGGAAGGCCAGAAAGTGGGTGTCCACCCGCCGACGACCGATGACGTCTCCTCCCGGCGGGGGCAGCTTCACCCGCCCCAGCCGGGCCAGCATCGGACCGGCCAGCAGGATGGAGCCCCGGATACGGCGGAACAGCTCCCGCTCGAAGTTCGGCAACCGGACCTCTCTGGCATGCAGCCGCCAGGTATGGGGGTCCAGCCGCTCCACCTGTACCCCCAGGCTTTCCAGGAGCTCTCCCATCGTGCGCACGTCCTCAATATCCGGGAGATTGTGCAGGGTCACCGGCTCATCCGTCAGCAGACAGGCCGCCAGTGTGGGCAGCGCCGCGTTCTTGTTGCCGCTGGGGGTCAATGTCCCCCGCAGCGGGTGTCCACCTTCGATCACCAGTTCTTCCATTGCCCTGTATCCTTTTCTCACCACGGAAGCACAGAGGACACAGAGCCTTTCTCTGAGCTTCTCCGCGTCCCCGCGTCTCCGCGTCTCTGTGGTTTTTCCCCCTCTGAACCGAACTCCAAAGCACTCTGCGGTAAGCAATTGCTCTGCGCCGAATTCTGAGCCACTATCGGCAGGTAAACAACGGTATCCAGGCAGGGAGGCGGAGGCCACTCACCTGTGCCGTCCACGGGCAGGTAACCACTGTTCCCATCCAGCTTCACGTCCAGGATGATCGGCTCCGGGCACAGCGGGGAGGAGCCTTTCCAGATGGGGATATTGGCCTGCGGGAGGTCCAGAATGCGGTAATAGGTCTGGTCCTGATAGGTAATGCGGATAATCGCCGCCTCGCTCCGGTTGTCCAGACGAAGGTCGGGAGAGGCGAAGGGGTTCTCCTCCAGGGTGGCGATCCCGTACTCGTCGGTGACGGCGACGGCATCGGGCAACCCGTCGAAACGGCCCTGGTTGCGCCAGCGAAAGGCGATCTGGGCGTCCACTCGCGTGGTCAGAACGGAGCCGAAGTTGTAGTCGCTGTAATAGGTTCCGGTCAATCCAGGCTGCGTGGCGGCCGGGTCGCGGAACAGGGCGGAGGACGGGATGGGCTGCAGGGGAATGGAGAGGCTGGCAGAGCCATAGAGGAGGGCCAGTTGCCGTCCGATCCAGACCCCCTCGTGGGTCTGAAACTCGAATCGAAGGGGATGCACCCCTGCCGGGAGAGTAGCCGTCCACTGGTCATGCTTGTAGCAGTTGTCGTCCAACCAGAACCACTGCTGAGGGCCAAAGACCGGCTGGCCGTCAATCCACAGGCTGGCATACGTTCGGCTGGGTGTGAGGAGGGTGAAGGAGTATATGCCGGAGGCGGTGATGTGCAGGTATCCTTCCCAGCGGGCCGACCCGTCCATCGGGAAGCCGTCGGGCAGCCGTTCGGCGTCGGTGGGGGGCACGGCCCGAAAAGCCTCCACCTGGGCGCCGACGACGGGCCGGCCATTCTGCCCGATGACGGCCAGCCGGTGGCGGGCCGGGATGGCCTGATGGATCCAGTAGTTGTTGCCGGCCCAGCGCCAATCCGGGGAGAGGATGTCGGGATCGTCATAAAAGGCGTTCCAGTAGTGATCGGTCCCGGTGGGCGGCTCCCGCCAGCGGCCGTTTCCGGCGTTCTGGGCGCCGATCCGCTCCCGCACCTGGCGGCCCGGGCGGTACTGGAACTCGTAGAAGAACCCCCAGGCCGCCCAGGGCCCCCATCCTCCGCTGTAATCCGGGCTCATCATCGCGCAGTCCAGGCGACGGCGGTCCCCCCCGTACCGCTCCTGCCAGCACTGGACGGGCAGGCCGGGGATGGCTCCGGTCAGCGGGGTCAGCCATACGCTTCCCACGTCCGGGTGGTGGCGCCCCAGATGGTGGCCCAGCTCGTGGATGAGGGTCCATTCCACCACCATAAACTCCGGATTGTTCGCAGTGTAGATGGGGTCGTACTCCTTGAACCCCCATCCCACATCGGGCGTGGCGTCCAGCTGGGAGGGGAAGTTAGCAAACCCGATGGCCCCGTCGGGGACGAGCTGCACACTATCCAGGCGGAGGCGGGGCAGGGCATGTCGCTGCCCGTCCATATAGACGTCCTCGGCGTGGTAGAAGTACTCGTTGATCTGGGCAATCTGCCGCTGAGCCCAGTCCTCCCATGAGCGGGTGCCGGCGCGGTAAGGCGGGGTGGCGGAGGGCTGGGAAAACCAGTGGAACCCCGCCCGGGGGCGCGCCCATTCCGGCACGTCCTCTACCCGCCCGCGCGGCTGGCTTTCCACCCAGTTGTAAACATCCTGCTCCACGACGAAGGCCACGGCCAGCGCATCGGTGAAATCGGCCAGGACGTTGTTGTTCTCCAGCGAACCTTCGTCCACCTCATCATAAGCGTCCACCTGCGCCCGGACCTGGTATGGGCCATCCCTCCAGCGGCCATCGCCAAAGGCAAGGGTGTACTCAAAGAAGATCGGCCCACTGTGGGCCGGGAGGCCATCATACCGCTGCTCTACCACACTTCCGGGCACGACATTGCCGGCAGGGTCCAGGGTCTCCAGACGAAGGGTGAACGGGCCGCTGGCTATGTCCCCCTTGTTGGCGATGTAGGCCCGGAACTGGACCGGTTCCCCCACGTCGGGCCAGTTCTTATTGGCGTACCAGGGATATTTGGGCAGGCGCTCGATATACAACAGGTCCAGGTCCGCCGCAGGAGAGGCCTCCACTGTTGCGGAGGGGGAGGCGGGAGGCGCGTCCGGCGGGTGTCCGGTGAGGTTACAGGCCAGCAGGGCCAGGATCAGGGAGAGGATTGGGAGTAAAGGATACCTCATATCTCCCTCTGCTGCCAGGCGTATAGAAACCCCAGGTGGGTGTGGACCGGATTGGGGTGGGTTTGAACGCAGAATCCCTTTCCGGTCAGGAAGGCGACCAGGTCAGAGCAGGTGTGAGGCGGGGAGCTTTCGTGGTATTCCATCACGATGCGACGGACCTGCCGCAGGCTGGCATCCGGGGCGTTATAGAGAATTCCGTATTCGGCCCCCTCGCAGTCCATCTTCATCAGGTCGCACCGCCCCCCGGCCCGTTCCAGCGCGTCGGCCAGCGACAGGGCGGGGACGGACAGCCCCTGGGCGGTGTCGGGTGCCGCTGTGCCGAACTGGAGCGGTTCGCCCGCGGAAGTATCCAGCACTGCCCTGCCGGTCCGGGCGGCAAGGGCTTCGGGAAAGGCGCGCACGTTCTCCACCCCGTTCCGGCGCAGATTCTCCCGCAGCAGCTCGAAAGACTCGGGAAACGGCTCGAAGGCATAGACGAGGCAGTTCGGACAGCGCATCGCTGCGTAGAGGGCGAAGTCGCCGACCCCCGCGCCCACGTCCATCACCGTCCATCCCTCGCCAATAGGTGTGCCGTACCGCTCATAGAAGCGGTCCAGCCAGGTCTCTTTGATAATCCAGACATCCATCGGCCCCCGCACGAGGAAGCGGACGGAACCCTGCCGCAGCCGGACTTCCTGGGAGCCGGAGGGGGCCGCTTTCAGGAACAACCGGACCACCTGGCCCGGGTTTCGGAATCCCGTCAGCAGTCGGACGATGGAGAACAGATAATAACTGTACTTTCGGAACGCTCGCGACACCATCATAACCAGCAACCAGCCACCAGCAACGAGCAACCCATCACAGACGTGGCAGATAGACCCACACCCCATCCCCCCGACGGACGCCCAGCACTTCCCGGGCGTTTCCCTGTCGAACCGCTACCTCCAGGAAGCCCTCACTCCCCACCAGTGCCACCAGCTCCCCCACGTCCGCCTCCCCATAGGTCCGGCGGATCCCCTGGATGGAGCGGCCCGCCAGTTCAACGCGGGCCGCCGCGGCGGGGAAACGGATGGGGGGTGCAGGGGTGCGGCGGAAGGCCGGCATCAAGACCAGCTCGTCCCCATCCCGGTGGAGACGTCCTATGCTGGTGATGAGGTTGCCGAACCGGTCGGTGTGAAGGAGCTCCCCTTCCACCCTCTCCGGCCCGACCTCCAGCCGGGGGAGTGGCATGGAGATCAGGTCATCCACCGGCGGCCCCAGCGCCTCCAGCGGGACCCCCGCCGCCAGGTAGGCCGCTGCCGGAGAGAAGAGGTCCCGCCCATGGAAGGTATGGCTCACCCGGCCGAGCCGGTAGGCGGGGTTGGCCAGCTCCACCGCCCGCCACGTCTCCACCCCGGTCAGCACGTAAGTGAAGAGGCCGTTATCCGGCCCTACAAAGCTCCCCTGGGGGGTCCAGAGGGCGATCGCCCGCCGCTCGGTGCCGACGCCGGGGTCCACCACCGCCACGTGGATCGTGTCCGGCGGGAAGAAGGGGAAGGCGGTGTAAAGGAGGTAAGCAGCCTGCTGTGTGTCCTGAGGAGGGATGTGATGGGAGAGGTCCACCAACTGCACGTCGGGGGCGATGGAGAGGATGACCCCCTTCATCACCCCCACATACCCGTCGGCGGTGCCGAAGTCGGTGGTCAGGGTGATGATGCGCATCCCGTTCTCTACTCCTGCACCCACCCGCGGCTCCGCTCCACCGCCCGCTTCCATCCGGTATAGGCCGCTCTTCGGCGGGCCTCGTCCCACCGGGGCTCGAAGACCCGGTCCACCCCCCAGTTGGCCCGGAGCTCCTCCAGGTCGGACCAGAGCCCCACGGCCAGTCCGGCGGCGTAGGCTGCGCCCAGGGCGGTAGTCTCGTTGACGCGGGGCCGGACGACCGGCACGCCCAGCACGTCCGCCTGGAGCTGCATCAGGAAGTCGTTGACGGTGGCCCCGCCGTCCACCTTGAGGGCGGTCAGTTCAATGCCGGAGTCGGCCCGCATCGCCTCCAGCACGTCCCGCGTCTGGTAGCAGATCGCCTCCAGCGTGGCCCGCACCAGGTGGGCGCGGGTGACGTACCGGGTGAGGCCGACGATGACGCCGCGGGCGTCCATATCCCAGTAGGGGGCGAAGAGGCCGGAGAAGGCGGGGACAAAGTAGATACCCCCGGCGTCCTCGACGCTTGCGGCGACCTCCTCTGTCTCAGCCGCGTTCCGGATCAGCCCCAGGTTGTCCCGCAGCCACTGGATGGCCGCGCCGGTGATGGCGATGGACCCCTCCAGGGCGTAGGTGGTCCCCTCTGGCAGCCCGTAGGCGACGGTAGTGAGGAGGCCGCTGGTGGAAGGGACCGGCTCCGCGCCGGTGTTGAGGAGCATGAAGCAGCCGGTGCCGTAGGTGTTCTTCGCCTCCCCCGGCGCGTAGCAGGCCTGACCGAATAGGGCGGCCTGCTGATCTCCCAGGTCGCCGCAGACCGGAACCTCCGCCCCCAGCGGCCCGTCGGCGCGGGTGGTGCCGTAGAGGGCGGGGTCGGAGGAGGGGCGGACCTGAGGAAGCATCCTGTGGGGGATGGAGAGGACTTCCAGCAGTTCTCGGTCCCAATCCAGCCTGTGCAGGTCCATCAGCATCGTGCGGCTGGCGTTGGTGACATCGGTGACGTGGGCACCGCCTTCCGGTCCGCCCGTCAGGTTCCAGATGACCCAGGTATCTATGGTACCGAAGGCCGCTTCCCCCCGCTCCGCCTTCTGTCGCAGCCCCGGTACGTTCTCCAGCAGCCACTTCAGCTTGGGGCCGGAGAAGTAGGTGGCGATGGGGAGGCCGGTCCTGGCGCGGAAGGTCTCCCCCAGGCCGTCGGCGATCAGCCGCTGGCAGATCTCGCGGGTGCGGGTGTCCTGCCAGACGACGGCGTTGTACAGCGGCTCGCCGGTGCGGGGGTCCCATACCACGGTCGTCTCCCGCTGGTTGGTGACGCCGACGGCGGCAATCTGTTCGGGGGAGACCCCCCCTCCTTTCAACGCTCCGACGATGACCCGCTGGGCCTTGGCCCATATCTCCGCCGGGTCATGCTCCACCCAGCCAGGTTGGGGGTAGATCTGGGTGTGCTCTTCGTAGCAGGAAGCGACCACCCGCCCCTGCCGGTCGAAGATCATAAAGCGAGTGCCGGTTGTCCCCTGATCGAGGGCGGCGGCATAGAGGGGTTGATGCGCCATATCCGTTCCTCCCATCCTCTCTTCGTGGTCTGTTAGCCACGGAGACACGGAGGACAGAGGAAAGCCCGTTTCCTCAAAGCTCTTCTGCAATCTCCGCGTCTCCGTGGCATTTCGCCTGCCGCAAGCCTGAACGCCTCCTGGTCGGTGTCGGGGTTGTTGTACCTCAAGAAGGGGAAAAAGGCAAGGGAATCAACCCTCCAGTGCCTGCAGGAAGGCCCAGGTAAAGCTGTAGGCCCGCGCCATGACCTCGGGGTTCATCTTGTCGCAGGTGTCTCCCACCTGATGCCAGTAGGGCATTTCCCCTCGCCGCCCTGTGCCGATCAGGGTGATGGCAGGGATGCCCACCCGCAGCGCGTCGGCCATCTCCGTGTTGCCGCCGTTGATCCGGGACGGGTAAGCCCCCCACTCCGGGTGCTCTGCCGCCAGCCGCTCGGCCAGCGCGACCAGCCGGCGGTCGGCCCGGAAGGGGACGACGATCCCCTCCTGGGTTAGCCACGCGGGACCGTTGCAGCCCAGCAGTTCGAAGACCACGGCTACCGGCTCCTTGAATTCGCCCCGGTGGCGGCGGAAGAAGTCGGTGGCTCCGTAGTGCTGCACCTCCTCGCAGCCTGTGCAGGCCAGCCAGACCCGGGTATGCTCTGGCCGTTCCTCCGTCAGGTGCTCCGCCAGCGTCAGCACCATCCCGGCCCCGGTGGCGTTGTCGTTGGCCCCGGCGCTGAAGGGAGTCCGGTCCGCCTGGATGCACATCGCCGCCAGCAGGACCGCGCAGACGGCCCCGACCGCAGACGCGGGCCAGATCCATCCCCAACGGGTCGCCGTCCCGATGGCATAGAGAAGCGTCTGGGCCAGGAAGGCGATGAAGGCGACGGTGGTAAATGCCTTATAGACCGCCACCCATCGCGGCGTGCGGAAGATGAGGGGGGTGCGGTGGCTGTCCACGTGGCCGATGAGGATCAGGTCCTGTCGGTGCTCCCCCTTCGGCTCCACAACGGCGACGACGTTCTGGCTCGGCCCTTTAGGGGTCAGCCGTCGCAGCAGGTTATCCCGAAAGCTCAGCTCCATCAGCTCGGAGGCCAGGGCTATCAGTGAGAGGAGGGCGGCGATCCCTGCGCTCACCCGCCCTGCCAGTGGGTAGAGGACGAAAGCAAGCAGCATAATAATAGAGGCCAGAAGGTGGGGGCGGTAAATGGAGCGGGCGCTGGTGAAAGGCTCTATCCGCGGCTCCAGGCCCAGGCGGGCCAGCACTTCTTTACAGTACTCCGCCCCCTGCCTCTCCTCCTTCGTGGTGGACCCCCGGGGGCCGATCTCCCCGGCCAGCATCCGCACATGCTCCAGCCAGCGGTCCACATAATAGCTTTGATCCCTGGGCATTTCTTCACCTCCTGACAAAGGTCAAACGCTTATACTGAGGTTCGGACGTGAGTTCGGACACAGGCGCTCATCGGCCGCTTCTGACCTTATCCCATCCCCCTCACCCCACCCCCGGGCCCCCTCCCCTCTCCCACCGCGCGGGAGAGGGGAGGGGGTAAGGGGTGGGGTGAGGGCCACTCTCCCACCCTGTCCGAACTCCTGTCCGAACCCCACCTTATAGTACAGACACCGGATCCACATCCACATGCCACCCCATCGGCACCCCCACCGCCCGCAGGAAGGCGGGGGGGTCGGCGTGGCGGAGGATGAGCTGCCATCGGTAACGCCCCCGGATGCGGGCAAAAAAGGCCGGCGCCGGACCGATGAGGTCGGTGGGGGGGAGACCTTCCCGCGCAAGCCCTGCCCGGAGCCGCTCCGCCAGGTTGTGGGCTGCCACCTCCGCCCGGCGGGGGTCCCGGTTGAAGTAAAGGAGCCGGGCCATCCGCACGTAGGGCGGGTAGTCCACCCGTCGCCGGAAGCCCAGCTCTTCCCGGGCGAATTCCTCGTAGTTGTGGTGCTCCACGGCGCGGATCGCGTAATGGTCGGGGTGGTAGGTCTGGACCACCACCCGTCCTCCCTGTAGCCCCCGCCCCGCCCTTCCGGCCACCTGCTCCAGGAGCTGGAAGGTCCGTTCGGCGGCGCGGAAGTCGGGCAGGTTGAGCGCCGTGTCGGCGGAGATGACCCCCACCACCGTCACCAGGGGCAGGTCCAGCCCCTTGGCGATCATCTGGGTCCCGATCAGCACGTCTGCCCGACCGTCGGAGAATTGCTGGAGGATGGACCAGTGGACATCGGCTGTGCGGGCGGTGTCCCGGTCCCAGCGCAGCGTCCGGGCCTGGGGCCATCGCTCCCGCACCGCCGCTTCCAGCCCTTCCGTCCCCAGGCCGAAGTGGCGGATGCGGCGTCCACCGCAGTGGGGGCAGTCGGACGGCGGCGGTTCCCGGTGGCCGCAGTAGTGGCAGATCAGGAGGGGCGGGGCTCGCCTCGCCCCGGCGTCGCCGTGAAGGGTCAACGGAGTGTCGCAGTGGGGGCAGCGGGCCACATAGCCGCAACCCCGGCAGAGGACACAGGTCGCCCGGCCCCGCCGGTTGAGGAAGAGGATCGCCTGCTCCCCCCGCTCCAGCGCCTCATCCAGCACCCCCTGGAGCAGCCGGCTGAAGATGGACCGGTTCCCCGCCCTCAACTCCGCCCGCATGTCCACCACCGTTACCGGCGGGAGGGGGAGGTAGCGAGCCTGGGGCGGCCCTTCTCTCAGGGGGCGGTAGCTGAGCTGGGGGATATGGTAGACCGTCTGGAGGTCGGCCAGCCTCCTGGCGTGGCCCAGGATGCGGCGGCCCAGTGTCAGCAGGTGGAACTCCCCCCGCTGTGCCCGCAGGTAGGATTCCAGGCTGGGGGTCGCCGAGCCGAGGATCACCGTCGCGCCGGTCTGTCGGGCCAGCTCCAGCGCCGCCTCGCGGGCGTGGTAGGCGGGGCGGAGTTGCTGCTTGTACGAGGCGTCATGCTCCTCGTCCAGCACGATCAGCCCCAGCGGAGAGAGGGGGGTGAAAAGGGCGGAGCGGGGTCCGATGACCACGTCCACCCGTCCGGCGCGCGCCTGCCGCCAGACGTCGTACCGCTGCCCTTCGGTCAACTGGCTGTGGATAACAGTCACCCGGCCGGGGAAGCGGCCGGCGAACCGGGCCACGGTCTGCGGGGTGAGGCTGATCTCCGGCACCAGGACGATGGCCTTTCGTCCCTGGGCCAGCACCTCCGCCACCGCCCGCAGGTAGAGCTCCGTCTTGCCGGAACAGGTGACGCCGTGGAGGAGGAAGATTGCAGATTGCAGGTTGCAGATTGCGGGCCGGATTTCGGCCCATGCGGCTTCCTGGTCCGGGGTGAGGGGGAGCGGCCCGGTGGGGAGGAAGACCTTCCCCTCCAGCGGGTCACGCCACCTCTCCTCCATCCCGAGCGCGATCAGCCCCCGCTCCTCCAATCGGTTCAGGTGGGAGCGGTTACAGCCGGTGCGGGCGTAGACCCAGCTCACATCTACCGGCTTTCCCTCCGCCCGCAGGAACTCGACGACGGCCCGGTAGAGGGGGGAGCGCAATCCCCTCAGGCCCGCTTCAACATCCGCGCCGGGTAGCAGCAGGGCGGTGATGACCTGCCGGGGGTGGGCGCGGGGTGGGGTGAGGATGGGGGTGCGGGTCAGAACCCCCAGGCGGACGAGCCGTTCGACGGCCGACCGCCAGTCGGTGCGGGGGAAGGCCCGGTCTATCTGGGCGCCCGTCAGCGGCCCACGACGGCGCAGGAGGTCCATCAGATGGCGTTCCAGGGGGCTGATAGGGGCGACACGTGCGTCGCCCCGGGTAGGGGCGACAGGCGCATCGCCCCGGGTACGGGCGATGTGCACATCGCCCCTACCGGCGGCATCGGGGGCCAGGGCCAGCCGCATATCGGCCTGTCCGACGATGCCAGGGGGGAGCATCAGAAGCAGGCACTCGTGCAGAGGGGCCAGTGTCTCCCGGCTCATCCACCGGGCTAGCTCCAGTTGGGCCGGCGTCACCACCGGCTCGGGGTCCACCAGCGACGCCACCGGCCGGGTTTCTGCCACTGCCGGCTGCTCGGGCCGCTCGACCACGACGGCGTAGAGGGGGCGGGTGCGAAAGGGAACCGTCACCAGGGAGCCGACCTGGACCCGGCCTGCCAGCTCCTCTGGCAGGTGGTAGTCGAAGAGGGGCTCTTCCCCATCCCTGCGATAGACGGGGGAAAGGACGACGACCCGGACGAACATAGTTCAGAGTGCAGGATGCGGGGTGCGGGCAGGAGGTTGTGGGTTTACACTTGATTGTGCTCTCATCGCCCTTCCATCAGCTCCCGGTAGATGCTCACCAACTGCCGGCCAGCCCGCTCCCAGGAGAAGTGGCGGGCCGCCCGACGGCGGAGCCCTTCCCCCAGCGCCCGTCGCAGCTCCGGCTGCTCGATCAGCGCCTGGATGGAGTCGGCCAGGGCGGCCGGGTCGCCGGCTGGCCGGGCATACACCCCCAGCGAACCCAGATACTCCCGGCTCACCGGTGTGTCGAAGGCGACGGTAGGCAGCCCCATCGCCATATAATTCAGAATTTTGCCGCTCCCCTCGGTGGCGGAGAGCTTGGGCGCCACGGCCAGGTCCCCAAGGGCCAGATAGGCGGGGGCTTCCTCGTAAGGAACCTTGCCGGTGAAGACCACCCGGTCCGCCACGCCCAGTTCGGCGGCCATCTGCCGGTAGTGCTCGACGCCGGGGAACCCCATCACCAGAAGGTGGGCCGGAATTCCCCGCTCTTTGAGGATGCGGGCGGCCTGCAGGAGGTGGGGAGTGCCCTGGTAGTCGGCCAGAAGCCCCAGATAGACGATGACGGGGCCATCCGCCGGAAGCCCCAGGGCGACCCGCCGGGCAACGATCTCCTCCCTGGTGAGCAGGCCGGGCCGGAAGAACTCCAGGTTGACGCAATCGGGCAACGGGCGGACCTGGGCGGAATCGCAGCCGGAATACCGCTCCAGTTGCACCGCCCCCAACTGGGTGCTGGTGATGATCCGATCCGCCATGTGGTTGATGCGCTCCTCCAGGAGGCGGACCCAGCGGTACCACGGGCCGTGCGGGTTCAGGAAGCGGTGGTCCACCATCTCGGCGGTCAGGCTGCCCTGCCGGTCGAAGAGGAGGGGGAGGCGGCGGAGCCGCCCGATGACGGCACCGATCAGCGCGCCGTCGTAAAGATGGGCGTGGATCAGATCGAAGCGGCGGCGGAGGATCAGCCCCAGCACCCGCCAGCCCAGGAAGAGGTCGAAGGCGAGTTTGTGAAGGCTGGAGCCGACCTCGTAGTCGGCCCGCCAGGGAGTGGGGCGGGTGCGCACGATCTCCAGGCCCGGCACGTCCCGCCCCAGATGGTAGGTGACGATGGTGACCCGGTGGCCCAGCCGCTGGAGAACCCGCGCCTCCTCCAGGATACGGACGTGGCAGCCGTAGTCAAGGAAGAAGGAGGTGGGAGCGATCATCAGGATGCGAAGGGGGCTTTCCAAGGACACGCCTCATCTGTCGTGGTTATTCCTCTCTCCTGGGAGGGCGTCGGCGCAGTAGCCCACCGAACAGAAACTGCCCAAACTGCTCCCCCGCGCTGGGGATCTCTGCCGGGCCCGGTCCCTCCTCCCACATCCCTCTGGCCCGCTCCCCAAGCCAGCGGGTACGCCCCTCCGCAGCACCTGCGCACGCTTCCTGCAGCGCTCCCTCATCCTCCTCCAGCAGCCATTGCCGGACCCGGCCCAGCTCTTCCAGGAACATATCCAGCCGACGGAGGAGGTTTGCCCGGTTGAGCAGCAGCTTTGTCCGGAGGTCTCCCGGATCGGCTCCGGCCGGGCGGGTGACGGCGGCGAAATCGTAGCCCGCCACTTTACGCATATCTGCCCAGCCCGGGGAGCCCACCGTTGCCTGCAGGAGCGCGACGGCGATGATCCCGGGCAGGTCGCCGACGCCGGCCTGGAGACCATCGTACTCCAGCGGGTCGAGGAAAAGGGGGCGTGCCCCGAGGGTCTGGACCAGTTCCAGCAGCGTGGTCACCGCCTCAGGGGCGGTGTCGTGGGCGGGGGTGATGCAGTAGAGGCCGTCCTCGAACAGGTCGGCCCGGGCGGCCTCCGGCCCTGTGAGCGATTCCCCTTCGCCGACGGCCGGGCCGGGGACCGGCGCGCCGCTGATAAAGCGGATCCCTTCGGGCAGGTGGCGGCGGGCCCATTCCAGCACCGGCACTTTAAGGGTGGCGGTGTCGGTGACCACACACCCCTTTTCCAGGTGAGGTCCCAGGACCGCAAGGGTGTCCCGCAGGGCGGGTAGGGGCAGGGCCAGGATAACCAGGCCAGCCCCCTCGCAGGCGGCAGGGAGATTCCAGTGGGTTTTGCTTACGGCCCCCATCTGCGCCGCCTTGTGGGCGACGGAGGAGTCTATGTCGTGCCCCATCACCTCCAGCGACGGCTCCTGTTGCCGCAGCGCCAGCCCGATGGAGCTGCCCACACAGCCCAAGCCGATAATCGTCACGCGACCTTCCATCCTACTCCCCTCTTGTGATCTCTCACCTCGTAACACAGGCTGTTAGCCTGTGGCGCAGGCTGTTAGCCTGCGAAAAACAGGCCTGGCGGCCTGCGCTACGGTCTGGCGCCTGCGCTACGGTCGTTCCTACCGGGTCCCATCCGCTTCCTGCAGCAGCCGCAGAAGCGCTCTCCCCTCTTTGTCCAGCCCGTCCCCTGGCCCGTGGTGGTGGCGGATGAGGGCCACGGTGAGGGGGGAACACCCCGCTTCGGCTGCCCACTCCGCACCGATCCCGGCGTGCTGCCGGTAGACTGCGAAGGGCCGTCGCCATCCTTTCGGTTCCCCCTCGCTCAGCCGTTCCAGCAGGCGGGGGGCAAACCGTTCCAGCAGGACAACCATCACCCGCAACCAGATAGACGGCGCAAGGGCCGCCTTTCCCACATCGTGCAATAGCGCCGCTGCCAGCAGGTCGGCGGGCACGTCTCCCCGCCCTGCCAGAGTCCTGTACACCTCCAGGCCGTGCTGCCGGTCGGCCGGAGACATCCGGCGGAAGAGCGCCTGCTGGGCGGGGGTCAATGCTCCTTCCACGCCCTGCGTATCCATTTCTGCCAGCGGCGCTGTCAGCGCGCGGAAGAACTGCCGCACCCGGTAGGCAGCACGTCCCATCACAGCCAGAAGAGGAGCAGCTCCAGTGGCCGCCAGACCAGGCCGAGCAGGAAGCCGATCACGTCCAGCCCCAGGTAGGGCAGGACGAAGAGGAGGCCCATCAGGATATACGGACTGTACGGTCGCAATGCCAGCAACCGGTCCCCCCACAGGGGCGGCAGCACACCAGCCAGCACCTTCTCTCCGTCCAGGGGATAGAAGGGCAGGAGGTTGAAAAGCGCCAGGCCGATACTGACCTGGGCGATGTTCCAGAGCAGGAGCGCGGGGGAGAGGGGGCTGGTGGCGGTGTAGAGGTCGCTCAATCTCATCAGCCCCAGCCGGAAGGGGATGGCGCACATCATCGCCACCAGCAGGTTGGAGGCCGGGCCGGCGAAAGCGCTGAGCGCCATCCCGGTCCTCGGCGCCACCCGCATTCGGAAGGGGCTTACCGGCACCGGCCGTGCCCAGCCGAAGCCGGTCAGGAG
Organism: Anaerolineae bacterium; assembly: GCA_041082215.1. Lineage (GTDB taxonomy): Bacteria > Chloroflexota > Anaerolineae > B4-G1 > DUEL01 > JBDOIF01. Next base: position 26,085 of record JBDOIF010000154.1, read on the forward strand.
CAGCGCGATGCTGCCCAGGATGTCCAGGTGGGCCATCGGGTTCAGGCTGAGCCGGCCCTCCCAGCGGGGGGTCGGATCTCCCAGCCGGTCGGCGGACCAGGCGTGGGCCCATTCGTGGATGGGGAAGCCGACCAGCAGCACGATCAGCCGAGCCAGCAGTGTGGCGGGTGAAAGGCCAAAGGGCATTCTTACCTCTTTCGTAACTGCTCAGTCCGATTGAAATCTCTCGCAGACTTTATGCGATTGGGTCGGTGAAGGCTGACCACCGGCCACAGGCCCAACACATTATAACACAAACTTCCCCTGTTCGAAACTTCGACACCTGAATGCCTTTCAACTGGCCTGTCCTATGTATCTATGTATTGCCGTTGATGGACAATGCGATATAATAATAAAAAGATAGGTCCAACTGGCCTGGACAGTTACAGCGGTGAGGGTGTATCTGGCCTCTGCAGTGTGATATGTTTGAAACACTGGCTTTTGCTCAAACCAAATTCTACCCACCGCACCTGCGCAGTGACCTTCTACCGCGCCTGCGCCTGGTCGCTGCGCTCGATCAGGCCGTCAAGGTGCACCCCTTCACCCTCCTCTCGGCCCCGGCTGGCTACGGCAAGACGACACTGCTGGCACAGTGGATCGCGGATTGCGACTGGCAGATTGCCTGGCTTTCGCTGGATGAAGGCGACAACGACCTGACCCGTTTCCTGGCTGCTCTGTTCTATGCCTTGCAGACCGTGGGCCTTTCCTCCACCGCCGGGCAGGCAAACGGAGACTATCCGCATTACCTTGGCGGCGGGATGTACAACCGGGATGGCAGCCCGATGTTGCGCAACCTGATTTTCAGCGGCAACCTGGCTAATTATGCAACGGACGATATCGGTCTGGGCGGCGGGATGTACAATGATAACGGCAGCCCATCGTTGACCAACGTCGTCTTCACCGGTAACTCATCGGCCTGGCTGGGCGGTGGGATGTGCAACGATGAGTCCAGCCACCCGACACTGACGGACGTCACGTTTCGCACGAACTCGGCCAGAGATGGCGGGGGGATGGCGAACGACGATGAAAGTCATCCGACACTGAACAATGTCGTTTTCACCGACAATGCCGCGTCCGCCTACGGCGGGGGGATGTTCAATGACTGGCGAAGCAGCCCGACGCTGACGGACGTCATTTTCAGCGACAACGAGGCCTATGATGGCGGCGGGATGTACAACGATGACGCCAGCCATCCCACGCTGACGAATGTCACGTTCAGCGGCAACACAGCCGAGGCGGAAGGTGGCGGGATGAGCAATTACGACGGTTCCAATCCGGTGCTGACCAATGTCATTATGTGGGGCGACACTGCCTACACCGATCCGGAGATTGCCAACTACACCGGAAGTACACCCGTTGTCACCTACAGCGACATCCAGGGCGGTTACACCGGCACGGGCAACATCAACGCCGACCCGCGCTTTGTTCATGCCGCGAGCGGCAACCTGCGCCTGCAACCCGGCTCTCCCTGCATTGACGCCGGGAACAACGCCGCCGTCCCCGCTGGTGTCACCACCGACCTGGACGGCAACCCGCGCATCGTGGACGGCAACGGCGACGGCAACGCCGTGGTGGATATGGGCGCGTACGAGGCACCGCAATCCAGGAAGATTTACCTGCCGCTGGTGCTGCGCAACCGTTGATCTTTCCCGGTCTCTCTTTCCTGGTGGGCCGCGTAGCGCAGGCCGCCAGGCCTGTTGGGACAGGCTAACAGCCTGCACAAGGCGACACATCACACAAAATCAAGGAGTGTAAGATGAGTAAAACGCGAGTCTCCGAACGACTGACAATAGCGGTGCTGTTGTTAAGCCTGTTGCCCCTCAGCCTGGGGTTACGGGCAGATGCCGCCGCGCCGCCCCAACCCGAGACGGCTCCGGGCCGACCTGTCATCCTGCGGATTGACCCCAACGCCTACTCCTACCACCTCCCCCCACCGCCTGAATTCTCCGCCCTGCACATCCAGAGCGCCACCTTCAACGTCCAGTTCCTGACAGCCGGCCAGACCGATCCCTTTGGACAACCCTGCCTGAATTGGCCGGATAATGCCAAAAATGCCTACCTCTACGCCGCCAGTATTTGGGCTTCCCAGATTCATTCCACTGTCCCCATCCGGATCGTGGCCTGTTGGGCCAACCTCGGCAGCGGTGACATTCTGGGCTATGGTGGCGCCTTCGAGTATTACAGAGATTTCCCGAACGCTCCCTATGCCAGTACCTGGTACGTGGTTGCTTTAGCTAACGCACTTTCCGGCTCGGACCAAAACGGCAATGATCCAGAGATTTTCACCACCTACAACACGAACTTCGACTGGTACTTCGGCACCGATGGGAAGCCGCCGTCGAACAAAGTGGACTTTGTCAGCGTGGTGCTTCACGAGATCACCCACGGCCTGGGGTTCGGGGGGTCTATGGAAGTCTCCGGCGGTCTGGGCCGTTGGGGCGCGGGTACCCTCTATCCGGATATTTACGATCGCTTCACGAAGGACGGGGCGGGCAATGCGCTGATCAACACCTCCGTCTACCCTAACCCTTCTGCGGCGCTGGCCTCGGCGCTGACCAGCAACAACGTCTGGTTTGATGGCCCCAATGCGAACGCGGCCAACGGCGGCGGGCGGGTGAAGCTCTTTGCCCCGTCCACCTGGATGGAGGGTTCCAGTTATGTCCACCTGGACTATAACACCTACAGGGAGACACCCAACGCGCTGATGATCTATGCCCTCTCGCCCGGCACCTCCATCCACGATCCGGGGCCGGTCACGCGGGGCATCCTTAAGGATTTGGGCTGGCCGATGGGATCGCCCAATCTTGCACCGTCAACCAAGACTGTCGCTCCAGACCAGGCTAACGCTGGTCAGGTGGTCACCTTCACCGTCCGGCTGGTCAACAGTGGCGGGGTCAACACCACGGTACGCTTTACCGACACGTTGCCGGCTGCCCTCCAAATCCAGGGCACCCCAACAGCCAGTTCGGGCAATCCGCCCACGGTGAACGGCCAGACCATCACCTGGCAGGGCGTGGTGAGCGGTTCCAAAGTGGTGACCATCACCTACGCTGCCCAACTCACAGCGAAAGTGGTGGCGGTCAACCAGGCCCAGATTGACGACGGTCTGGGCAACATCTACGTCCGGCGGGCGCTGGTGAACGGGCTCAAGGTCTTCCTGCCGCTGACGTTGAAGAGCTACAGGCCCTGACCGGTTGGGTTGGAGGGCTGAAGTTCGGAGTTGCTCCCCCTGTGAATCACAGTTGCCCTGTTCGAGACTCGCCGGCCCCCCTCCCTTGACAGAACGGCCGATTCCCGGCATCATGAGCCCACCGATGTCGGGAGGTGCGGGCCGGTGAGTCAACTCAAGGGGAAGGCGGTGCGCGATCCAGGGGAATGGCGGCAGGCGCTGGAGCGGCTGCCCGACCCCCACGTGCTCCAGAGCTGGGAATGGGGTGGCTTCAAAGAACGGTACGGCTGGCGGGCGACCCGCTGGCTCTGGGAGGAGGCGGGGGAGCCCCGAGCCGCCGCTCTGACGCTGACCCGACGGCCAGGCCCCCTCCCCGTCCAGGTGATGTACGTGCCGAAGGGGCCGGTGCTCGATTATGGCGATGGGGTGCTCCTTGCGGCGGTCCTTTCGGAGCTGGAGGGGCTGGCCCGGGCGGAGCGGGCCGTTTTTGTCAAGATAGACCCTGATGTGGAGGAGGAGAGCCCTCAGGGCAGGGACGTCACCTCCCTCCTGCTCGCCCGTGGATGGCGCCGCTCCCGCGAGCAGGTCCAGTTCCGCAGCACCCTTCTCCTTGACCTGACGCCGGAGCCCGAGGAAATCCTGGAACAGATGAAGGCAAAGTGGCGCTATAACATCCGGCTGGCGATGCGGCGCGGGGTGATGGTCCGGGAGGGAGGGCTGGCGGACCTGCCGCTCCTGTACCAGATGTACCGGGAGACCAGTCTGCGGAACCGCTTTGTGATCCGGCCCGAGGCCTATTATCGTGACGTATGGGCAACGTTTATGCAGGCTGGCATCGCTCGCTGTCTGATCGCCGAGGTGGAGGGGGAGCCAGCGGCGATGCTCATCCTCTACCGGTTTGGCCGTCGGGCCTGGTATATGTACGGGGCCTCCCGTTCCCATCGCCGGGAGTGGATGCCCAACCACCTCCTCCAGTGGGAAGCGATCCGGTGGGCAAGGGAGCAGGGGTGCCTCATCTATGACCTCTGGGGAGCGCCCGAGGTTCTGGACGAGTCCGACCCTCTTTGGGGAGTGTACCGCTTTAAGAGCGGGTTTGGCGGGAGGCTGGTGCGGTACATCGGAGCCTACGACTACCCAACCTCCCCTCTCTTTTACTGGCTATACACGGTTGCCGTTCCCCGCGTCCTTGCCCTGATGCGCCGGCGCTACTGGTCACTGGAGGCCGGAAAGGGTAACGGCTCAGAGAGCAAACAGTTTCTCCAGGAAGCATGAAGGGCGCAAAAAGCGCAGAGGAATCTGCACTCTTTGCGCCCCTGGCTGTCTGGAAAGTGCTGGCTGTGGGGAAAAGTTATTCCTCTTCCCGTTCCCTGCGCCGGGTCACCACTTCGGGCTCCGCCATTCCCTCTTCCACCACCTCTTCCTCTTCGGCGGACACCTCCAGCGGGCTCACGCGCACCACCATCTCTTCCGGGTCGGAAAGGATGCGGATTTTCGAGGGAACCGCCAGGTCGGCGACAGTGATCTGCTGATCCACCTCCGTCAACTGGCTCAGGTCCACCTCGATGGCCTCGATCAGGTCGCCAGCCATACATTCGATCTCGATCGTCTCAGCGCCCTGGAGCAGGATGCCATCCCGTCGCGCCACAACGGGCGATTCGCCGACCAGAACGATGGGGACCTCCACCGTGACCCTGGTGGTCATCTCCACCTGATGGAAATCGAGATGGATCAGGTCCCTCCGGATCGGGTCCCGCTGCACATCCCGCACCAGCGCCTGCACCGGCCGCTTTTCGTCACTGATGTGAAGGGTGATCAACTGACTGGTGCCGGCTTCCCGGACCACGTTCTCCGCCTCAGGCGCCCGGACTACAAGGGGGCGGCTCACGACGCCAGAGCCGTAGATGACGGCTGGCACCCACCCCTCCTTTCGCAGATGGCGCACTTTCTTGCCCATCACCGTCCGTGGCTCAGCATTTAACTCAATCTTGGCCATATTTCCTCCCATAACCATCAGGACCTCTGGAGGGCCCGCGTTCTGGACAACCAAAAAGGCGGGACCTGGCCCGCCTGGCCTGCGAGGATTATTCTAAACCAACTCCTGCCTTTCGTCAAGTGGGATGCTTGTGGTGGGGCGTATTTCCATTTCGGGGCGAGTGGTCCTCCCGCCCGCTGGTGGATCGTGAATCCCACGAATGGCCCGAATACCGCGAACAGGAGGAATCCCTGCCCCATTCGCGGTATTCGTTTCCATTCGCGCCATTCGTGTTTCCCCAGGTCCGGTCCTGGCCAGGGACATCTCGCCCCGAAACCGAAACACACCTGCTTGTGGTGCGATCACGCCCATTTGCCGCCCATCCCGGCCGTAGTATAATTATTTTCGGCCAGAACTTACGCAGGGGAAGCGATGGAAAGCAGGGACATCGAAAGCAGACTCACCGCCTTTCGGGCGGAGATGAAGGCCGCCACCGACGTCTGTACCTATCTGGATCATGCCGCTGTCTCCCCTCTCCCCTGCCGGGTTCGTCAGGCAATGGCCCGGTATGTGGACCGTCGGGGGGTGACCTTCGGCTTCCAGGAGGAGTACGAATCCATCGCTCCCCGCCTCCGGGCTGCTATTGCCCGCCTCATCGGCGCCGTCCCCGAAGAGATCGGGTTCGTCCAGAACACCAGCCACGGCCTCAACATCGCTGCCCAGTCGCTGCCGCTGAAGCCCGGGGATAACGTCCTTTTCTGTGATATGGAGTTCCCCTCCAACGTCTATCCCTGGATGCTCCTGGAGCGGCAGCGAGGGGTGGAGGCCCGCTGTGTCCCCCACGACGGGGGCGGGCTTACCCTGGAGGCGCTGGAGAAGCATGCCGACGGCCGAACCCGCGTCGTCGCCGTCAGCTCGGTCGAGTTCCTCACCGGCTTCCGCACCGATCTGGAGGGGATAGGGGCCTGGTGTCGGGAGCGGGGTATTTACTTTGTGGTGGACGGAATCCAGTCGGTGGGGGCTGTTCCGCTGGATGCGCGGGCCTGTCACATTGATCTGCTCTCATGTGGCGGGCCGAAGTGGTTGATGGGGCCGATCGGCATCGGCTTCCTCTACTGTCGCCAGGAGCTGTTGGAGGAACTGACGCCCCCTATGGCCGGCTGTATCAGCGTGGTCGGCTGGGAGAACTGGCGGGATTATAACCTGACCTTTCTGCCCAGCGCGGCCCGGTTCGAGCTGGGCGGCTCCAACCTGGTGGGGATGGTAGGGCTGCTGGCATCTGTGGAGCTTCTGCTGGAGGTCGGCGTGGCGGCCATCCACGCCCATACCCTCCACCTCACCGACCTCCTGGCCGCCGATCTCCAGAAACGGGGGTATCAGGTGGTCAGCAACCTGGAGCCGGCCCGTCGTTCTGCCATCCTCTCCTTTGCCGTGCCGGGCGACCCCCGGGCCGCCCATGCCCGCCTCCTGGAGGCCGGCGTGGCCGTCTCGCTGCGGGAAAGCTACATCCGCGTCAGTCCCCACGGCTATAACACCGAAGAGGAAATCGCCCGCGTCGGAGAGGTGCTGGGAGATGTGAAGGAGTAACCACGGAGAAGATAATTTCTAAGGCTCCGTGAAACCCCGTGCTCTCTGCGTCTCTGTGGTTGAAAACCTGAGGGAGAAAAGGGTATGGCGAAAGCGGGAGAAGCGACGGTTGTCTCAGCCGGGTTTGTTCCCCCTATGCCCCGCTCGGTGGAGGATACGGGGCTCAGCCTGGGCTTTCTGACTGACCTGGCCCTCAAGGTGATGTACTTCGAAGGCTACCTTTCCGGCTATGAGCTGGCGGAGCGGATGAAGCTCCCCTACGCCGGAGTGGTGGACCAGGTGCTGGAGTTCCTCAAACGGGAGAAGCTCTGCGAGGTGAAAGGGGCTGGCGGCTTCGCTGAGGCCGCCTACCAGTACGCCATCGCCGACAAGGGCCGGCTGATGGCCCGGGAAGCGCTGGACCGAAACCACTACGCCGGCCCTGCGCCGGTCCCCCTGGAAGCCTATAGCGAGGCGATCCGCAAGCAGCCGCTCGGCCAGGTTGTGGTCCATCAGCGGACGATGCGCCAGGCCCTGGCCCATCTGGTGGTCAGCGAGGAGACCTTCTCCCAACTGGGGCCGGCGGTCAACTCCGGTAAGTCCATCTTCCTCTTCGGCCCCCCCGGCAACGGCAAGACTGCCATCGCCGAGTCCATCGGCCAGATGGTGCTGGGGAACGCGATGTACATCCCCTATGCCGTCGAGGTGGACGGGCAGGTGATCAAGGTGTTCGACAGCGTCAACCACGTGCTGGCGGAGCCGCCGGCCAGCGCCCGCTCCGTGGATCCCCGCTGGGTTTGCATCCGCCGCCCGGTCATCACCACCGGCGGGGAGCTGACACTGGAGGCGCTCGATCTGGTCTACGATGAGACCAACAAGTATTACGAGGCCCCCTACCAGATGAAGGCCAACGGAGGGATGCTCCTCATTGACGACTTTGGCCGTCAGCAGGTCCGCCCCCGTGACCTGCTGAACCGCTGGATCGTGCCGCTGGAGAAGCGGGTGGATTATTTGACCCTGCACACGGGCCGCAAGATCGAGGTCCCGTTCGATGTGCTGATCGTCTTCTCCACCAACCTGGCCCCGAAGGACCTGGTGGACGAGGCGTTCCTGCGCCGTATCCGGCATAAGATCGAGATCAAGAACCCCACCTTCGACGAGTACCGGGAGATCTTCCGCCGGGTCTGCGCCAGCCGGGGGGTGCCTTACAGCGACGAGGGGCTTCGCTACCTCCTCCAGGAGTACTACATCAAACCGCGACGTCCTCTGCGGGCCTGCCACCCACGGGACATTGTGGACCAGTTGCTGGACATCGCCCGTTACCTGAACGTCCCTCCCACCCTCAGCAAGGACCTGATTGACCGGGCCTGTTCGGCCTACTTTGTCGAACTATGAGCTCTCTCTGGTTGACCGCTGACCACATATTGAACATCGCTCATCAGGGGGCCAACAAGCTCGCCCCGGCCAACACCCTTCCCGCCTTCCTCAAGGCTGCGGAGCTGGGAGCGGATGGGGTGGAGCTGGATGCTCACCTCTCTGCCGACGGGGTTCCAGTGGTGATCCACGATTCCACCGTGGACCGCACGACCGACGGCAGCGGACGGGTAGCCGACCTCCCGCTGGCTGCCCTCAAAGAGCTGGACGCTGGCTCCTGGTTTGACCCCGCCTTTGCTGGCGAACGGATCCCCACGCTGGAGGAGGTTTTCGCCACAGTGGGAGACCGGCTGCTGATCAATGTGGAGCTGAAGGTGTCGCCCCGGGAGGATCGGGGGCTGGAGGCAGCGGTGGTGGGGCTGGTGGAGCGGTACGGCCTGGCCGATCGGATTCTTGTCTCTTCCTTCAACCCTCTCGCGCTGCGCCGGGTACGGCGGCTGGCTCCCCACCTGCCCCTGGGCTTCCTTTACTACCCCGCTCCCCTCTTTCGGCTGGCCCGCTTCCTGGCCTGGTTGATGCGCGACCTGCGGCCTGAGTTCTCCAACCTGTACGGTCCGCTGATCCGCCCCGCCATCGTCCGGCGCACTCATGCCCGCGGCCAGCGGCTCATCGCCTGGACGGTGGACGAGGTGGATGCGATGCGTCAACTGGTGATGTGGGGGGTAGATGGGATTATCACCAACCGGCCGGACCGGCTGCTGAATTTGTCGGACAACTCCGTGGGGTTGTCCAACAATGCAGGTGGGAACGAGTCGCGTGAATAGGAGAATCCCGATGACGGCGAAGATCATCCTCAACCCTTACGCGGGCCGATGGAAGGCGCAGCGGGCGATCCCGGATGTGGAGCGGGCCTGCGCCGAGGTGGGGCTGGATTACGAACTGGCGGTCACCGAGGGGCCGGGCCACGGGATTGAGCTGGCCCGGGAGGCGCTGCTGGCTGGTTACTGCCCCATCATCTCCGCCGGGGGCGACGGCTCTATCAGCGAGGTGGTCAACGGGATGCTGACGGCCACAGGAGGGGAGCGGCCGGAGGTCCCCCTGGGCATTATCCCCCTGGGTTCCGCCGACGACCTGGCCGACCAGCTCGGCCTGCCCAAAGACATCGCCGAAGCCTGCCGGGTCATCCGCGCCGGCCACGAGCGGCTGCTGGACCTGGGGCGGGTGAACGGCCGGTACTTCGACAACAATTCCGCCGTGGGGCTGGAACCGATGGTCACCGTCACCCAGGAGCAGATGAAGCGGGTGAAGGGGACCCCCCGTTACATCCTGGCAGCGGTACAGACCATCCTCTCCCACCGGCCCTGGCAGATGCGGATCCGATGGGATGGGGGGGAGTACGAGGGGAAAGCGACGCTGGTCTCGGTGGGGAACACCCGGCGGACCGGCGGGGCGTTCTACATGACGCCGCGCGCCGAGCCAGACGACGGCCTGCTGGATTTCGTTTACGCCAGGGGAATGGGACGGCTCAGGCTTCTACGGCTGCTGCCCACCACCTTCGACGGCAGCCACGTCGGGAAACCAGGGGTCTATTATGAGCGAACTGCCCGGCTGGAGATCACCTGCGACCCGTCCACCCCCATCCAGGCCGATGGAGAGCTCTTCGATCGGGCTGCCACCCACATTACCTACGAAATCCTCCCCGCCAGCCTCCGCGTCCTTGTCCCAGCCCCCCAGTAACCCAGTAACCCAATAACCCAGCAACCCAATAACCCAGCCACCCCCTCACCCAACCGCCCCACACGCCGGACACCCTGGTTGGGGAGCAAAAGCCACTTCCTCGAACGTCCCGCTCCATCCGTCCCACACCAGCAACCTCCCCACCAGAGGCCTGCCGATCCCCAGGAGCACCTTCACCCCCTCCACTGCCTCCAGCGCCCCCATTGTGCCTGCCACCGCTCCCAGTATCCCCACCTCCCGGGCGGTCGGTGCGGCGCTGGGATCGAAGGAGGGGGGGAACAGGCATCGGTAGCACGGTCCCCGCCCCGGCAGCACCACCGACATCTGCCCCTCCCAGGCCAGCACCGAAGCCCAAACCAGGGGGGTCCCGGCCCGTATGCATGCCTGGTTGACCAGGAACTTGGTCTCGAACGTATCGGAGCACTCCACCACCAGATCGTAGGCTGCCGCCAGCTCCAGCGCCCGCTCGGGCGTCAACCGCTCAGAGTAGGGGATCACCCGCAGGGAAGGGTAGAGAGCGGTGAGCCGTCGAGCCGCGGAGTCGGTTTTGGGCTTTCCCAGGCTATCCGCCGTGTGCAGGATCTGCCGGTTGAGGTTGGAAAGGGCCACCCGGTCGAAGTCCACGATCCCCAGGACCCCCACCCCTGCGGCGGTCAGATAGAAACAGGCGGCAGAACCCAGCCCCCCTGCGCCGATCACCAGCACCCGGGCGGACCTGAGCCGCTCCTGTCCTGCCTCACCGACCCCCTCCAGCACCAGTTGGCGGGCGAACCGCTCCCGTTCCTCCGCGCTCAGCACATGCCACCTCCTCGTCCCTCTTCGTGTCCCCTGTGGCTCTGGGGGGTTGATATACTCAGAAGCGTTTGGGCCGCTGAGATTATACTCTCTTCGAGGAGGCGGGGCAATCGCGAACCTCGGGACTTGACAAAGGGGCTGCTTCCTGCCATACTCCCCACCAACGTTTCGCGGACCCGGCTGTTCGGCCTGGCCACTGCGCGGGAGGAGGACCCTGTGGAGCAGCTTTTTCTTCAACTGTTCGGCGGAAACCACATCTTGATGGGAATTGTCGGAACCGTTTTGACCGGATTCGCCACCGGGGCTGGGGCGCTGCCGGTCCTTTTCACCACCCGGGTCCCGGAGCGGTTGCTGGACGCGCTCCTGGGGTTCGCGGCGGGGGTGATGCTGGCCGCCACCGCCTTCAGCCTTATCGTCCCTTCCATCGAACTGGGGGGCATCTGGCCAGCGGTCCTGGGTATCCTGCTGGGAGCCCTTTTTCTGGCAGCCCTTGACCACCTTCTCCCCCACACTCACCTGATCAAAGGGGCCGAGGGGCCTTCGTCCAGCCTTCGCCGCACCTGGTTGCTCGTCATCGCCATCACCCTTCACAACTTCCCGGAGGGGCTGGCCGTGGGAGTGGGGTTCGGGGCGGAGCGGCTTTCGGACGCTATCGCCCTGATGGTCGCCATCGGCCTGCAGAATATGCCGGAGGGACTGGCCGTGGCCCTCCCGCTGGTGCGGGAGCAGTGGCCCCGGGGGAGGGCGCTGCTCTACGCCCTGGGGTCGGGGATGGCGGAGCCTGTAGCGGGCGTCTTCGGTGTGCTGGCGGTCACCCTGATGCAGCCCCTTCTCCCCTGGGGACTGGCCTTCGCTGCCGGGGCGATGCTCTACGTCGTCTCCGACGAGATCATCCCTGAAACCCACAGCCGGGGCTTTGAGCAGGAGGGGACGTGGGGGGTGATCGTCGGCTTCCTGGTGATGATGTTCCTGGATAACGCGCTGGGATAAATTTGAAATTGGTGGCCGCGAACCCTTGATTTTCTGTCCGTTCCGTTGTATCATGCCACCCTGATGACTCGACCGACCGTCAAGATCGCTCCTTCCATACTCGCCGCAGACTTCGCCCACCTGGGTGACGCCGTGGCGGAAGCGGAGGCCGCTGGAGCTGACTATATCCATGTGGATGTGATGGATGGGCGATACGTGCCCAATATCACCGTCGGGCTGCCGGTTGTGGCGGCGCTCCGCCGCGTCACCCATCTCCCTCTGGACGTCCACCTGATGATCGTGGAGCCGGAGCGGTACCTGGAGGCTTTTGCCAGGGCGGGAGCCGACATCCTCACCGTGCAGGTGGAGGCCTGTCTGCACCTGCATCGGGCCTTGCAGGTTCTGCACAGCCTGGGGGTGCGGGCAGGGGTGGCCCTCAATCCGGCCACGCCGCCGCTTGCGATCAGCCAGGTGCTGAGGGATCTGGACCTGGTGCTGGTGATGACCGTCAATCCGGGGTTTGGAGGGCAGGCGCTGATCCCCACCATGCTGCCCAAGATCGCCGAGGTCCGCCGTATGCTGGATGAGGCGGGGAGCCCGGCGGAGCTGGAGGTGGATGGGGGGATCTCCCCTCAGACCGCCCCCCAGGTCGTGCGGGCGGGCGCGCGAGTGCTGGTGGCCGGGGAGGCGATCTACGGGGCGCCGGAAGGAGTTGGCCCGGCCATTCAGGCGATGCGCCTGGCGCTGGAGAGTCGCTACCTTTAAAAAAAACAAAGCGCCAGCCTTTGGGAGGCCGGCGCGACGACAACGGATCAGCCGGCAGGGTTATTGACCCTTGTTCAACGTGCGCAGGCAACGGGTGCAGAGGTACATCCGCCGTACCTTTCCTCCCATAATTATCCGCACCCGCTGAATGTTGGGGTTGAACCGGCGATTGGTGGCCCGCTTGGAGTGACTCACGTTGTGCCCAAACTGGGGCCCCTTGCCACAGATCTCACACTTTGCCATTTTCTACCACTCCCTGATTCGATGAGAACGGGGTATATCATACCATAGCCACGCATTTTGTGCAAACCGGACCTGTCAGGAGAAAGATGAGGAAACAGGTTGAACCGAAGGGACGGATCGAGGTCTCCCCAACGGCGATCGCGAACATCGCCCACGAAGCGGTGTTGTCCTCCTACGGTATTGTCGGGACGGTGCCGAAGAACCTGGCGACGGGGATCGCCGACGTCCTCTCCCCGGGAAGCCACCGGGGGGTCGTGGTGCGGGTGCGGAACGGAGAGATCATCATTGACCTGTACGTCATCGTCGAATACGGCACCCGCATCACCTCCGTTGCCCGCAGCGTGATGAACGTTGTCAAATACCGTGTGGAGAAAGCCCTTGGCGTGCCGGTCGCGGAGGTCAACGTCCACGTCGAGGGCATCCGCGTTTCTGAGCCTGAGTAGGAGTGAAGAGGCCGCGTGTCTGATCAAAGAGAACCCCTTTTTATTGTCAACGGACAGGACCTGAAACAGATGGTCTGGGCGGGGCTGGCCTGGCTTCGGAACCACCAGGAGGCGATCAACGCCCTCAACGTCTTCCCTGTGCCGGACGGGGATACCGGCACCAATATGGTGCTGACGATGCAGTCGGCCTGGGATGAGATCGCCAACTCGACCGAGTCCAGCGTGGGCAGGATCGCCCATCTGGTGGCCCACGGCGCGCTGATGGGCGCCCGTGGCAACTCCGGCGTCATCCTTTCCCAGATCTGGCGGGGGCTGGCCCGCACGCTGGATGAAAAGGAAGTTTTCACGGCGGCGGACCTGGCGGCTGCGGTCCAGGAGGGAGCCCGCACCGCCTACAAGGGGGTCATCCGTCCGGTGGAGGGCACCATCCTGACGGTGGCCCGCGAGATGGCGGAGGAGGCGGCCCATGCCGCCACCGAGACGGAGGATCTGATCACGATGATGGAGCGGATGGTCCACCGGGCCCGCGACGCCGTGGCACGGACGCCAAGCCTGCTGCCCGTCCTGGCCGAGGCGGGCGTCGTTGACGCCGGTGGGGAGGGGCTGTACGTCATCCTGGAGGGAATGTTGCGGCACCTGAAAGGCGAACGGATAGCGGAGGAGATGCGGCTGGGCCGGGAGACCGGGGTGGCTGCCGCCCCGGTCGGGCCAGCGGAAGGATACGGCTACGACGTCCAGTTCATCATCATCGGCCAGGGGCTGGATGTGGAGACGATCCGGCGGGACATTGACGCCATGGGGGAATCCACCCTGGTGGTGGGCGACCCCACCACGGTCAAGGTCCACGTCCACGTGCCCGATCCCGGCGTCCCCCTCAGCTATGCCGTCAGGCTGGGCTCGCTGCGGGACGTGGTGGTGGAGGATATGCAGGCGCAGTATCAGGAGTTTGTCGGCGGGCGAGCACAGGTGGCCGCTGTCGCCCCCTCCCTCCCTGTCGCCGAGATCGGCGTGGTGGCCGTGGTGCCGGGGGACGGGCTGGCCCGTGTCTTTGAGAGCCTCGGAGCCACAGTGGTCCGCGGCGGACAGACGATGAACCCCAGCACGGAGGAGATCCTCCGGGCAGTGGAGGGGCTGCCCAGCCAGCGGGCCATCATCCTCCCCAATAACAAGAACATTATCCTCGCTGCCGAACAGGCCCGCGACCTGAGCAAGAAGGAAGTGGTCGTCGTGCCTACCCACACCGTCCCCCAGGGAGTGGCCGCCCTCCTGGCCCTGAACTACCAGGCCGACCTGGAAGAGAACGCCCAGGAGATGCTGGAAGCCGCCCAGGAGGTGGAGACCGGCGAGGTGACCACCGCCACACGGGATGCAACGATCAACGGAGTGACGGTCCGTAGGGGGCAGGTGATCGGCCTTCACAACGGGACGCTGGCGGTGGGTGGGGATTCCCTGGAGGAGGTCGTCGAGGCCCTGCTGGAACGGATGGGGGTGGAGGAACTGGAGATCGTTACCCTCTATTACGGCGCCGATGTCTCCCGCAACGAAGCCGAGGCCCTGATTGCCCGGCTGAGGGAGAGGTTCCCGGAACAGGAGTTCGAGGCCATCGAGGGAGGGCAGCCTCACTACTTCTGCATCATCTCGGCAGAATGAAGGCCCGCCATTCAGCGTCGTTCACCCGCATAGAGAGGAGGTGCAGTGTCTCGAGTACACATCGTCACCGACGGCGATGCCTCTCTCGATCCTGAGCTTGTGCGCAGGCTGGAGATCACCGTCCTCCCTCTCGCCGTGCGGTTAGAAGGGGAGACCTACAAGGACGAGAGAGGGGAACGGAACGAGGAGGTGCTCGCCCGTATGGTTCAGGGGCGGTCCCGGCCAGTCGTTGTCGGGCCGACGGTGGCCGACTTCCGGCGGGTCTATCAGCAACTGACTCGTACCACCGACCGCATCCTGTCCATCCACTCCTCCGGCCCGCTCAGCCCCATCGTCCGCAACGCCCGCGCTGCCGCTGAGGCTTTCCTGGGCCGGTGTGACATCAAGGTGATGGATTCCCAGACCACCTCGCTGGGGCTGGGGATCCTGGCGCGAGAAGCGGCGAAGATGGCCCACGCCGGGTACGACCTGGGGGAGATCGTCCGCCACGTGAGGGGGATGATCCGGCGCATCTATGTGGTGATGTTCACCGACTCGCTGGACTACCTGGAGCGAAGCGGCCACATCAGCAGGTCCCAGTGCATCCTGGGAACGATGCTGGGGATCAAACCCTTCCTGTCCATCGAGGATGGGGAGATCATCCCTATGGAAAAGGTGCGCAGTCGGGAAAGGGGGCTGGACAAGCTGGCCGAGTTCGCCGGTGAGTTTACCTCTGTCGAGGAGATGGCGATCCTCCAGAGCACCTCCTACCCAACCGATGAAACACTGCTGTTACGGGAGCGGCTCAGCGCTTTCTTCCCCGATAAGGAGTTCCCTATCCTGGTCTATGGACCGCTGCTGGCCTCCCACGTCGGCCCCGACGGTCTGGGGCTGGTGACCTACGAGGGAGTCGAGCGGCTCGGACCCTTTCACTTCTGATGGGACGCATACGGATTCTGACCGACAGCACGGCCGATATACCCGCCGATCTGGCCCGGCGATTGGAGATCACCGTTGTGCCTGCCTACGTGCAGATGGAGGGACAGAGCCTGCGGGACGGGGAGCAGATCACCCGTGCCGAGTTCTACCGGCGGCTTCCTCACCTTGCGGCGATTCCCACAACCTCCGTTCCCCCGGCCCAGGAGTTTGCCGCTGCCTTCCGCAGTCTGGTGGGACGGGCCAGCGAGGTTATCGCCATCCTGATCTCCACCACCCTCAGCGGCATGCTGAACGCCGCCCGATTGGGAAGCGAGGAGGTGCCGGAGCTGAAGGTCCATCTGGTGGATTCAAGGCAGTTGATGATGGGGCTGGGATGGCAGGTGATCGCCGCCGCCGAGGCGGCCGCCGGGGGAAGGTCGGCGGAAGAGATCCTCGCCCTTGTCCACGGGATGCAGCCGCGTATCCGCATCCTGGGGGTGCTGGATACCCTGGAGTACCTCCATCGCAGCGGCCGGGTAGCCTGGGCGCGGGCGATGGCGGCCCGGCTCCTGCGGATCAAGCCGCTCATCGAGTTCAGGCAGGGGGAGGCCTTCCTGGTCGGAAGGGCCCGAACCCGCCGCAAGGCTATCGAGCGGCTGGTTGAGATGATCGCCGGGCTGGGCCGGCTGGAACGGCTGGCGGTGATCCACACCGCTGCCACCGACGTCGCTCCGTTCCTGTCCCGGCTGGGCGCTTTCTTCCCCCCCGAACAGACCGTCATCAGCGAGATTGGACCGGTAGTGGGCACCCACCTCGGTCCCGGCGCGTTGGGCATCGCCGCCGTCACTGCAGCCTGAGGAGTATGGATGGAATCACCGGTTGAAACGCTGCGTAAGATCCTCCTTCTGGAGGCGGAAAAGTGTGAGGACCGGGCCGTCGTCGGCGGGCTGGCCAATTTTGTCAGGACCTGGCTGAGGGAGGCGGAAAGGGGCTTTGGCCCGGAGGCAGCCGGTTGGGTGCAGGAGATCGCCGACCGGCTGCAGGCCTACAGTGGGCTTTCCACCCCTGGAGAGCGGGCTGCTGCGCTGAAAGAGATACTGGGCCTGCTGGAGCGAGGGCCGTCCCCATCTTCCCCGCCCCAGCCTCCCTCCCCCCAGCCGTCCCCCCCGCCCGCCCCCCAACGCCCCACTACTCCTCCAGTGGAGGAACCGAAGGGATTGGGTGCTCCCATCACCGCGATACAGGGGGTTGGGAAGCGTCAGGCCCAGCGGCTGGCCCGACTGGGGGTCCGCACCATCCGTGACCTTCTCTTCCTCTTCCCCCGCCGGTACGACGACTACAGCAGGCTGAAGACCATCAACCGGCTGGAGTACGGGGAGGAGGTCACCATCATCGCCAAAGTGTGGGACGCCGGTGTGAAACAGAGCAGGAAGGGGGTCTCCGTCTTCAAAGCGGTCCTTTCCGATGGGACCGGTTTCATCGAGGCCACCTGGTTTAACCAGCCCTACCTGGCGGAGCGGATCCGGCAGGGGAGTCAGATTGTGGTCAGCGGGAGGGTGGAGGAGTATCTGGGGAGGCCCTGCTTTACCTCCCCCGAATGGGAGCCGCCCCAGCAGGAACTGCTGCATACCGGCCGACTGGTGCCGGTCTATCCCCTCACCGAAGGAATCCGCAGCCGCTGGCTGCGCACGGTCATCAAGCGGACGGTGGATTACTGGGCACCCCGTCTCCCCGACCACCTTCCCCCATCGGTGCGCGAGGCCCACGGCCTGATGGACCTGGGAACCGCCATCCGGCAGGTCCATTTTCCAGACGATCACGAACGGCTGCAGGCGGCCCGTCGCCGGCTGGCCTTCGACGAGCTGTTCGTCTTTCAGTTGGGCCTCTTCCGTCAGCAGTATCGCTGGCGGTCAGTGCCGGGGCGTCAGCTCCCCATCAGCGACGAGGCGCTCCAGGCCTTTATCCTCAGCCTCCCCTTTCCGCTCACCGGTGCCCAGCAGCGGGCTCTGGCCCAGATCGTGGCCGATATGCGCTCCCCCTACCCGATGAACCGGCTCCTGCAGGGGGATGTGGGGTCAGGCAAGACGGTGGTGGCGGCGACGGCTATGGCCCTGACGGTGGGCACGGGGGCGCAGGCAGCGATGATGGCCCCCACTGAAATCCTGGCCGGTCAGCACTTTGAGACCCTTACCCGGCTCTTTTCCGCTATGCCGGGCCGCCCGCCCACAGTCCGGCTGCTCACCGGTAGCGTCATCGGCGCGGAACGGGAGGAGATCTACGCCGGCCTGGCCGACGGCTCGATAGACATCGTTGTTGGAACCCACGCCCTCATTCAGGAGGGGGTGACCTTTCATGACCTGGCGCTGGTGGTGATTGACGAGCAACACCGGTTCGGGGTGCGGCAACGGGCTGCGCTGCGGCAGAAAGGGTATAATCCCCACCTGCTGGTGATGACGGCCACCCCGATCCCCCGTTCACTTCAACTGACCGTGTGGGGGCATCTGGACGTGTCCATCATTGATGAGATGCCGCCGGGCCGTCAGCCGGTGGCCACCCGGCTCATCCTTCCCCGGGAGCGGGAGCGGGCCTATGCCTTCCTCCGCAGTCAGGTGGAAAAGGGCCGCCAGGCTTTTATCATCTGCCCGCTGGTGGAGGAGTCGGAGAAGATCGAGGCGAAAGCAGCGGTGGAGGAATACGAGCGGCTGCGCCAGCAGATCTTCCCGGGCCTGCGGCTGGGCCTCCTGCATGGGCGGATGAAATCGGAAGAGAAAGAGGCGACGATGGCGGCCTTCGCCCGGGGGGAGCTGGACATCCTGGTGGCGACGTCAGTGGTGGAGGTGGGAATTGACGTGCCGAACGCGACGGTGATGCTCATCGAGGGGGCAGAGCGGTTCGGTCTGGCCCAGCTCCATCAGTTCCGTGGCCGGGTCGGTCGGGGGGAGCACCCCTCCTACTGCCTGCTGGTCTCCGAATCCGCCTCGCCGGAGGCGATGGAGCGGCTGGCAGCCGTCGAGGCGACGACCGACGGTTTTGTGCTGGCCCAGAAGGACCTGGAGCTGCGAGGCCCCGGCGAGTTTCTGGGTACCCGCCAGTCCGGCTTTCCCGACCTGAAGACGGCCTCGCTGACCGACCTGCGGCTGCTGGAGGAGGTGCGCGAGGCCGCCCGTCGTTTCTTCGAAAGCGATCCGGAGCTGAGCCGCCCGGAGCATCGGCTGCTGGCCCGCCGGGTGGCGGATATGTGGAAAGGAGAAGGGGAGGTCAGCTAATGCGCCGCGCCATTTATCCCGGCACCTTCGATCCCATTCACCTGGGGCATATGGATATCGCCAGCCGTTCCGCCTCGATCTTCGATGAGCTGATCGTGGCCGTCTACGACCGCCCGGCCAAGAACCTGCTCTTCACCGCCGAGGAGCGGGTCGCCCTGGCCCGCGCGGCGCTGCAGGGGCTGCCCAACATTCGGGTGATGGCCTATAATGGATTGACCGTCGCCTTCGCCCACCAGGTAGGCGCCCAGGCCATCGTCCGTGGCCTGCGGGTGATCAGCGACTTCGAGTGGGAATACCAGATGGCCCTCACCAACCGACAACTGGCTCCGGAGATCGAATTTGTCTGCCTGATGACCCGCCAGGAATACGCCTTCCTGAGTTCGAGCATCCTCAAGGAGGTGGCCCTGCTGGGAGGGGACGTGAGCCAGATGGCCCCACCCAATGTGATCGCCGCCCTGGAGGAGAAGAGAAAAGAGCTGGAGCAAAACCACGGGCCGGTCCCCCTGGTCTCCCTGCGGGACTAGGAGGCTCGCCCCATCAAGTGCTGCTGGAGGCTGGCGATGGACATCCTGCACCTGGTGGACCGCCTAGAGGAATTGGTCAAAAAGAGTCCGCGTGTACCGTTCAGCCCGGTCCGCCTGGTAGATGAACGCCGGGTGTGGCCGCTGATAGACCAGATGCGCATCTCCATCCCCGACGAGGTGCGCCGGGCCCAACGGACCCATCAGGAGCGGGATCGCATTCTGGCCCAGGCGCGGGAGGAGGCGGAGCGGCTGGTACGGCGGGCTGAAGCGCGGGCGGAGGAGCTGACCGCCGAACACGCCATCGCCCAGGCCGCTGAAGCCCGCGCCGCCTCCATCCGGGAAAAGGCGGAACGGGAGGCAGCCGCCCTCCGCGCCGAGGCCGATGAGTACGTCTTCAACGCGCTCTGCCAACTGGAGGAGGAGCTGCGGCGGACCCTCCGGGTGGTGGAGAACGGCCTGCGGAAAATCCAGATGGAGCGGGAGAGCCTGAGGGAAGAGACAGAGACTTCCTTGACAGGTTGACCGCTTGCCCCTATAATAACGCTTCGCCTGCTTTGCAAGGCGCAGCCGCCGGGCCACAGGCTGACAACCTGTGCTACGGGCAGTGGATTTTGTTCCTACCCCTGCCCGAGAGGGGGTGCCCGTCGCAGACGGGCGGAGATGGGATGAGGGCCGGGCAGATGGCGGTATGCTTTATGGTGCCTGCGAGGGCAGGTGAAACTGTGGTGAGATCTGAGGAGGAAGTTATCCTATGGGTGCTGTTCCTAAGCGAAAGCTCTCTCGTGGCCGACGAGACCGCCGGCGCAGCCATTATGCGCTGACGCTGCCCCACCTGGTGCTCTGCCCCCAGTGCAGGGAGCCCGTGCTCCCCCATCGGGCGTGCCCCAGTTGTGGCACCTATCGGGGCCTGGAGGTGTTAAATATAAAAGAGAAAGAGAAATAAGGGAGAGGCCGGAGTTCCTGTGGCTGTATCCTCGCTGGCCCTTCAGTTCCCCGGGCAGGGGTCGCAAGAGGTGGGAATGGGGGAAAAGCTCTGCAGGCTTTTCCCCGTCGCTGCTGCTGTCTTTGCCCAGGCGGATAGAGTCCTGGGGTTTCCCCTCTCCCGGCTCTGCTTCGAAGGGCCAGCGGAAGAGCTGAACGACACCCTCAACACCCAGCCGGCGGTTCTGACGGTTAGCATAGCTGCTCTGCGGGCGATGGAGAGCAGGCTGGGTAAGCCTGCCTTTGTGGCTGGCCACAGCCTGGGGGAGTTCAGTGCCCTGGTCGCCGCCGGTGCGCTGGCCTTCGAGGAGGCGCTGTGGCTGGTGCGGGAGCGGGGCCGACTGATGAAGGAGGCCAGTCAGGTCGCCCCTGGGGGGATGATCGCTGTCCTGGGGCTGGAGAGCGTACAGGTGGAAGAAATCTGCGCCCGGGTTCGCGCAGCCTCCGGCAGGCATATCGGCATCGCCAACGATAACTGCCCTGGGCAGGTGGTCGTCTCCGGCGACGAGGAGGCTCTCCAGTTGGGGGCGGAGGAGCTGAAAGTGGCGGGCGCCCGGAAGGTGGTCCGGCTGGCGGTCAGCATCGCTGCCCACTCCCCGCTGATGGCGGAGGCGGCCGCTGCCTTCCGACGGGTGCTGGATAAAGCCACCATTCTCCCTCCTCGCATTCCATTCGTCGCCAACGCCACCGCCCGTCCGGTCTCCGAGCCGGACGAGATCCGGGAGCTCCTCAGCCGCCAGCTCACCTCCCCCGTCCGCTGGACCGAGTCGGTCCGCTGGATGATCCGTCGGGGAGCCCGCCGCTTTGTCGAAGTGGGACCTGGCAGGGTCCTTACCGGCCTTCTGCGGCATATCGCCCAGGAGGTGGAGGGGTGGACCACCGTCCAGGTTCTGGACAGGTGTGAAGAGTAGGAGGCATTGTGATCAGGCCTCTGGAAGGGAAGGTCGCTGTTGTCACCGGGGCCTCGCGGGGCATCGGACGGGCTATCGCTGAGGAGCTGGCCCGCCGCGGGGCGCGGGTGGTGGTCAACTACAACCAAAACGAGGAGGCCGCTGCGGGGGTGGTCGCCTCCATCCAGGCGGAAGGGGGTGAGGCTATCGCCGTGCAGGCCGACGTCTCCGACTCCACCCAGGCCCAGGCCCTGATCCAGGCCACCCTGGAAAGCTACGGACGAATTGACATCCTGGTCAACAACGCCGGAGTGACCCGCGATCAGGTGATCCTGCTGATGAAAGAAGAGGACTGGGATACGGTGATCCGGGTGGACCTGAAAAGCCTCTTCAACACCAGCAAGGCGGCCGCACGCCCGATGATCCGTCAGCGGTATGGCCGCATTATCAACATCTCTTCCGTGGTCGGCATCGCCGGGCAGGGCGGGCAGACCAACTACGCGGCGGCCAAAGCCGGTGTGATCGGCTTCACCAAGAGCCTGGCCAAAGAGCTGGGGCCACGGGGGATCACTGTCAACGCCGTCGCTCCCGGCCTGATCCCCACCGACCTCACAGCCGACCTGCCCCAGGAGCTGGTCCAGAAGGCGCTCGACCTGACGCCGCTGGGGCGGATGGGCCGTCCCGAGGAGATCGCCTACGCCGTGGCCTTCCTGGCATCCGACGAGGCCAGCTTTATCACCGGCGTGGTCCTGCCAGTGGACGGCGGCCTGGTGATGTCCGGGTAAGGATAGAGATAAGGGGCAGAGCTATGGAAGAAGGGCCGACAATCGGTAAGGTCACGGTTGCACCCGGCGTGCTGGAGACCATCGCCCGGCTGACGACGCTGGCGGTGCCCGGCGTGGTGCGGATGACCCCTCCGCTCGGCCTTCAGCGGCTGCTGGGGCTGGAGGACGGGGTCGAGCTGGTGATTGATGAAAAAGAGGGTACGGTACAGGTAGACCTGTACATCGTGGCCGAGTCGGGGCGGAATATGCTGAACCTGGGCCGCCAGATTCAGGCGGAGGTGACCCGGGCGATTCAGGAGATCGTGGGGCTGAGGGTCGAGGCGGTAAACGTCCACATCGAGGATGTCGCCCCAACCATAACAGGTTAAAGGGAACTGTGAAGGCTCGTCGTCGCGCCCGAGCCATTGTCCTTCAGGCTCTTTACGAGATAGACTGCACGGAGCATCCCCCAGGGCTGGTGCTCCAACAGCGACTGGAGGAAAGCCCGCTCCCCGAGCAGGCGGCCAGTTTCGCTCGCCAGTTGCTCTTCGGCGTTCTCCAGTACCAGGAGATCCTCGACCCCTTCATCCAGCAGTACGCTCCGGAATGGCCGCTGGAACAGATGGCATCCATTGACCGAAACATCCTCCGTATCGCCCTCTACGAGTTCGCAGTGGACGGGGGGACGCCGATCAAGGTGGCTATCAACGAGGCGGTGGAGCTGGCCAAAATCTTCGGCTCAGATAGCAGCTCCCGGTTTGTCAACGGGGTGCTTGGGGCGCTCGTGCCCCTCAAGGGAGAGATCGCCCGTCGCGCACGGGCGGCCTCTCCATCGGAAAAACTGTAGGTCGCCAACCTGCTGGCCCCCCGAAAAGGGGCCAGCAGCTTCTTGCCCCCCCCAACAGGAGGCTCGGCGGGGGAGCGGATAACCCAGCAGACAGGAGAAGAGCATATGGCCAAACGGGTAATCATCATGGGTGCCGCAGGACGTGACTTCCACAACTTCAACGTCTATTTCCGCAACAACCCGGAGTATCAGGTCGTCGCCTTCACCGCCACGCAGATCCCCAATATCGAAGACCGCCGGTATCCCCCAGAGCTGGCCGGTGACCTCTACCCGGAGGGAATTCCGATCCATCCGGAGGAGAGGCTGAGTGAGCTGATCCACCAGCATCAGGTTGACCAGGTGGTTTTTTCCTACTCCGACGTCTCTCACGAGTACGTGATGCACCGGGCCTCCCAGGCGCTGGCAGCCGGGGCGGACTTTCGATTGATGGGCGCCCGCTCGACGATGCTCGAAAGCCGGAAGCCCGTGGTGGCGGTCTGCGCCGTCCGCACCGGCTCCGGTAAGAGCCAGACCACCCGCCACGTCTGCGGTCTGCTGCAGGAAATGGGCAAAAAGGTGGTGGTGGTCCGCCACCCCATGCCCTACGGCGACCTGGTCGCCCAGACAGTGCAGCGGTTCGCCACCTATGAGGACCTGGACCGGCATCGGTGCACCATCGAGGAGCGGGAGGAGTATGAGCCCCATATTGACCGCGGTGTGGTGGTCTATGCGGGGGTGGACTATGAGCGCATCCTCCGCCGGGCCGAAGAGGAAGCGGATGTGGTGGTGTGGGACGGCGGGAACAACGATCTCCCCTTTTTCCGGCCCGATCTCCATATCGTGGTCGCCGACCCTCATCGGCCTGGCCACGAGCTACGCTACCACCCGGGCGAGGCCAACCTCCGTATGGCCGATGTGGTGGTGATCAACAAGATTGATACCGCCGCACCTGAGGGGATCGCCCAGGTGCGGGAGAATGTCTATGCTGTTAACCCCCGGGCAATCGTGGTGGAGGCCGCCTCCCCCATCTTCGTCGAGGAGCCGGCAGTGATCCGGGGAAAGCGGGTGCTGGTGGTTGAGGACGGGCCAACGCTGACCCACGGGGAGATGGCCTACGGGGCCGGAGTGGTGGCCGCCCGACGGTTCGGCGCTGCCGCACTGGTGGACCCCCGCCCCTACGCTGTGGGTTCCATCCGCCAGACCTTTGAGAAATATCCCCATATGGGCCCGCTGTTGCCAGCGATGGGGTACGGCCAGGAGCAGACGCAGGAGCTGGAGGAGACCATCAACCAGGCCGAATGTGACCTGGTCCTGGTAGCCACCCCTATTGACCTGCGGCGAGTGATCAACGTCCGCCATCCGATGGATCGGGTGCGGTATGAGCTGCAGGTGGTGGGCCAGCCGACGCTGCGGGAGATCCTGGCCGGGCGGTTCGGCCAAGAGCAGGGGAGTACGCGCTTGCGGTAGAGAAGAACCACGGAGGCGCGGAGGATACAGAGGAGACTGAGAAAACGTGGAAGATTCCGTGTCCTCCGCGTCTCTGTGATGAGTGTATCCTGCGCCGGAGGGACGGATGCGCACGCTGATCCGCGATGTGACCATTATCCCTCTGGATGAGGGGGACCACCTCATCCGCGATGCGGAGATCGCCATCGAGGGCAAGTATATCGTAGCTGTGGGGCAGGCCCCGCCTGGCTTTGAGCCCGATGAGGTGATCAATGGCCAGGAGATGGTCGCTCTTCCCGCCTTCTTTAACGCCCACACCCACGCGGCGATGACTCTGGAGCGGGGTTGGGCAGAGGACCTCCCTTTCGACCGGTGGCTGAACGAGAAGATCTGGGTGGCGGAGTCGGCCCTGGAAGCAGAGGATGTCTACTGGGGCGCGGCGCTGGCCTGCTGTGAGATGATCCGCTCCGGCACCGTCGGCTTCGCCGATCACTACTTCTGGATGGACCGGGTAGCCCAGGCGGTGGAGGAGGCGGGGATGAAGGCCTCGCTGGCCTGGTGTCAGTTCGGCATCGGCGCCGAGCACGAGGTGGGCGGGGCCGTACTGGAGGATACCCTGGCTTTCGTCCGGCGATGGCACGGTGCGGCGGGAGGCCGCATCCGCTGTATGCTGGGTCCCCATTCCCCCTATATGTGCCCGCCGGATTTCCTGCGGCGGGTGGCCGAAGAGGCGGCGAGGCTGGATGTGGGGGTCCACCTCCACGTGGCCGAATCGGAGGAGCAGGTGCAGGGCTCCCTCAAGGCCCACGGGCGAACCCCTGTGGCCCACCTGGCCAGCCTGGGCATCTTCGACCGCCCCACTCTTGCCGCCCACTGTATCGTGGTGAACGAGGAAGACCTGTCCATCCTGGCCGGGAAGGGGGTCTGTGTGGCCCATACCCCCAAGACCTATATGAAGCTGGCGATGGGGATGGCCCCGCTGGACCGGTTCCTGGCGGCCGGGGTGCAGGTGGGGTTAGGGACAGACGGCCCGGCCTCCAATAATGACCTGAATATGCTGGAGGTACTGCGGCTTGCGGGGCTGGTGCACAAAAACCGGGTGGTGGACCCGGCGGCATTCCCTCACAGTCTATTGCTCCGGCTGGCAACGCAGGGTTCTGCCCGCGCTCTGGGCTTTGTCGAGAGCGGGGTTCTGCGGGCCGGCGCTCCTGCCGACCTGATCCTCTTCGACAGCCAGCGCGCCCACTGGACCCCCCGCCACGATCTGGCAGCGAACGTGGTCTACGCCAGCCATCCGGCCGATGTCCGCTACGTCTTCTGCGACGGGCGGCTCCTCCTGCGGGATGGGGAGCTGACCACGCTGGACGAGGAGCGCATCCGATACGAAGCAGAACGGCGGGCCTTTCGGATGGTCGGCCAGCCGATGCGGCAGGTACGGGAATATCGGGGTTAGTAGGGGCGCACCGCATTGCGCCCCTGCGGGCGCATCGCATTGCGCTCCTGCGGGCGCACCGCACTGCGCCCCTGCGGGCGCATCGCATTGCGCCCCTACGGCGCCGTCACCACCAGGTTGTCGAAGTGGACCTCGGAGGAGTCCGCCTCGAAGGAGGTCGCTGTGAGGGCAATATCCCCCTGCGCGTAGGTTGTGTCCTGCGCCTCCGCCAATAGCTCCCCGTTGGCATACAGCGCCAGGTAGCTCCCGTCACACACCACCCGAATGTGGTTGGTCGCGTTCCCCTGCCGGATCACCGACGAGCTGGTCCAGTCCACCAGCGGCTCGAAATGTCCGTCCGCCGTCCGATGGATGGCGTAGTACCCGTCCCCACTGATCCGCAGCACGTACCCGTCGTCGTCCTCCTGCACCCGGCACATCACCCCGTAGGCGTTGTTGTTGTTCGACGGGGCGGAGACCTGAGTGGCGTCCACCTCGATGACGACATCGGTGAAGTTCCGGTAGGCCAGCCCCCACATCATATTGGAGTCCCCGTAGGAGACGACGGAGTAGGTCCCCTGGGCGTACCCCACGCTGCCGGTGTCGTAGTTGCCCACCTCCCAGCCGGAGTTGGGGTCGTCGAAGTTGTCCTGAAAGAGGACCTGACCGGCAGAGGGGGGTTGCTGTCCGCCGGTTGGCGGTTGGGTGGGGCCGGATACCGGGGGCGGTTCGGGCGTCCTGGTGCCCGTGAGCGCAGAGCAGGAGAGCGTCGCCAGTGCCAGCAGCGCGCCGGCTATCAACAGGGTCCTTTTTCTTGCTTTCATGGTTCTCCTCCTTAAAGTCCCACCACAGTTGTAGGACAGCCTTTCCAGGCTGTCCGGGCAGGCTGAAGAGGCCTGCCATACAACATTTCTCTAAGCCAGCTCTTCTTCTATGACAGAAAGTTCCAGTTTCTCGAAAAGTGGCTGGGGCTGCTGCAGTGGCTGACCGGCGACCAGCTCGCTGGAAGTCCAGCGCCCGATTGCCCCCGAGGGATCGTAGCAGAGGGCCTGGTGGCTCCGGCTTTCTTCGTGGAAGGTAGCGACATATTGGCGGCCGAACAGGGAGCCGTCATAGCCCAGGTAGCGGTGCAGGGCTTCGGAGGAGAAGGGGAGGAAGGGGGCGAAAAGGGTCTTGAGGGAGTCAATTGCCCGCAGCGCAACGTAGACCGTCGTAGCCGCCGCTGCCCGGTCTTCTTTGATCTGGAACCAGGGTCCCTTTTCCTCCAGATACTTATTGACCTCGCGGGCCAGCGACAGCACCTCTCCCAGAGCTGCGCGGAACTTGCAGCCAGCGAGGAGGCGGCCGATGGGGCCGAAGGCGACATCTATACGGGCCAGCAGCCCCACATCGGCCCGGTCCATCAGGCCGGGAGTCGGCACCCGTCCGTCGAAATGCTTGTAGGCGAAGGTGAGCACCCGGTGGCAGAGGTTCCCCCAGGTGGCGACCAGCTCATCGTTGTTGCGGCGCACGAACTCCGCCCAGCTGAAATCGGTGTCCCGCGTCTCCGGCATCACCGAGGCGACGTAATAGCGCAGGGGGTCCGGGGCGAAGCGGGCCAGATAATCCGGCAGCCAGATCGCCAGCCCCCGGCTTTTGGAGAACTGCTGCCCCTCGATGTTCATGAATTCGTTGGCCGGCACGTCGTAGGGGAGATTCAGCCTTCTGTTGGGGTCATCCTCATACAGCCGTTCCACCCCGATCAGCTCGGCCGGCCAGATGACGGAATGGAAGGGAATATTGTCCTTGCCGATGAAATAATAACTGCGGGCGGCAGGGTTGTACCACCATTCCTTCCAGGCTTCCGGCCGGCCGACGTTACAGGCCCACTCGATGCTGGCGGAAAGATAGCCGATGACCGCCTCGAACCAGACGTAGAGCCGTTTATCGGAGAAGCCCTCCAGAGGGACAGGGATGCCCCACTCGATATCACGGGTGATAGGCCGGCCCTGGAGCCCGCCAGCCACGTAGTTGCGGGAGAAGTTGATGACGTTGGGTCGCCAGTGGTCCTTGTCTTCGGCCAGGTAGGCGGCGATTTGATCCTCAAGGGCAGGCAGGTCGAGGAAGAAATGCTCCGTTTCCCGTACTACGGGGACGGTGCCGTCAATTTTGCTGCGCGGATTGATCAGCTCCAGCGCGTCCAGAAGCGCGCCGCAGTTGTCGCACTGATCCCCCCGGGCTTCCTGATAGCCGCAGTGGGGGCAGGTCCCTTCGACATACCGATCCGGCAGAAAGCGGCCTTCCCTTTCGGAATAGAGCTGTCGCTGCTTCTGACGGTAGAGGTAGCCGTGCTCTAGGAGCCGCAGGAACATATCCTGGGCCACCCGGTAATGGTTTTCCGTGTCGGTATGGGTGAAGAGGTCGTAGCTGATGCCGATCTGCTGCTGGGTTTCCAGGAAGCGGGCGTGGAAGTGTTCGAAGACCTCCCGGGGGGTCATTCCCTCCCGATCGGCGTAGATGGTGATTGGGGTGCCGTGCGAGTCGGAGCCGGAGACCATTAAGACGTCGTTGCCGGCGAGTCGGTGGTAGCGGGCGAAGATGTCGGCGGGGAGATAGGCGCCCGCCAGATGCCCCACGTGCAGATCGCCGTTGGCGTAGGGCCAGGCGACACAGACCAGTATCTTTTCCGACATAGCCTCCTCCTTACAAAGTCTCATTGTATCACAGGCTGATGGAAAAGAAAACCGCCAGCGGGGGCTGGCGGTTGAGGCCGTGGGTCCAGCAGCGGGACCGTTGCGGTCAGAGCGCCTCCTCCTCCGACCGCCGCGGCAGGCAACGCATCATCATGGGGATTGGCCAGGTCAGCATATTAGCTCAGGTAATCCCGTAACTGACGGCTTCGCCGTGGATGGCGCAGCCGTCGCAGTGCCTTCCCTTCGATCTGACGGATCCGTTCCCGGGTGAGGCCGAACTTCTGGCCCACCTCTTCCAGCGTATAGCTCCGGCCCGTGCCCAGCCCGAAGCGGAGGCGGAGGATCCGCGCCTCCCGGGGGCTGAGGGTGGAGAGGATTTCCTCGATCTTCTCTGCCAGCAGGCTTTGATAGGTGCTCTGGGCTGGAGTAGGAGTGGTCTCGTCTTCGATGAAGGAGCCGAGCTCGCTATCTTCTTCCTCTCCCACCGGATGTTCGAGGCTCAGGGGCCGCCAGGAGACCCGCAGCATCCATTGTACCTTGCGCGGCTCCATTTCCATTTCGGCTGCGATCTCTTCGGGGGTTGGCACACGGCCCTGTTCCTGTTCCAGTTGGCGGGCCGTCTTGTACAGCCGACGGATGCGGTCGGACATATGGACCGGGACCCGGATGGTGCGGCCCTGGTCGGCGATGGCCCGGGTGATCGTCTGGCGGATCCACCAGGTGGCGTAAGTGCTGAATCGGTAACCCCGGTGGTAATCGAACTTTTCCACCGCCTTCATCAGACCCAGGTTCCCCTCCTGGATCAGGTCGAGGAAGGGAACCCCACGGCCCATATATTTCTTGGCGATGCTGACGACCAGGCGGGTATTGGCTTTGATCAGGTGCTCACGGGCAGCCCGGCCCTGTTCGATGAGGGCTTCCAGGCGGGCTCGCTCTACCGGATCGGTTCCGTCGTCGGCCAGCAGCCGCTGGGCTTCCTGTCCCAGTTCTACCATGCGGGCCAGGCGCACCTCCTCTTCGGTGGAGAGCAGGGGGACCCGCGCCATTTCTTTCAGATAGAGGCCCACCGCATCGTCTACTGAAACCTCGTCCAGGTCGTAGAGGTCCTCATCCAGCGCCTCCTCTTCGTCCAGCAGCTCTATCGGCTCTTCCTCCGGCTGCTGGTCCTGGACCTCGATACCCACTTCGTTCAGCCAGATATAGATTTCTTCCAGTTGATCCAGGGAGTCTTCCACCTCCGGCAGCACATCCAGAATGTCATCGGTTGTCAGATACCCTTGGATTTCCGCCCTTTCCAGGAGCTCGTCGAGTACACTCATAGGCCTCCTACCTGCTCCCCTCTTTATTGAAAAGCTCCGCCAGCACCGCCAGCCGAGGGTCTACGCGCTCTTCGTGACAGCCGCATGGTTCCAGGTTCAGATTGGCGCCACACTCCGGGCAGATGCCCCGGCAGTCCGGGCGACAGAGCGGCTTCATAGGCAGCTCCACCCAGACCTGCTCGCGCAGCAGGGGAAGGGGGTCGAACCAACCCTCGTCGGTGAGCCTGTAGGTGATGCCAGGACGGGGGCGGCCAGCGAAGCCGATGATCTCCTCGACCTCAAAAGTGGTGGTGTAAGGGAAACGGACCAGACAGCGGATACACTCGACCTCGACCTGGGTGTCGATCCTCCCCTCTACCAGAATACCACCCTGAATGCGAGTGAACTGCATCGGGCCACGGAGGAAGGCTACGCGGATATCGTCCAGCCACTGGGGACCTTCGTCCAGGGAGAACGTGAGGCGCTCACCCGGCCTCGCGCCGATCAATGGAGAGAGGTCAATTTGCAACATAACGTCATATAGTAAAGAAGCCTGGCAGAGCCGCCCGGCTTATCCGAGAGCGAACTGCTTCGGCTTTTCTCTTGTTTGTGCTTATTATAGCAGAAATATAGGCCTTCGTCAAGGTTTTTTTGACCGGGGAGTCTGTAACAGTTTGGCAGGTAAGCAACAAAGTGATCGCCAGTGTTCGCAAACGGAGGGTATAGAGGCGCAGAGAATCCTCAGCGTTCTCAGCGGAGCAGAATGTTGGCGCTGTAAGCTGAATCGGGTATAATCAAAATCAGCAGAGCAATTAGCCTCCAGCGCAGGCAGTTACCACATCTTCCAGAAAACTGAAATGCACCGGTGAAGGGAAGCACGGCGATCGCACAGCCTCCTCAGCCAATCCTGCCCGGTAGCATAGCAACTTAACAGGACCTTATGCGCCTGCCCTCTCTGGAAACGGGCGATTTGTGTGGGACGGCCTTTCCGGGCTGTCCAACAGTCTGGACGGCCTGTCCTGCATGGTTGTTGATCCTGGCTGTTGACGGCCGGGCGGCTGCCGCATTGACAGAATCCCCAGGCCGGGGTACCATAACGGCGTGAGTGAAAACATTGTGGCGAAGCTCATCAGCCAGCACGCCGTCGTCCATTACGCCGAGATCGGCCTCAAGGGGCGGAACCGCCCCTTCTTCGAACGGGCCCTGGCGCAGAACATCTCCCGCCGGCTGGAAGGGCTGGGGCTGAAACCGGAGAGGGTGGAGCGGCTCTCCGGCCGCATGCTTGTCCACCTGGGCCGTCCGCTGGCCGGAGCGGCCTGGACCGAGGCGCTGGGGACGGTGTTCGGGATCGCCTATTTCTCCCCCGCCTTCCTGGTGGACCGGGAGATGGAGGCTATCCGCGCCGCCCTCCTTAAACACCTGCCGGATGGACCGGTGGCCTCCTTCCGCATCCGCGCCGCCCGGGACGATAAGTCCTTCCCCCTCACCTCCCCTGAGATCGCACGGGAGCTGGGGGCAGTGGTCCAGGGACGGACAGGCTGGCCGGTCAACCTGAAGGGCGCGGAACTGACGATCGGGGTGGAGGTGCTCCGCGACCGGGTTATCCTCTCCTTCGGCCATCTGCCGGGGCCGGGCGGGCTGCCGGTGGGGACGAGCGGGCGGGTGGGGCTGATGCTCTCCGGCGGGATTGACTCCCCTGTCGCCGGTTTCCTTGCGCTGAAACGGGGATGCCGGGTCATCCCCATCCATTTCCACAGCCGCCCCTTCGGCAACTGGATGGGTTCGGAGGCGCGAGCGCGGGAGATCGTGCGGACGATGCGGGCCTACGGCATCGAACCCTACCTGTACGTCGTGCCCATCGGCCGCCAGCAGCGGGAGATCGCCGTCCGCGCCCCCGTCGCCTACCGCGTCATCCTCTACCGCCGCCTGATGGTCCGTGTGGCCGAGACGATCACCCGCCGGGAGGGCGGCAAGGCCCTCTTCACCGGCGAGTCGCTGGGCCAGGTGGCCTCCCAGACCCTGGAAAGCCTGAGTGTGGTGGAGGAGGCGGTGGGGATGCCGGTGCTCCGTCCCCTGATCGGGATGGATAAGAAAGAGATCATCGCCCTGGCAGAGCGGATCGGCACGTTCCCCATCTCCCAGATGGAAGGGGACGATTGCTGCCAGTTCCTGATGCCCAGCCGGGTGGTCACCCACCCGCACCTCCAGGCGGTGCGGGAGGCAGAGGTGGCCGTGGAGATGGACCGGCTGGTGGAGGAAGCGTTGACGCGGGCAGGGCGGGTGAGCGTCGCTTAGCACAGGGGCGAGGCAAAAAGGCCCCGGAGGGGATATCCTCCGGGGCCTGCGGTTGCAGACCGGCCTTCCCGCCGCGGCCGGTGTCCATTGCCACCGTCAGCGCGCCGCCGGCCTCAGGTGCTTATTCTGGGGAGTCCTACCACCACACGGCGTCCAGTTCCGCGTCCGGCACGTCCCAGACGACGTTGTGGGGCGGCAGCTTCTCGTACTTCATGAACTCGGGCACCCGATCGTGGACCTTGGTGAAGCCAGCCGCCCGGTTGAAGGCCAGCTCTTTCTCCATGATCTCCTTGCCGATGCGAGCCGCGTCATCCGCCGTCCAGTTCGCCCCCAAGACGCCCGCGCATTCCTCCACCATCCCCTCATAGCCGCTGGGGATATCGAGGATGGCGAAGGCGATGAAGAGGCAGTGGCCGGTGGAGTCAATGAAGGCGGTGGCAATCTGGAAGTTGCGGGAGAGGTCCGCCTTCTTGATCTCAAACTGGTCCACCTTGCCGCTGACGCCCAGGATCTCCGGGGCGATGGTGTAGCCGGCGGTGTGGTCGGCGCCCATTGTGGAGGTGGCGTAAGTGACGCCGATGCCCTTGACGGCGCGCGGCTCGTAGGCGGGCATGTTCTGGCCCTTCACGCCGGGGACGCGGTGCCAGCCGAAGGCCCGGCCGGTCGTGGCGGCGCCGTTGCCCAGGATGCGGCCCAGCGGCGTGCCTTTGCGGATCTCCTCGTCCAGCAGCCGGATGGCTCCCTTCCAGTCCCCGAAGGGCAGGAGTCCGGCGTCCATCGCCACCGCCAGCGTGCCCCCGGTCTCAATGGTGTCAATGCCGATATCGTTGCAGAGCCAGGTCAGTTTGCCGATGGCCTCCAGGTTGTCAATGCCACAGTTAGCTCCCAGCGCCCAGGTGGTCTCGTACTCAATGCAGGAGACAATTTCGTTCCCCTGCTCGTCGTAGTACGTATTGGAGCACTGGATAACGCAGCCGGGGTGGCAGGCGTGGTTGTAGAGCTCCTTGCCCAGCCGCTTCTTGTTGTTCTCGAAGATGGCCTCACCAGAGGTCGCCGCGGCGCCCTCAAAGCGGCCCTGGCGGAAGTTGCGGGTGGGGTAGCCGCCTGCCTCGTTGAGGATATTGACCAGGATGGCGGTGCCATAGGTGTTCAGGCCGCCCTTGGGCTTGGTGATGTCGTGCTGGCGGAGGGCCTCCAGCATCTTCTTGCGCCCCTGCTCAAAGAGGTCGGGGTTGGCGATGTGCACGCCCGGCCCGCCTTCGGGGTCCACGATGATGAACTTGAGACCCTTGGAGCCCATCACGGCACCCAGGCCGCCGCGCCCGGAGTAGCGGCTGGGCCGGCCGCTGGCATCGTTGAAGCAAATACCGGCCATTGCCATCCGGTACTCCCCGGCGACGCCGATGGAGCAGATGTCCACCTTCTTGCCGAAGCGGTCGAAGAGGATCGGATAGACTTCGTAGAGGCTCCGTCCGGCGTACTCGTCGGCGGGGAAGAAGGTGGCGCCGTCTTTGGTGATGTGCAGCCCCCACCAGCCGCCGTCCTTGGGGAAGCCCTCCACGATGATGGCCTTGATCCCCAGTTTCGCTACCGACTGGGGCCAGGAGGAGCCGGCGTTGGACTCCTTGATGCCGCCGGTGAGGGGGGACTTACCGCCCACCGAGACGCGGCCAGAGGTCGGCGCGTTGGTGCCGGTGATGATGCCCGGAGCGAAGACCAGTTTGTTGTTGGGGCCGAGGGGATGGCAGGTGGGGTCCACCTCGTCGCAGACGATGGTGGACGTGAGACCGCGCCCGCCGAGGAACTTATATTTATCGGGGACATCCTCATAGGTAGCGGTGCGGTCGGTCATATTGACGCGGAGAATCTTTGCCATCGAACACCTCCTTAGCTGATTGCGTGGAAACGAAACCGCCCAATACATGGAAAAGGAGGTCACGCCCGGCCTGCAGGGCCGGCGGACCTCCTTTGCAAATGCGGCGGGCGTGGGGATTGCTCCCCACACCTTAACGCCCACCCGTCCCGGAGGGAGCGGAATGGGTCGGAGGTAAAAGCCCTGTTATGGGAAAGCTGGTGGTTCTAACCTTATTTTTACCTCAAATCCCGGTTTGTGTCAAGTTCCCCTTTTCCACCGGATCAGATAACTCCCAGCTCCCTGCCCACCCTGGCGAATTTCTCCAGGCCGTAGTTCAGGTCATCCTGGCTGAGCATTGCCGAGACCATCACCCGGATGCGGGCCTGGCCTCTGGGGACGGTGGGGAAGCCGATCGCCATAGCGAACACCCCCTCCTCGAAGAGGCGCCGGCTGAAGTCCTGGGCCAGCTTCGCCTCCCCCAGCATCACCGGCGTGATGGGGGTGACGCTGGTGCCGGTGTTGAAGCCCAGCCTTTTCATTTCTTCTTTGAAATAACGGGTGTTTTCCCAGAGGCGGTCCACCAGCTCTGTGGATTCGGAGAGGACCTCGACGGCGGCCATGCAGGCGGCGGTGTCGGTGGCGGTGACGGCGTTGGAAAAGAGGAAGGGGCGGGCTTTCTGTCGCAGGTAGTCCACCACGATCTTCTTACCCGCGATCACCCCGCCGACGACGCCGAAGGCCTTGGAGAAGGTGCCGATCTCCACGTCGAACCGGCCGTGGAGGCCGAAGTGGTCCACGATGCCGCGTCCCCCGCGGCCCAGCACCCCCTCGCCGTGGGCGTCGTCCACCATCGTGATCAGCCCGTACCGCTCCGCCACTTCATAGATCCGGTCCAGGGGGGCCACATCGCCGTCCATCGAGAAGACGCCGTCGGTGATGACCATGCCGCGCCGGTAGCCGGGCAGGTGCTCTTTGACCTTGGCCTCCAGGTCCTCCGGGTCGCAGTGCTCGTAGACGATGATCCTGGCCCCGCTGAGGCGACAGCCGTCAATGATAGAGGCGTGGTTGAGCCGGTCGGAGAAGATCACATCCTCCCTACCCACCAGCGGTGGGATCGCGGCCTGGTTGGCGCAGAAGCCGGACTGGACGTAGAGGGCGTCTTCCACCCCCTTGAACTCGGCGACCTTCTTCTCCAGTTCGATGTGGAGGGAGAGCGTGCCGGCGATCGAGCGGACCGCCGTCGGCCCTACCCCGAACCGGTCCAGCGCCTCGTGGGCGGCTCTCACCAGACGGGGGTGGGTGGCCAGGCCCAGATAGTTATTCGTACAGAGGTTGAGCACCTTCTTGCCGTCCACCACCATCCAGGGGCCGGGCGGCGAGTCTATGGTGCGGAGGTGGATGAAGAGACCCGCTTCCTTCAACGCTGCTGTATCTTCCCGAATGAAGTCAAATTTATCTGCCATTTATAGCTCCTTTCAACCTTAGAGTAAACAGCCTTGCCGGTTACAGCCTCCCTTCCGCAAACCTCTTTTCTAATTTCTGCAGCATATCCTCCACCATTGCCGCCAGATCATACTGAGGCGACCATCCCCACTCCTCCCGCGCTGCACTGTCATCAATGGTGCGTGGCCAGGAATCGGCGATTTCCTGACGGAAGTCAGGCTCAAATGTACAGACAAAATCCGGGATGTGCTTCTTGATCTCGGCAGCCAGCTCCCCAGCAGAGAAGCTCAGCCCCGCTAGGTTGAAGTCCGCGTGGTGCTTGAGCCGGGAGAGGTCGGCTTCCATCAGCATCATCGTCGCCCGGATGCAGTCGGGCATGTACATCATGGGCAGAACCGTGTCCTCCCGCACAAAACAGGTGTACCGCCTGTGCCGGATCGCTTCGTAAAAGATCTCAACCGCGTAATCGGTCGTGCCCCCACCGGGCGGGGTCTCGCTGCTGATGATCCCCGGGTAGCGGACCCCCCGCACATCCAGACCGAAACGACGGAAATAGTAATTGCCCAGAAGCTCCCCGGTCACTTTGGTGATGCCGTACATCGTCGTTGGCCGCAGGATTGTCTCCTGAGGGGTGTTCTCCTTCGGCGTCTCCGGCCCAAAGGCGGCGATGGAGCTGGGGCAGAAGACGCGCACCATTCCCCGCTCCCGCGCCACCTCCAGGACGTTGTACAGGCCATTGATGTTGACATTCCAGGCCAGGTGGGGATTCTGTTCACCGGTGGCCGAGAGGATGGCGGCCATATGGTAGACGGTGTCAATATCGTATCTGTCCACCACCGCCTCAATGGCCTCCCGCCGGGTCACGTCAATGAACTCAAACGGACCCGAGTCCCGCAGCGCCGGAGGGGGCTGTGTCCTGTGGCCGGCAGCGACGACGTTCTCGCCCCCATATCGTTCCCGCAGCGCCAGGGTCAATTCCGAGCCGATCTGACCACAGGCACCGGTGACAAGAATGCGCTTCATCTCACGTGTGGACATGGTCTCACTCCTTATTGCTAGCGACTTGTTGCTGGCTGCCTGCTCAGTGCTGGGGGCATCCCAACTGCCCGCGCATCTGTCCTGCCTGCTCTGCCCATTCAGAGGGTGGGGAGAGGGCCAGGAAGTGGTCAAGGGCACTGCAAGCCTCCTCCCCCCGCCCCAGCATCGCATATGCCTGCCCCAGCGCAAACCACGCCTCCGGCGAATCGGGCTCCTGCTCCAGCGCCTGATTCAGGGGATCCAGCGCGGCTGCCGGGTTCCCCTCAACCAGATGGAGGTTCCCCAGCCCGATGAGCGGCTCCGGCATGCCGGGGCATAGCTCCAGCGCTGCCTCGAACTCCGCCTGGGCCTTCCTCAACCCGTCGGCGTCGGGCACGCCGACCGGCGTCTCGGGGAGCGCCCGGGCCAGATAGACTGCGCCGAGCTGGTAGTGGGAAAGGGGATCATCGGGGTCCCCCTCCACAGCCGCCCGCAGGTCCTCCAGCGCGCGGTCCATATCCCCGAGCCGGTAGGCGACGGCGCCCCGGTTGTGGCGGGCCGCCACGTTATCGGGGTCCAGCCGAAGCACGGCGTCGAACTCCTGAAGGGCCAGCTCCAGCCGGCCTTGCTCCGCATACATCTGCCCCAACCAGAAATGGGCCAGCCTGTGCTCGGGGTCCATCGTCACCGCACTCTGGAAGGACTGGAGGGCCTGCTCAACCCGGCCCAGCTCGTAATAGGCCCGGCCGAGCCAGAAGTGGGCGTCGGCGTCGCCAGGAGTGGCTCGAGCGACGGATTCCAGCACAGAGAGCGCCTGATCCCGCGCTTCCCCGTCCCCCTTCCCGGCATAGACCTTGAGGAGCCAGAAGCGGCCCTCCGGCCCTCCCCGGCCTGCCGCCACCGCCGCCTCCAGGTCGGAAAGGACACGGGCAGCCCCCTCTCCATCTCCGCTGCGGCTGTGGGCCTCGTAGAGCCAGTAGTACGCTTCCACCAGGTCCGCATCCGCTGCCAGCGCCTTTTCCAGGTCGGCAATCGCCTCGGCGTACCGGTCCGCCCCGGAACAACTGCTGGCCTCCACAAGCCGCCGCCCGCTGCGCAACAGATCAACCCCGGTCCCCTCGGGGCGACAGGCGATCAGAAAGGTCAGAAGGGCTGCAAGGACAAACCACCGGCGTCCCACGTTTCCCTCCTATATCAGGCGAGGGGCCAGCACCACGATCTCCGTCTCCTCAGGCAGATGGCCCGGGCTGACCTTCAGGCTCTCTTTGGGCTCGATGTCCTCGATCCCCATCTCTTTGAGAAAGCGGTTCAGCGTCCCCAGCCGGATGTTCAGGCCGGGGAGCTTGTAGCGCATCGGGATGATGATGGAAGGTTCCAGCAGGCTGGCCACCTCCGAGGCCTGGGCAGGCGTCAGTCCCCCATCGCCGCCCACAGGGACCAGCAACACGTCCACCGTGCCCAGCGCTTCGATCTGCGCCTGAGCAGGGACGTGGCCCAGGTACCCCAGGTGGCATACGGTCAGGCCGTCGTAGTCGAAATGGAAGATCGTGTTGAGGCCGCGGGCTGCCCCCTTTTTCGCATCCGCATAAGTGGGGATAGCGGTGATAAAAACACCCCCGATCTCATATTCGCCGGGGGTATCCAGAACCCGAAAGGGGCCGCGCACGCCGCGGGTATAGTTACATTCCGGCGTGTCACAGCTAATCGTGACGATATCCGCCTTTGGACGGGGGAGGGTTAATCCCACGACGGGATCGTAGGGGTCAGTGACGACAGAGGCCATCCCACGCTCTGCCAGCCGGAAACAGTTGAGGCCATACCAGGTGATCTCCATAGGCCCTCCGTGCGTTGTTTGACTGTAACTGCCTACCCCAGGGGTTAATCGCTCCGCCTGGCCCTCACCCCACCCCCTGGCCCACTCCCCTCTCCCGCACGGCAGGAGAGGGGGGAGGGCAGGGGGTGGGGGGAGGGCCCAAACTATCACCAGGTAGGTAGTTACGTTTGATTTTGATTATACCCGATTCAGCTTACAGCGCCAACATTCTGCTCCGCTGAGAACGCTGAGGATTCTCTGCGCCTCTATACCCCCGTTTGCGAACACTGGCGATCACTTTGTTGCTTACCTGCCAAACTGTTACAGACTCTCCCTCCGCAGTTTTATTGACAGGCGCTCAAAAACATGCTATTTTATTTTTGTAAGGGTTGGGTACCGATCGTCAACTTGAGGAATCAAAGTGTTTCTGGTTCCTGTTGCCGACCGCTTCTTATTCTACGCGCCTCTCGACAGCCTGATCGTCCTGATTGATCGTACTGCAGCACGGCAACTTCGCCGGTATCTCGACTGCCGACAACCGGTTACTCAGGGACCCCTCCAGGAGATCGTCCAGGCCCTTGATCCCGCGCGTGAGCTTCCTTTGCCCCGGCAGGGTGATTTTGTCCCCTCGTTTCTGGGCCTGTTGCCCACCCGGGGATGCAACCTGGCCTGCCGCTACTGTGGCTTCGCTGTAGGGGAGGAGCCTCAGCAGAGGATGAGCCTGGAACTGGCCCGTGATGCGGTGAACTGGTACCTCGACACCGTCCAGCGTGCCGGCGGGAAGCACGCTGAAATCCATTTCTTTGGCGGTGAACCCTTCTACGCCCCTGAGGTGGTTGACTTTGCTGTCCATCTGGGCCGTACCCGTGCCCGTGAGGCTGGCCTCACTGTCCGCTTCGAGGTCGCCACCAACGGCGTTTTCGACGAGAGACGCTGCCGCTGGATCGCCGACAACCTGGACGCGGTCGTTCTCTCGCTGGATGGGCCGCCCGATGTTCAGGCGTTGCACCGACCCTACAGGGACGGCCGCAGCAGCGCCGAGGTGGTCGAGCGGACGGCGGAGATGCTCTCCGAGGGGCCGGCTGCTCTCTATCTACGTGCATGCGTGACCGACGCTACGGTCGAGCGCATGCCGGAGATCGCCGCCTGGTTCTGCGAGCGGTTTCGCCCCGCCGGTGTTTGCTTCGAACCCCTGCAACCGCCGACGCCGCCCGCCAGGGCGCCTTTCGAGCCGCCCGATCCGTGGGCGTTCGGGCGTGCCTTTGTCCTGGCCGCCCGCATCCTGGAGGCTCATGGCATCGAGGCAGTCTATGCTGCCGCCGACATCCATACCCGGCGGACCAGCTTCTGTCCGGTGGGCCAGGATACCGCCATCGTCTCGCCCGATGGCACGATCAGCGCCTGCTACCTCCTGCCGCGGGACTGGGAAATGCGGGGCCTCGACCTGCGCCTGGGGCGTATAGCCGGGGGGCAGGTCCATCTGGACAGGGCGGCCGTCGCCGCTGCCCGCGCGCTGAATGTGTACAACAAACCCCACTGCGCCCGCTGCTTTTGCCGCTGGCACTGCGCGGGCGGCTGCCACGTCAACCACGGGCCAACTGGCCCCAACGGCGCCTACGACCGGCTCTGTATCCAGACGCGACTGATCGCGCTGCGCAACCTGCTCCAGGCCCTTGACCAGGAGCCCCTGTTTGACGCATGGCTCCAGGACCCATCAGCGGTCAAACGGGCTATCCTTCAGCCCTCCGACCGGCTGCTCGACGTCGAGGTGTGAGGTTGACCAGATACCGCTGTGTTCCATCGCTTGTCTGGGTTCAGGACGCCGGGCGGGTCCTGCTGGTGGACCAGGAGACGCTTCAGGCATGGACCCTGGAAGGAGCCGAGGCCGCGGCCTGGGACCTTCTGGCGTTGGGTTACCCGGCAGAGCGGGTTGTTGCGATGCTGGCGTTGCTCCTCGACGTGCCCGCCGGGCAGGCCGCTTCCTTTCTCGAAGGGAGATTGGCCGCCTGGCTTGAGGTCGGCATGCTGCAAGAGGGGAAATAATCTGAATGGCAAACCTCGTCATCAGCGCCATTTGTAACCGTACCTGTGCCTATTGCTTCACCCGCGACCATTACGAGGATAACGGCGGTGGGGCAGTGTTCCTCGATCTGGATGGCTTTGAGGCCCGGCTGGATTTCCTGGACCGCTCCGGCATTGACCAGGCGCGCCTGATCGGCGGCGAGCCAACCCTGCACCCTGACTTCCCCCTCCTGGTCGAGCGGGCCAGGGCGCGGGGCAAGACGGTGATCGTTTTCTCCAACGGTTTGATGCCTGAACCGGCCCTGGCCTGCCTGGAGGCGCTGCCCGGCGACGCCTGCAGCGTGCTTGTCAATGTCAATGCGCCAGAGGATATGGGGGCCAGTACCTTCCAGCAGTTGTGCGCCACGCTCCGCCGCCTGGGCCAAAAGGCTACGCCGGGTCTGAATATCTACCGCGTGGACCTGGAGCTGGCTTTTCTTCTCAACCTCGTCGGCGAGACGGGCTGTCGGCCTGTCATCCGCCTGGGCCTGGCCCATCCCTGCCTCTCCGGCAGCAACCGCTTCGTCCGGCCACACCAGTACGTTGCCATCGGCAGGCGGATTGTCCACTTTGCCCGTCGCGCCGCCGGGGCTGGCATCAGAGTCGAGTTCGACTGCGGCTTCGTCCCGTGCATGTTCTCCCCGCCCGACCTGGAGGCCCTTCGGGCGCTGGGCGCCAGTGCAGCCTGGAAGTGCAACCCTATTCTGGACATTGACCTGGAGGGACGGGCCATCTACTGTTTCCCCCTCTCCCGTCTGGGCTACCTGCCGCTCACTCCCCAGGCCAATGCGGAAAAGCTGCGGCGGTCTTTCGAGGCCCGCGTCCAGCCCTACCGTCGGGCCGGCGTCTTTGTCGAGTGCTCAACCTGCCCCCTCAAGCGATCCGGGGAATGCCCGGGAGGCTGTCTTTCTGCAACGGTCCGCCGCTTCCGCCACACGCCTTTCTGCGTTACAATATCGGATCAGGAGCTACAGGGTGAGCACCTGGGTCATTCCTTACATTGATCAGACCCCCGCTTTCTGGGAGGAACTGGCGGAGCAGTTTGGCGCGCATATTAAGGAAGTTTATTTCCCTCCGCCTGCCGGAGCCTTCGCCACCGGGCGCAGCCCTCAGCCAGCCGAGCACCTGGAACAGTTCCTGCGTTATGCCCCGCTGCCCAAAGCTGTGCTCCTCAACCCGATCGTCCTGCCACGGCCGGCCAGGGAAATCGCCCCCGCTGTGCTTGCCTTGCTGGGGCAGTTGTATGAGATGTACGGCGTCTCGAGCGTTACGGTAACCGATCCCACCCTGGCCTGTTGCATCCGCGAGGCATATCCCCACTTTCGCATCGCTGCCTCCGTCCTGATGCGCATTGCCCGACCGGCGCAGTTGCTGGCGATTGAAGCCTGTGTGGACGCCATCACCCCCGATAACGCGCTGGTCCGTGACCTGGCGGGGCTGCGGCAACTCCGCGCCGCTTTTTCGGGCGAGATCCGTCTGCTGGTCAACGAGGCCTGCCTGCCAGGCTGCCTTTACCGGACCCAGCACTTTTACGAGATGGGCTATGGTGACTTTTTCGCCCAATCGCTCTGTCAGCCACTGCTGAGGGCCCACCCGTGGCTGCGCCTGACAGGGGCCTGGATTCTGCCGCGCCATCTGGTCTACTACGACGGCCTCTACGACACCCTCAAGCTCGCCGGCCGGGTCACCCTGCAGGACCCCCGGCGGTATCTGACTGTACTGGGCGCCTACATCCGCCGCGAGCCGATCCTGCCGTGCGAAATCGGCGGCGGGCCGGCCTCATTGCTGGAGCCCATTGATATACCCGACGAACTCTTTACCTACATTCTGCACTGCGACAAGAACTGCCACGATTGTTCAGTCTGTCGTGACTATTACGATCTCGCAACTGCCGGTGGAGGAAAGCCATGAAAGAGAAAGAGTTAGAAGAGGGACCACTGGAGCAAGCGGAGGCCGAACCCCAGGTCTATGCCGTCAACAAAGATGCAAACGGCGCATGGAAGTTCAGCCGGCGGGACTTTTTGGCCCTGGCCGGGGGGGCTGTGGCAGCCCTCGTCGCCGGAGCAACACCCGGCTGCACCGGCCGGCAAGCGCCTGCCTCTACGCCGACCAGTGCACCTCCCCCCACTTCAACCAGCACCCCCACGAACACTCCGACTCAGACTCCCGTCAAGACCCCAACGCCCTCTCCCACTCCATTAGAGAAGGCAACCCCCACCCTGACCCCCACGCCGCAGACCCCCAGCGCCGCGTTCGTCGCCGATGTCACGATCCCCGATGGTACGGTGATGATGCCGGGCCAGTCCTTCACCAAAACCTGGCGGCTGGTCAATAACGGCGAGGTCAACTGGGGCGAGGGGACCCAGCTGGTCTTTTCCAGCGGCACCCAGATGGGTGGGGAAAGCCCTGTCCCCGTCCCCGACACTGCGCCTGGCCAGACGGTTGACATCAGCGTGGATATGGTAGCTCCGACGACGGTGGGCGACTATACCGGCAACTGGACGCTGGTTGCCGGAGACGGCACCAGGATGATCACCATCTACGTCAAGATCGCTGTTCGGCTGCCCGGCCAGCCTGGCGAGGTGCCAGCCGGCGAGACCGGCATCAATATGACAGGGCCGGGCGGCGAGGTACGCCATCTACCCTGTGGCTCGCCCATTCCACCCGGCTGGACCTGCGTCTGCAACTGTGTGACCGTGCCTGCGCCCTGCTCCTGCGACACCGTCTGCACCTGCGTCGGCTACACTACCTGCACCTGCGACACAATCCATTACTGGTATCCGAACTGACGGATGGAACTCTACCTCATCCCGGTACAGGATAAGTTCATCATCTACCGCCCCCTGCTGCGGCTGGCTTTCGTCGGCAACCGGGCGATGGCCGAGCTGGCAGCCGGGCTGGCCAAACGGCCCGTTCTCTCCGGAGACGGCCTGCCGGAGGAGGTGCGTACCTTTCTCGACGCGGTGGGCTTCCTGCAACCCGACCCACCGCCGCCTCCGCCTCCACCGTCGCCCTATTGTCCCAGCACTGCCGTGCTGTTGATGACCAACCGCTGCAACCTGCGCTGTACCTACTGCTACGCCAGCGGAGGAGAGGGGCCTGTCCAGGACCTTCCTCTTGAGCTGGCTCAAGCGGCGATTGACCAGGTCTGTGCCAACGCCGTCGAACAGAAACTGCCCCGATTTGAGCTGACATTCCACGGTGGCGGGGAGCCGGTCCAGGTATGGGAAGTGCTGCAGGCTGCCACGGCCTACGCCCGCAACAAGGAGCTGCCCTGCCGTACCGCCATCGTCAGCAACGGCGTCTGGACCGACCGGCAGCGTGAGTGGATCCTTGAGAACATTGATGAGCTGAGCATCTCGTTCGACGGCCGGCCCCAGACCCAGGATCGTCAGCGGCCCTTCGCTTCCGGGCGCGGCTCCTCCCGGGCCGTGATGCGCACGCTCCAGGCGATGGACAAAGCTGGCTTTTCCTATGGCATTCGTATGACCGCGACCGCTCCCTGGCTGGAGAACCTGCCGGAGGATGTCCGGTTCATCTGCGAAGAGACCGCCTGCCCGGCGATGCAGGTCGAGCCGGCCTTCAACACGGTGCGCGGGGTCCACCAGGGGCCTACGGAGGAGGAGGGGGCGGCCTTTGTCGAGGCTTTTCTGGTTGCCTTTGACATCGCCCTCAGCGCAGGACGGCGGCTGAGTTACTCCGCTGCTCGACC
Source organism: Anaerolineae bacterium (assembly GCA_041082215.1). Taxonomy (GTDB): domain Bacteria; phylum Chloroflexota; class Anaerolineae; order B4-G1; family DUEL01; genus JBDOIF01. Next base: position 69,999 of record JBDOIF010000154.1, read on the forward strand.
CTGGCTGCTCACCCAGGCGTTCTGTACCGCCCCCTACGCTGCCCTCGTCGTCAACGCTGCCGGGCGGCTGGTGAGCTGTTACGAAGTCACCAGTGAAACCCATCCTCTGGCGGCGCTGTCAACCATTGGCCGCGTGGAGGATGGTCGGGTGGCGATTGACCACAGCGCCCACCGCGCTCTGGTTGACCACATTGAGGCCCATCGCGCTACCTGCCGCGATTGCTTCTGCTACTGGCACTGTGCCGGCGACTGTTACACCCGTACCTACTATGCCCAGGCAAGCGCAGGCACAGGTGCCAACCCGCGCTGCCGGATCAACCGCGAGATCACGGCCGGCATGCTGCTGCGTTACATTATGGCGGGCGACGGCGTCTGGCGCGGGCAGGATATCTATGCGCAGGAAGCTCATCTGATCAAAACGTTCTAGCCCCCCAGGCAAAGAGGAGGAGAGATGGCAGAGGAGAAGTCACCCCTCGATCTTCCAGAGGAGCAACCCGACGAGGAGGCGCCCCAGGTCTACAGCATCAAGAAGGAGGGCGATGGATGGAAGTTCAGCCGCCGCGAATTCCTCATCGCCGCTGCCACCGCCGCGGCCACAGCGACAGGCGCGGCGATGCACGCCCTTCGCCGCTCTCAGGACACAGCGGAGCCGGACGCGGAAAGCGCAGAACTGATCCATCTGGAAATGGCTATACCGGCTATGATGCTCGTCAGCCCTGGCCAAACTTTTGTCCAGGTCTGGACATTTACTAACAGGAGCGATAAGAGCCGATGCCACGGAGCCAGGCTACGCCTCCTGGGTATTGACGAGATGAAGGCCCCGGCTATGCTGGACATCCCCGAGATCGGCCCGGGCGAGACCGTTGAGGTTCCGGTCGAAATGACCGCGCCCGCGGGCAAGGATGCCTACCGCGCTGCCTGGAGCCTGGAGGCAGACGAGGGCACGCCGCCTCTTGCCAGTGGCCCTTTTGTCGTGCTGTCAACCTGCATCGCCGAATCGCCTCACCCCTACCCGAATTCCTACAATAACACCTGGACGGTCACCAATCCCGACACCGAAGCCGAGCGCACCCGCGTCCATTTCTCGCAACTGGAAGTTGAAACCAACTGGGACTATGTGTATCTCAAAGATGAGAGCGGACAGGTCCACCAGACCATCACCGGCTACTACTCTTCCGGCCTGTGGTCGGTCCCTATCCCCGGCCGCGTTGTCCAGGTCCAACTGACCTCGGATTCGACCGTTCAGGCCTGGGGCTTTTGTCTCGATCAGATCCAGACCATCCGTGGCATCTGCTACCTCCCCATCATCCGTCGCGAGCCCACGCCCACGCCCACGCGTACGCCCACACCAACGCCCACACCGTGTAAATGCTATGGGGTCTGCACCTGCAACCCGCACTGCACCTGCGATCTGATCCACTACTGGTACCCGAACTGATGAAAATCAGGAGCGACCTGGTCGTTATCTCCTGGTGGTCCAATTGCCTGGGCCTGGCCTCCCTGCACGCCCTGGCGGAGCATGCGCCGGGCCGGGAAATCTATGTCGTTCAGGTGGGCAAACCGGAGGAAAGCAAAGCGCGCTTTCGCGCCCATCTACCTCCCGGCATCCGGGAATTGCCTTACCCTCCCGATGGCTCCGGGGAGGACTGGCGTGTCCGTGAGGCTGTCGCCCGTGTCCTCCTGCGCGACCGGGCCGGGCTGTGGTTTATTGACCACGACCTGATCGTTCAGGAGGATTGTACGGCCTGGCTGGATGATATGGACCGCCGGCTGGGGCAAAGCGATGTCTGCCTCTGCCATCCCGCCCCTTTGCGCGGCCCCTCCATTACCAACCCGGCCTTCTGGCTCTCCCCGGTCCGCTTCCCGCCTGACCTGCCCAGCTTTGCCCGCGTGCCGTACCGTGAGGACCCCGTCGCCAGCCGGCCTTATGCGCTGCGCCAGTCAGCCGGCCTGATGATGCCGGGCAAGGATACCCTTGTCGTGGCGATGGAATTCCTGCGCGAGCGGGGCATGACCTGCGGCTTCCCCCTGAGCGTGCAGGATCAAACGCCCGATGGGCCACCTCCCTTCCCGCGGTTTGAACACCTGGGCGGCCTGTACACGTTTACCGGAGAGGTGCGGGCGGAACAGCCCTTACCCTTGCGCGACTGGATGGTCCGTTGCGTCGAGCAGTTCTCCGCCTTCTATGCCGCCTGCCCGCCGGCCTGGATCCGGGATGAGGACCCCGTCCTCTTACAGCGGATTGAAGAATTCCGGCAGGCTCTGTTATGACTCCGTTGAAGAGGCGCGACAAACCTTCTTTTGACCGGGGGCGGCGGGCCTTTCTGCTCGCTATGTTGCAGGAACTGCCCGTCCTTCATGGTACGCTCAAGGGCGGACAGGGCTTCCGCCTGACCGACCTTTCTGCTCTGCCCGATCAGCAACTGGCCCGTATTCGCCCCATCGTCAACCCCGACTATGTCATCCTGGTCCAGGACGGCGCTGTCTGGGCCCGCTACCGGCACAGGCAGGAGCCGCCCATTCGCCTCTTTGGGACGGACGAGGAGGAAAAGCAGCGGACGTTCAACCTGTTCGATGGCCGACATACCCTGGGTGAGATCGGCTCACAGCTTGCCCAGGCCCTGGGCGAGGACGAGGCCACGGCCTTTTCCCGCGCCAGGGACCTCTTCCTGGACCTCGTCCGCCATATGGTCTGCGTCCCGCGGGACCCCCTGGGCCCGCCGGAGGGGTAGATGGCCGACCAGGGCATGCACTTCCGGGCTGTGCGTGCAGGGGGGATGCCGATCCAGCGCCGGGACGGTCCGGCGTACGCCCTCTTTTATGCCCCTGGCTATGTTTGCGTGGTTGATCGAGCGGAAGCCGACCGTTTCGCAGAGCAGATCGGCCCCACCGCCCCTGCCCCCGAGGCAAGGGAGCTGTGGCAGCGTGCCGAGGCCGCCGTCGTCGCTGCGCAGCGGCAACAGGAGGAGCCTTTCCGCCCTGAATGCCTGACGCTCTACCTGAACAACGAGTGCGCCCTGCACTGCCGCTACTGCTATGCTACCCCATCCGCTGGTCCGGCTACACGTCTGGGGGAAGAGGCCATCGTGGCGGCGGCCGAACTGGTTGCGGCGAACTGCCGCCAGAAGGGGTTGCCCCTCCACGTTGTCTTTCACGGCGGCGGCGAGCCGACCCTTCACCTGGAGCGTGTGGAATCGGTCCTGGCTCGCCTCGAGGCGGTCGCCACGCGCCACGGAGTGGGTCAGTTCCGCTACATTGCCACCGGCGGTGTCCTGTCGGAGCGGGCGGCCGTCTGGCTGGCTCGCCGTTTCGACCTGATCGGCCTCTCCTGCGACGGTCCGCCCGAAATCCAGAACGCCCAGCGGCCCCGGCACGACGGCCGTGGCACAGCGCACATCGTCGAGCGGACGGCCCGCATCCTCCACGCCGAGGGCCGCCGCTTCCACGTCCGGGCGACGATCACGGCACAGACGCTGCACCGTCAGGCCGAGATCGCCGCCTACCTCTGTCAGGAGCTCCGCCCGGCGGCGATCCACTTTGAGCCGGCCTATCGCGGCGGACGGGCCGCCGAACTCGAACCCGACCAGGCCGCCAGCTTCGTGGCGCACTTCCTGGAGGCCCAGAAGCTGGCGCAGGGTTATGGCGTCCCCCTCTCCTTTTCAGGCAGCCGCCCTGGCGAAGTGCACGGTCCCTACTGCCACGTCTTTCGTCAGGTGCTCAACCTGGTTCCTGGCGGCGTGGCGACCGCCTGCTTTAAGATCACCCGGGCCGAAGATGCACGGGAACGGGGCCTGGCGATCGGTGCCTGGAGGGAAAACGGTTGCTTTGACCTGGACATCGCCCGCGTGGACGGATTGCGCCAGCGCCTCGGTATGCTTCCCGGCGCTTGCGCTGAGTGCTTCAATCGCTACCACTGTGCCCGGGCCTGTCCGGACCATTGCCCGCTGGACAGTCCGGCCGGGGGGATTGAGGGCTTTCGCTGCCGCGTGCAGCGCTGGCTGACCGAGGCGGTCATAGAAAGGACTGCCCGGCGTCTTTGGGCTGAGAGAGGCCAGCGGAGGATCTATGCAGGCTCGCTTTGAGCTTTTCTTCCGCGATGCCCCGGCGGAAGTTGACCCTGCGGCGATCAAGCGCGAATGGGCCTCCCTCACACCCGATTATCCGATCGAGGCGCGACACCTGCCCCTGCCTGTTTGGGCCCGCCGCGGCCTGACCGACGACGGCCCCCGGGCCTGGTCCACCTTGAGCCAGGATGTCCGCAGCATGGACGAAAAGCGCGCCTTCTGCATCTATGTTCACATCCCCTTCTGCTCCAGCCGCTGCGCCTTTTGTGATTGCTACGCCTTCCCCCTGCGGCGGCTGCGCGAGCAGCATATCGAGGGCTACATTGACCTGCTGATCCAGGAGGCTCAACTGTGGAGCCGCCTGGGCACCCTTGCCCGGCGGCCTGTCTCCACGGTGCATCTTGGCGGTGGCACGCCCACCTTCATCCGGCCGGCCGCACTGCGCCGCCTGGTGCAGGCTTTGCAGGCACGCTTTGCCTGTGGGCCGGAGACGGAGTGGGCGCTGGAATCTTCCTCCAGCGAGCTGGATGAGGAGATGCTCGATGCCCTCGACGAGCTGGGCTTTACCCGGCTCCACGTTGGTGTGCAGAGCCTGGAGGACAACGTGCGCCGGACCATCGGACGGCGCGAGCAAGCAGCAGAGGTGCTGACCAGAATCGAACGGGCGGTGGCCCGTGGCTGGATTGTCAGTGTGGACCTGATCGTCGGCCTGCCAGGGCAGACGCTGACCGGCGCGCTGGCGGATGTGTGTGCCCTGGAGGCCGTCGGCGTGGATGGCTTTTCCGTTTATGAACTCCAGCTCTCTTCACGCAACCGACGCTTTGCCGAGGCCCACGGGCTGCTGGAGCGAGATCGCCTGGAGAACTACTGGCTGCTTCAGGCCGTCTCCCGCCTTCTCATCGCGCGGGGCTATAAGAAGACCCTCTTCAATCACTTCGCCCGCCACCGCGATACCAACCTCTATTTCACCTTTCCAGAACGGGGGGAGGATTGCCTGGCCCTGGGGACCATCGCCGATGGGGTCTGGGGCGATTACCATTACCGCCACCCCGAGTATGCGGACTACTGCCGCAGCGTCAGCCCGTCTTTCCCCGGCCTGCAGGGGGGGATGCGCCGCACGCCGCTGGAGAGCCGTCTGTTCCGGCTGGAGACGGCCCTTCTCTCGGCCCGCTTCGAACAGGCTCTGTTCAGCGAGGTCCTGGGCGACGAGCGTGCCGGGCAGTTGTTCAGGCGCTGGCAGGATGCGGCGCTGATCGCTCAGGACCCGTCAACCGGCCGTTTTCACCTCACCGGCAACGGCTCCTGGTTCGTCGCCCAGATGATGGCTGAGCTGGCATTCCTGTAAATAGTCCAGCAGCGCCACAAGGCCGAGCAGGTAGCTGCGCCAGCCGAAACCGCCGATAAAGCCCACACAGACCGGTGCGATCAGCGAGCGACGGCGGAACGGCTCGCGGGCGTAGATGTTGCTGAGGTGTACCTCCACAGTGGGCAGCCCCACCGCGGCGATGGCATCGCGCAGGGCCACGCTGGTATGGGCATAGCCGCCCGGGTTGATCAGCACGCCGTCGGCCCAGCCCATCGCCTGGTGCAATATGTCAATGAGCGCCCCCTCCCCATTGGCCTGGAGTATCCGCAGCACAGCGCCTCGCTCTGCCGCCAGCGACTGCAGCGCCGTATTGATCTCCGCCAGCGTCACCCGCCCATAGACCTGCGGCTCTCGCTGCCCCAGCAGGTTGAGATTGGGCCCATGGAGAACAAGAATCTTGCAATGCATCAAACCTCCCCCAACACCTCGACGCAGGCGGCGCGCATCGCCGCGATGGGGGCCGGCTCACCGGTCCACATCTCGAAAGCGATGGCCCCCTGCTGGACCAGCATCTCCAGCCCGTCCATAGCGCGCGCCCCCGATGCCCTCGCCTGCTCCAGAAGCCGGGTCCGGCGCGGGTTATAGACCAGGTCGAAGACAACCAGATGGGAAGGGAGCGCCAGGCCGTCCGGCCAGATCGAGGCGCTTGCCTGGGGCCAGGTACCGACAGGGGTGGCGTTCACCAGCAGCGTGGCCCGGCCAGCCGCTTCGATCAGCGCCCCCGGCGTGAGCGGCAGAGCGACGAGGCGAGTTGCCTGTCTTCCCTGCCCCGCCAGGTCGGCGATGAGCTGCTCTGCCCGTTCCGGGGTGCGGTTGAGGACGGTGATTGCTTCGGCCCCTCCCCGGAGCAGGCCGGAGACCACCGCCCGCGCTGCACCACCTGCCCCAACGACAAGGGCGCGACAGCCCCCGGTACGCACGCCGCCTTGATGCAGCGCGCGGATAAAGCCGCTCTCGTCGGTGTTACAGCCGTAGATGCTTGCTTTCTCCCCCTTCCGGTGGACGATCAGGGTGTTCACCGCGCCGAGGGCGCAGGCTCCGGGATCAACACGATCGAGGAAAGGGAGAATGGACCGCTTGTACGGCGCGGTCACGTTAGCCCCACGAAACCCCAGCGCAACCAGCCCGTGTACTGCCGCTTCGAGCCGGTCCGGCGGCACCGGCAGCGGGACATAGCACCAGTTCAGCCCCGTCGCGGCGAAGGCGGCGTTCAGCATAGCCGGGGAGAGACTGTGGGCCGTGGGCCAGCCGATCAGCCCTACCAGTTGCGTCTGTCCGTCAACCACCCTTCTCCCCCTGCTGCGGTTCGTTCAGGAAAGGGGCCAGCGAGGCCATCAGCGCCTGAAACTGGGCCAGGTCAATCTGCTGAGCGGCGTCGGATAGGGCCTGGAGGGGGTTGGGGTGGACCTCGACCATGATCCCGTCGGCGCCAGCGCCGAGGGCCGCGCGGGCCAGGGGGATGATGATGTCCCTGCGGCCAGCGGAATGGCTGACATCAACGATGACCGGCAGGTGGCTTTCCTGCTTGAGCACCGCCACCGCCGAGATATCGAGCGTGTTGCGCGTCCAATGTTCAAAGGTACGGATGCCCCGTTCGCAGAGGATGACCTCCTCGTTCCCCTCCGCCATTACGTATTCAGCGGCATAGAGCAGCTCTTCGATGGTGGCCATAAAGCCGCGCTTGAGCAGCACCGGCTTCCCGGCGGCGGCGACTGCCCGCAGCAGCACCGGATTGTGCATGTTGCGAGCGCCAATCTGAAGGATATCGGCGTAAGCTGCGACCAGCTCCACATCGCCCGCATCGAGCACCTCACTGACCGCGGGCATTCCTTCGGCGGCGGCGACCTCTTTCAGGTAGCGCAGCCCCTCCTCGCCGAGGCCCTGAAAACTGTGCGGCGAAGTGCGTGGCTTGAAGGCGCCGCCCCGCAGCACGGCAGCGCCATAACGATGGGCCTCCCGCGCCACAGTCGCCAACTGCTCGCGGCTCTCTATGGCACAGGGGCCGGCGATCACCACCGGCCGTCCCCCGCCGATGCGCACCCCCTTGACCTCGATCACCGTTGCTGTGGAGCGCTCGCCCCGCCAGGCCAGCAGATGCCGCCGGGTCTGGCGCTCCTGCAGGAGCTGGGAGGCGCGGAAGATTTGCTCAAAGATCAGGCGGATGGATTCGCCGGAATAGGGGCCTGGGTTAGCCGCTACGAGTTCCTGCAGCACAGCCTCCTCGCGCTGGGGGTCATAGGTCTCCAGCCCCAGCCTGGCTTTTAGAGCACCGACCTGTTCGACCAGAACGCCGCGTCTGGCCAGCAGGTCCAGAATCTGACGATTGATCTCATCAATACGATGCCTTAATTCCTCCAGATCATCCTCTGTCATTGCTCCATTCCCTTTAGCACGGACAGGACGACGGAAGGCGGCACGTGTTCGACCACCTCGACTTCGCCCAGGGCGCGGGGGAGCGCCCACCGCAAGGTCAGGCCCTTTCGTTTCTTGTCGTGGGACATTGCTTCCCAGACAGCAGCGGCGGTGTAGGGGGAAAGCCGCACCGGCAACCCCCACGCTGCGAGGACGGCCTCGATGCGCCCGGCAAGCGAAGGGTCGGCCAGGCCCAGCTCGACCGCGATCCGTGCGGCGGCGACCATCCCGATACTCACGGCCTCTCCGTGGCGGAGGGTGAAGGCGCTCAACTTTTCCAGCGCGTGTCCCACCGTGTGGCCCAGGTTGAGCACGGCCCGGCGGCCCTGCTCAAAGGGGTCTGCCTCAACGATCAGGATTTTCACCCGCAGCGCCTGGGCGATGGGCAGGCTTTGTATGGCCCGGAGGGGCTCGCCGGCTGCCGCCTCCAGTTCGGCAAAAAGCTCCGGAGCGCCGACGACGCCGTGTTTGATCATCTCAGCAAGGCCGGAGCGGACCTGTTCGGGGGGCAGGGTCCGGAGCACAGTGGGATCAATGAGTACCAGCACAGGATGGTGGAACGCGCCGGCCAGGTTTTTGCCCTGGCGCAGGTTGACGCCTGTCTTGCCACCCACGCTGGCATCTATCATCGCCAGCAGCGTCGTGGGAAGCTGGGCGAAGCGGACCCCGCGCATAAAAGTCGCTGCGGCAAACCCCGCCACATCGCCGGTCACGCCGCCGCCCAGCGAGAGCACCACATCGCTGCGGCTCAGCCCTCCGGCCAGGAACTGATCGTAGAGCGAAACGACGGTGTCCAGCGTCTTGTGCGCCTCTCCGTCGGGGATGGTGCAGGGGAAGGGATGGAAACCTGCTGCACGCAGCCCTTCTTCGACCTGAGCACTGTAGAGCGGCGCGACGATGGGGTTGGAGACGATGGCGACCCGGCCCCCCTCACCGCCGAGCGCAGCCTGCAAGGCTCCGCCCACGTAGGGCAGCAATCCGTCGCCGACGTGGACGTCATAGTAACCGCCCGGCATCTTCACCGGCAGGGTGATGGTTCGGCCCAGTTCGATCACTCGCCGGGCAACCTCCTCAGGCGGGAGATGAGTTGTATCCACATGCCAGGGGATAGACGCATATGCTGCACGGCGCATTGCCAGCAGCCGCTCGATCTCAGCGAGGGGGTCGTCTTTCGGGAGCAGGGGCCTGAGGGGGTTGCCGGGCATCTGGAGCCGCCGCAGGATTTCGTCTGGGGCACAGTCCAGGCAGATCACCGTGCCCATTTCCATCATCCGCGTCCGGCTGGCAGGGTCTATTAACGTCCCGCCGCCGGTTGCGATCACCAGCCCCTCGTCGGCTGCCCTGCGCGTAAGTTCCGCACACAGCGCCTTCTCTGTCTCTCGGAAAGCGGCCTCACCGTCCTCGGCGAAGATGCGCGGGATCGGTTTCCCCATCCGCCGTTCGATCTCGGCGTCCATATCCACGAACGGGCGGCCCAGACGCCGGGCGACTTCCTGCCCGACGCTGGTCTTTCCCGTGCCCATGAAACCTGTCAGGATGATCGGATTTACCGTGCGCACTCTGCCAGGCTATCTCCCCCTTTCTTTTCCAGCAGCGCATCGGCCAGCACCCAGGCGACCATAGCTTCGCCGACGACGGCGGCAGCGGGCACGGCACAGACATCGGATCGGAGGGGTTGTGTTTCGGCCGGCTTGCCGCTGAGCAGATCCACCGAGCGCTGGGGTGTGGCGGTGGTAGGGAGCGGTTTCATCGCTGCCCGCACCACGATCGGCGCGCCGTTGCTCATCCCTCCCTCGACGCCGCCGGCCCGGTTCGTGGGCCGCACCACTCCCCCCGCGCCGTCGGGGAGCAGGGCGTCGTGGACCTCGGTGCCACGGTGTCGGGCGTTCTCGAAAGCGGGGCCGATCTCAACGCCTTTGACGGCGGGGATGGACATCACCGCCGCGGCCAACCGGGCATCCAGCCGTCGGTCCCAATGGACATAGCTGCCCAGGCCGACCGGCACGCCGGTGGCGGTGACGACAAAGACGCCGCCGAGGGAGTCGCCCGCCCGGCGTGCAGCGTCAATGGCGGCCCGCATCTGTGCGGCGGCATGCTCGTCGGGGCAACGGACATCGCTGGCCTCAGCCAGCAGCCAGAGCGCCTCCGGCGGCAGATCGGGCACGGCTGCAACGACCCCTCCGATCTCGGTGACGAAGCTGCCAACGGCGATGCCAAAGGTGGCGAGGAAGAGCCGGGCCAGCGCGCCTGCGGCCACGCGCGCGGCTGTCTCACGGGCGCTGGCCCGTTCCAGCACGGGCCACGCATCGTCCAGGCCGTATTTGACCATCCCGGCATAGTCGGCATGGCCGGGTCGGGGGATGGTCAGCCTGGGCAGATCGGCGGCAGCCCAGCGGTCGCGCCAGTTGGCCCAGTCCCGGTTGGCGATGGACAGCGCTACCGGCGCGCCGGTCGTCTTGCCGGCAATGACTCCGCTCAAAATCTCGGCCTGGTCCTGCTCGATCCGGGCCCGCTCACCGCGGCCGTAGCCGCCCTGGCGACGCGCCAGGTCGCGGTTGATCGCCTCCAGGTTGACCTGGAGGCCTGCGGGTAACCCCTCCACGATCACGATCAGGCAGGGACCGTGAGACTCGCCTGCGGTCAGGAATCGCAACATCGCCTCTCCCTGGGTTGCCTGACTATGTAGCGCAGGCCGCCAGGCCTGTTTCTCGCAGGCTGACAGCCCGCGCCGCTGCTCACGGCTCAATCCTTGCCCCCATCTCCTGCATCATCTGGACAAAACCGGGGAATGAATCGTCCATACAGTGGGCATGGTTCACCGTTGTCTCTCCCTCTGCGATCAGCCCGGCCACGACCCAGGCCATCGCCAGCCGGTGGTCGCCGTAGCTGTCCACGATGGCGCCGCGCAGGGGGGTGGGACCCTGAATGACAAACCCGTCGGGCAAGGGCTGAATCTTCGCCCCCATCGCTTTCAGTCCGGCGACTATGCCGCGAATGCGGTCCGTCTCCTTGACCCTCAGTTCGGCAGCGTCACGGACCGTCGTGATGCCGTGTGCCTGCGTTGCGGCGACGGCGAAGACAGGGAACTCGTCTATCATGCGGACGACTGTCTCGCCGCCGATTTCGACACCGTACAGGGTGGAGGTCCACACCGTCACATCGGCAACCGGTTCCGGGCCCTGTAGACGCTCATTTTCTATTGCAACCTCGGCCCCCATCTGCCGCAGGACGTCGAGCAAGCCTGTGCGGGTGGGATTCACACCCACGCCCAGGACAGTGACCCGGGAATCGGGCACGAGCGCCGCTGCGACCAGGGGGAAAGCCGCCGAGGAGAAATCGCCGGGTATGTGGATCGGGATGGGGGAAAGCTCTGTAGAAGGACGGAGTTCGATGGTTGCCCCCCCTGTTTCAATGTGAGCGCCCATGGCGGCAAGCAGCCGCTCGGTGTGGTCGCGTGCCGGACCTGGCTGGTGGATGGACGTCGGGCCGTCGGCATACAGTGCGGCCAGCAACAGGGCCGTCTTGAGTTGCGCGCTGGCAACCGGCAGTACGTGGTCACAGCCGTGCAGGGGCCTTCCATGGATGATAATGGAGACAGGCCCAGCGGTAGCGATCCTGGCCCCCATTCTGCGGAGGGGCTGGATGATCCGGCCCATCGGGCGGCGGAGCAATTGCCCATCCCCTGTCAGAGAACTGGTGAAGATCTGGCCTGCCAGAAGACCCATCAGACAGCGCATGGTCGTAGCCGAGCGGCGGCAGTCGAGCGGCGAGGCCGGTGCTTGCAGACCCCTCAGCCCTTTTCCAGAGACGGTCAGTTTGTGGGGAGTGTGGATTTCTACATCAACACCCAGCGCCCGGATCGCATCCAGCGTTGCCAGGCAGTCGTTGCAGGGCGAGAAGCCCGTCAGTTTGCAGGCGCCGTTTGCCAGCGCAGCCAGCATCAGGGCCCGATGGGAGATGGACTTGTCGCCGGGCACACGAATACGCCCCTGCAGGGAACGGCTGTTGTGGACAATCATCGCCTGGCTACCGACCTGTAGCTCACGTGTGGTTCGAGGTTATTGTATCACGGGTCCCCCGCTTTTGGTAGGATGATGGCTGGCCAGGGGATACACACGTTGCCACTTCAACGAATCCTTGACAGTTTCACCTCCCCGTGGTAGCATGAATTTCCGGGTCTTAGCACTCTTGGCAGGAGAGTGCTAAAAAGGAGAGAAGAGGTATGGGAGAATTGACGGGACGTCAGGAGATGATCCTCGGCCTGGTGGTGCATGAGTTTGTGCGCACCGCCGTGCCGGTTGGCTCGCGCACGCTGGTGGAGAAGTACGGCCTGAACGTCAGCCCGGCCACTGTTCGCAACGAGATGGCGCGGCTGGAGGAGCTGGGCTATCTCACCCACCCCCACACCTCCGCCGGGCGGATGCCCACCGATCTGGGATACCGGTACTTCGTCGAGCGGCTGCTGCAGGAGACGGAGTTGCCGCTGGCAGAGCGGCGCACCATCGCCCATCAGTTCCAGCAGATCCGGCAGGAGGTGGAAGAGTGGATGCCCCTGGCCGCCTCGGTCCTGGCCCGCACCACCCGCAGCGCTGCGCTGGTCACCGCCCCGCGCGCCGCCCGGGCCCGCTACCGGCACCTGCAGCTCATCTCTACCCAGGGCCGCCTGGTGCTCCTGGTCCTGGTCCTTCAGGGGGGGCTGGTCAAACAGCAGATGCTCACCCTGCCGGAGCCGTTGCCCCAGCCCGTGCTCAGCGAAGTAGCGGATCGGCTCAACCAGCTCTGCGCGGGCCTTACCGCCGAGGAGATCGAGGCGCATATCCCCACCCTTCCCCTCTTCGAGGCCGACATCGCCCAACTGGCGGTGGGAATGATGCACCGGGCCGATCTCTCCACTGCCGATGAGGTCTACCACGACGGCCTGACCGAGCTTCTCCAGGAGCCGGAGTTCACCGAAGGTGGGCAGGCCCAGTCCGTCCTGCGGGTCCTTGAGGAACGGAGCTTCCTGGAGGCGGTCCTGGCCGACACCCTGGGCCCCACAATCGGCAGTGTGCGGGTGGTGATCGGCGGGGAGGGCCGCTTCGACGAGCTCCAGGCCTGCAGCCTGATCCTCAGCCGGTACGGCGTCGCCGGCCTGGCCACCGGCGCCCTGGGAGTGCTGGGCCCTACCCGTATGGGCTACGGCCGCGCCATCTCCGCCGTCCGTTTCGTCGCCGGGCTGCTTTCTGAGCTGGTCCACGATGTCTTCGTGGCTGGCTCCGAACCTTTACCCTCTGCTACCGGGAGGTCGTCGCCATGAACGAGGAAGCAAAGGAGGTCCGTAAAGAAGTGAGCCCGAATCCAGAAGAAGAAGCTGTGTCGGTTGAAGCGGTGGAAACCGGGGCACAGGAGGAGGCCGAGGCTGTTGCGGAAGCTGGAACTGTGGAGGAGGAGTCGGAGCTGAACCGATTGAGGCGGGAGCTGGAAGAGGCCCGCGCCCAGGCCGCCGAATACTTGGACGGCTGGCAACGATCCCAGGCGGAGTTCGCCAACTACCGGAAGCGGCAGGAGGCAGAATGGCAGCGACGGACCCAGATGAGCAACGCCCATCTCATCGGCAAACTCCTGCCGGTGCTGGACGACCTGGAACGGGCGATGCAGACCCTCCCCCTGGGCCTGGAACGGCTCACCTGGATCGAGGGGATCTTCCTGATCAAGCGGAAGCTGGAGGTAGTGCTGGAATCAGAGGGAGTGAAGCCCATCGAGGCGGAAGGGCAGATGTTCGACCCTCTCTATCATGAGGCAGTGACTTATGAGGAGGTGGAGGGGTATGAGGATGGGAAGATCATCGGCGAGGTGCAGCGGGGTTATATGCTGGGCGACCGGGTGATCCGTCCCGCTCTGGTGCGGGTGGCGCGCGCGCCAGCAAAGCCCGCCGCGACGAAGGAGGGGGCGGACGTCGAGGCGGAGATCCCGGGCGGCGAGGAAGCGCAGGAAGAGAAAGACGTGGAGACGCAGTGATACGGGACTTTGGCCTCCGGACTCTGAGCAGAGAGGAGCAGGAACGGAATGGGCAAGATCATCGGTATTGACCTGGGCACTACCAATTCCGTCTGTGCGGTGATGGTGGGCGGGGAGCCGGTCGTTATCCCCAGCGCCGAAGGAGGACGGCTCTTCCCCTCCGTCGTCGCTGTCAATCCAAAGACCGGGGAGCGGATGGTGGGCCAGGTGGCCAAGCGACAGGCGATCATCAATCCGGAAAACACCATCTTCTCCATCAAACGCTTTATGGGCCGTAAGTTCGACGACCCTGAAGTGCAGCGGGCACTCCAGATTGTCCCCTATAAGGTCACCGCAGCCCCCAACGGGGACATCCGCGTCTGGATGGGCGGCAAGGAGTACTCCCCCCCGGAGATCTCGGCGATGATCCTGCAGAAAATCAAGGCCGACGCCGAAGCCTATCTGGGGGAGCCGGTGACCCAGGCGGTGATCACCGTCCCTGCCTACTTCAACGACAGCCAGCGACAGGCCACCAAGGACGCCGGCAAGATCGCCGGCCTGGAGGTGCTGCGCATCATCAACGAGCCGACCGCC
>JBDOIF010000157.1:0-4798 GCA_041082215.1 Anaerolineae bacterium
AGGAAGGTCGGCGTGGGCGTGAAGGTCGGGAACGGGGTGGGGGAAAGAGGGGGTGGATAAGCGGGCAGGTAGAGGGGTTGCCCCACCCACAGCGTGTATCCGTACAGACAGTTAGCCCACCGGATGGCCTCGATGGATATACCGAGCCGGTAGGAGAGATTCCAGAGCGTATCCCCCGGCTGGACAATGTAGCGGACCCATCCGGGTGGCGGGCCGCAGGGGACAGAGGTAGGGGTAGCGAAGAATAGGGGTGGCAGATAGATGATGCGACCTATCGGAAGGGCCTCCCCTCCCAGGCAGTTCCCTTCCACCAGGGCATAAACCGAAATGCCGGCCCGCCAGGCCAGAGAGTAGAGCGTATCGCCGGGCTGGACCTGATAGGGGAGCCATCCGGCAGGGGGGATACAGGTGGGGTAGATGACAGAGGGGGCAGTGGGTGTCGGGAGGGGGACGGTCGGGCTGGGGGAAGGGTAGGGAGAGGGGGAGGCTTCCCCGATGGCCGTCGCCGGAGCGGTCGGTGGGGGGAAGGTGGGGATCAGCGTGGCCTCCGCCACAGACGTGGCCGGTCGGGGGCCGGCCGCCCGGTCGGCGAGGGGAAGCCAGAGCGTCCCCATCACCAGCGCGCCTGCCAGCATGGCCAGCAGGCTGCCCAGGAAAAGCAGCCGCAACCCCAGCGACAGGCGGGGGAAAGTGGAAGGGGAATCGCTCATTTTCTCTCCTTCCTGGCTGGCCCCGGCCCGGTGACGGGCAGGATGAAATTGAAGGTGCTGCCAGCTCCCATCTCGCTTTCGACCCAGATCCGTCCCCCGTGGGCCTCGACCAGCGTTTTGGCGATAGACATCCCCACCCCGGTCTCCCCCAGGCCGGCGATGAGGGGGTTATCGGCCCGGTAGAGCCGCTGGAAGACGCGGGGCTGGTCCTCCGGCGCGATGCCGCCGCCCGTGTCGGTGACGGAGATACGGAGGTAAGGGGGCACGGCCGGGTCCTGCGGCTCTTCCAGATGGCCGGTGACGATCACCTCGGTGCCGGGGCGGGAGCACTGGCATGCGTTGGAGAGAAGATGGAGGATAATCTGATAGAGGCTGTCCCGGTCGGCCCGGATGGGCGGCAGCTCCAGCGCCATATCGAGACGAACGCTCAGGTCCCGCTCCCGAAACTGGGCAGAGAGGCCCATGATCGCTCCCTCGATCACCGTAACGATGTCCACCGGCTCCGGTGTCAGCTCGATCCGCCCGGCGTCTATAGCAGTGACCTCGATCAGGTCATTAATCAGGCCGCTCAGCCGTTCGACGTTAGCCTTGACCCGCTGGAGGAACTTGCGCTGTGTCTCCCCGAGGATGCCCACCGACTCGCCGAGCAAGAGGTCCGTGTAGCCGACAATGGAGGTCATCGGAGTACGGAGCTCGTTGGTCAGAGAGGCGACAATCTCGGCCCTGTCGTCTTGCCCCGTTTCCTCCCGCAGCACGGCGACGTAGCCGGAGGGAGCCTGCGCCCCGGCAGCCAGGCGGGCGAGCTTGGCGCGGATACGCTGTCCATCCTGTTGCAGCGTGACCGCCGCGGTGAGGCCATCGGGTGTCTGACCGGCCATCAGCTCGCTCACCGTCTGGGCCCAGCTCGGGTCGGAGAAGGCGGCGTGGAGGGGCAGGCCCAGCAGTTCCGCCTCCGTCCGGCCGACCAGCCGTCGGGCGATCCGGTCCGCCAGGACGATATGACCCCGCTCATCGGCGACGATGGTCCCACTCGGCTCGACAGCCGCTCCAGGCACTGAAACAGCCTGCTCCCGGCTGGCCTGAAGCTCCTTCTGGAGTTGCGCTTCCCTTTTCTCCAGCTCCCGGACCTGTCGTTTCCACTCCTCCAGCTCCTTTTCCAGCGCCTCCCGCGTCCGGGCCAGTTCCTGAATCTCTTCCTCGTAAGCGGCTGCCTGAGCGGATGAGGTGGCCGCCTCCCGGACCTGCTCCTCCCGGATGCGGAGCAATTCGGCCAGTTCGTCGGCCCGCTTCCGCTGTCGGGTCGCCTCCTCTTCCATAGCGGTGAGCTGACGGGCGAACTCCTGGGCCTCCTGCTGGACCCGTTCCAGTTCCTCCTGGAGGGTGGTGAGCCGTTCGGCGCGCTCCGCCTCCTGCTCCCGCAGGGCGGCGGTGAGCCGCTCCGCCTTCCGCTCCACAGTACGGCGATAGCTGGCGCTGGCAAGGGCAGAGGCGATCAGGCTGGCCACGGTGTGGGCCTGTCTCATCTGGTCTTCGGTGAAAGGAGGCTTCCCACTTGGGTTGCCCAGAAGGAGGAGGGCCTGTACGTCTTCCCCGTTCATCAGCGGTTCGACGAGCAGCGGGCCGGGCTGGTGGAAGCCCAGACGGCGCAACAGGGCCATCCCTTCTGGGACAGGATTGGCGGCGTCCATATATTGGGGGTGTCGGGTGTGGACGGCGGCGGAAAGCAGCGGTTGACGCTCGAGGGGGAGGGTGGGCAGGGAGGTATGGGGGTCGGGATGCAAGGCGACGATGCGCACGGCGGGGGAAGCCCCCACAGCCGGCAGGCCGATGGCAACCATTTCCACGCCCATGTGGTGGGCGATCTCGGGGAGGGCGGCAGCCAGTGCGGCCTCGACATCGGAGGCCTGCTGGATCCGCTGCGCCAGCTCCAGCAGTCGGATAGCCCCATCGGGCCTGGGGGCGGGGGATGGGGCTGGGGTAGGGTGAAGGGCTTCCTGGAAGGCCAGCGCCGCCAGGAGCGGAAGGGCCGTCAGGTTGGAAAGGCGGGTGAGGGGAGCCAGATGGGGGGCCAGAGGCGGCAGCAGGAGCTGGGCCAGGTGGCCGACCAGCCAGGTCACCAGGGCGGCAGCCAGCAGGCCCAGGCCGGGGCGGGGCCAGATCAGGAGGGCCAGGAGGGCCAGGGCGGCCAGGAGCAGGCTCCCGCTCTCCCAAACCTGTGCCTGCCAGTAGGTGTTGTAGGCGATGCCGGCCGCCTCAGCAGGTGGCCATCCGACGGCGAAGTAAGCGTAGACCAGGGTGGCGGCCAGCAGGGTCCCGCCCAGGAAGCCCAGGCCGGCCCGGGGGTGCTGCCGGAGGATGGGCAGAAAGGCCCAGGCTGAGAGGGGAATGAGGCAGAGGTCCAGGAAGCGTTCAAGGGGGGGGAGGAGCTTCGCCGAAGCGACGACGCCGCTGCCAGCGGCAGCGCTGGCGAAGATCAGGATCACGCGGGTCAGCAGCAGACCCGTAGCGGCTGACAGCAGGCGGGTAGCCCCCCCCTCACGGCCGGTGCGCATCCGGTGGCCCCAGGCAACGGCCAGGAGGATCTGCAGTGTGAAGAGCAACGCAAGATGATAGTAAAGGTCGCCCGGTGGCGTCAGCACCAGGTTGAGCAATTCCTGCAGGACCGACATTCCTTGCCTTCCCGTTACCCCCCCCTGTCCGTTGCAACGAGCAATGCTAAAAAGACGAAACTCAGTTGTTCCACCTGTGCTCACCGCAGAGACACAGAGAACACAAAGCTTTGGCGGAGGTTTCGAGGGCTCCGGCGCTCCCCTTTGGTCCCTGCGTCTCCGTGGTTTCCCATCCGCCACGAATACATGATCTCTCAAAGATTATACCATATTTTGTGAAGGGGGGAAATAATCAAGGGGTGAGGTATTGCGGCTCTAACATGCTTCTAATCCCCCTCTAACGCCTTTCTCATACGGAATGTGGTATGATTTCGTCTGCGCTAGAGATAGCGAGAAAAGGCTATGCAGGCCGTCGAGATCGAGCTGGGGAGGTGATGGGTATGTTGATGCGATGGGACCCTTGGGCCGATCTTTCTGCCTGGCGACGGACGATGGACTGGTTGATGGGGCCCGGCTTTGCGAGCGCCGACCCGGCCCTCGACTGGAGGCGAACCCGGGACGGGCTGGTGGTCCGGCTGGCCCTCCCCGACGTCCGCCCTGGGGAGGTGGACGTTGAAGTGCGGGGGGACCGGCTGACCGTGCGCGCCCAGGCCCGTCGGGGCCGTTCCATCGCCCGGCACGGCTGGGCCATCCAGGAGCAGCGTATGGGAATATGGGAGCGTACCCTTCGCCTGCCCTTTCGGGTGGATGGCCGACGGGCGAAGGCCGAGCTGGCCGGCCGCCTGTTGACCGTCCGGCTGCCCCGGGCAGAGGGGTTCGCCTCCCGCCTGAGGCAGCGGCTGCGCCAGGCACTGCGCCCCCTCCGCCCCCCCCGTAAGACGGTGCGGGTGAGGGTGGCGTGAAATTTGCGATCTGCAATTCGCAATTTAAGAGACGGATGGAGGTTCTGGAATGGGAAAAATCGTAGGCATTGACCTGGGTACAACCAACTCTGTGGTGGCCGTGATGGAAGGCGGGGAGGCGGTGGTCATCCCCACCGCTGAAGGGGGACGGCTGTGCCCCTCCGTGGTGGCGTTCACCAAGACCGGCGAACGGCTGGTGGGGCAGACCGCCCGCCGTCAGGCCATCATCAACCCGGATAACACCATCTTTTCCATTAAACGGCTGATGGGCCGCCGCTACGACGATCCGGAAGTGGAAAGGGCCCGCCAGATCCTGCCCTACAAGATCGTCCGCGGGCCGCAGGGGGACGCCCGTGTCTATATCCCCCAGACCGGCAAGGAGTATACGCCGCAGGAGATCTCGGCGATGATCCTCGCCAAGCTCAAGCAGGACGCCGAAGCCTATCTGGGGGAGCCGGTGACCCAGGCGGTGATCACCGTCCCTGCCTACTTCAACGACAGCCAGCGACAGGCCACCAAGGACGCCGGCAAGATCGCCGGCCTGGAGGTGCTGCGCATCATCAACGAGCCGACCGCC
>JBDOIF010000167.1:0-21471 GCA_041082215.1 Anaerolineae bacterium
CTAAACCTTTCTTCGGTGGAAAGCAGTTATGTCTTCAGGCCGGGCCAGGCGGCGCAGCCAGGGCACCCGGTCAAAATCGGGGTCAAAACTGGCAATGGCCGGAATACCGCGCTCCCGGCAGGCCAGCGCGATCAGCGCGTCGTTGAAATTCAGCGCGCCCGCCGAGGAGCGAATCAGCGCCAGTACGTCTCCATACAGGCGCGGCACATCGGACAGGATCCAGGTGATCATATCCGGAGGCACGCGGGTATTCAGTTGGTCCAGCAAAGCGTTCACCTCGGCACCAAGGTTCCTCTCGTGCAGGCGGCGCGCAGCGACGCTGACGGATTCGGCTGCCACACAGTCAAAGTAAATGCCTGTGTGCCCGGATGCCTCAATCGTGCTCAGCAAGGCATCGGCCTGGAAGTGCCAGACGTCGTTAGGGACGAGCAGTGCGACCAGTACGGATAAGTCAATGGCGATTTCCATAGGTCACACATCGTCATAGAGTGCTTCCGTGTCCGCCAGAGCATCACCGCCAACCGGAGGCATAATGCCGGAAAGGCTACGGAGTGTAGAGGCCGGCACGGGCACCGTCGGATAGAGATACGGCGCGCCCGGCGGTTTGGCCACCGTCGCCACAACCTGCCCTTTCTGCGCCAGTTCGTACACAAACCGGACGAACTGCTCCACGACGCTCAGGCTTTCCGGCGGCAGTTGTTCCAGCAGAGAAACGATGCGGCTCTGAACCTGTTTGGCAACCACGCTCATCGTGCCACCCCCTGGGATCAATTCTAACACGTTCTCCTGTTTTGACAATTCATGACTCTCTGGTGATTACCCACATGTCCTGAAGGGGTTGAAACCTCCGCCCAACGTGGTATGCTTGAAATGCGAAACCCCAAACCACCACGGAGGGCGGAGGTATGAATACAATACTGCAGGTTAGCGCAATTGACAACTTGCCTGTGGTCGAGTTGACGGACGTGCTGGACACCTTTCTTACACCTGTCTTGAGGCACCTGCCGGAGAAGCGATTGCGGGAGGTGGGGAAGTTGGCCGTGCGGGGGATTCTCGCCGGGCAATCGCCGGTTGTGGCGCAGATAGCGCGCGGGGTTGCGCGAGAGGAAGAGACCATCCTTCCGACGGCCAAGCGGTTGTATCGGTTTGTGTGGAACCGGCGGTTCAGCCATCGGTGGCTGTTGAAGGGGCTGTATGGCCTTGCACAGTGCAGGGTTAATGAGTACGCGCCGACCCACCTGGTGGTGGCGTTGGACCCGGTCAACTTCGAGAAGCCGTATACGAAGAGGTTGGAAGATGTGTGCACGGTGATGAAGAGCACGCCACCTGGGGAACGGGGGCAGAAACGGCTGACGTCGGGCTATCCGGCGATGACGGCGACGGTGGTCAACCTGCCGGAGCCGGTGGTGACGTACGCCAGTTGGTTCTCCTACCTGAGCGAAGAGTTTGTGAGTGAGAATCGGGAGATTTACCGGGCGATCCGCATCACACGGGCGTTGTTTCCCCACCTCAAACTGCGCTTTGTAGGGGATGCGGGGCTGGATGACCAGAAGGTCTTCGGCTGGGTCGGTCTGGTAGATGGGGAGTTCATCATCCGCTCTCATCACGACCGCACCGTCGAGGTCTACAACGAACGGCTGGACCGTTGGGAAGCCGAATCGCTGGATGACCTGACCGCAACCGTTCCCTTTGCGCTGCAGCTTCGCGTGACCTTCACCCACGCGCGCAAAGTGCGCACGGCAGTCGTTTCCCTCGGATGGCTCCAGATCCGGCTCCCTGACACCCAGCAGATTCTTTGGGCTCTGGTCGCCAACGATCCCGACTACGAGCGGGAGGTGGTGTTGTTGACCAATATCCCAATCCATACCCCTCAAGATGCTCGAACGGTCTTCACCGAATGGCGCCATCGCCCCCAGATTGAACATACCTATCGCTTCGATCAGGAAGACGGGTTGAACATAGAAGATGTGCGGGTGCAAACCGTGGAACGAATGCGCCGCATCTTTGTCCTGGTTCTGATTGCAGCTCTGTTTGTCTACTACATCAACCACTCCTGGCCTCAAGCCGCCGTCCTGTGGCTCAGAAAACTGGGGGGCAAGCTCGGACTCCCCTCAGACCGCGATGGCCCTTATGTCCTCCTGGCCGGCATTCGCGCTGTCCTCATCACCATCGCCACCCTCACATTCGCAGCACAACACCCCTTTCCAAGCACAGGAGCGACTTGTGGGTAATCACCAGATGACTCTGTACCTGCACTTTCCCGATGACGGCTGGGAGCGCATTGCGCGCGATTGGTCGGCGTGGTGGGCCGGGGAACTGGACCGCCCGCTGGTGGTGCTGGAATGCACAGAACCGGAAGACCGCCGCAAGCCGCACTTCGCCAGCACCTTCCTGGGCAACTTCCCGCCGGATATGCCCGCCGACGACATCCTGGACCTCTTCATCCCGCGCCTGGAGGCCACCCATTACCTGGGCGACGCCTTCCCCCGCTTCTGGCCCAACTTCGGCCCGGGGGTCGTCGCCGCCTTCGCCGGAGCGCAGGTCCAGCCCCGGGCGGATACCACCTGGTTTCTCCCTACCCATACCGGTCCGATTGCCGAACTCCACGTTTCGGTGGATTGGCAAAACGTGTGGTGGCAGCGGGTTGGGGAGGTGACGCGGGCCGCCGTGGCCCGCTGGGGCGGGCAACTGACCGTCGGCTTCACCGACCTGGGCGGCAACCTGGACATCCTGGCCCACCTGCGCGGCCTGCAGCAACTGATGATAGACCTGGTCCGGGTGCCGGAGGAGGTGGACCGTCTGGTGCGGGAAACGACGGCCGCCTGGCTGGCCTGCTACGACCGTCTCTACGACCTTATCGCGCCCGCCGGACGGGGCACTACCGCCTGGGCGCCCTGCTGGTCGCCGGGCCGGAGTTACATGCTCCAGAGCGACGTCTCCTACAACATCTCCCCGCAGATGTTCGCCCGCTTCGTCCTGCCGGACCTGGATGCCTGCTGCGCGGCCATGGACCACGCCTTCTACCACCTGGACGGGGTGGGGCAACTGCGCCACCTGGACCTGCTCCTCTCGCTCCCGCGACTGCGCGGCATCCAGTGGGTGCCCGGCTACGGCAAACCCGGGCCGGAGCACTGGCTCCCCGTCCTGCGCCGCATCCGGGAGAGCGGCAAACTCTGCCAGGTGACCGTCTCGCCGGAGGGTGCGCTGGCCATCATCCGCGCGCTGGGCGGCAGGGGCTTCTGCTTCATCATTGACGAGCCGCCGCTGACCCCCGCCGACGGCGCCGCCTTCCTGCGAACGCTGGAGATCAACCACAAAGACGCGAAGACACGAAGTTCATTGTTAAATTGTTAATTATGAACATACCTGACCTGGCCCTGGCCCTGCTGACCTCTCCCCGCGTCCCGCCGTCACTCTTGCGGACACTTGTCCGCCTGATTGTGGCGTTTCTGCGCCGGCGGCAGGAGCGGGAGGACCGCCGCCAGGCCGCCGAGCCGCCGACCGCGCCGGCCCCCGCCGGACCGCTGTACATCGTGGACGGCTACCACGGCGGGGTGGTCTTCTGGGACTGGCTGGCCCTGCCCGACGGCGGCCTCTGGTACCTCTACAACTGGCCCCTCTGCCTGCAACCGGCTCTGGAGCGGGCCCTGCGGGACGACCGTTTCCGGATCACCCTGGACCTGGACGGCTGGACGTATGAGGATATGGCGGCCCGGGCGCCGGAGGCGGTCCGACAGATGCGGGAACTGCTCCGACTGGGCCATCTGGAGGTCGTGAACGGCACCTACGGCCAGCCGCTGGCCCAATCCGTCAGCGGAGAGTCGTTCATCCGTCAACTCTTCTACGGCCTGGAGGCCATCCGGCGGGCGCTGGGGGCCGGGGTGACCGTCTTCTACTCCCAGGAGCCCGCGTACTTCCCCCAGTTGCCCCAGATTCTGCGGGGGTTCGGCTTTCGTGGCGTTGTCTTCCGCACCCAGTGGGCGGCCTTCGGCACCGACCCGGCCTGCGACGCCGCCGTCGTCCGCTGGCGGGCCCCCGACGGGAGCATCATCCCAGCCGTCCCCCGCTATACCTTCCAGCGCTACGACCGCCTGCGGGCCGACCATCCCGGACTCCCGCATATGGCCCTGGCCGCCGGAGAGCGGGCGGACTGGGAGCCGGAGAGCCTGGCTCCCTTTGAACAGGCCGCGCGGGAGCGGGGCATCATCCACCCCCTGGTTACCGACCTGAAGGACGTGAACCTGCCCGACGCCCCTCTGCCCCACGCGCTGGCCCTGGCCGCGACCCCCAACGTTCGCTTCGTCACCCCGACGGAATACTTCATCCTGACCGGAGAGGAGGGGCCGACAGTGGAGTACGCACCGGACGACATTCCCAGCACCCTGCCGTGGGGTTTGCAGGCGGAGAGGCTGATCCGGGCGCGGGTGGCGGCGGAGAGCGCGCTCCTGGTGGCGGAACGGCTGGACGCAGTGGCCTTCCTGCTGGGCCGTGAAAGCGGGGAGGAGCGGCTGGCGCAGGCCTGGCGGGACCTCTGCCGGGCCCAGCACCACGACCTGCACGTCTGCGGGCCGTGGCACTCCCGGCGGCATGGCTGCTCCATGGCCGAGGTCGGGGTGGCATACGCCGAACAGGCCCGGCGGACCGCCGAGGAGGTAAGCCGGGCCGCGCTGGCCTGGCTGGCCGAAGGGGCCGGGGGCGAGGTTCTGGTTTTCAACCCCTCGCCCTGGCCCCGGCAGGAGTACGTGGAAGTGACGCTCCCGGGGACCGCTATGGATGCCCGTGAGGTCGTCTTCCACGACGGCGAGCGAGAGGTCCCGGCACAGGTCCTTGCCTCCCGTGGCGGCGCGCTGACGGTGGGACTGGTGGTGGACCTGCCCGCGCTGGGGTACCGCTGCCTGGAACGGGTGTACAGGCGGACACCAGCAGGAGACGCCGGTCCCCAGAGCCTGCCGTATACGGCAACGGTCCACCCCGACGGCAGCCTGAGCCTGGAGGCCGATGGTCGGGCACTGCTCACCGCCGGGGGATACCTGACTGTCTGGCGGGACGGGGCATGGCACGACTCCCGCGCATCGGTCCGGCGGGTGGAGCGGGTAGCGGACGGCCCGGTCTGCACCCGCTATCGGATAGAGGGAGAGATTGCGGGCATCCCCTTCTGCCAGACCGTCACCCTCTACCGGGCCCTGCCCCGCATAGACGGGCGCGTGGTGCTGGATTTCGGGGAGGAGGGGGTGTACCTGGGTCCCCAGATAGAGGACGACCGGCCCGACCGGGCGATGTCGGTGCAGGACGAGAAGAAACTCTGCCTGGCGTTTGCGACGCCGCTGCGCCGGGCCTGGTGCGATTCGCCGTTTCTGCTGGCCCCGACGGGCCGGGAGAACATCGCTGGCGTGCACGGAGTGGGGCTGGAGGACGAGGACGGGGTAGGCGTGGTTTTCCTGCACCGGGGGACGCCCGGCTACCACCTGGACCGCCGGGAGGGAGTGCTGCGGAACGTGCTGGCCTGGGGGCCGAGGGAGTGGGTCTATGCCAGCGAGGACTCGGTAACCCGGGGACGCTCCCGCTACGCGGCGCTACGGGGGCGGCAGGCCTACGAATATGCCATTCTGCCCTGTACTTCCCGGCTCTGCAGGGCAAGATTCATCTTGCCCTATACTCTGCCCTGCCTGTGCCAGCCGTTGCGGGGTCCATCGGCCCTCCGGTCGGCTCCCCCGTCGTTCCTGAGTGTGGCGCCCGATCCCGTTCTGGCGACCGCCCTTTTTGTCCACCAGGGCCGGGTCTATCTCCGTCTCTGGAATGCATCCGGGCAGGAGACCGCTGCCTCGGTGAGCGGGGAATGGGTGGGAGAACTGGCGCCGGTGGACCTGAGGCTCCGGCAGATCGGGGGGGTGGTGCGGCCCGGCGACTGCATCTCCCTGCCCCCCTGGGGTATCCAGACGGTGCAGGTCGGTTGTCGCTGGGGCTGAGGGTGCGGTGCATTTGTAAGGAGCAGGCCAGCATGGTGGAGATCATCCGGGAGTTTGTCGTTAAAGAAGAGGCGCGGGGGCCGTTCGAGCTGGCCTTCGGCCCCGGCGGGGCGTGGAGCCGGCTGTTTGCCCGGAGTCCGGGCTTTCAGGGTATTACCCTGCTGCGGGATATCCGGAATCCCCGTCGGTATCTGATGGTGGAGTCCTGGGCAACGGAGGCCCAGCGGGAGCAGGCGCTGGCCGGGTGCGGGGAGGAGCACGCGCAACTGGACGCCACCCTGACCGGATGGGCCGAATCCCGGACTGAACTGGGGGTGTTCCGGATGCTCGCCGAGGCGGGAGTGCGCCCCCGGAGCGGAGCCGGAAGGACCAGATAGCATTGTCACCCGGGGTAGGGCCGTCCGGCCTGGTATGAACTCCGCACCAGCGGCCCCGCCACGACTTTCTGGAATCCCAGCGTTTCCGCTTTTTCCCGGTATGCCGTGAACTCCTCAGGGGGGACGTAGCGGACGACCGGATGCTGGTGCCCGGTGGGCTGCAGATACTGCCCCAGAGTCAGCTCATCACATCGGGCCTCCCGCAGGTCGGAGAGGAGTTGCAGGACCTCCGTCGTCCGTTCCCCCAGCCCCAGCATCAATCCAGACTTGGTGGCTGTTTGGGGGGCCCGGGCCTTGATCCAGGCCAGCACGCCCAGCGAACGCCGGTAGTCGGCCTGGGGGCGGATGAGGGGATACAGCCGGGGCACTGTCTCCACGTTGTGGTTCACCACGTCGGGGCCGGCATTCAGGACCGTCTCCAGCGCCGCCAGTGAGCCGCGAAAATCGGGGATCAGGACCTCCACCCCCGCCTCCGGCAGGCGGCTGCGGATGGCCCGCACCGTGGCGGCGAAATGGCCTGCTCCTCCGTCGGGCAGGTCATCCCGCGTGACCGAGGTGACCACCACATGGCGCAGATGCAGCCGGGCTGCCGCTTCCGCCACCCGCTCCGGCTCCTCCGGGTCCGGAGGGCGTGGCCGCCCTTTCCTCACCGCACAGAAACGGCAGTTCCGGGTGCAGACATCCCCCAGGATCAGGAACGTCGCAGTGCCCTGCCCGAAGCACTCCGGCAGGTTGGGACAGAGGGCCTCCTGACAGACGGTGTGGAGCGCCAGGCCCTCCAGCAGCTCCTCCATCCGACGCACGGCTTCCTGGCGCTCCACCGAGATGTTTCGCCACAGCCAGGCCGGCTGCCCGGCCCATTCGCCCATGCGCCTGCGGAAAGCGACCGGGTCCTCCTCTTTCACCCGGTGGCCGAACACTTCGGCAAACGCCTGCACAAACCGATCGGCTACCCCCCTCCGATCCGGCGCATATCCCAGTTCCCGCTCCATAGAGGTCACCCCCCGGCCCCGCAGGCCGCAGGGGATAAAAAAGTCGAAGTGGGCCATATGGGGGGCGATGTTCAACGCCAGCCCGTGGCGAGTGACCCCTTCCCGAACGGAGATACCAATGGCCGCGATTTTCCGGCCGTTCACCCAGACGCCCGGATGCCCCTCCAGCCGTTCGGCAGCCAGGCCATATGCCCGCAGCGTCCGGATCGCGGCCTCCTCCAGCCGCCAGACGTATCCGTAGAGGTCCCCATCGGGCAGATGGAGGATGGGGTAGGCGACCAGTTGCCCCGGCCCGTGGTAAGTCGCCCGTCCGCCCCGGTCGGTGGGGATCACGCGGATGCCCTGCTGAAGGAGGAATTCCAGGGAGGTCAGGAGGTCTTCCTCGCCTCCGCCCCGCCCGACGGTGATGACCGGCGGATGTTCCAGGAGAAGCAACGCATCGCCGGCGGCCCCTCGCGCCCGGGCTGCGGCCACTTCCTCCTGGAGGCGCAGAGCCTCCTCGTAGTCCACCACGCCGAGGCGGATAACGGAGATAATGTCCGTCATCCCATAACCGTTATTCACATTTTGCGGGTAGCGCAGGACCGAATCCTGCGCTACATTTTGGGCAGATGCAGCGACCGCTTTTCCACATCCATCGCTGCATCCACCAGTGCCTCCCCGATGGATGGGTGGGCGGGGATCAGGCGGATGAGTTCCTGGACCGTCGCTTCGGCCATCATCGCCACTGCAGCCGTGTTAATGAGGTCCGCTGCGCCGGGGGCCATGATGTGGACGCCCAGGACCTTTCCGTATCGGCCAGCGACGACTTTGACCATCCCCGACGGCTCTTCCAGGATCATCGCGTAGGGGTTAATGGCGATAGGGAACTTGCCGACCGTCACCTCCAGCCCCTGTGCCAGCGCCTCCTCTTCCGTCAGGCCCGCCCAGGCCACCTCCGGCCAGGTGTAGATGCATCGAGGGAGTGCGGTGTAGTCCATCCGGCTGGCCCGTCCCAGCGCATTCTCGGCGGCGACGATGCCCTCGGCGTTGGCCTTGTGGGACCACATCGGCCCGGCCGCCACATCGCCGACAGCGTAGATGTGCGGGACGCTGGTCTCCATCCGGTCGTTGACCACGATGGCGCCTCCCTCCGTCCGGACCCCCTGCTCCCGCAGGCCCAGGCCGATGGAGTTGGGCAAACGGCGGGCCGCCAGGACGCGCTCTGCCACCACTTCCTGTCCGCCGGCCAGAAGGACGGCCAGAGCACCGTCCTCCCGCTGGCGGACCGCCTCCACCGCGACGCCCCGCCGGATGGCGATGCCGGAGTCGTAGAGGTGCTTGCCCAGGCGCTGGGAGATCTCCCGGTCGGCTTCGGGCAGCAACTGGGGGCCAGGCTCGATCAGCGTGACCTGGCTGCCCATCGCCTGGAAGTACTGGGCCAGTTCCAGGTCCCAGGGCTGGCTTCCAATGATGGCCAGGCGGGCCGGGGCCTCCCCCAGCGTGACTGCCTCCTCGGTCCCCATCACGCCGGGGAGGTCCGCCCCTTCGATGGGCGGTTGGGCCGCCACCGACCCGGTGGCGACGACGATGTTGCGGGCCGGGATCCGCTGCCCGTCCACCTCCACCGCGTCCCGTGCTGCCAGCCGGCCCCGTCCCCGCAGCAGCGTGACCCCGTACTCGGCCAGCAATTGCTCCGTGCCCAGGCGCAGCCCCTCGATCAGCAGCTCCTTGCGTTCATGGAGGGCCTGGAAGTCCGGCGTCGGCTCCCCGGCCCGGATGCCGAAGAGCGCGGCCTTCCGGAAAGACTGCATCAGCCGTGCGGCGGCCATCAGAAACGTGGTGGGGATGCAGGCCCGGTTCATGCAATTCCCACCGTAGAGGTCCGCTTCCACCAGGGTCACCCGACCGCCCAGTTGGGCGGCGCGCATGGCGGCGGCGAACCCGCCCGACCCCCCACCGATCACAACCAGGTCCTGGATTTCCGTCATCGTCGGCTCCTCATGGGATGAACAGCAGGGCCGGATGTTCCAGATAGCGGACAACCGTCTGGAGGAAGGCCGCTCCGGGGGCTCCGTCCACGATCCGGTGGTCAATGGTCAGGCTGAGGACCATGCGGGAGCGGGCGGCAATCTGCCCGTTCACCAGAGCCAGCTCCTCGAAGGCCCGTCCCACGCCCAGAATGGCGACCTCCGGCGGGTTGATAACGGGCGTGAAGGCGTCGATCCCATACATTCCCAGGTTGGTGATGGTGAACGTGCTGCCGGTCACCTCGTCCACCAGGAGTTCCCCCTTTCGAGCCCGCTCGGCCAGGTCCCGCACCGCCTGGTGGATTTCCAGTATGGACTTCTGATCGGCGTGGCGGACCACCGGGACGATCAGCCCTTCCTCCAGCGCCACCGCGACGCCGATGTGGACGTCCCCGTGCAGGACGATTTCCTCCCCGACCAGGGCGCTGTTCAGGATGGGGTGTTCCTTGAGGGCCAGAGCCGTCGCCTTGATGATGAAGTCGGTATAGGAGAGGCGGGTGTCCCAGCGTTGAGAGAGGAGCTCCCGCAGGCCTGCCAGTTCGGTCACGTCGGCCCGGGCGGTGAGGGTCAGTTGGGCCATGGAGTGGAGGCTCTCCATCATCCGTTCGGCGATGGCCTGGCGCATGCCGGTGAACGGGATGGCCTTCGGTGGAGCGGCTGGGGGCGCCTTCCGGCCCTCCAGCGCACGGAGGACGTCCTCTTCGGTGATCCGTCCTCCCGGCCCCGTGCCGGGGATCTGGCTCAGGTCCAGCCCCTCCTCCTCGGCGATGCGGCGGGCCAGTGGGGTGGCCTGGACCCGTTGGAGTTGCTCGTGGTAGGCCCGCACGTCGGCCTCGGTGATGCGACCCTCCGGCCCGCTGCCCCGGACGCGGGTCAGATCCACCCCCAGCTCCCGGGCCAGGCGACGGGCAGCCGGGGAGGCACGGACCTCCCGGGGGGCCTCCGGTGCAGGGGGTGGGGGTGGCGGAGCAGCCTCCCGCACCTCTATCGGCGCGGCCTCTGGCACAGGGGGCGGGGCCATTTCCACCTCCGGCATCGGCTCGCCCGGGCTTAAGATGAAGCCGATCACCTGCCCGACCGCGCGGGTCTCCTTAGGCCCGGCCAGGATGCGCAGGATGCCCGATGCGGGCGCCTCCACCGTGTAGGTGATCTTCTTGCTCATCACCACCACGACAGGCTCCCCTTTGGCGACCTCCTCGCCATCCTGTTTCAACCACTTGACGACGGTCCCTTCCGTCATCGCCATACCGAGTTTCGGCATAATGATCTGGGTTGCCATTTTACCTCCGGAGTGGGGCCAGCTCCCTCAGCAGGGGCTTCGGCAGACGCCCAGGCTGGCCAGCCGGCACTGATTGCCAGCCAGATGTGGGGCGGCATAGAAGCACTGATGCTGGGCTGCCAGCGCCAGCGCCCGTCCCACGTCCACCACGCGTGGCCCCTGGTCGCTGAGGCGAATCACAACCTCCCGGTCCCTGTGGATTCCCACCTCCCGCTCGCCGTCCAGGGCCAGAATGGAGGGCTGGAAATGGACCCTTTCCTCGTCGCCGACCGCCAGCAGGCGGAATGCGGAGATGTGGACCGGCTTCACCAGCCCCGGCCCGACCGGGGCGGCCAGTTCCACACCATCGGCACTCTCCGGGTCGGCCAGGCGGATGTAGGCTCCGTGGTGGCTGTCCATCCGGGCGCAGTGGAGGTTCCCGCCGATGGAGGAAAGGCCCACGTTGCTGGCCGCAGCCCGGGCGAGGAAAATCTCCCGCACCTTGCCGATGTCCCAGATGGCCCGGGTTGCCACGAACGGGTCGTCATAGACCGCCACATCCACCAGCGCCAGGTCCACCGGCTGGCCGTCTATCACCACATCCAGACGGTGCGTCGGGAGGGTGGCCTCTTCCAGCGGGACCAGTCCCTGGGCGACCACGCCGGCGGCCAGGCCGGCGATGGTCCCCTCCACCATCACGGGAAACACGTTGTTGGTCCCGGTGGAGATGGGCATGATGGGGATGTCCACAGTGCCTTTTGCCACCACCCGGTTGGTGCCATCTCCGCCCAGGGTGATGATGCAGGCGACCCCGGCCTCGGCCATCAGGCTGGCCGCCAGGGTGGAATCGTCCTGCGTCCCCCGGATGCGCATGGGGAGCGGACGGACATCTATGCGGATGTGGATGGCTTCCAGAGCCCTGGGGACGATGCCGAAGTAGTCGGGCATGAAGAGCACCTGTTCTACCCCGACGGCCTCCAGTCCCAGCAGCACCCGCCGGACGATATTGACCTTTTCGTTGTTATCGAAGACCGACCCGTGGGCCACCAGGCGGCGGATGTCCTTGCCGGAGGCCGGGTTGGCGATGATGCCGACAAAGGCTTTTTCCATTGGTCACCCTTTCAGGAGTTATGCGCTTGTGTTCGCGAGGATGTTCCGGGCACAGGAGGGGTTTGGAGCAGCGATTTTGCCACTGCCCCAAACCCCGTTTCCGTCTTACGCGCCAAATTCATAACCGGTCCCCCGGCATGGCTTTGAGACAGCCTGAAGGTGGGCGGAGAACTCTCGCCGGTACGTCAAATACAGGCCTTTACCATTCCCCCGTCCACGTTGATTGCCTGACCGGTAATGAAGCTGGCCTTTTCGGATGCCAGAAATGCTACCGTGTAGGCGATCTCTTCGGGATAGCCATACCGTCCCAGGGGGATGTTCTGCTCGGCAAACCACTGGATGGCTTCCTGAGCGGATTTGCCAACCATTTTCCCCAACTGTTCTCCCAACTGACCAGGCCCTTCCCACAGGGGGGTCCGGATCGGGCCAGGGCAGACCGCGTTGACCAGGATGCCGTCTTTGGCCAGGTAGTTGGCAAAGTCTTTGGTGACCATAATGACGGCGGCCTTGATGGCGTCGTAGTCCAGCAACCCGCCTGGCTGCTTGCCGAAGATGGAGGAAATGTTGATGATGCGGCCCCATTTCTGCTGGCGCATGTGCGGGACAACCGCCTTACTCAGGCGGATCAGGCCGTAGAGCATGAGTTCCATGTTATACCGGAACTCCTCCTCCGGCAAGGTCATCAGGTCGCTCAATCGGCCTGTGCCCGCGTTATTGACCAGGATGTCAATACGCCCGAACCGCTCGGCTGCCTGAGCTACGAAACGATCGGTTTCTTCCTCTTTGGTGACATCAGCCTGCACGCCCAGGACCTCCACGCCCTTTGCCTGTGCCTCCTCCACAGTCTTCTGGAGGGCCCGAGGGTTGATATCACAGATGGCGATATGACATCCCTCATCGGCCAGGACCAGCGTGCAGGCCCTGCCGATCCCCGATCCGGCCCCGGTGATCAGGGCCACTCGTCCCTTCAACCCGAAATCCATTTTTGGTCCCTCCTTTCGCATCCTGGACGAATGAACATAAGGCCAGGGGGCAGCAGGAAACCCTCCTGCTGCCCCCTGGACCTTTAGGCCACGACCTCCTTCACGGCGGCGACGATTTTCTCCACGCTGGGGATGAAGGCCTGTTCCAGCACAGGGCTGAAGGGGACCGGTGTGAAGGGAGCCGCCACCCGCTTCGGCGGGGCGTCCAGGTAGTCGAAGGCCTCCTCAGCCACCGAGGCGACGATCTCACCGCCGGCCCCGCCGTGCTTCACGGCTTCGTGGACGACCACCAGCCGCCGGGTCTTCTTCACCGAGTTGATGATGGTCTCCATATCCAGCGGGGTCAGGGTGCGGGGGTCCACCACTTCCACGGAGACGCCTTCTCTGGCCAGCTCCTCCGCCGCCGACAGGGCCTTGTGGACCATCGCCATGGTGGCCACCACGGTGACGTCGGTCCCCTCCCGCTTGATGTCTGCCTGGCCGAAGGGGATAGTGTACGGCTCTTCCGGGACTTCTCCCTCTGTGCCGTAGAGCATCTTATGCTCGATGAACACAACCGGGTTATCATCCCGGATGGCCGTGATGAGCAGCCCTTTGGCATCGTAGGGGGTGGAGGGGACCACCACTTTCAGGCCAGGGATGTGCATCATCCAGGCTTCCAGCGACTGGGAGTGCTGGGCGGCGGCGCACATACCGGCCCCGCAGGTTGTCCGCAGGACGATGGGCAGGCGGGCCTTCCCCCCGAACATGTACTTTATCTTGGCGGCCTGGTTGTACAGCTGGTCCAGGGCGACGCCGATGAAGTCTATAAACATCAGCTCCACCACCGGGCGCAGGCCTGCAGCCGCCGCGCCGACTGCCGAGCCGATAATGGCGCTCTCCGTGATGGGCGTATCGCGCACCCGGTCTTCCCCGAACTCCCCCAGCAGGCCGGCCGTGACGCCGAAGATGCCGCCGTATACGCCCACATCCTCCCCAGCGACATAAATCGTGGGGTCCCGTCGCATCTCTTGCTTCAGCGCCTCATTGAGTGCCTGAGCAAAGGTCAGGGTCCGCATGGGTTCACCTCCGTTCCCAAGACAGGCTTGGACTTTCAAGGACGGCCCGCTCACGCGGCAACCGTGTAGACATCCTGCAGGAGTTCCTCCGGGGCTGGCCACGGGCTTTCCTCTGCAAAGCGCACGGCCTCCTGCACCCTGGCGACGATGCTGTCGTTGATTTCTTTGGCTTTGGCTTCGGTCAGCACCCCCATTTCCATAAGTTTCGACTCGAAGCGGGCGATGGGGTCCTTGGCCTTCCACATCTCCTCTTCTTCCCGGGTGCGGTAGGCCATCGGGTCTCCCTCGAAGTGGCCCCGGTGTCGGTAGGTCTTGCACTCGATCAGGGCCGGGCCTTCGCCTTCCCGGGCCCGCCGGATCGCCTCGCCCGCCGCTTCGTAGACGGCGATCACGTCGTTCCCGTCCACCACGAACCCGGGGATGTCGTAGGCGGCCGCCCGGTCGGCGATGTCCTGGACGCGCATGGAGCGGGTCTGGGGTAGGGAGATGCCGTACATGTTGTTTTCCACCACGAAGATGGCCGGAAGCTTCCAGATGGAGGCCAGGTTCACCCCTTCGTGGAAAGTCCCCTGGTTGGATGCGCCATCACCGAGGAAGCAGACTGCGACCTGACCGGTGCCCTTGTATTTGGCTGCCAGCGCCGCGCCGGTGGCGATGGGCGGTCCCCCACCGACGATGCCGTTCGCCCCCAGGATGCCCAGGTCCACGTCGGCGATGTGCATCGAGCCGCCCTTGCCCTTGCAGTACCCGGAGCGCTTACCGAAGAGTTCCGCCATCATCAGTTTGAGGTCGCCGCCTTTGGAGATCAGGTGCCCGTGGCCCCGGTGGGTGCTGGTGATGTAGTCGTCCTTCCGCAGGTGGGCGCAGACCCCGGTGGCGACCGCCTCCTCGCCGATATAGAGGTGCACAAAACCCGGGATTTTGCCCACCGCAAAAAGCTCGGCCACCTTCTCCTCAAAGCGGCGGATGGTGAGCATATTCGTGTACATCCACAACAACTTTTCGGTATCAATGGACATCTGGCACCTCCTGGCCTGGACAAGAAAACCCGATACTTGAGTGGGGCAGGCTGGAAAACCTGCCCTTTGTTTTCGGACAGGCTCTTACTCCGCTGATCGGAAACTCAAAAGCCTCCCCTGACGCACCTCCTTTCCGGTCACCCGACGGCAGGGGATTCGATTCGGGGTTTACCTGCCGGCCTGCAGCTTTTCCTGGTCCACCCAGACGGTGACCACCGCGTTGGCCACAATGATGTCGGGGGATTGGTCCCCCAGCTCGGGCTGGTACAGGCCGGGGGCTTTCATACCTCCCGGGATGGCCCGTAGGGTCTTCTGTCCGAAGGGGATAACGGAGAGGACTGGATCCGCCTGCACCTGCTCGGGCGAGGGCACTGCCACCAGGACGTCCACCCGCATCGCGTTCAGGTCCTGCAGATGCAGGATCTCCACCAATCCGCAGAGGCAGCTACGGGAAATGGCGTCCTGAACGGCTCGGCAAGCGGCTTTGGTGACATCCTGTCCGTGGAGGTCGGCTCCGGTGCCCCATTCCACAATGAAACGTTGCTCAGCCATCGCACCCTCCGGCGTAAGGGTCGGTAAGCCTGGTCGGTTGATGCAATTTACGGGGCTATACGGTTCGAGGAGGGCAGGATAGGGGTTGTCTACATTGGTTAGATTATACCCTGAGTCCAGGTTATCGTCAAGTTATCTTCCTGAAGGGTAGGAAAATATATTGCCTGAAATCAGAAGATGTATTAAACTATTAGTCATCCGATCTGTTCACCGGTGCGGCTGGAGGAGGGCGGGCCGAAGGATGCTTCGGGTGGCAGGATCGCCGACTCTGAGAGCTGCTTCCGCCAGGGTACGGGTGCTGCTGTTGCCACTGTTGTCTTTGCTGGTCCTGGCGTGCGGTGAGCTCCCTGTTGAGCCCAGCCCAGGGATTGACTTCAGAACGCTTCTCCCTGTTGGCAGTCAGTTCCATCAGGCTTACCCCTTCGACCTCGGTGAGGACTTCAACGATGACGGCAGACCGGACAGGATCTGGGTGGTCTTCTACCGGTTTGATCTACCCCAGCAGGAGGACAGCTCCGTGGCTCCGATCGGCGGCGCCATCTACTGGCTGGATTCCCAGCGACCGGCCGCGGTGGACAAGAAAGACCTTTTTCTGCCGGATGGGATGTATCTGTGCGAATGTGACTGCCAGGCTCACAGGGAGGACCTGGTCTCCCGAAGCGATGGAGAGGAGTTGCTGATCACCGACCACTGCGACGAGCGGATCACCCGACTGGTGGTCTACCGATGGGTTGGGAAGCCGCCGTACTA
Organism: Anaerolineae bacterium; assembly: GCA_041082215.1. Classification (GTDB taxonomy): domain Bacteria; phylum Chloroflexota; class Anaerolineae; order B4-G1; family DUEL01; genus JBDOIF01. The sequence goes on from JBDOIF010000167.1 coordinate 16,075, forward strand.
TGAGTACGTGCACCATTTCTCTGGAGATCAGATCACCTGGACACAGAACCGGATTACGGTGGAGAGCCGTTTGCCGTCCGTCCTTCCCCTCGCCCGCTCCCAACTGGTCGAGCGGAAGGTGTATGTGATAGAGGGGCAAGATGGAGGCGGATGGAGGTGGGTGGAAGGCCAGAAAGAGCTTTCCTGTCTTGCGGGTGTGCCTTATGAGCCCGACCGCTCGTTCTATCCGGAGAAGGTAGTGCTGGCGCTTTATGCCCATTACACGGATACGTTCAAGATCCGAAATTACTTCACCGAAGCAGGATGGGAGCGAGCGGGTGGTTGCTGGAACAGCCAATGCGGCTGCCCGATGCCGCGAGAACAGGTCCAGTATGTGAGGGTGGAGGAACTACAGCCGGCCCAGCCGTCCCAGCAGAGCGCATCGCCTGGGGAGACCCCTCCTCCTGTGGAAGGGGCGAGCTCTTCGCTTCCGGGCGGGGTGGCTGTTGTGATCGCTTCCATTGTCTGCGAGCCAGCCGGGCTGGAAGCGAAGCCAGTCCAGGTGATGTGGGTGCTGGTCCAGGAAGGGAACCACTGGCTGCTGAATGACGTTATCGTGATGCCCCCGCAGGGGCAACCGCCGCAACAATAGGGTGTAGATCAAGAATACCACGAATCAGCAAATGGCACGAATTGGGCGACACAGACTCAGATGAGGCAGGGATTGCCTGGAGACATTCGTGGGATTCGGTCTGTTCGCGTCATTCGCGATGGGGCTCTTAAGTGCCTGCGAGAGCGTCCGATAGCTGGCCTGTTAGTGATAGGATCTCCAGCCGCAGGAGGTTGAGGGTTGCCTCGACGGCCAGCTCCCGCACCCTTATCCGGTCGCCGCTGTAGCTGAACCGGTGCGTGGCGCCCCTCCCATCCCTGTCCATGGCCACGGTCAACACCCCGTAGGGGCGGTTCGGCGGTGCATCGGGGGGGAGGAGCAGGTCGCCGGTCGCCAGCCCGATGCTGGCCCCAGCCTCCTGGCGGATGCGGGAGGCCAGCGTGGTCACTCTCTCCTCCGACCCGCCTGCTTCCACGACCCGGGCCTCACGGAGCCAGCGGCTGCTTCCTTCTGCTTCTGTGAGCCGGGCGACGACCAGCCCGCCGGTCCCTCCTGCCGTCTCCGCCACGGCGAGCGTCAGGCCGTGTTCAGCCAGCAGGTCCCCCACCACCTGAGGCAGGTCCCGTTCGTCGGTGCAGAGAACGGCCTGGCCGAACGCCTCCTGCAGCGCTGCTATATCCGCTGCCAGAAGCCGCTCCGCCGCCCCGGCAGTCGTCCCCCGCGCCACCACCTCGACGGTGATGGTCCCCCGATGGGGCAGGAGTCCCAGCAGGGGGTTGCGCTCCCGTCCCAGCATCGGCCGGATCCGTTCCGCCACCTCGGATTCGGTGGGGCCGAACAGCCTGACCACCCCCCGCAGGACCGCTTCGTTTCCCCCGACCAGTTCCCGCAGGCGGGGGAGGATAAAGCTTTCCAGCATGCCTTCCATCTCATAGGGGACGCCGGGCACGACGAAGAGGTGGAGGTTTTCTTCCTGAAGGTAGAAGCCGATGGCAGTGCCCCGTTCGTTGGGGATGGGGCGGCTGCCTGCCGGGAGCTGGGCCTGTACCCGGTTCCTTTCCGGCATCGGTCGGCCCCGGCGGGCGAACCGTTCGCGGATCTGCTCCAGTGCCTCGCGGTCCTCCACCAGTGGACGGTCGAAGAAGGTGGCCACTGCCTGGCGGGTCAGATCGTCCTCCGTGGGGCCCAGTCCTCCGCTGACGATGACGACCTCTGCTGCCGCCATCGCCGTCCGCAGCCCGGCCTGGATGGCCTCCAGATCGTCCCCTACGGTCAGATGGAGGACGGTTTCGAGGGGCACAGTGGCGAGTCGGCGGGCGATCGTCTGGGAGTTGGTGTCCAGCCGATAGCCGGATGTCAGCTCATCGCCGGTGGTGAGGATCGCTGCGCGCATAGGGGGGACTACCCGCCGCTCTGGCCAGCCGTCAACTGCTGCAGGAGCTGCCGGTATGCGTCGGCGTTGGGCGGGTTGAGGCGGATGATGGCCTTGATGGTGACAATGGCATCCTGAGTGCGGCCTGCCTGAAGCTGAAGGTCGCCCAGGATGTCCAGGTTTTGCAACGCTTCCTGGAGATTCCCCTCGTTCAGGTAGGCCTGGGCCAGCCGGGCGCGGAGCGGGATGTCGTCCGGCCGCTGGTCAACCAGGTCTTTCAGGATGACGATCCCTTTCTGCGACCTTCCGGAATCCCTGTAGAGTCGGAGCAGGCTGTCCAGCTCCTGGACCGCTTTCTGAGGCTGGTTGAAGCGGTAGTAGAGGTCAACCAGGGTCAGGTGCGCTTTCTCGTCGTCGGGGGCCAGGTCGCGGATCTGTTCATACACCTTCACAGCTCTCCGCCAGTCCACCCGCTGCATATCTATATCGGCGATGCGGTGGAGGAAGCGGACCGGCCAGCGGCGCTGGGGGTTCCCCCGGGCGGCCAGCTGGAGGGCTTCGTTGAACCTCTCCCTCGCCAGGTCGAGCTGGGCCATCTGGTAATAGGTGTCGCCGAGGGCCATATAATGCTCGAGGGCTTTGTCAATCTCCCCATGGCTGATGAGGAGGTCAATCACCCGCGTGCGTACGGCGACGTTCATCGGCTCCAGTTGCAGCGCCCGCTCATACATGGCCATAGCGTGGGAGAAGTTCCCCCGCACCCGGTAGACGTCGGCGATGGTGAGGAATTTGGCGACGGCCTGCTCGACCTTGCCCATACTGAGGAGGATCTCTCCCATCTGTTGATGGATGGGGAGGAAGGTGGGGGCCAGGCTGAGGGTGTACTGCAACTCCTCCAGCGCAGCATAGCCCAGCTTGCGCCGCTGGTATTCCTGGGCCAGGCTGATGGATTGGAGGATGCGTTCAGAGCCAGGGACGGCGAGGACCTCTGCCAGGCTCAGGATCGGCCCCTGACGGCTCAGCGCGTCCAGCCGCTGTCGGGCCTGAGCGACCTTGTCCTCCCAGCCCTTTTCGCTGAGGAAGGCGATGAGGGTGTTGACGAACTCGATCGCCTGGTCCGGCTCTCCTTTGACGGCATAGGTGTGGGCCAGTTGATCGTACAGACGGATCAGGTCGTCGGCCTGCTCCCGCTGCACCGTCTCCAGGTCCACGATTTTAAGCACTTCGAGGAAGCATTGCAGCGCCTGTTCGATGTTCCCCAGCGCCCGGTAGCATTCTCCCAGCGCAAACAGGCTGCCCAGCCGGTAGGCAGGCTCCTCCACCGATTGTTCGAACTGGGCGATGGCGTCCTCGAAGCGGAGCTCCTGCTGGTAGAGGAGGCCCAGGTTGAAGTTGATCGCGGGCTGGATGACGCCTCCCTTCAGGACCTCTTCGTAGCAGGCGATGGCTTCCCCGATCTCGCCCCGGGTCTGGCATTCGATGGCCTTGCTGATCAGCCCATCTACCGGTTTCTTGGAGAGGGGGCGCAGGACCAGGGGGCCGGTCTGGGGGGGTTTTTCGTCGAAGAACGTCTCTGCCAGGTGGCTCAGGGCCTTCTGGCGGGCGCTTTCGAGCGGGCTTCCCCGTTGTTCCGGCCCTGCTTCCAGTTCCTCTTCGGCGAAAGCCACGTCCAGCGGGCCGGTGGCGGGCCGTGGTGGAGGGGTCTGATTCCCGTAGCGTATCCGGTCCATCAGCGCCAGGATCTCCGGATTATGGGGGTCGAGCTTGAGGGCGTGCTGACAGATCTCCATCGCCTGGGGGGTCTGGCCCTGTGTGTGGTAGATGGAGGCCAGGGCCAGGTACTCTGCCAGGGCCTCTCGGGTCTTGCGCTGGTTCAGGTAGGCCCGCAGCAGGTTGACGTGGGCGGGGATACACTGGGGGTCGGCACGGACGGCGTCCTTCCAGCGTTCTATGGCCAGGCTGGGGGCCTGGCGGTGGGTGTGTCGTTCTGCAGCGGCCAGGTAGGCACGGGAGGCCTCCTGCTGGCGGCCCAGTTTTTCCAGCACGCGGGCGACATGCTCCATCAGGGTGGGGTCGTCCTTCGCTTTCTCGGCGGCCTGCTGGAGGACCTGGAGCGCCTCTTCTAACCGTCCCGCCCCTGAGAGGGCCAGTCCCAGCCCGCAGAGAGCGTCGGGGTCGCCGGGGAACTCCTGCAATGCCCGCTGGTAGGCGGCAATTGCTTCGTTCCAGCGCTGCTCCCATGCGCGGGCGGAGCCTTCTCGAAGGGCTTCTTCATACAGGGCACGGTTTCCGGCCACGGATTCCTCGCTAGTTGATTGGGTAATTGGGTAATTGGGTGATTGGGTGACTGGGTTATGTTAGCAGTTCCACCAGGATTGCCTTTTGAGCGTGCATTCGGTTCTCAGCCTGGTCCCAGAGGACGGAGTGGGGGCCGTCGGCCACTTCATCGGTGATCTCCTGCCCCCGGTGGGCGGGTAGGCAGTGCATCACGATCACATCCGGCCGGGCCTGGGCGACCAGGGCTGCGTTCACCTGGTAAGGGCGGAAGATGCGGGCCCGCTCCTCGGCTTCCTCCTCCTGTCCCATCGAGGCCCAGACGTCGGTGTAGATCACGTCGGCGTTGGCGACGGCCTCGGCGGGGTCGTGGGTGGAGAGGAGACGGCTGCCGCTCTCGGCGGCGAACCGCTGTCCCTGGGCCCATACATCGGCGGGGAGTTCGTAGCCGGGCGGCCCGGCGATGGCGAAATCCATCCCCAGCTTTGTCGCTCCGAAGAGGAGGGAGGTGGCCACGTTGTTCCCATCGCCGATGAAGGCCAGCTTCCTGCCCCGAAGCTCCCGTCCCTTTTTCTCGACGACGGTGAGGAAATCCGCCAGCCCCTGGCATGGATGGCTGTAGTCGGAGAGGCCGTTGATGACCGGGACGCGGGAGTATTCGGCCAGGGTGACGACGTCGGAGTGGGCGAAGACGCGGGCCATGATGGCGTCCACATAGCGGGAGAGGACGCGGGCCACGTCGGGCACGCTTTCCCGCTTGCCGAGCTGGATCTCGAAGGGGGAAAGGTAAAGGGCCTGCCCGCCCAGATGGATCATCGCCATGTCGAAAGAGACGCGGGTACGGAGGGAGGGCTTCTGGAAGATCATCCCCAGCGTTTTGCCAGCCAGGAGGGGGCGGTTTCCCCCCTGCTGCCATTCTTTCTTGAGCTCGATGGCCAGGTCCAGAAGGTGCCATAGTTCCTTGGAGGTGAGATCGGCCAGGCTGAGGAAATGTTTCATCGTGACCTCCCAGGGAAGGGTTTTCTGCGTTTAAGTATACCACAACGATTCAGGAGGGGCAACGGGGGGGCTGACGGGGAGTTCGATGGACAGCCCTCACCTCTCCCCCTACCCCCTCCCCTCCCGCCGGGCGGGGGAAGGGGGGGCGCCCGCCGCAGGCGGG
>JBDOIF010000011.1:0-29697 GCA_041082215.1 Anaerolineae bacterium
CATCAGCCCTGTATCCTCTGGTTGATCAGACCATCCAGGGAGGAGCGGGCTGATGGCAGGGGCAATTGTACTTCAAGATGGGCCGATTGGGAAGGACTGGGAGGAGGCGTTGTACCGGGAGGGCTGCGCCCTCCTCAATGGCCCCGACGCCTCCAAACCCTGGGTGCGATCCCTTCGCCACCAGGTCCACCTCTATCACCTACTAAACTGATACAGACTCCTCAGAGTCATTCGGACTTGACAAGCGGGGAAGGGTCTGATATAATATAAAGCGCAAGTGAGGGGGCGGGGCAAGACTCCTGACTAAAATAGCTGGAAGTTGCCCGACCGATGCGGAAGCATCGGCCGTTTTGTCCCTTGACAGATTGAAGGAGTTGTGGTATAGTATGGCCCCGCAGGGCAGGACCTTAACAACTGAAGAGTGGTAGGTAAGGGACGTGGATCCGGGCCTACGTCAAGCACAACGGTCTAAGGACCGTAGTCCACTCTATGGAGAGTTTGATCGTGGCTCAGGATGAACGCTGGCGGCGTGCCTAATACATGCAAGTCGAGCGATGAGGCCCTTCGGGGCCATCAGCGGCGGACGGGTGAGTAACACGTGGGTGACCTGCCCCGAGGACGGGGATAACTCCTGGAAACGGGGGCTAATACCCGATGTGCTCGGCGGTTCGTTCCGTCGAGTAAAGCTCCGGCGCCTCGGGAGGGGCCCGCGGCCCATCAGCTAGTTGGTGGGGTAATGGCCCACCAAGGCGAAGACGGGTAGGGGGCGTGAGAGCGCGGCCCCCCACACTGGCACTGAGACACGGGCCAGACTCCTACGGGAGGCAGCAGTAAGGAATATTGCGCAATGGGCGAAAGCCTGACGCAGCGACGCCGCGTGGGCGATGAAGGCCTTCGGGTTGTAAAGCCCTTTTCTGGGGGAAGAGGAAGGACGGTATCCCAGGAATAAGCGTCGGCTAACTACGTGCCAGCAGCCGCGGTAAAACGTAGGACGCAAGCGTTATCCGGATTTACTGGGCGTAAAGTGCGTTGAGGCGGTCCCGTAAGTTGGGCGTGAAAGCCCCAGGCTCAACCTGGGGAGGCCGTTCAATACTGCGGGGCTTGAGGACAGGAGAGGGAGGTGGAATTCCCGGTGTAGTGGTGAAATGCGTAGATATCGGGAGGAACACCAGTGGCGAAGGCGGCCTCCTGGCCTGTTCCTGACGCTGAAGGCGAAAGCTAGGGGAGCGAACGGGATTAGATACCCCGGTAGTCCTAGCCGTAAACAATGGATGCTGGGTGTGGGGGGATAAATTCCCTCTGTGCCGAAGCTAACGCGTTAAGCATCCCGCCTGGGGACTACGGCCGCAAGGCTAAAACTCAAACGAATTGACGGGGGCCCGCACAAGCAGCGGAGCGTGTGGTTTAATTCGATGCTACACGAAGAACCTTACCTGGGCTTGACATGCGCGTGGTAGGGATCCGAAAGGTGACCGACCTTCGGGAGCGCGCACAGGTGCTGCATGGCTGTCGTCAGCTCGTGCCGTGAGGTGTCGGGTTAAGTCCCGTAACGAGCGCAACCCTCGCCCCTAGTTACACGTGTCTAGGGGGACTGCCCGGGATAACTGGGAGGAAGGTGGGGATGACGTCAAGTCAGCATGGCCTTTATGTCCAGGGCTACACACACGCTACAATGGCCGGTACAATGGGTTGCCAAGCCGCGAGGCGGAGCCAATCCTCAAAGCCGGTCTCAGTTCGGATTGCAGGCTGCAACTCGCCTGCATGAAGCTGGAGTTGCTAGTAACCGCGCGTCAGCCATAGTGCGGTGAATACGTTCCCGGGCCTTGTACACACCGCCCGTCACGTCATGGGAGCTGGCAACACCTGAAGCCGGTGGGCCAACCCGCAAGGGGGGCAGCCGTCGAAGGTGGGGCTGGTGACTGGGACGAAGTCGTAACAAGGTAGCCGTACGGGAACGTGCGGCTGGATCACCTCCTTTCTAGGGAGAAAGGCCAAAGGCACGGTTCGGGCCTGAGGCCAACACTTGGATCCGCGGACCTTCCTGCCACTCTTCAGTCGTTAAGGCCTGACCGAATGGGGGCCTGTAGCTCAGTCGGTTAGAGCACTCCTCTGATAAGGGAGTGGTCAGTGGTTCGAGTCCACTCAGGCCCACCAGGTTCGGGGATGTAGCTCAGATGGGAGAGCGCCTCCCTTGCACGGAGGAGGTCAGGGGTTCGAATCCCCTCATCTCCACAGAGGCGCTTGACAGGAGCTGAGAACGAAGGTATACTATCCCCGTCGTGAGGTGCGTATCGGATGCGATTGGCGTGCGAAGGAGCGGTAAACGAATAGCGGGTGCTCCGGCATATCTCGGAGGTAGGGGTACGGCCTGGGATATGCCAGGCCGTTACGTTTGAAAAGGGGGGTTGAAGGTTGGCCCCTGCGGCTCAAAGGGGCAGCAGCGGCCAGCGGTCAACCCGTTGGAACGGAAGAGCACCTTAACAGCTGAATAGGAGCGAGAACTTCAATTTCTCCGCGTCACGGCAAGCTACTAAGGGCGTACGGTGGATGCCTTGGCGCCAGGAGCCGATGAAGGGCGTGGCACACTGCGATAAGCCTCGGGGAGCCGTGTGCAGGCGTTATATCCGGGGATACCCGAATGGGGAAACCCGCCTGGGATAAACCCCAGGCACCGCCGGCTGAACACATAGGCCGGTCGGAGGGAACGCGGGGAACTGAAACATCTTAGTACCCGCAGGAAAAGAGAGTATTCCCTGAGTAGTGGCGAGCGAAAGGGGAACAGCCCAAACCGGTGTCACTGAGTGGCGTGCAGGCCTATGTGACATCGGAGTTGCAGGACCCGGCTGGGGCGCTGCACCAGCCCCAGGGAGTTACCAATCCGGCTGCTAGCCGAACCCTTCAGGAAAGGGGGGCCATAGAGGGTGATAGCCCCGTAGGCGAAAGCGGACCGGACTCCCGCTGGTGATCCTGAGTACCACGGGACACGGGAAATCCTGTGGGAAGCAGGGAGGACCACCTCCCAAGGCTAAATACTCCCTGGCGACCGATAGTGCACAAGTACCGTGAGGGAAAGGTGAAAAGCACCCCGGTGAGGGGAGTGAAATAGAACCTGAAACCGTGCGCCTACAAGCAGTCGAAGGGCTATGCCCGACTTCGGTCGGGAAGGCCTGACGGCGTGCCTTTTGGAGAATGAGCCGGCGAGTTGCTCTCTGTCGCCAGGTTAAGGCAGTGACAGCCGAAGCCGTAGCGAAAGCGAGTCTGAACAGGGCGTATGAGTGGCAGGGAGCAGACACGAAACCAGGTGAGCTACCCATGGCCAGGCTGAAGCGAGGCTAACCCCTCGTAGAGGGCCGAACCTTTCGCTGTTGCAAAAGCGTGGGATGAGCTGTGGGTAGAGGTGATATGCCTAGCGAACTTGGAGATAGCTTGTTCTCCCCGAAATAGCTTTAGGGCTAGCCTCGCGCGTTGAGTACCGGAGGTAGAGCACTGGATGGGCTAGGGGGCTTATCGCTTACCAAACCCAACCAAACTCCGAATGCCGGCACTTAAGAGCGCGGGAGTCGGACTACGGGAGATGAGTTTCGTGGTCGAGAGGGAAAGAGCCCAGACCGACGGCTAAGGTCCCTAAGTCCAGGCTAAGTGGGAAACGATGTGGGACTGCACAGACAGCCAGGAGGTTGGCTTAGAAGCAGCCACCCTTTAAAGAGTGCGTAATAGCTCACTGGTCAAGCGGTCCTGCGCGGAAAATATAACGGGGCTCAAGCCTGGCACCGAAGCCACGGACCCCCCACCTTCTCCCCCCGCCTGCGGGGGGAGTGAGGGGGGTGGTAGGGGAGCGTTCTGCAGGCAGAGAAGCCGTACCGTAAGGAGCGGTGGAGCGTGCAGAAGTGAGAATGCCGGCATGAGTAGCGTAAAACACGTGAGAACCGTGTTCGCCGTAAGTCCCAGGTTTCCGACGGAAGGTCAATCCGCGTCGGGTTAGGCGGGCCTAAGCCGAGGCTGAAAGGCGTAGGCGATGGACAGCCGGTTAATATTCCGGCCCCGTCAGGGAGGAGCGATGGGGGGACGCAGGAGGGTAGGCCAACCCCGCGGCTGGAAATGCGGGGCCAAGCGCGTAGACCGATGACGGGGGCAGGAAAATCCGCCCCCTGAGGTTGAGGCGTGATGGGGACGCATTTTAGCGGAAGTGGCTGAGCCCATGCTGCCAAGAAAAGCCTCTAAGCGTTGAATCCCTGATGCCCGTACCGCAAACCGACACTGGTGGACGGGTAGAGTATACCAAGGCGAACGGGAGAACCCTCGTTAAGGAATTAGGCAAAATGGCCCCGTAACTTCGGGAGAAGGGGTGCCTCATCAGGGTGAAGGCTCTGGCAGCCGGAGCCCGAAGAGGCCGCAGTGAAATGGCCCTACCGACTGGTTACCAAAACCACAGGTCTCTGCTAACTCGCAAGAGGAAGTATAGGGGCTGACGCCTGCCCAGTGCCGGAAGGTTAAGGGGAGGGGTTAGCCGTAAGGCGAAGCTCTGAACCGAAGCCCCGGTGAACGGCGGCCGTAACTATAACGGTAGGACCAGGACGGCAGTCCTGGAAGGGCCGTTACAAAATCTGGCTATATGCTGGAACACCTGGAGTATCCCACACTACCGAGAAGGTGACAACGTGATGGGTGCAGGCAATCAGCAGGAAAGGCTGTCTCAGGACGAACGATCCAGATGGTTTCTCGCTGGCCTCATTGAGGGTGAAGGGTCGGTCTGTGTCTCCATCAAAGCCCATCCAGGGGCCCGATTCGGCTACTACGTCGATCCGGAGTTTTTCCTCTACCAGAAGCAAGAGGGAGTGGAACTGCTCCGGCTGGCTCAGCGGATCTTCGGCACAGGCCGGATATTCCCCAAGCCCGGCAATGAGGATGTCCTGGTCTTCGCGATCACCGATCGGCGATCCCTCAGGGAAAAGGTCATCCCGTTTCTGCGACGGTATATGGCCCTTTCCCCCAGAAGGAAAACCTATGAGATGTTCGCCGAGATCGTGGAGGCTATGGAGCGGAAAGAACACTGGACGCCCGAAGGGTTGGCACGCATCGTCGAGAAGGCGTATGCGATGAATCCAACCACTAAAGGGAAGGAGCGGAAACAGAAGCTCAGCGAAGTCCTGAGCAGAATCCTCAGAGACCATACGCCAGACACTCCGGACGTGGTTCAGGGGTGAAGAGATGGTCCAGTCCCTATGGCGACATAGGGAGCAACTGCCTAAGGTAGCGAAATTCCTCGTCGGGTAAGTTCCGACCCGCACGAACGGCGTAACGAGTGGGGCACTGTCTCAACGAGGGACCCGGCGAAATTGAAGTCGCGGTAAAGATGCCGTGTACCCGCAGCAGGACAAAAAGACCCCGTGGAGCTTTACTGCAGCTTGGTACTGGGTTAGGGCTTAGTCTGTGTAGGATAGGTGGGAGGCTGTGAAGCCGGGGCGCCAGCCTCGGTGGAGCCGTCCTTGAAATACCACCCTGGCTAAGTCTTGGCTCTAACCCCTGGCCGTGATCCGGCAGGGGGACAGTTCCAGGTGGGCAGTTTGACTGGGGCGGTCGCCTCCTAAAAGGTAACAGAGGCGCCCAAAGGTCCCCTCAGGTGGAATGGAAACCCACCATAGAGTGCAAAGGCATAAGGGGGCTTGACTGTGAGGCCTACAAGCCGAGCAGGGACGAAAGTCGGGCTTAGTGATCCCACGGTTCCGAGTGGAAGGGCCGTGGCTTACCGGATAAAAGCTACCCCGGGGATAACAGGCTAGTCGGGCCCAAGAGTTCACATCGACGGCCCGGCTCGGCACCTCGATGTCGGCTCGTCGCATCCTGGGGCTGGACAAGGTCCCAAGGGTTGGGCTGTTCTCCCATTAAAGCGGTACGTGAGCTGGGTTCAGACCGTCGTGAGACAGGTCGGTCTCTATCCGCTGCGGGCGAAGGGGACTTGAGGGGAGCTGCCCTCAGTACGAGAGGACCAGGGTGGACAGACCTCTGGTGTGCCAGCTGTCCCGCCAGGGGCATCGCTGGGTAGCCAACGTCTGGCAGCGATAACCGCTGAAAGCATCTAAGTGGGAAACGCGCCCCAAGATGAGGTCCCCCACCGGGTTAACCGGGTAAGACCGCCGGGAGATTACCGGTTACATAGGCGGGAGGTGTAAGCGCAGCAATGCGTTCAGCCAACCCGTACTAACGGTCGAGGGCTTGACCGTGGCGCGGAGAAATTGGAGTTTTCCTCCTATTCAGCTTTGTGCTCTTGGGCAGGCCATTGCGCCTGTCTTCAGGTCTCCTGGTGACCCGAGCGGCGGGGAAACACCCGGTCCCATCCCGAACCCGGCAGTTAAGCCCGCCAGCGCCGATGGTACTGGGGGGGCAGCCCCCTGGGAGAGTAGGTCGTTGCCAGGAGGCCTTTTTTTATTCGGCACTTGTGGTATAATTTTGTTCCGATTCCACCCTGAACGACAAGAGGGTATTGCTTGAGAAAATCCATCCTGTTTCAACTGGTCCTTCTGACACTGCTGCTGGCCGGCTGCGGCGAGGTGATCACACCGGAGCCAGAATCATCGGCCGTCACCCCCTCCCCGACAGAGCGACTCCCCACCGCCCGCCCCTCCGTCACCGCCCCGCTTCAGCCCACCCCCGCCACCGTCACCCCTACTATCACCCCCACCCCCATCGTCCACGTGGTCCAGGAAGGGGAGACGCTGGCCGGCATCGCTGCCACCTATGGGGTCTCGGTTAGGGCACTCCAGGCGGTCAACGGGATCGAGAACCCCCTCCTGCTTCAGCCGGGGCAGGAGCTGATCATCCCTACCGGCGAGGAGGCAACGGTGCCCGAGTCGGGCCTGTTGCTGCTGACCCCCACCCCTCTCCCCTTCGGCGTGCGCGGCGTCGGTTTCTATGAGACTCCGGTGGGGAGCCTGTGGTGCCTGGGAGAGGTGGTCAATACCACCCCCTACACCCTCACCAACGTCCAGGTCCGGGTCACTCTGTTCGACCCGGCCGGGACGCCTCTCATTGAAGGGGACGCGTTCGCGGCTGCCGACATCCTTCCCCCGGCCGACCGGGCCCCCTTTGGCATCCTGTTCATCTCGCCGCCGCCCAACTTTGCCAGCCACCAGGTAACGATCCTGCGGGGGGAGTTCGCCGCGGGTCTGGGCGATGCGTACGTCCCCCTCGATGTGGAGCAGGCAAACGGTGCTCCGTCGGGCCCCCAGTTTGAAGTGACCGGCCAGGTGCGCAACGCCGATCCCGCACGGGTGGCAGCTTCGGTCGTGGTCATCGTGACCACCTACGATGAGGAGGGGCGGGTAACGGGTTTCCGCCAACAAACAGTGGACATCGGCGAAGGGCTGGCTCCTGGAGCTACCGCCTCCTTCCGCCTTCTCCTCACGGCCTACAGGGGAGTCCCCGCTGATTGGTCTGTCATCGCCATTGGCCGGACCCGGGGAGAAGAGGCTGGCCAGGGAGGAGGTTAAGGTGCAGAAAGTCCTGAGGGCCATCGTCCGCGCCCTGATCCCCCTGCTGATCCGGCTGGAGGTGGAGGGGAAGGACAACCTTCCTTCCAGCGGACCGTATATCCTGGTGACCAACCACCTCTCCGCCTACGATCTTCCCGTCATCCTGGCGGTCTGTCCGCACAGAATCTGGGCCTTCGCCGCCTCCAAGCACCGACGCAATCCCCTCTATGCGCCAATCCTGGCGGCAGGGGGGTCCATCTGGGTGCGGCGCGGAGAGGTGGACCGGGAGGCGCTGCGGCAGGCGCTGGAGATCCTGCGGCGGGGAGAGGTGCTGGGGATGGCGCCGGAAGGCACACGGGCGCGCAGGGTATACGCCCTTCAGAAAGGGAAAAGCGGCGCTGCCTACCTGGCCACCCGGGCGGATGTCCCCATCGTTCCTGTGGGATTGACCGGGACTGAAAGGATAAAAGAAGACCTCCCCCGGCTGCGTCGCGCGAAGGTGCGGGTGGCGATCGGCGAGCCGTTCCGGCTACCGGAAAGCGGCCCGGTGCGCGGCCCCAAGCTGGAAGAATATACCGAGATGATCATGCGGCGTATCGCCGCGCTGCTTCCCCCGGAGTATCGAGGAGTGTACGCATAAGGGGCAACGCCCCCGCTGTCAATCCGCCAGGCCCTCCCCGATCTCCAGCTCCCCTTCCAGCCCGAAGTCGGCCGGGGTCTTGTGGACCTCGGGGGCATGAATATATTTTGTCACCATCCCGGCGGAGTCCACCACCCCCAGTTGCTCGAAGAGGAAGCCGAACTGCTCCTCCAGCGCCGCTCCGATGGCCGCACGGATCCCCTCCGGCAGGTCCCAGAAGGCCCGCTTGAAGGGCCCCAGCCCCTGCTTGCGGCTTGTGTAGAGGAACTGCTCCTCGGTTTGCCCTTCCTTCCGCTGGTCGGCGAAGTGCTCTTTGATGTAGGCGTAGATCTCTTCCCGCAGGTCGGCGGGGAAGAGGGGGTGGTCGTAGACGATGTTCTGGAAGCCGGTGGCCAGGTGGACCTCGCAGGCGCCGGCCTCGGCGAACTTATGGAACGCCTCCGGGGGGAGGGTGGAGGCCCCATGCTGGACCGCGCCGGCCAGCCCGTACTCCTCCCTGGCGACCCGGCTCAGTCGGGTGAGTGTGTCGAAGTCAATCTTGACGCGGGCCAGCGTGCCGTCGGGCAGGACCACGCCGCCGTGGGAGGTGCCGGTCTGGATGCTCAGCTTGGAAAGTCCGGCCATTCCTTGCGGCAGCCTGCTGTTGTAGCCGTCCATAAAGGCCCGCAGTTCTTCCTCTGTGGAGTTCTTTCCGCCCACCTCGCCGATCTCCCCGCCCACGGAAATGGTCACTCCCGCAGGCTCAAGGGAGCGGATCAGTTCTGTGAAGCGGGCGCATAGCTCAAAGTTGACCCGCTGCTGTTCGGAGACGGTCGGCTGGCTCAGGTCAACCAGCGTCGAGGTGTCAATGTCAATGTTAAAAAAGCCGACCCCGATCGCCTCCCGGATCAGGTCCTCTACCGCCTTCAGCTCCGCTTCCGGCTGGGCGGCGTACTTATTTGCGCTCACCTGGAAGTGGTCGCCCTGGAGGAAGAGCGGCCCCCGGAATCCTTCCCGGATGGCGGCGCCGATGATGACAGTGGCGTACTCCGCCAGCCGCTGGTCGGTGTAGCCGATCTCGGAGCGGGCGATCTCGAAGACGATCGCCCCTGCCCTCCGGGCCAGCGCGGCGCGGAAGACAGCACGGGCCATATCGTAGGTCAGTGTGCGCAGGTTCATCGCCGGGACGGTCCACCCTTCCCCTGTCTCGCCGCGGCCGCGGCCCATATACAGGTTGTAGATGGAGGCGGGACGGATGTCCAGCGCCTGGCCCAGCTCCCAGAGAAGGTAGCGGGCGGTTGCCTGTACTTCCCGTCCAGCAAAGACCGCGTTATAGACCAGTTCGTCCAGCACCGGTCCCCGCAGCTTTGCTTCATCCACCATCCGCACCTTCCCGTCCTCAATCGCCACGATCCCTTTCAACGATGCCATCAGTTCCCCGACATCACGTCTGACCATCTTTGCCTCCTGGCTCTTGCGTCATACGTCATACGTCATACGTCATGCGTCATTTGATCTCCGGCCCTGCTGTCCAATCGTATCCGATCGTCGGGTCGTCGTGGGGAATGCGGCCCTCATCGGAGCCGTCGTACTCCCGGGAGGTGATGTAGAAGATGTGGGCCGGCCCCTGAAGGACACGGTAACCGTGGGCCACACCGGGCGGGATCTTGAGCACCATCGGCGGGTGGCCATCCCCCAGCAGAAGCTCCTGCAGCTCCCCGTGGGTGGGGGAGTCGGGGCGGGTGTCGTAGAGGGCGGCCTTGATGGTGCCGCAAGCCACGTACCACCAGTCCACCTGCCTCTGATGGACATGCCAGGCCTTTGCCACGCCTGTGTGGCTCATGGTGTGGCTCCACTGGGCAAACCCTTCGCCGAAGAAGGGGTCGCTGCCACGGATAACCTCGCGGAAGAAACCGCGCTCGTCGGTGTGGGTGACCAGTTTTTTGAGTTCGACGCCGTGAATCATCAGGTGAAGACCTCCATGCTTTTAAGGTGTAACGCCTGAGCAAGGGGATTATAACGAAAAGCGGGAGGAATGTCCAGTAGCGCAGGCTGTCGGCCTGCCTCAACGGGCCTGGTGGCCCGCATACAATGCAGGTCTGACGGCCTGGGCTTGAACCGTCACCCAACCGATCTGAAGGTGGTCGGCTGTCTCTCCCCCTGTGGTCGTCACCGGCAGCCGCTCCCCCGTCACCAGGTGGTAGAGGCCCATCACGAGTGCGTACTCTCCGGGGGGAAGGTCCGGCGGCAGCAGCACCCCGATCCGATCCGTGACCGTCTGGCCCATCTCCCACCGGTCGGTGGGCAGCAGGTTGCCCAGCGGCTCGGCGTCGGTTTGGGCTGCCAGTCCGCCGCTGCCGTCCAGGAGGTGCAGGAAGAGCTTGTACCGTTCCGTTATGGCCCCTTCCGCCTCCCAGAAGAGGGTTACTGGCACCACCTCCCCGGGGGCGAAGGGGCCCTCACCCAGGGCATAGCCATGCAGCCGAATCGTCTCGCCGAACCGGGCCTCCAGCGGTGTGGCGGGTTCCTCCGGCAGCGACCCCAGCCCGTAGATAGCCACCCGCACCGTTCCGTACCACCGGTCTCCGGCGGGGTAGGCGTGGGTTGCCAGCCACCCCTCGACCAGCCGCTGCGGGTCCGCCTCGGCCTCTCCCCAGTAGAGGACGAAGAGCCGGGTGTGGGCAGCCCCGATCCGGGCCAGTTCCGCCGCCACGTCGTCGGCGCGGGGCGGGCGGCTGCGGGGAATGGGGTAGACCGGCGCTCCCTCCCGGTGGTAGTAGGTGAACACCTCCCACTGATTGGGTGCGTCCAGAACGATGCCGTCTCCAGGGCGGGCCATCCTTTCAATGTCGGCGGCGATCTGCCGGTAATCGTCGCGGGCGTAAGCGGGGTTGAAGTAGAGGTTGTGAAGGGAGGGTAGGGAGATGGTGAGGAGGAGGACGTAGAGCGTCAAGCGTGAGACGTCAAACGTCGAGCGTGAGGCGTCAAACGTCAGGCGTGAAACGTCAAGCGTCAGGCGGGATAGCCGCTGCACCCCGTGGGCCAGCAGGAGGTGGAAGGGAGGGAGGACGGCCAGGAGGAACTTGAGGTAGGCGGGCTTGTAGAGGTCGAAGGCGAAGATGAGGGCGACGGGGAGGAACAGCCAGGCAGCCAGCGCGCCGACCGGGCCGGCCTTCCCCCGTTCGGGCCACAGGCCGATCAGGAGCAGAAGCCCCGCGACGATCAGCCCCCACCGGGCCTCTGCCGCCTCCAGCGTGAGCCCTACCGTCAGTGCCCGGAAGAGATGCAGCAGGGCGCTCCCTACCGTATACCCTCCTCCTGCAGACGGCCAGCCGGTGACCGAGCGAAGGGCGATGGGGAGCCAGGGGGCGAAGAGGAGAAGGACAGCTCCCTGCAACCCGGCCCACCCTCCAAACAGCCGCCACCGGTCCGGCTGCCTGTGGCCCTGCACCCCCCACCAGGCGAGGAAGAGAAGGTTGTGGACCGCCAGGACGAAGGGGAAGGCGTAGTGAGTGTAGAGGCCGGCGGCGGCAGCGAGAAGGAAGCAGGAGGCAGGAAGCAGGAAGCGGGAAACAGGAGGCAGAAGGTAGAGGGCGAAGTAGGTGGAAGCAGCAGAGAGGAGGCCGAGCAGGGCGTACATCCGCGCTTCCTGGGAGTAGTAGACCGAAAGGGGGGAGAGGGCAGCGAGGAAGGCAGCGCCCAGGCCGACGGAGGGACTCAGCAGACGACGGCCCAGCCCGTAGGTGAAGGCCACGGTGAGGATACCACAGAGGGCGGAGAGGGCCCGCAGGCTGAACTCACTCTCTCCGGTCAGCCCCCGCCAGAGATGGAGAAGCAGGTAGTAGCCGGGGGGATGGATGTCCCCTTCGGCGGCCTCCAGGATCAGGGGGATCGGCCGCTCGGCGGCGCGGGCGGAGTTTCCCTCATCGTTCCAGAAAGATTGGGCCTCCAGCCGGTAGAAGCGTACTCCCGTTGCCAGGAGGAGGATTGAGATCAGGATCAGGGTGCGGACGGCCTTCCTGCTCATCCTAACCCCGCCGTTCTGTCAGCCGCCCCTCCCGTTTCGCCAGCCGCTCCAGATATCCCAGCGCGTACCAGGCGGCCACGATGAAGAGGATACTCAGCCCCGTCAGCGCACCGACCTCCACCGGCACAGACAGGAACCCCAGGGTGGGGTTTGTCGGGAAGAGTAGCTGCCGCATCGCGTCCAGCCCCAGGGTGAGGGGGATGAAGGAGGCCACCACTGCCACCCAGAACCCCAGGTGGCGCACCGGGAAGTAGAAACCGGAAAGGAGATAGACCGGCTCGGTGAGCAGGTTGGAGATGTGCCAGGCCTCCCGTCCCCAGAGGAGGTAGAGGGAGGCGAACAGCATCCCCATCCCGTAGAGGGCAGCCATTGTGAGGGCAAAGGTGAGCAACAGGAGGCCGAAATCGCCCAGGGCGTAATGGACGTCAAAGATGAGGGAGCCGATGGCGAGGATGGCCGTGGCACGGAGGGTGGTGGAAAAGAGACCGCCCACAGCCATCCCCAGGAGGATGGCCATCATCGGGGCAGGGGCGGCGATGTAGAGGCCCAGGTTGCCGCTCTCCTTTTCCCAGTAGAGCTGGCTGGACATAGACCAGAGGACGTTCATCCAGAAGGCAGTCATCGCCCCGCCGACGATGACGAAGCCGATGTACTCCTCCGGCGCGCCCACCGCCCGGTAGACGAAGACGTAGGCGGCGGTGCCCAGAAGGGGGAGGAAGGTGTCGAAGAAGAGCCAGGACCGCTCCCGGTTGGCCCCGACGATGCGGGGGTAGGCCCGCCCGATCACCGTCCGCACCCACAGCTCCAGCCCGGCGCGCATCCTTCCTCTCCGCGTCTCCCCGTCCCTTCGTCTTTTCCTCATTCCCCGGGATGCTCCTCTGTCAACCCCCGCCCGACCAGGCTCATAAACACATCCTCCAGCGTGGGCTCCCGTTTCTCCAGTGAAAGAATGCGGGCGCCGGTGCGGCTGATGCGGTCCACCACCGGCGTCAGCACGTCATCCTCCTCCAGGATGAAATCCAGATGGACGTGGCCGTCGTGAAAGCGGGGGGTGAACTGACGCACTCCCTCGATGAGGTGGAAGCTGGGGGCCAGCTCCTGAGGGAAGGGGGAGACGCGGATGTGGTAGATGGCCTCGCGGCTGAGGGAACGCTTCAGGTGGGAAGGGGTATCGCAGGCCAGCACCTGACCGTGGTCAATGATGGCCACCCGGTCGCACAGTTCGTCCGCCTCCACCATATAGTGGGTGGTGAGCAGTACCGTCCGCTCCGGCCGTTCCCGCAGCCAGTTGGCGATGAAGGAGCGGACCTGTCGGGCAGCCCCCACGTCCAGCCCCAGCGTCGGCTCGTCCAGAAAGATGATGCGGGGATCGGTGAGGAAACCCCGCACGACGTTCATCTTCTGCCGGAGGCCGGTGGAGAGGTCGGATATCTTGGTGTGGCGACGGTCTGCCAGCCCCACCATTTCCAGCAGTTCGTCCATCCGCTGGCGGGTGGTCCGCCGGTCCATGCCGTAGAACTGGGCGAACATCCACAGGTTCTCCTGGACGGTGAGCAGGCCGTAGCCTGACGTTTCCCCGCCGGAGACCATGTTGATCCGGCGGCGGATTTCATCCACGTCCCGCTCCACGTCCAGCCCGTCCACCCAGGCCCGGCCGGAGGTGGGGGAGAGGAGGGTGGTGAGGATTTTGATCAGCGTCGTCTTTCCGGCCCCGTTCGGCCCCAGGAGGCCGAACAGCTCTCCCTGCCGCACCTGCAGGTTCACCCGGTCCAGCGCGACCAGTTCCCCCCTCTTCTTCTGGCGACCCTTTCCCTCCCGAATCCTGTAAATACGGGTCAGGTTTTCCGTTCGAATCGCCAGCGGCTCCTCCATAACTCTCCGTGTCTCCGCGTCTCCCCGTCCCTCCATTATCCCAGCAGCCGCTGTCGCATCAGCCGGGGCGGAAGGCTACCGCTGCTCAGGATGGCGTCGTGGACCTCCTTGAGGGAAGCGCCGGGGTTGGCCTTTCGATAGTCCTCTACCAGTTCCAGAATGGAGAGCTTCCCCATCAGGTAGGATTGGGGCTGGGTGGGGCTCTGGGTGTAGCGGCGGACCTCAGCCAGGGCGTTGGCCGGCTCCAGCTGACACTCCTTTACCAGGAAGTCCACCGCCTCCTCCACCGGCATCCCCCGGGTGTGGAGCGATACATCCAGGATGATGCGGGCCGCCCGCCAGAGCTGGTCGGAGAGCCGGCCCAGTCGCTGGATCGGCTCGGCGATGTAGCCCAACTGCTCCATCATCTCCTCGCAGTAGAAGGCCCAGCCTTCGATAAAGAGGGTGGCGAGGAAGGAACCCATCCGCCGGGGGATGGTCTCCTGCCGGTTGGCCCAGACGAGCTGGAGGTGGTGGCCCGGATAGGCCTCGTGGAGGGCGGTGACGGGCAGCTTGGCCCGGTGGTGGCCCTTCAGTTTCTGCTCCTGTTCCTCAGGCGGCGCCTCGGGGTCCACCGGCGTGACGATGAAAATGCCCTCCTGCTTTTCTTCCAGGATGCCGGGGGGCATGTAGGCGGCGTAGGGGATGATGGGGCGGAGGTAGGGAGGGGTCTCGATGATGCGAAGGCTCTCCCCCTCCGGGATGGTGGCGATGTCGTGTTCGATGACGTACTGGCGGGCAGCGGCCATCGCCTCCTCGTAGGCCGAAAGCAGCTCCTCCGCCGAGGGATGGTCCGCCTTGGCCTCTTCCAGGAGCTCCTGGACAGGCTTATTCGGGGCGATCTGCCGGGCCAGCGCCTCCATCTGGGCGCGGGTCTTGTGGAACTGCTCCCAGCCGATCTCCAGAAGCCGGTCGGCGTCGTAATCCACCATATGCTCTTCGCGGAGGATTTCGTCGAAGAGGGGCCTGCCGACGGCGAAGTCGCCTGCAGCCCGGGGGAGGACCTCTTCTTTCAGGAAGGCGGCGTACTCCTGGACCGCCGCGGCGGCGGCCTGGCCTGCCTCTGTCAGTTCCTGTTGCAGCTCCGGCGCGGCCTGGGCGGCCAGGGCGGGCAGTAGGCCGAGGAAGAGGGCCGGGGCCTGCTGGGCCTGCTCCAGTGTGATCTCCGCCCAGACCTTTGGCACCCGTTCGGGAACGATGTTGGCCTGTCCGTCCTTCAGCACCCGGGGGGTCTCCCGCACCCGTCCGAGGGCAGAGCGGAGCCGTTCGGGCAGGGGGGCAAACTCGCGGATGATGAGAGAAAAGACGCCGCCCAGCGGTTCGTCCAGATAGGTGCCGGGGTTGCGGAGGTGGGGCTGGACCTTTTCGTAGTTCCGGATAAAGGAACCGAAGATCTGGACGACCAGGGTATGGTCTATCCGGGCGTCCAGGCGGAAGCCAGAGCTGTCCATTCCCCGGAACTCCTCCAGGGCAGCATGGATCTCCCGGCTCTGTTCCTCCATCGCCTCCAGGCTGGTGTCGGAGAGCCGGTCGTCCCACCGGTGGTCGCCCAACTGGGTTGCCGCCACCGGGCTTAGCTCAAGAAGCCGCTCCAGCCACTGCTCGGACCGGCGGTAGAAAAGGGCTTCATCAGTCATGTTATGCTCCTTTACTTGGCTCACTGGTCATTGACCACTAGTCACTGGGTGATTGGGTTATTGGGTGACCTGGATGACGAGCTGCCATCCTCCCGGTCGTTCCCCGTCGGGGCAGGGCTGGGCCTGAAGGCCGGAGAGGACGGGGGCATCAGGCACATCCACGCTGAGGGCGTAAGGGGTGTCGGGCTGGAGCGTGAAGTCGGCGTAGCCGGGGTCAATTTCGGGCCGCAGGCCGGTGACCGCCCGGTCCGCCCCGCCGGGCCAGGTGAGCCAGAGGGCCACACCTGGCAACGGGGTCGGTTCTGCCTCCTTTTCCTCCTCATCTACCTGCTCTGGGACAGCCTGGACCCATACCTGGAGGATCGGCACCGTCCCGGTGCAGAGCTGCGTCTGGCTGATCACACGGTAGAGGGAGGGGATGGGAAGGGGAGAGAGGAAGGGGGTGGGGGTAGCCGTCGGTGTGGGAAGGAAGATGCGGGTGGGGGAAGGGGAGGAGGCAGGGAAGAAGGAGGGGGTTGGAAGGATAGTCGGGGCAGGCGTAAGCTCAGCCAGGTAGACTGCCATTGCCGGGGTCCGCACGCCCAGTCGGTCGGCCAGGCGGCTCAGGGGGCGGAGGAGGCTGGCAGGCTTTCCCTGGATGGCGTATGCCTCGATCTGGGCGGCCAGCGCGGCCTGCACATCCGGTGCAGGGACCGCTCCCAGTCGGACCAGGGCCCGGTCCATATCCCCGTCGGCGACATACCCCAGGGCGGCCAGTCGCACCCATTCGTGGCGGTAGTCCTCCCGCAGGAGGGCGGGGGTGGTGTTATAGAGCTTGACTGGCTCGATCAGCCAGGCATAGGCCAGGCCGAGGACCAGCCCG
This sequence comes from Anaerolineae bacterium, assembly GCA_041082215.1. Classification (GTDB taxonomy): domain Bacteria; phylum Chloroflexota; class Anaerolineae; order B4-G1; family DUEL01; genus JBDOIF01. The sequence continues at coordinate 16,526 of JBDOIF010000011.1, forward strand.
ACGACGGCGCCGACTGTCAGCGCCAGGAACCGCGCCTGGTGGTTCATTCGCCCTCCAGGTAGGGAATCATCGGGGCGGTGATTGCTCCCAGGCCGTCAGCCAGATGGACCAGCATCTGGATGTCTGTGGGACGGCCCCCTTCGGCGATCAGCCGCTCCGCCAGTTCCACCGCTGGCCGGGCTGGATCGTCGGGATCCAGCAGGGCCAGCCGTGCCCGGGCCGCCTCCAGGTCCCCTTCCACCCGGTAGGCAGCAGCGACCATCAGGATGAAGTCGTCCCGGTAGTCCTGGCGGAGCTGGGAGGGGGCGGTGTTGGTATACTGGACCGGCCAGAGGACCCAGCCGGTGAGGAGCCCGAGGGCCAGCCCGAGGGCCAACCCAACCGATGCCAGCAGCGCGATCCTGCGCATTTTCCCCTCTACAGAACAACGGGGCCGCGAAAGCGGGCCCCCTTGTGCCTGGCGGCTGTGCCCAGGTGCCGGAGGTGGGATTCGAACCCACACGTCCCTTCGGACAACGCATTTTGAGTGCGCCGCGTCTGCCTGCTCCGCCACTCCGGCAAACGAGACCATCTGTCTATGCTGACAGTATACCTTGAAAGGGTCGGGCTGTCAAACCTGACGCTCCTCCTTGACAAGCCAACCCTTCAGGGTACAATGATATAAAAGGGGGTCGGGGAACTGGGGTATGGAGTACAAAGATTATTACCGCATTCTCGGCGTCGAGCGTGGCGCGACCCAGGAAGAGATCAAGCGGGCCTACCGCAGGTTGGCCCGCCAGTTTCATCCCGACGTCAATCCCGGCGACAAGACGGCCGAGGATCGCTTCAAAGAGATCAACGAGGCCTATGAGGTCCTTTCGGACCCCGAAAAGCGACGCCAGTACGATCAACTGGGGGCGAGCTGGAGCCAGTGGCAGCGGATGCGAGGGGCGACTGGAGGGTTTGACGACTTCGCCCGCCAGTGGTTTGGCCAGGCCGGCCCCCAGGTCCAATATGTGAACCTGGACGACCTCTTCGGCCAGGGAAGCCTGGGAGACCTGCTCGACGCGCTTTTCGGGTTCGGCGCAGCCCGGGGACGCACCTCCTGGCAGCGCTCCCGGCGTGGGCAGGACCTGGAGGCTCCGGTGGAGTTGACGCTGGAGGAGGCGTTCCAGGGCGCGGTCCGGCGGGTGGAGCGGGGGGATGGCCGTATCGTTACGGCTCGCATCCCCCCCGGCGCCCGTACCGGCTCCCGCATCCGGCTGGCCGGCCAGGGCCGACCGGGAGCGGGCGGCGGCCCCCCAGGCGACCTTTACCTCAAGGTCACGGTGAAGCCCCATCCGGTCTTCCGTCGTGAGGGGGAGGACCTGTGGCGCGACCTGGATGTGGACCTCTACACGGCGGTCCTCGGCGGCGAGGTGACGGTGGAGACCCTGAACGGGGATGTGAAGCTCAAGATTCCCCCAGGGACCAGCGGGGGGAAAACGTTCCGCCTGCGCGGAAAAGGGATGCCCGACCCCGCGAATCCTCAACGCCGTGGCGACCTGTATGTGGTGGTCCAGGTAAAGGTCCCCTCCCATCTCACCGCCCGGGAGCGGGCGCTGTTCGAAGAGCTGGCCCGGATGCGAAAGTAGATACTCGACGACTTTTTGGTTGACGGAGCGCCAGGGCTGGCCCATTCTGGAGGTGGAGTAGCTGTGAACCGTCTTCTGTTAGCAGGGGCGCTTTTGATCGGCATGGTTGCCTGCTCCTTTATCTCCTTGCCCACCGAGCCGGTCCCGGATGAGCTGACACCTCTCCCTTCTCTTTCCTCCCCGCCCGTCGTGGTGGCTACGCCCACCCCTCTGCCGGAGTCCTTCATCGCCGGGGCCACTGCTGAGGAACGCCTGCTCATCAACCTCTACGAGCGGGTCAACCCCGGCGTGGTCAACATTGACGTGGCTGCAGGTATCGGCGAGGAGGCCAGCCCCTTCGGCAGCGGGTCCGGCTTTCTGATCGACACGGAGGGCCACATCGTCACCAACAACCATGTGATCGAGCAGGCGGATACGATCTGGGTCACTTTCAGCGACGGCAGCCTCCGCTCGGCTGAGGTGCTGGGGTCCGATCCGGACTCCGATCTGGCGGTCCTGCTGGTGCAGGACCTGCCGCCGGGGGCAGTGCCGCTGGAGCTGGGGGATTCGGATACCCTCCGGGTGGGGCAGATGGTGGTCGCCATCGGCAACCCATTCGGCCTGGAGGGGACGATGACGCTGGGGATCGTCAGCGGGCTGGGCAGGCTTTTGCCCGCCCGCATCACCGCCAGCGGCGGCTATTTCCGCAACCCGCAGATCATCCAGACCGACGCCCCCATCAACCCCGGCAACTCCGGCGGGCCGCTTCTGGACCTGCAGGGGCGGGTCGTCGGGGTCAACACCGCCATCCGCAGCACCGCGGGCGTCAATTCGGGGGTTGGTTTCGCCGTCCCGGTCAACACCGTCAAGCGGATCGTCCCCCATCTGATCGAGGAGGGGAGATACCGGTACCCCTACCTGGGCATCACCGCCGACGGCCGGTTCGACCTCGCTCAACTGGCCCTCTTCCTGAACCTGCCGACCACCCGGGGGGTGCTGGTATCGGAGGTGGAGCCGGGCGGGCCGGCGGCGCGGGCCGGTATCCTCGGTGGGGACCGGGAGGTGACGGTGATGGGCGCCACCGTCCGCGTCGGCGGTGACATCATCGTCGCCATTGACGACTACGCGGTGAAGGATTTTTCGGACCTGATCTCCTATCTGGTGCTCAAAACCGAGGTCGGGCAGGTGGTGACGCTGACCGTGTTGCGGGATGGAGAGACGCTGCCGATCCAGGTAAGGTTGGGGGAGCGTCCGTAACAGGCTGCACTCGCTGTCAGGAAAGGATGGAAAATGATTGACGAAAAGGAGCTGCGCAGGCTGGCGAAATTCCAGAGCGAAACACCCATCCTGAGCGTGTACCTGAACGTGGATCCGACTGAACACACCAGCGAGGAGTATCTGCTTTCTCTGCGGCACATGCTGGAGGCTGTGGAAGGACAGGCAGACACAGCGGACATCGCGGCGGTCCAGCGGTACTTCGAGCACGAATACGACTGGTCGGGGCGGGGGGTGGTCGTCTTTTCCTGCGCAGACGCCGATTTCTGGCGTGCCTATTCTCTGGCTGTCCCCGTTGCCTCGGGCGTCACCGTTGCCCGACGGCCCTATCTTTCCCCCCTGGCCGCGTTGATGGACGCTTATGGGCGATACGTCGTGGCCCTGGTGGACCGACGGGGGGTTCAGTTGTTCCTCTTCCAGCTTGGAGAGCTGACCCGCGAGGAGAGCTTTGAGGGGGAGGAGGTACGGCGGCTCAAGAGGGGACGGGGATCGTCGGGGGGGCCAGGGCGACGGGGTGGTGCGCCGATCTCCAGTCGCCACGAAGAGGAGACGGCTATGCGGAATCTGCGGGGCGCGGCCAAAGCAACCCATCACTTTTGCCGCCGCCATAAACCCCAGCGGCTGATCCTGGCCGGGGCGGAGCCTACTGTCGCTCAGTTCCGCGATCTGCTTCCCAGGGAGCTGCAGGATCAGGTGATCGGCACGATGGGGGTGGATCCGGGGGCGGGTGAACCGGATATCCGGGAGCAGTCGCTGGAGATCCTGAGGCGGGTTGAGGAGGAGCGGAAGGCGGCGCTGGTGGAGGCGGTCTTTACGGCTGCCGCCAAAGGACGGGAGGGGGTCGTGGGGCTGGATGGGACCCTCAGCGCTGCCCACGAGGGCCGCATCCGCACGCTGGTCATAGACCGGGACTACCACGCCCCCGGTTACCGGTGTGACCACTGCGGCTTCCTGACAACCCAGACGCTGGCCCGCTGTCCCTTCTGTGGGGGAAACTTTGTGGAGATCCCTGACGCGGCGGAGGCAGTGGTCACCAAAGTGATCGAAGAAGGGGGAGAGATCGAGGTAGTGGACGGGCACCCTCAGCTCCGTTCGGCCGGGATCGGGGCGCTGTTGCGGTACTGAGTGGAGAGGACTGGTGGCCCATAGGGGATTCGGACCCCTGTTTCCGGCTTGAGAGGCCGGCGTCCTAGTCCACTAGACGAATGGGCCTGGACAAGCGGCATTCTACCAGGGAAGGAGAGTTTTGTCAACCGGGAGGAATGGGGTTCGGACAGGAGTTCGGACAGGGTAGGAGAGCAACCCTCACCCCTCCCTCTACTCCCTCCCCTCTCCTGCTGCGCGGGAGAGGGGAGGGGGCCAGGGGGTGGGGTGAGGGCCGATGAGCACCTGTGTCCGAACTCACGTCTGAACTTCAGGGAGGAATGAAAGAATGCCGCGGCAGATGAGCGACCATGCCCGGCCACGCCAGGGCGGACAGGCGCCCCGCCGGAAGGGAGGGCTGCCTGCCCCGGACCGGCGCACAGAATGGGGCTACGATCGGGGGGTGGAGCGCACCGGATCCGTCCCGTTCCGGCTGCTGGCTGCTGTGGTCCTCCTGACGGCCGCCCTCTCTCTGGTCCACGGGCTGGGGGGCGGCTCCCTGCCAGCTCCAGGTGGTCACCCTGCTCCCTTCTCCACCTCCGTCCGGCTCGCCGGCCCGGCCTCCGTCGCTACCGGGCCTGCCGTTTCTCTATCCCCCTCTCCCCCAGAGACGCCCCTCTCGTCCCTCCCCATTGGCATCGTCGCCGGCCACTGGGGGAACGATTCGGGGGCGGTCTGCGAGGGCTGGCTGCGGGAGGTGGACATCAATCTCTCTATAGCCCAGCGGGTGGTCTATACCCTTCAGGCGATGGGGTACCCCACTGACCTGCTGGAGGAGTTCGACCCCCGGCTGGAGGGATACCGTGCCCGTGCCCTCGTCTCTATCCACGCCGACTCCTGTCTCTATCCCGAGGCCTCTGGCTTCAAGGTGGCGAGGGTGGAGGACAGTGCCGTGCCAGGGGTGGATGACCGCCTGGTGAACTGCCTGATCGAACGGTATCAGGCCCGGACGGGTCTGGCTTTTCACGAAGGGAGTATCACGCCGGATATGACGCGATACCACACTTTCTACGAGGTCGCCCCCTCCACCCCAGGGGCGATCATCGAGGTCGGATTTATGCTGACCGATCGGGACCTCCTCCTTCACCGACAGGACCTGATCGCCCAGGGGATTGTGGAAGGGATCCTGTGCTTCATTCAGGAAGAGGTCCCATAAGGAGGGGCGTATTTCAATTTCGGGGCGATTGGTTCTCTCGCTCGCCGGTGGATCGCGAATCCCACGAATGGCCCGAATACGCCGAATTAGGAGGGATACCTGCTCCATTTGCAGTATTCGTTTCCATTCGCGCCATTCGTGTTTCCCCAGGTCCGGCCCGGGCCAGGGGCATCTCGCCCCCAAACTGAAATACACCTCATAAGGAGGACAAAATGACGTTTGCCAAGGCTGGCATCCTGGCTGGCGACGGTCCGGTCCGACCTGAGGACCTGGAGGCAGTGCGCCAGGCGGGGATCGAAGCGGTCAAACTACGGGCCTGGGTCAACCCGCTGGCCGATCTGAACGCGTATCGGGATGTGGGCATTCACACCTTTCTGGTTCAGATCCTCAGCCCTCGTCCGGGCATCGCGCCGGTGTCCCCTGAGGATTTCGTCGTCGAGTGCGCGCCTACGGTGGCCTCGTTTCTCAAGGCTGGCGCGGTGGACTTCGAGATTCACGGGGAGCCGAACGTCCGCGAGCGGGGGTTCGGCATTTCCTGGGACAGCCCGGCCGCTTTCTCCGACTGGTTTCTGGCGGTGGCCCACGGCCTGCGGGAGGAGTTCGGTCCTTCGATACGGGTGGGTTTCCCCGGACTGGCCCCATCGGGGCCGCTGCCGCCGGGGGTTACCCCTGCCGTCTCCGACGACGTTTTCCTGGAAGGGTGCAAAAGTGCGCTGGCCGCTGCCGACTTCATCTGTTGCCACGTCTACTGGACCAGCCGGAGCGAGATGGAGGACTACGATGTTGGCCTCCGCTTCCTGCGCGTCTATCTGGAAAGGCCGGAGACCCGCCAGAAGCGGGCGGTTATCTCCGAGTACGCCAACGTCAACCCGGGGGAGCCGCCCGAAGAGAAGGGGGGGCAGTATGCGGACTTCCTCTTCCTTTGCTCCCAGTATGACCGGCTGGCAGCGGCCTATGCTTTCCTGCTCCGCTCGCCGGACCCCGCCTATGCCAGTCTGCGGTGGGTCCGTGTTGACGGCACGCCAACTCCCATTCCGGAGCGGGTCGGTCGGCGCAGGCGTATGCCCCACCCGACTCGCCTCCGTTTGGGCTGGCCCACGGTGACCCGTTCCTATACGCAGGCGTTCGGGGACCGCCAGCAGGTTTACTATGACGCCTCTTTTGACCAGACCCATCAGGTCCACTGGCTTCACGGCGGACACGAGGGGGTGGATATGGAGGCAGCCGAGGGCTCGCCGATCCTCGCCTGTCTGGGAGGGCGGGTCTCCCACGGCCCGCCGGGCACAGCCTATGGGAACTATGTCCGCGTGACCAGCCAGGTGTCGGGTGTGGGGGAGGTGACGCTGCTCTACGCCCATCTGCGGGAGATCAGCGCGCCCGACGGGGCTGAGGTGAGCAAGGGAACGGTGCTGGGCTTCGCCGGACGGACAGGCCAGGCCACCGGGCCGCACCTCCACCTGGGGATGAAGATCACGGGGCTGAGGCTGAGGCCCACCAGCCATTACCTGAACGCCCGCCCCTATCTGGAGCCGGTGAGAGGGACCCCCCGCGAGCCGTATACCCGCACTTACGTCTTGCTGCCGCCCGGGGCGGACCGGAGGTGGGCGCAGGCTGTGGTGGAAGCGACGTGGGACGCCCGGCGCTTTACGGTGGGGGGAAGCGCCGACGACGCCGGGATCGGCGACCTCCCGGTCCGCCGGGTGATCGCCGTCAACCCCACCGCGTGGGGGGACGACCTGAGGGCTTTTTACGAGGCCCACTACCCTGGCCTGCTCCTCTTCCCCCTGGAGGCCCCCACGCCGGAGGCGCTTTCTCAGACGCTGACCAGCCTGCCTCCCACTCCTCCGCTCCCCTCTCAGCCCTTTCCCCGCCCCGGGCTGCCCCGGGTCCAGTATGCCCGCACCTACGTGCTGCTGCCGCCCGGGGCGGACCGGAGGTGGGCGCGGGCTGTGGTAGAGGCGACGTGGGACGCCCGGCGCTTCACGGTGGGGGGGAGCGCCGACGACGCCGGGATCGGCGACCTGGATTTCCGCCGGGTGATCGCTGTCAATCCTACCGCGTGGGGGGATGACCTGCGGGCTTTCTTCGAGCGATTCTATCCGGGCGTGGTCTACGTGCCCGTGGACGCGGAGTCGCCGGAGGAGCTGGTCGAGCGGCTGACCAGTTTCGTCGCCTGAGGTGGGAAGCTTCGTTAACAGAGCTGTAACCGGCCTGCTATCTCGGGCAGGCCGGTTTTAAAGTATCATAGAAATTGACTGTCCTTTCAGCCTGGAGGAGATGATCTTGCCGGAGGATAAAGCGATGAAGAAAGGGCGACTCGTTCTGTGGTTTATGGCGGGGATCTTGCTGGCTTCGTGCAGCACGAGCGTCACGCCGTCGGCGCCTTCAACGGCTGAACCAACCGCAGTGGTCACGGCTGCACCGCGGGAAATCGTGATGGCGAGGGCAAGGGAAGTGGTGGAAGCGCTCAGAGATCGGGATATGGAAAGGCTCTCCGCTATGGTTCATCCCGTGAAGGGCGTGCGTTTCTCTCCCTATGCATTTGTGCAGGATTCGGACCTGGTTTTCAAGCCTGATCAGTTGATCAGCCTGCTGTCGGACCCGACAAAGTATATGTGGGGGTATTATGATGGATCGGGGCTTCCGATAGAGATGACGTTTGAGGAGTATTACGGACGGTTTGTCTATGACCAGGACTATGCTAACGCGGAGCAGGTGAGTTACAATGAGAGGATAGGGCCTGGGAACACCATAGACAATAGTCTGGAATACTATCCTGGGGCCAGTGTGGTGGAGTATCATTTCTCCGGATTTGACCCGGCTTTGGGGGGTATGGACTGGAAAAGTCTGCGTCTGGTTTTCCAGCAAGAGGGGTCTGTGTGGTACCTGGTTGGTATCATCCATGATGAGTGGACGGTCTGAGCCGGTAGATTCCTGACCGCAGGGGGTGAAGTGTGAGCGTCGCCAGGCTGCTGGAGGAAGGGATCGCGGCTGCCCGGGCAGGAAGACGGGCGGAGGCCCGTGCCGCCTTCCGTTCCGTGCTGCGGGAGGATCCCTTGAACGAAACCGCACTCCTCTGGCTGGCCTTCCTGAGCGACAGGCCCCGGGCCAGCCTTTCCTACATTGCCCGGGCCCTGGAGGCCAATCCGGACAGCCCCCGGGCCCAGGCTGCCCTTCAGTGGGCCCGGCGGCAGGCGTCCAATCTCCCTGCCCCGGCCGGCCAGAAGGCCGTCTATCCGCCCCCACCGCCTGTACGGAGCTCAAGGCTTCACCGGACGGTGCTGGGAGGGGCTCTGGTACTGAGCGCGCTCCTCCTGATCGTTTGCGCTATTGGGTGGGTAGGGCAGATGCTTCCGTCCGCGCAGGCAGGGGAGGGGGGGATGGCCACGACCGCCTCCCCTGTGTCAGCGCTGGAGCTGTCCCCCACCCCGGATGCCCTGCCCTCTGCTGTTCCCACTGTTCCCCCCTCAGCTACCCCTACCCCCACCCCCACCACTGTCCCTACCGCCACCTCCGTCCCCACGGCCACGCCGACCCCCTCACCGACCCCCTCGCCGACCCCCACTCCTATGCCCACCGTCCCGCCCACGGCCACGCCTATCCCGCCCACGCCGCTTCCTCCCTCCACGGTATCCGAGAGCCGCTGGATTGATGTGGATCTGACCCACCAGATATTGACTGCCTATGAGGGGGATATTCCGGTGCGGACCGTCGTGGTCTCTACCGGCCTGCCACGCACCCCCACCCCTGTGGGGCAGTTCCGCATCTGGGTCAAGCTCCTCTACGATGATATGGAAGGGCCCGGCTACTATTTGCGCAACGTCCCCTTCGTGATGTATTTCTACGGCCCCTACGGCCTCCACGGCACCTACTGGCACAACAACTTCGGCCAGCCGATGAGCCACGGCTGCGTCAACCTGCCCACGCCGGAGGCGGAATGGCTGTTTAACTGGGCAGAGGTAGGGACGCTGGTCAACATCCATTACTGATGGGGGGTAAAAGTGCGGGCAGGCCATCGGCCTGCCCGTGCTGGCGGAGGGGGTGGGATTCGAACCCACGGTGGCCACAAGGACCACAACGGTTTTCGAGACCGTCCCGTTCGGCCGCTCCGGCACCCCTCCAGGGGTGGTTTGATTATAACATGGAGGACCGGGGTCGGCAAGGGTCGAACCTGACGCAGGTATATTTCAGTTTGGGGGCGAGATGTCCCTGGCCCGGGCCGGACCTGGGGAAACTCGAATGGCGCGGATGGAAACGAATACCGCAGGTGGTGCAGGTATCCCTCCTGTTCGCTGTATTCGGGCCATTCGTGGGATTCGCGATCCACGGGCGAGCGAGAGGGCCACTCGCCCCGAAATTGAAATACGCCCCTTGACGCTTCTCCCCGTCTGGGTTATCATATCGGGCGATGTATGAACAGCTCTCCCTTTTTACGGAGCCGGGGCCCGTACCCTATACCGTCAGCCAGTTGGTGGCCCGCATCCGGGAGACGCTGGAGGCGAACCCTGAGCTGGCGGATGTGTGGGTGGAGGGCGAGGTCTCCAACTTCCGCCAGGCCCCTTCCGGTCACTGCTACTTCACGCTGAAGGACGGGGGGGCAGAGCTCCAGTGTGTGATGTGGCGGAGCGTGGCCTCGATGCTCCGCGCCCTCCCCGCCGACGGCGACCAGGTGCTGGCCCACGGGAACGTGGGGGTCTACGAGCAGCGGGGGAGCCTTCAGCTCTATGTGGACCATCTGGAACCGGCCGGCGTGGGGCTTCTCTACCAGGAGTTCGAGCGGCTGAAGGCCCGGCTGGAGGCGGAGGGACTGTTTGCCCCGGAGCGAAAGCGGCCCCTTCCCCGTTTCCCGCAGCGGATCGGCGTCGTCACCTCTCCCTCCGCCGCTGCCCTGCGGGACATCCTCAACGTCCTGGCCCGGCGATACCCGCTGGCAGAGGTCCTCCTCTCCCCCACCCTGGTTCAGGGGGAGGAGGCCCCGCCGCAGATCGTCGCCGCGCTGGAGGCGTTGAACGCGCGGGAGGATGTGGACGTGATCCTGGTGGTGCGGGGTGGGGGTTCGCTGGAGGAGTTGTGGGCCTTCAACGACGAGCGGGTGGCCCGTGCGGTGGCCCGCTCCCGTATCCCGGTGGTCTGTGGCGTGGGCCACGAGACCGATTTCAGCCTGGCCGATTTCGCCGCCGACCGTCGAGCACCCACCCCCTCAGCAGCGGCGGAGATCGCCACACCCGACCGGGCCGAGTTGCGCGCGCAGGTGCGGGCGCTGGGCGGCCGGCTGACCTATGTGCTGGGGGGAGAGCTGGCCCGGCGGAGAGGCGCTCTGGCGGAACAGCTACGGGCGCTCCGCCATCTCTCCCCCGCCGTCCGGCTGGCCCAGGCCCGTCAGCGGGTGGACGACCTGGCGACGCGGGCGACGGATCTGCTGGGGCGCTGGCTTTCCCTCCGACGGGAGCGGCTGGCGGGGCTGATGGGACGGCTGGAAGGGGTAAGCCCCCTGGCCACGCTGGAGCGGGGGTATGCCATCGTCCGCCGCCGGGCCGATGGAAAGGTGGTCTTCTCTGTGGCCCAGGTCGGGCCGGGCGACGGCCTGAACATCCGCGTCTACGACGGCGAGCTCGACGCCACTGTCAACTGAATTGCACAGTTGAACCTGCGACCCCAAGGATCGGCTATGGACATCGGCATCATCGGCGCTGGCATCACCGGCCTCACCGCCGCCTGCGACCTGACCCGGGCAGGCCACACGGTCACCGTTTATGAGGCCCGCCCCTATGCCGGAGGGTTGGCGGCAGGCTTCCGCGATCCCCGGTGGGAGTGGCCCCTGGAGCGGTTCTACCACCACTGGTTCGCCTCCGATCACGACGTCATCCGTCTCATTGGGGAACTGGGGGCGCGCGACCGCCTCTTTTTCCCTCGCCCCACCACCTCGATCTACCACCGGGGGCGCATCTACCCCTTCGACAGCCCGCTGCGCGTCCTCCGCTTCACCCCCATCCCGCTGACAGACCGGCTCCGGGTGGGACTGGTCACGCTTTACCTGCGGCTCCTGCGCGACTGGCGGCCTCTGGAGAAGGTGTCCGCCGAAGAGTGGACCCGCCGCGCTGTCGGGGCGCGCGCCTATGAGGTGCTCTGGAGGCCACTGCTGGTCAGCAAATTCGGGGAGGAGAACTACCGGGATGTCAATATGGCCTGGTTCTGGGCCCGCCTTCACAAGCGGACCCCCCGCCTGGGCTACTTCGTCGGCGGCTTTCAGGGGTTCGTTGACCTGCTGGTGGAGCGGGTGGAAGCCCAGGGCGGGCGGGTCCGGCTCGGCGTCCAGGTGCACGGGGTCTATCGGGCTGAGGGGCGCATCCGCCTGGAGACATCCGCTGGCCCTGTAGAGCACCAGCAGGTGATCGCCACCTGCTCCCCTCAGACGGTGCGGGCCTGCACGCCGGAGCTCCCCGCCGACTACGCTGCCCGTCTCGATGCGCTGAGGTCAATGGGGGCTGTGGTGCTCGTCCTGGCCCTCAGCCACCGGCTGACCAACGGCCATTACTGGATCAACATCCCGGCCGGCGAGGGCCTCCCCTTTATGGGGCTGGTCGAGCACACCAACTACATCGGGCCGGAGCACTATGGGGGAGATCACCTGGTCTATTGCGGCGATTACCTGCCGCCCGACCATCCCTACTTCGGCTACTCTAAGGAGCAGTTGCTGGAGGCTTATCTGCCGGGGCTGACGCGGATCAACCCCGACTTCCGCCCCGACTGGATCCGCGCCAGCTGGATGTTCGCCGAGCCCTACGCCCAGCCAGTGCCGACGCTGAACCATTCCCAGAACATCCCCCCCCTCCAGACCCCTCTCCCGGGCCTGTGGATGGCGAGTATGAGCCAGGTGTACCCGTGGGATCGGGGGACCAACTATGCGGTGGAGCTGGGGCGGCGGGTGGCTCGACGGGTGATGGAGGAAGCCATCCACAGGGGGCATGGGGTTTGACTTCTATACAATGGTCCTCGCCCGCCCGTCGAGCAGTTCGTCCAGGGTCTCCTGTACCGCTTTCAGGGATGGGAGGACCCGGCTGGCATGGGAGAAGTCTGCCGAGGCGGCCTCCGGGCTGGGCACGGCCACGCAGAACATCCCCGCTGCCCGGGCCGCGGCGACTCCCAGGGGGGCGTCCTCCAGGGCCAGGCAATGGGCCGGAGGAACGGCCAGCCGCTCCGCTGCCAGCAAGTAGACGTCGGGGGCCGGTTTGCCGTGCGCCACTTCATCCCCTGTGGCGATGGCCTGGAAGCGACCGTTCAGCCCCAGTGTGCTCAGGGCCAGCCCCACATACCGACGGTGGCCAGAGGTCGCCACCCCCAGCGGGAGCCCCCGCCGGGCCAGTTCGTCCAGCAGGGGATAGAGGCCCGGACGGGCGCGGAGCTTATCTGGCACCGCCGCCAGGAACAGGCGGTCTTTTTCGGCCATAGCCTCCTGGGGGGTAAGGGGAAGCTGAAACCGCCGACAGAGGAAGGCGGCAGAGTCAATCACCCGCAGCCCGAGGATCCCCTGGGCGCTCTCCTCATCGAGGTGATGCCCGTACCGGGCGAGGACCTGGTTCCAGGCCCACTTTGCCAGCGGCTCGCTATCCACCATCAACCCGTCCAGGTCGAAAATGACGGCCCGTATTTCTCGTTGGGATGTCCCCTCCACTTGGCCTCTACCCCTTTCACACTTTTTCTGTGCAGGACAGGCTCAAGCTTGTCCTGCAAACAGCGGAGAAGTTTAGCACCTTTTATCTTGAAGTCAAATAGTTGACAGACCGCCCGCCTTCGCTTATAGTTATCTCAGATCAGTCAGGGGGGCCGGGATGGAGGTTGGAACCGTCCGACAGGTAAATATCGAGCAGGAGATGCGCAGCGCCTATCTGGACTATGCGATGAGCGTCATTGTGGCGCGGGCGCTGCCGGACGCGCGGGACGGGCTGAAGCCGGTTCAGCGGCGGATTCTGTATGCCATGCACGAGCTGGGGTTGCGGCCGGATGCT
>JBDOIF010000013.1:0-5904 GCA_041082215.1 Anaerolineae bacterium
CCCGTTCACCACCCCCTTCACCCGCTCCCCGCCCGGACCGTAGACGAAGGTGGCCATCGTCGCTCCGTTCTTCGTCACCCCCACCAGCCGGTTCTCCGCATCATACGTCAGAACGTAAGTGTCGCTCCCGATCACCCGCTTCACCTGATTCCCGTTCCGGTCGTAGCAGAAACTCTTCGTCCCCGCCAACACCACCGCATGCGGCTTGCTAAGCGCTCCATCCGGACAACTTTCGCTCTGAACACCGTAGGTATAGGCCACCCCGCCTTTGCTCGTCAGGTTCCCGATCTTGCCGTTGTCCCCCTCGTACGCATACGACTCGCTGTACTTCCCGTACGTCCCCCCACTCACCACCGCGCTTAAGAGCCGGTTCAGCTCATCATAGGTGAAACTCTGCGTCTGCGGGCTCCCCGCCTTCCAGTCCTGGATCTGCTTCACGTTCCCCACCAGATCATAGTCGGTGTAGCGCAGGTCCATCAGCGAGCTCCCCTCGCTCGCCGTCCCCGCCGTCATCCGTGACAGCCGCCCCCGCCCTTCGCCACTCCCTCCGCTCCAGGGGTAGTAGGAGTAGTCCACCAGCACCACTTCCCCCAGATTCATCCCGTCCACCGCTCCCCAGGCGGTATACCCCATCCCGTCCAGGTAGATGTCCGCCCCGCTCATCCCCGTGAGCAACCCGCGCGCCCCATACCCGTACGTCACCACCTCCCCATCCGGATACCGCATCGTCTGCACCCGATCCATCGCGTCATAGGTGTACGAGGTGGTGTACGAGGTCCCGTCTACCCATACCTTCTCCTCCACCGTCCGCCCCCGCTCGTCGTACCGGTAGTCGTGACCGTTCGTCTGGTAACTGCTCCCTACATAGGCCCGCCGCAACTTCCCCCACGAGTTGGCCGCATCCGCATCCCCCAGCGCGTTGTCGTACTGGTAGCTCACGTTCAGCGGCGCCCCCGGCCCGGGCACCGGGCAGGTGGCGTCCCCCCAGTAGATCTTCCCCACCAGCCGGTTCATCTCGTCGTAGTAGAAGCAGATGCGCTGCCCCCGCGCATCCCGCTGCCACACCAGGTTCCCCGCCGCATCGTAGCCATACGTCCACACCCCCATATCCGGGTCGTTCATCTGCACCTTCCGCCCCAGCATATCGTAGAAGATTTGCGTCTCGTTCCCCGCCGCATCCACCACCCCGATCAGCTGGTCCCGCACATCGTAACCGTAGTCCGTCGTGGCATACGGCGCGGGCAGATTGCCCCAGTCCGGCTCGCTGAAGCTGCCCGTGTACTCCTTCACCCGGATCAGCCGCCCCAGCGCATCGCTCTCCCGGATCACCATATGCCCGTTTTCGTCAATCGTCGCCACCTGCCGGCCGCTGTAGCGCGTCTTCACCACCGTCCCGTCGGTGTTCGTTACCACCACCGTCCGCCCCAGGGCATCGTAACCCATCTCCGTCCGGGGATTGCTGCCCGCATCCCGGTAGCCGCTCCTGGAAAACTACTGCTAGCACCAGCTCCCGCTAAGCGCTATGTTCACCCGGCACCGCCACCTCCCACTAGCTGCCCCCGGCAGGGCCAGCCTAGGGACGAACCCGAATCAGGTATACCTGGCTGCCAAATGCCACGCTTGGCGGGTGCGAGGTGTACTGACAAATGCCGGCAAGCCACTCGCTGCCAGGTGACCAGGTATAATGTTTGAAATTGCAGATCCGTGGGTCGACCAGCAGGCGGCGGCTGGTTCCATCGCTCCCAAGGACCCACAGTTGCCCCCTGACTATAAATGCAAACTTGCTCCCGTCCGGCGACCAGGCGGGGCAAAACTCGTAGACCCGCCGCGTTCGTGTCAGATTGACCGGATCAGACCCGTCCGCATTCACCAGCCAGATATCCTCCTGCCCTGCGCGATCGGAGTTAAAGGCGATCTTTTTCCCGTCCGGAGACCACGAAGGCGAGTAGTCCCAGCTTGGAGATCGGCTCACGTTAGTCACCTGGAGATTATTGAGATCCACCACGTAGATTTCACGGTTCGACTGAAGCGACTCAGGATCCCCCTCCACTGTAACGAAGGCGATCTTCTGCCCATCCGGGGACCAGGAAAGGTTCTTCTTACAAGGCCCCACAAAGTCTTCGCACCTGTGGCCGGTGAGCAGTCTCTCCTCCCGCCCGTCCGAACGCACGACCCACACCCCATCCCACGAGCACAACGCAATCCATTCCCCGGTTGGGGACCAGATCGCCCCACCCTTTCGCTCAGAAATCCGCGAGAGCCCATTCCCGTCGGGCCGGATCACGTAAACGCCGCCCGAGTTTTCCGGAGCGCGAGACCAGCGCACGAAGGCGATCCGATCCCCTTGCGGAGACCAGGTCAGCCAGACCGCCCGGGCATACTGCTCCAATCCCAGGATTTGCACCACGTTCCGTGATGGCCGGTCGAGCCGGAACACTCCCTCCTCGCAGGAAAAGGCAAGGGCCGAGCCGTCCGGAGACCAGCTCACATCGTAGCAGCCGTTCAGTCCCTTGATGGAAAAGGCAAGCAGGAGGTCAGGAGGACGGGAAAAGTCCTGCAGCGGGCCGATTGTCGGCCACCCGTAGTAGCAGGAGAATGAGCTTGCTGCTACAAGGAGGGCAAAGAGCAAGAGCCGGCCGCCATAGGAGCTCGTCCGTTTCACTTCTTGCCTCCCTTTCAGTGCTGATCCCAGGGCGGGTGGCCGAGGAGCAGCCGGGCCGCTCCTAAAGGCGCGAAAGGCAGAAACGGGGGACCAAGGAAGTATGGAATCTGAGCTTGCCATTCGTAGTGAAATGGCCCTGGAGCGTCGTGCGTCTCAACCCATTCCCTCAAGTCCATAGTAAGCGCCTCATACGTGCTTTGCGCTTTTTCTATGGCTTCGTCAGGACTTGTCCCAGCGGACCGCAAGACCTCTTCATACACCCGGCCGGCTCTTTGATCGCATCGGTACTCCTGTTCATCGGAATCGAAAAAGCCAAAGTTTGCCATGGCGTGGGCACTCTCGTGAGCAACGACACCCAGCGCCCAATCAGGGTTGCTCAGGATATTGGGATTCAGACTGATATGGTACCCGCCAAACGTCGCGCTGGTGAAGCCACAATAACGAACCTCCCGCCAGTCCACACCGGGACGATGGTCGCGCCAGTAGTCCAGGATCTTCCACGATTCGGAGCCCTTGCCCCAATACATTGCCGAGGCATACAGTCGCAGCAGGATAGCGGTAACCTGTTCGTCGTATCCCCAGCTGTAGATCGCTTCCGCCGTGATAGGGACATTGTCCGGGTCATAGAGGTAGGTCCACTCATCGTCTGGTGGGTCGTAGGGATCATCCGGGTTGGTTCCACCCTCATAGGCGTGCCCCATCGGGTCCGTGTACCGCAGCGGGTTGTTCCGCACGTAGGCAAAGCGGTTTAGCCCCTGCACATCACCCGGCTCCGGCACCACCGTGTCCGGCTGCACAAAGCGCCCCAGCGCCGGGCGCAGCGCCGCCGCGCCCATACAACCCCACGCCTTGTAGCGCATCTCCCCCACCTTCGCCCCATCCATCCCGTTGGCGGTGATCGCCGTCGAGCCCGCAACCCCGTTGATCGTTGCGCGTTGATCGTTCCTCGTTAGAGGGCAGAAGGAGAGGGCGTCGGAGGCGAAACGACCTTTGAGAGCAGACGCCAGGAATAGGCCAAATGCGGTTGTTCAGGTGCGAGAAGAATGTATCTTTAGTATACCACGCGGCTGGCCTTTCCGCTTTCGGCCGCGGACAAGGCCACTTGGCTCCTGCCCCTTGCGTCCCCGTGGGGCATCCCGCTTTCGGCCGGCGGGCCGGGCCGTTCGCCGTAGGCCCTCCCCGCAAGTCCGCTCCCGCTTGCGGGGAGGGACAGGGAAGGGTCTTGCGGGCGGGCCGGGCTTGAGGACAACGAGGATTGTCCCGAAACGCCGGCCGGCCTTCCTTCGCAGAGGGTTCTGCCCTCGGCACCTCGGACATCCCAACGATGCTATTGGTAGGTGGGTGACGGCTCGAGACCATCTCCAGAGCCAATGCCGGTGTGGGCAGATTGGCTGGGATGAGAGGGAGACAAGGGTAGACATCCCCGGTTGCTACTCGGTGAAGCCATTCCACTCCAGAAGAGTGATATACGGATCTCCCCGATCAGCACGAATGAGTTCTTCCACTGTGGTTGGGGTATAAAACACTCTGCGGGTTATCTCATCGGTAACACGGAAAGAACTGCAAGCCCGCCACTCCAGAGCACCAAGACAAGGGGAAAGAAACATCATTCCCCTGCTGGGGTAGTAAAACTGCTTCGAGGGGTATACCGGCGGTCCTGGCAGGTTGTTTTGGGTGATAATCTCTACGATTTCAGGAGGCCCCAGTGTTCCGACGATATCCCCAAGGGTGCAGTCGGAAATATCATACTGGATGACATAGTTCACAAGTTCGGCAGAAAAAAAGAGACTTGTCGATAGGTGTGAATACCACCACTGTTCCCGTCCGAACTCCAGGCTTACCTCATCTGGCCTTCCCAACAAGGCCAATACCTCTTCTTTACCGGTTTTCCCCGGCACGATCCCCAAAGGCTCCAAACACTTGTTGCCGGGTCGAGGAGATGGGGCTAAGTTGAGACCGATATTTCTTTGCGGGGATGCCGCGCACCCCGCCAGGAGAAGAACCCATCCTGCTAGCCATACGAACCTTGGCCATAAAGTCCTCATCATCGACCCCCCATTTTCCGCCCGTAGAGCAGAGGCAACATAAAGTTCGCCCAGTAATGTCTTACTTCCTGTGGACGATCTACCCCCAGCGCGTAAAGGCCGATCTCCGTGCTAAGTGATTCAAAGGCAGCGAAACCAGGATGAGGAACGACACCTCCTACGGCCCTAGCATACTCATCGTCCACAAAGGAGTTGGCCCGTGGGTCTTCTGCTTTGAGGCCATCTAGAAAAACATGGCCGATTTCATGGCTTAACATCCACTCACTCGGCTCCACTGTGAAACCCCAGTCGTACTTCTCCATCACCTCTGGGTCGAAGAAGGAATCCCAGACCTTGATCCGACCTTCCCGGTCAGCCCACCCAGCCGGGTCATCCCCCTTCTCTCGGATACGTTCGAATACCAGGTTCTCCATCCTTCCGTTCGTCTGTGCCATCACACCGTGCCGAATGGCTGTGAGGAATCGATCTCGACCATAAGCAGCGGCATATGCATCAAGCATGGTCACAACCGAGTAGAGGGCATCGCTCTCCCATCTTCCGGCAAATCCTATCCCTGCTTCAAGCCAGAAGAGTAGGCTGTTTAGCATGGCTAGAGACCAGAACTGAAGATATACGTAATCACTACCGAGGTAGCCTACCGCTTGGCGGTAGGCGCGCCAGCATTCGTCCTCTTCTGGATCGTGCTGTTGAGCCGTGCCTTTGCAATGGCCGCTGGGATCACTATACCGGCAGGGGTTGTTCGAGACATAGGAGTAACGGTTCAGATTCTGGGGATTGCTTGGCCCGGACACAATGGTGTCCGGCTGCACAAAGCGCCCCAGCGCGGGCGCAGCGCGGCTGCGCCCGTACCAGCGCGCCTGGTAGAAGTACAGCCCCAGCGAGACCTCCCACCGCTGCCCCGTGTAGCGGTACGTCGTCGGCACCGTGCCCGAGGCGCAGGGGCGCAGCGCCGCTGCGCCCATACACCCCCAAGCCCTGTACCGCACCTCCCCTACCTTCGCCCCCGAGGCGTTCGCCACCACCGCCGTGCTCCCCAGGTGATCCGCAAGCAGCCAGTAGGGGTTTGGCGGCGCCAAACCCTTACTGCCTCGTAGTGGTTCCCCACATACACTGTCGTCACCCCGTTCACCACCCCCTTCACCCGCTCCCCGCCCGGACCGTAGAAGAAGGTGGCCATCGTCGCTCCGTTCTTCGTCA
>JBDOIF010000018.1:0-1070 GCA_041082215.1 Anaerolineae bacterium
CGCCAGAACTTCAGGCGCTTCCTGACCAACTCTGGCGACCCGACCACCCTCTCCCATCCCGAGGTCCGGGCCTTCTGCGAGTCCCGCTCCGGCCTGGTCTGGGTCGGCACTGACGGCGGCGGGATAAATGTCTTTGATCGCAGCCAGCTGCGCGTCCTTCATTTTCGCCACGACCCGTCGAATCCCGCCTCGCTTTCCAGCGACCGGGTCTTTTCCATAGTTGAGGACCACGACGGGGCGATCTGGGTCGGCACCTACGGCGGCGGCCTCAACCGTCTCAACCCCGATACCGTGGCCCAGCCAACCCCCTCCGCCGCCTTCACCCATTACCGGCAGAACCCGCGCCGCTATGGTTCACTCCCCGACGACCGCATTCGCACCCTCTTCGTCGACAGCCAGAACCGCCTCTGGGTCGGCACCGACGGCAGCGGACTGGTCCGCCTTGACCGCCAGACTGGCCGGTTCTTAAGACCTAAAATTTCCAGGATCATCTCCGCTGATGAAATCTCGGCGGGCTTCTCTGCTCGGCCGGCGCCAGCTTCTGCCGGCGCAGCCCCGGTCCCGGCACTTCCTGCCCCCCCTCTGTTCGCGGGAGCTCTCCTGACCGCGCCCTTCAACGCACCCGTATCAACTCCCGCACCTGCGCCCGGGCCAGACGATTCAAGGCCTGACTTCTCCGTTCCTGACCCCTTCACCATTGATCCCTCTGCTGCTCTCTCTGCCACCGGCTCTTCCGACCCCTCCGCCCCCGACTCTTCCGCTCCCGCACTCCCTCAAACCTCCCGCCCTCCGCTCGGCCCCCCATCCGCCCCGCTCCTTTCCGGCCGCGTCTTTTACATAACCGAGGACCGGACCGGCCACCTCTGGATCGGCTGTTACGGCCACGGCCTTGTCCGCTATAACCCCGAAACCGGCGAAGCCCTCCACCTTGTCCACGACCCGCTCAACCCCCGCTCCCTCAGCAGCAACTCGGTCATTAACGTCTTTGTCGACCGCGACGGGTTTGTCTGGGCCGGCACCAACGGCGGCGGCCTCAACCGCCTTGACCCGGCCACCCTGACCTTCACCCG
>JBDOIF010000060.1:0-3379 GCA_041082215.1 Anaerolineae bacterium
CACCCGCTACGACCAGAGGGGGGCAAAGCCCCCCTCTGGACTCCCCCCCCAGAGCCCCAGAGACCAGAGGGACCAGAGACCAGAGCTATACCGGGGCCGCCACCGGACGAAACCCCCGACTCCAGCCGAAGTTGTCGGGGACGCCCCAGCCGCGGTAGGCGCAGCGCACGTAGCGGCGATTGCTGTAGAAGGCGCCGCCGCGCACCGCGCGGGGGGCCACCCCCTCCAGGCCGTTATCTTCCCTCTCCAGGTAACCCCCGTAATCCCCTACCCACCTGGTGGCGCACCACTCCCATATGTTGCCGCTCAGGTCCAGGCAGCCACAGGGAGACTCCCCGCCGGGGAAGATCCCCGCAGCGCAGGTGTTGCCGATCCCGGCGTCGTCGTAGTTGGCCAGCGCCGGGTCGGGGCTGTTCCCCCAGGGGTAGCGGCGGGCAGGATAGGGATTGGCCTGCAGGGGCACTTCAAGCTGTGCCCCCAAAGGCCCGACGATAGGCGAGGTCGGGATGTGGAGACCGCCGCGGGCCGCCTTCTCCCATTCCGCCTCGGTAGGCAACCGGATCTGCCATCCCTCGGGCAGGGGCGCAGCGCGCTGCGCCCCTGCAGCCCCCTGTCGCAGCCGCCAGGTGAGCCAGCGGCACCAGGCCACCGCCTCATACCAGGTGATCGCCACTGCGGGATGGTTGGGCAGGCCGAAAACGCCGCCCACCATTATAGGGCTGGTCCGACCCCTGTGCCATTCCCACCCCGCCTCCGTCCACCACCGCTTATCCCGATACCCCTCCGGGTCCTCCACAAAGGCCCGGAACTGGGCGTTGGTGACGGGATACCGGGCGATGAAATAGGGATATGCGATGTCGTACTCGTGCTGGGGCATCTCGTCTTCATAGGCATCCGGGTCATCCCCCTTCCGGCTGCCCATCAGGAAGGGGCCGGGAGGTACCAGGCACCAGAGAATGTCCGGAACGCCCGCCTCCACCCCCACGCCAGGGCGGGGATCACCCCCGGCCGCTGGACCTTTGGGGGGTGGCGGCAGAAGGGCCAGGGCGCTGCCAGCGGCAGCCCGCTCCGGCGGCGGCAGATGGCCGCCGGAGATCAGTTCCACCAGCCACCGCCGCAGCCGTTCCGCCAGATACCGCTGCCGATCTGTCACCCGCAGGTGCTGCTCGGTCTCGATCATGGCCTGGGCTGCTCGGAGCGCGGCGTACCAGTCCGCATCTGCAGGCGTCTCCAGCGGGGGCCAATCGTGAGGGCAGAGGACGGCCAGCAACGTCCAGATGGTTGAGGTGGAGCCGGTCGCTGCTTTGGCCGCCGCCAGCAACGTCGCCTCCCGCCAGCGGGCGTCGTCCTCCCGCAGCCGCTCGGCAAGTAGGTAGGGATAATCCTCGTCGGCCAGGTAGCAGGCGGCCAGGTACTCCTGGAAGGTGCGATGGGGGAAGGTGTAGATCCGCCCCTGCTCCCGCTCGATGAGCAGCCCGGCCCGGTCGATCAGGTAGCGGATAATCCGCTCTTCTCCCTGGGCTTTCCCCTTGTCCGTGGACGCCTCGTAGAGGGCCCCAGCCAGGTCGCAGGCACGGATGTCGTGGGTACCGGTCAGCGCGGGCTGTTTCCAATGGGCCTCGTAGGCCACCCGGTTCAGCGCGGCGCGGAGATTGTCCTGCGGGATACCCAGTTCGGTGAAGACGTCGTACTCCTCCCCCACCAGGTTGCCTTCCGCGTCGAAGACCTGCTTGGGCCGCTGCCACAGGTCTAGGAGGAGCCGCACGCTCTGCTCATACAGTTCCTGCCTCCGCTCCGGCAGGCTGCCTCCCTCCCGCCAGCGGTGGAGGGAGGCCATCAGGGTGAGGAGCAGAGGGTTGGGGGCCAGTTCGGCTATGCGGGGGTTGGTCTGGACGGTATGCGTCAGTTGGTCCGCATAGCGGGCAGCGCTGGTGGGTCCCAGGGAGGGGTCCTTCACCCCCACGTGCTCGTACCAGCGGCGGATGAAGCGCTCCACCTGCTCTGGGGTGAAGGGGGCGAGGCGGCGCACCTCAAAGCGGGCCAGATGGGCCTTAGGGTCCTGGTAGGCGTAGGGCCGGCTGGTGACTAGGATCCGGCAATGGGGGAAATCGCTGGCAAACTGCTTCACCGCCTCCTTGAGTCGGAGCCGGTACCGGTGGGCCTCGGGCACCTCGTCCACCCCGTCCAGGAGCAGGATGGCGCCGTTTTTCTGTTCCAAATGCTCCTGAATGACAGGCAGACAGTCGGAGAGCGGTCCGTCCCTCGTCTCCACGCGGGCCAGTTCCTCGCCGATGAAGTCCCACAATCCTTTCCCATCAGGCAGGCCACGGGCGGCGTAATCCCGCAGGACGACACGGATGGGAAGAAGGCGGCCCAGTTGCCACTCATCCCCTAATCGGTGGAGGTTGGCGTCCGGGCTGCCCAGCCACTCCCCTGCCAGGCAGAGGGTGACAAAGTTGACCAGAGTGGACTTGCCCGAGCCGGGGTCCCCCAGGAGGACCAGGTGGGGATAGCGGGAGAGGGCGGCCAGGACCGGAAGGCGGCGGTCGGCCTGTGCCATCTCGGGGCCGGGTTCGCCGCGCTTGCGTTCTCTCACCTCCTCCCATCCCGCATCATGGATATCCAGATCGGTGAAGACGGCCGCCAGGTCCAGTTGGGCCGCTTCCTCGCGGGTTGCCGCCTTGATGTCAATGGTGGTCATGGGGACGTGGGCGCACCGGTCCAGTTGTTCCCGCAGATAGCGGGCGCGGAGGGCGTCGGGATCGGGCCGCCTACGGGGCGGCGCTGGGGGCGGCAGGACCTCCTTCTGCCCCGGCCGAGTCTTTCCGGCACCCTGGTCTGCGCGTTGCTGGAATCGTGCAATCAAGAAGTCCAGCCCGATCAACAAGATCCCCATCCCCAATAAGGCGTAGGGAAGGGGCTTATCGAGCGCCTTGGGGACCAGCGCCACGACCAGGACGGCGAGGAGCATAACGAGGAGGCCAAAAACGAGGATAGGATGGTCCTGAAGGTATTGCAGTCCTCTGACGAAGACACCTTCGTAGGGGGCCTTCGGACGATTGGGGGGCGATTGAGCCGTCATAGCAACCACCTCGTTTTCTCGGACAGTGGACGACCCTAGCGATTCCTTCGGGCAACGCGTCATCCTATAGCGCGGGTGAGGGCTCGCGCTACAACCCAGTATATGGCAAACTCAGGTGGAAGTCAACGATCAGCGCTAGAACTCACCCGCCTCCCCCACCCGGAACCGCTCGATGAGGAGAAATCCGGCGGCGCAGACCAGCATCAGCAGGGTGGACATCGCCAGCGCCTGCCCGTAGTTGGTCACCCCCGGCTGGCCCAGCAGCCGGTAGATGGCGACGGGCATGGTGGGGAACTG
>JBDOIF010000067.1:0-1596 GCA_041082215.1 Anaerolineae bacterium
CCCGCCGTCCCAACTGCCTGTTCCAGCGCTCAATGGATTTGAGAACCCGCTGGAGACAGGCGATCATCTCATCCAGCGTGATGGCGCCTTCGCCAACGTCCAGCGTGAATTCTTCCGGCCCCTGCTCCGTATCCCGCTCCAGTTCCAGCGGTTGTCGTCCCAGCCGCCACTCGCACATCGTGCGGACGAACTCATACGCTTCCTGGGCCAGCGGGCCCAGGCGGAGCGGCGGGGCCAGACGCCCGTCCCGCTCCGCCTTGTAGGTCCGGATGAGCCCTTTGACGGCCTCCATCGCGTCCCAGTCCGTCATCTCCGGGTGCTCCCGGTATGTGGCGACCAGGGCGAACTCTATGTTTTGCAGGACATCCATGTGCTCATCTTCAACCCGGCCCATGCTCTCATACTCCAAATCAGAAGTCATGTAGAGCGAGATTTATCTTGCCCTGCAAGTTTTGCGGTAGCCCTACAGAACAGCGTGGAGTGGCTCCGGGGGAGGCGGGCTGAAAAGCAATAATTCTCTGACCGACCAGACGTGGTCGGTCAGGTCTGCCGCCATAGCCGGTGTGCCCTCCAGGGTGGTATGAACGGTGCAGAAGTTGTATACCACCCCACACCAGAACATCTCCCACTCCAGCCGCTCCACCGTCCGGGCCAGGTTCCGGGTCCGTCGGGCCAGGGAGGGAAGAAGCGCCCGAAAGGTGGCGTTCAGCCGCTCAACATAAGCCGTGTTGATTCGCCCCAACCAGGTTTGGGTGAGGGCAATCAATTCGTCCACTCGCTTCGGGCAACCGTGGACCAGGCGGCGCTTCACCTCCCGGAGTTTCCGTCCGGAATACTCCTTGACCACCTGCACAATGTGTAAATCCGGCCACGGAAGGTGCCGAGGGCGACCCGGCTTCCCGGTATACAACCTGATATAGAAATACTTCAAAATCGCCCTGGGGTAGGCTGAAAAGCCGTCTACCGCAAAGAGAACAGATTGAACAATTCCCCCAGCAGCGGCCCATACCTGAGCCACAACCCGCTCTATCAAGCGGCGGTCTCGCTGGAGGGCAATTTCTCCCCATAGAAACAGCCGGGAAAAGACGCTCATCGCTGTGGCCATCCAGACCCGGCCGCCCTGCATCTTGACATAAAGTTCATCGGCCTGAACCTGGCCCAGGGTCACCCGGCCGTGGCAGACAACCCGCTCCTGGATTTTCTTCCCGTGGAGGCCGGCTTTGCGCAGCCAATCGGTCACGGTTCGGGCATCCAGGTAGAAAGCGGCGGTGATGGCCTGGATGGGGCAGCCGTGGGCCAGTAGGGTGAGCACGACCACGACCAGCCACAGGGGATACTTGAGACCAAACAGGGGGGTCCCCTGGGTCTCGGCGAACGTGCGGTGGCAGGTGTGGCAGATATAGCGCCGCTCGGGTCGGCTGTGGATTCCGATGCGTCGTCCCCCACATTGGGGGCAGGTCATCCATTCGGGCTTGAGAGGGGGTTCTTCCAAGAACTTCAGCCTCATCGGACACCCTCGGTGGCTCAATCTGGATGACCTGTGATACCATCTTTGAGCAAATTGAGCAACTCCACGCTGTTTTGCAGTGCTACCGC
>JBDOIF010000071.1:0-24529 GCA_041082215.1 Anaerolineae bacterium
GAGACGATGACCCCTTCGTCAATCAGCCTCTCATCCCGGAGAAGTCTGATGACCAGAGCAAATTCGTTGACGACATCAACGCCGACGGACGCGTCCCAATCCTTTACCTCGACCGCAAGGCGGAGCTGGTGAGGCCCCGGCGTCGGCAGTTCGACGTACACATCTATCTGGTTGCCGGCCAGCAAGATGTCGTGCTCGACCTTCTGCGCCCCCATCCGGCGGTACAGGTCCGCCACCCGCCGCTCCAGCTCCCGCCCGGTCCTGACCTCCCTCCTGGCCATTGTGCCCTCCTCTGCCGCGATGAACGGACAAGGCATGATGGCAGGGACCGCCACCCCTCCCTTGCAAATTGAAGTATAGTTTATTCCGGTTGGGTTGTCAACCCCGAATTCGCTAAAACCGCTTTTTGGTCAGGGTAAGTTGCATCTTGGTTTCTCCTGAATGTGCAATGTTTGGTGAGCCTGCTGGGGGATTGGACAATTCCGGCCGGTTGGGGTACAACTGAGATATGAAAATCCTGCGCTTTGTCTGGCTGCCGGAAGAGGTGGCAAGGTGATCAAACTCATAAGATTGCTGGTGTTCCTCTCTCTCCTCCTGGTTCGCCCTGCTCCTGCCATCCCTACCCCTTTTTCCACCACCACCCTCGTCCTCCCCACCTACCCCTACCACCACTGCCTCCAGACCCGCTCCAACGGCCCCTACACCTACCGGCGGCTGGATTGGGGCTGCTACGGCAACCCTACCCCCAGCCCCCGCCCCTACACTCTCCTGATGATGGAGAACCCGTACCTGCGCGTGACGGTGCTGCCCGAGCTGGGCGGACGGGTCTACCAGATGGTCTTCAAGCCCACCGGTCACAACGAGCTCTACCAGAACCCGGTGGTCAAGCCCACCCACTGGGGTCCTCCCGAACAGGGCTGGTGGCTGGCAGTCGGGGGGATCGAGTGGTGCCTGCCGGTGGAGGAGCACGGCTACGAGTGGGGAGAGCCCTGGTCCTGGTCCGTCCTCACCTCCACAGTGGGGGTCACGGTGACGGTGCGGGATACCAGCGCCACGGACCGGCTCCGCGCCGCCATTGACCTCTTCCTCCCCGCCGACCGGGCCTATCTGGCGATCACCCCCCACCTGGAGAACCCCACCGGCAATAATCTCCCCTACAAGTTCTGGCTCAACGCCGCCCTCGCCCCCGGGCCGGAGAACCGGCCCACCAGGGGACTCCAGTTCATTTTCCAGGCCGACGAGATGGCGGTCCACTCCACCGGCGACTGCCGCCTCCCCGGCTGCTGGCCCACCCAGCCCACCGGTCCCAACTACCGCTTCTCCTGGCCCGCCTACAAGGGCACCGACTTCTCCCGTCTGCGCAACTGGCGTGAGTGGTTGGGCTTCTTCGAATACCCCCACGCGTCAGGCGACTTCGTCAGCGTCTATAACCACGACGCACAGGAAGGAGTGGTCCGGGTCTTTCCCTCCCACGTGGCCCGCGGGACCAAGGGGTTCGGCTTCGGCTGGTCGGACCCCATTGACTGGCATCTGTGGACCGACGATGGCTCCGGCTATGTGGAGCTTCACGGCGGAGTGGCCCCTACCTTCTGGGATACGGCGGTGCTGACCGCCTGGGCCATTCTCTCCTGGACCGAGTACTGGTATCCGGTCGGCCCCATCGGCGCCCCCTCCGCTGCTACCGCTGAGGCTGCGCTGGGGGTGCGGGAGGAGGGCGGCCGCCTCTACGTGGGCCTCCACCCCACCGGCCCCCATCCGGCGGGGGATGGGACCCTCTACATATGGGATCGGTCCACCTGTGGTGAGCTGGCGCGTCGGGAGCTGCCCGCCGTCGGCCCGGATGCCCCCTTCATCGCCTCTGTGCCGTCCGACGGGTATGGGCCGGAGGAGGTGTCGGTGGCTTATATGGACAGGGAGGGCAACCTGCTGGCGGGGTTCAACCCCACCGACTGCCTGCTCCCCCGAGCGTGGGTGGAGCCGCTACCGCTGTGGGTGGGGACCACCGACTTCACCGTCACCTGGTCCGGGGAAGACGCCTGGAGCGGGGTCGCGGCCTACGATGTGCAGGTCCGCGACGGCTACGAGGGGGTATGGACGGACTGGATCACCGGGACGGCCGCCACTGCTGGCCTCTTCACCGGCCTCCACGGCCACACCTACTTCTTCCGGGCCCGCGCCCGCGACGGGGCGGGCAACGTGGGGACGTTCACCGACGAGGAGTGGGGGCAGGCTTTCACCACAGTGCTTACCCAGCCGGCCCCCGTCCTGGTCACCTCCCGCAAAGAGGCCCTTCCCCCTCTCTTTCCCCCGGGCCAGCCTGTCTCCTGCACGCTTCTCATCAGCAATACCGGCAATCTCACCGCCACCGCCGTGCTGACGGACACGCCGCCGTCAGAGATGGCCGTGCTGACAGAGACACTGGCGGCCACCGGCGGCCCCCCGCCGGGCTATGCGGATGGGGCCGTCCTCTGGGCGGGGGACGTGCCGCCGGGGGCTGAGGTGAGGGTGACCTATACTCTTTCTCCCACGCTCTCCACTCCCCTGCTCGTGCCACTGACCAGCACCGCCCGGATCGAGGGCAGCGTCCTGGGTCCCATCATCCGTCGGGCGACCGTGATGCAGGCCCGCCTGCTGCGGTTGCCTTTTGTGGTACGGGAGTGGTAGGGGAGCGGTTTACCGCCGGTTTTGTGGGCATAGTGGGCATATTTCCATTTCGGGGCGAGTGGTCCTCTCGCCCGCCGGTGGATCGCGAATCCCACGGATGGTCCGAATACAGCGAACAGGAGGGATACCTGCTCCATTCGCGGTATTCGTTTCCATTCGCGCCATTCGTGTTTCCCCAGGTCCGGCCCAGGCCAGGGACATCTCGCCCCCAAACTGAAATACACCTGGCATAGTAAGGCAGATTGACAGCCGGGGCGGGGCATGGTAGAATGGAGTTGCGCTGGGAAGCCATCTCCCCGCGAGAATGGAGGGATGGCCGAGTGGACAAAGGCGGCAGTCTTGAAAACTGCTGTGGCCGCAAGGTCACCGGGGGTTCGAATCCCTCTCCCTCCGCAGCAAACCGGATAAGAGCCGGGGGAGGTGCCAGAGTGGACGATTGGGGCCGCCTGCTAAGCGGTTGTGGGGGTAAAACTCCACCCAGGGTTCGAATCCCTGCCTCCCCGCCAGCGTGCCCCCGTGGCTCAGATGGATAGAGCGTCTGGTTGCGGACCAGAAGGTCGCAGGTTCGAGTCCTGCCGGGGGTACCAGGAGCGCAAGGCTGTGGCCTCTGCCTCCCCCTGGGGATGAAAGGCTTCGACGGGGAAGGCTGGTCACGGATGGCGAGCCGAGGGGCTCCGGCCTCGTTAACAACGGAGCATCACCCAAGAGTGCCAACAATTGGGCTGCTATTCCCGTCGCCGCCTAGTGCGGCAGTGGGAAAAACGGACCGCCCCGTGCGGTCCCGCCCGCCCCGGCCTCGCGCTGGTGGGTCGGGGGCCGGGTGTCAGAGAGCCAGCGTGCGGCGGCCGGACGCCGATAAGGCCGCTTGAGACATCTCTCGGCTGGTCCCGGGTGTAGCGCGGTCGGCGGCGACTCCCCGGGCGAGAGGAAAGGGCCGACTACGCTCGTAGAAGTCTGTGGCCGAGTTCTCCGGACGCGGGTTCGATTCCCGCCATCTCCACCACAAAGGGCCGGTCCCTTCTGGACCGGCCCTTTCCGATAAAAAACCACGGAGCCAAAGAGGGCGCGGAGAAGTGCTAAGGGGCTTCCTCCAGGGGAACCCTGTGTTCTCCATATCTCCGTGGTTTGAGGTGAGATGGAAAGGCGTGTTGTCCTCATCACTGGCGAGCGGGGGGTGGGCAAGACCACCCTCTGCGGGCGGGCCGTCGAGCTGGCCCGGGCAGCGGGCCACTCCTGCGGCGGGCTGCTGACGCGGACTGCCAGGGGAGGCGGACGGGTGGTGGTGGATGTGCGCACCGGCGATGCCCGACCGCTGACCGTCACCGAGGGGGGAGTCGCTATAGGCTGCTACCGCCTCGACCCGGCGGCGCTGACCTGGGGGGAAGGAGTGCTGGCCCGGGCCGTCCCTTGCGACCTGCTGGTCGTTGACGAACTGGGGCCGCTGGAGGTGGAACGGGGAGAGGGGTGGACGAAAGCGTTCGACCTTCTCCGCACCGGCTCCTTCCGCCTCGCCCTTGTCGTGGTCCGCCCGGAGCTGGTGGCTGAAGTCCTGCGGCGGCTGGAGCTATCCCCCTCCGCCGTGGTGGAGGTGACCCTCCAGAACCGGGACCGGCTCCCAGCGGCGCTGGTGAAGGGATTGGGACCGGCCGGATGACCGGCTATTCACCTTTCAGGGCCGCCTGTAGCGCCCGCAGCGCCACCAGCGCACATTGGGTCCGCGCCCGACCCAGCTCCACCCCCAGCAGTGCCTGCACGTCCCCCTCCGCCAGCTCCCTCAGCTCCCCCAGGCTCTGACCGTGGATATGCTCGGTCAGCATCGAGGCGGACGCCATCGAGATGATGCACCCATCCCCCTCAAACGCCGCCTCAGTCACCCGCCCGGCCCTGTCCAGATGCAGCTCCAGCCGGACCCGGTCTCCACAGACGGGGTTATCCGCCTCTCCCACCCGGTCGGGCCTTTCCAATCGGCCCCGATGGCGGGGGTTATGGTAGTGGTCCAGGATCCGCTCGCGGTAGGGAGATTGGGCCACAGGTTACCCCTTCAGCCTCTGGAGTCCTGCCCGCAGAGCAACCAGCGGCGTAAGGGCGCAGCGACGGCGGCTGGGGCCGACCGGGGCGTCCAGTAAGGTCAGCACCTCCTCCTCGGTGAGGGCTGCCAGCTCCTCCAGCGACCTGCCCTTGATGTACTCGGTGAAGAGGGAGGTGGAGGCCATGCTGATCATACACCCCTCTCCTTCAAAAGCGACCTGTTCGACCCGCCCTGTAGAATCCAGCGCGATCTCGATATGGACCTGGTCGCCGCAGGAGGGGTCATCGGCATCGGCGACAATGTCGGGGTTTTCCAATCGGCCCCAGTTCCGCGGATGGGCGTAGTGATCGAGGATGTGTTCCCGGTAGAGGTCTTCCATTCCGCCTACGCTTCCTTGCCCAGCGCCCGGGCGGCCTTTTCCAGCGCCTCAGCCAGCCGGTCGGCCTCGTCGGGGGAGTTGTAGAGGTAGAAGCTGGCGCGGGTGGTGGCCGTCAGGCCCAGGCGGGCGTGGAGGGGCTGGGCGCAGTGGTGGCCAGCCCGCACCGCCACCCCCTCCAGGTCCAGCAGATGGGCCAGGTCATGGGGATGGATCCCCCGGAAGGAGAAGGCGACCACCCCGCCCCGGGCCCGGGCCGGCGGCCCCACGATCTGCATTCCCGGCAGCGCCGAGAGCCGTTCCATCGCATAAGTTACCGTCTCCCGTTCGTGGGCGGCGATTGCCTCCATTCCGAACCCCTCCAGATAGTCCACCGCCGCCCCCAGCCCGATCCCCTCGACAATGGCGGGTGTGCCGGCCTCGAACTTCCACGGCAGGTCGTTCCAGGTGGCCCGGTGGAATTCCACCCGCCGGATCATATCCCCGCCGCTCAGGAAGGGGGGCATTGCCTCCAGCAGCTCCTCCCGACCGTAGAGGACCCCGATGCCGCTGGGGCCGCACATCTTGTGGCCGGAGAAGGCCAGGAAATCGCAGCCCAGCTCCTGCACATCCACCGGCAGGTGGGGGACTCCCTGCGCTCCGTCCACCAGCACCACCGCTCCCACCGCGTGGGCCCGCTCCACCAGCTCCTTTGCCGGCGTGATCGTCCCCAGCACGTTGGACATCATCGTGAAGGCCACCAGCCTCACCCGTTCGTCCAGCAGCTCGTCCAGCCGGTCCATCTGCAGAAAGCCGTCGTCGGTGATGGGCAGGTAGACCAGCTCCGCCCCTTTCTCCTGGGCCAGAAGCTGCCAGGGGACCAGGTTGGAGTGGTGTTCCATCTCTGTCAGGAGGATACGGTCGCCGGGGCCGATGTTGGACCGCCCCCACGAGTAGGCGACCAGGTTGATGGACTCGGTGGTGTTGCGGGTGAAGACGATCTCCTCCCTCACCCGCGCGTTGATGAAAGAGGCCACCTTGTCTCGCGCCTCTTCGTAGGAACAGGTGGCCTCCTCGCTGAGGGTATAGACCCCCCGATGGACGTTGGCATAACACTCCCGATAGGCCCTCTCCATCGCCTCCAGCACCGCCAGGGGCTTCTGGGAGCTGGCTGCGCTGTCGAGGAAGACCAGAGGTTTGCCGTGGACCTGACGGGAGAGGATCGGAAAATCGGCCCGGATCCGATCTACTTTCAGCATACGTTTGCCCTCCGAAACTCGAAACCTGTGCGAAGACAGCCGCAGGATAGCCTTCCCAGGCCGTCTGGGCAGGCTGGAAAGCCCGCCCCACGACTTCTTGGATAGACTCTCGTTCGATCTTCAGGGCCGGGGAAGCTCTGGAGGCTCTGGCAAGAGTATAGCACACTCGGCCCAGCACGCAACCATCCTGCCCTTTTTCGTTATCTCCCTCTGCTTTTTTGACAGGGCAGGAGGGCCATGGTATAATGCACGCAAATTGCACATCCGTTGTGGAAGTGAACAGAGCGGTCGCTCTACAGTCAATTTTATGCTTAAGGAGCGGATGATGAGTGAGAACCAGACACCCCTTTCCGAACAGGAGCTGGAGCGCGTTCGGGATGCCCTCAGGGACGTGTACGATCCCGAGATCGGCATCAGTGTTGTGGACCTGGGGCTGGTGCGGAAGATCGAAGAGGTGGAGGGAGAGCTTCACATCACGATGATCCTCACCGCTCCGTTCTGCCCGTTGGCGGGGATGATCCTGGAGCAGGCCCGTGCAGCAGCCCAGGCGGTCACCGATCGGCCGGTGCGGGTGACGCTGGGGACGGAGCGGTGGAACCCCTCGATGATGACGGAGGAGAGCCAGCAACGGCTCGGCTTCGGTTAAAGGAGGAAGGGTTCAACGGGTCCCCTGTTCCCGCAATCGGGCCGCCTTCCCCACCTCTCCCCAGCGCACTCCCTCCAGGCCCATAAAGAGCAGCCCGGCCAGGGTCACCGGGACGAGCAGGATGGCGTGGAGCGCCAGCACGTAGCTCCCCGCCGGTGCTGAAGGGGCACCGATCCCCTCCAGCACTTTGATCCCCAGCTCGAAGGTGCCGATGTAGCCGGGGAGGGAAGGGAGCGCTGTCAGCAGGTTGACCGCGCCCCCCATCAGCATGATCCCCGCATAGGGCAGGCGCAGCTCGAAGGCCAGGCTGACCAGCCAGTACTTGAACGTCTCCAGCACCCACACCCACACCGTCACCCCGAAGAGCACCCCTACATCCCGCCCGCTGCGGAGGCCCCTCAGCCCCTCCACCACCCCCTCGACGAATCGGAGCAGGGGGGGACGGAGGGGGGCCGGGATGAGACGGCCGATCAGGGCGTGGGCCAGCCGCCGCAACAGATCCGGCCGGGCAGCCAGGAAAAGGAAAACCGCCAGCGCACCAAAGAAGACCAGACTGGCGACGGCGACCAGCCGGCCCAGGAAGGCGGACATCGGGACGAAGAGCAGGCCAAAGAGGACAAAGATGACCATCGTCAGCCCGTCGAACAGCCGCTCCACCACCGCGGTGGTCAACGTGGCCCCCACATTGACCCCTTCCTTCCGCCAGAGGATGTAGGCCCGCAGCACCTCTCCCAGCCGGAAGGGGAGGATGTCGTTCCCCATGTAGCCGATGACGACGATGGGGAAGAGGCGGCTGGCGGAGAGGGGCTTGCTCCCCCGCAGGAGGAAGCCCCACCGCCAGCTACGGAACCAGACGGAGATGAAGTAGACGATCACGCCGGGGAGGACCCACCAGTAGCGGGCTGTCTTCAACGCCGCCCACACCTCCGGCAGGTGCAGGTCGCGGAGGGCGATCCAGAGAAAGAAGAGGCTGACCACCAGGCCGAGGAAGAGTAAAAGCCAGCGTCGTCTCATGCGCCGCTCTTTTCACGGCGGCTGCGGGGGGAGGAAGACGTTTCCCTCTGCTGTAGCGCCTCGTAGAGGACCACGGACCCGGCCACGGCGGCGTTGAGGGAGGTCACCCTTCCCCGCATCGGCAGCTCTACCAGGAAGTCGCACCGCTCCCGCACCAGTCGTCGCAGCCCCTCCCCCTCGCTCCCCACGACCACCGCCAGCCCTCCCCGCAGGTCGGCCTGGTCGTACCGGATGGCCCCCCGCACCGCTTCCAGCCCGACCACCCAGACCTCCCGTCCCTTAAGCTCCTGAAGGGTCTCCGGCAGGTTGGGGACCTGGGCGATCCGCAGGTGCTCTGCTGCTCCGGCGGAGGCGTGGACCACGGCGGGCGTGACGCCGGCCGCCCGCCGCTTCTGGATCACCACCCCGTGGACCCCCACCGCTTCTGCTGTGCGGAGCAGCGTCCCCACATTCTGGGGGTCCTGCACAAGGTCGAGCAAAAGCAGAAAAGGCGGCTCGCCGCGCTGACGGGCCGCCACCAGTATCTCATCCAGAGTGACGTAGGGATACTCGCTGACCTCCAGGGCCACTCCCTGGTGGTTTACTTCTCCCAGCCAGTCCAGGTGCCGTCGGGGAACCCGTTCGACGGGGAGCCGCGCCTCCTCGGCCAGGGTCAGGATGTCGGTCAGGACCTCTGTAGCGCGGACGGTATCGGCCAGGATCAGCCGGAAGAACTGGCGGCGTCTGGCCCGGAGGGATTCGTAGACGCTGTTGCGGCCGTAGAGGGTTTCACGCACAGGCCCTTACCTCTCCAGACGCCAAGCCGGCCCCTCCGGTCGGTCCTCCACTATGATCCCGAGCTCCGCCAGCCGGCTGCGCAGCTCGTCGGCCCGGCCCCACTCCCTGGCCGCCCGGTACTCCTGTCGGATCCCCAGGATGATGTCCATCAGCCCGTCCAGCAGCTCCCCTGCCACTCCTGGCGGCTCCAGCTCATCCGGGATAATCCCCAGCACCTGCCCGCCCAGCTCCCGGAAGAACTGGTCAATGGTCGCCAGCGTGCCCCGGCTGATGGGCTTTTCGGAATCGAGCAGCCGGTTGATGGCGCGGGCGAAGTCGTACAGCGCCGCCAGCGCTTTCGGCGTGTTGAAGTCGTCGTCCATCGCCTCCAGGAAAGCCTCCCGATAGGGGTCCAGGTCGGCGATATAAGAAAGGTCCGCCGTTCCCTCCAGCGAGGCATCCTTCATCTTGGCCCGGATGGCGCGGACGGTGTTGTGGAGCCGGCGGACCCCCTGTTCTGCTGCCAGCATGGCCTCCCGGCTGTAGTCGAGCGGCCCCCGGTAGTGGGCGGAGAGGACAAAGGCCCGGATCGCCTCGGGGCTGTAGAGCTTCAGCGCGTCCTTGATGGTGAGGAAGTTGCCCAGGCTCTTGCTCATCTTGACCCCGTTCACCGTCAGCGAACCGACCAGAATCCAGTAGCGGGCAAACGGTTTGCCGGTGCGTGCTTCCGCCTGGGCGATCTCGCATTCGTTGTGGGGGAAGATATTCTCCAGCCCTCCGCCGTGGATGTCGAAGGTCTCCCCCAGGTACTTGGTCGCCATCACCGAGCATTCGATATGCCAGCCCGGGTATCCCCAGCCCCAGGGGGATGGCCAGCGGAGGATATGTTCTGGCTCTGCCCGCTTCCACAGAGCGAAGTCGGCCGGGTGGCGCTTCTCCTCCCGGACGGCCACCCGCGCCCCCGGTTCCAGCTCTTCCACCTTTCTCCCCGAGAGCTTGCCGTAATCGGCGAACTTCTCGACGGAGAAGTAGACGTTCCCGTCCACCTCGTAGGCGTATCCCTGCTCCAGCAACGACTGGATCCACTCGATCTGCTCGGGGATGTGGCAACTGGCGCGGGGGGAAATGTTAGGGCGGATTACCCCCAGGGCGTCCATGTCTTCAAAATAGGAGCGCATGTAGGTCTCCACCAGCTCCATCGGCTCCACCCGCTCCCGACGCGCCCCCTTGAGGATCCGGTCCTCCCCCGTATCCAGCAGGTGTCCGACGTCGGTGATGTTCTGGACGTAGCGGACCTTATAGCCCAGGAAGCGCAGGTAGCGGACCACCACGTCCATGGCGACGTACAGTTTGGCGTGGCCGAGGTGGGCGTGATCGTACACAGTTGGCCCGCAGACGTACATATGGACCCGCCCGCGTTCCAGCGGCTTAAAGGTCTCCTCTTCCCGGCTCAGATAGTTGTAGACTCTCAGGGCCATACCCTTTCCTCCAGCAGAAGTCTCACCGGCGCTCATCGGGTTCCAGGGGACGGGCGAAGATCATCCGCCCTGCGGCGGTCTGCAACACCTTTGTCACCATTGCCTCGATCTCCGAGCCGATGTAAGAGCGGCCGTCCTCCACCACTACCATCGTTCCATCCTCCAGATAACCGACTCCCTGCCCGGCTTCTTTCCCTTCTTGAAGGATGTGCAGGGTCAGCGTTTCGCCAGGCAGATAGACGGCCCGCACGGCGTTAGCCAGCTCGTTGATGTTCAGGACAGGGACTCCCTGCAGCTCAGCAACCCGGTTGAGATTATAATCGTTTGTGACGATCGCGCAACGGAGCCGCTTGGCCAGCAGCACCAGCTTGTCGTCCACGTCCCGCACCCCTTCCACATCCATATCCACAATGCGGACGGGGCTGACCGACTCCTCCTGCAGCCGTCGCAGCATATCCAGCCCCCGCCGTCCCCGGTTGCGCCGCAGGGTGTCGGGGGAGTCGGCGATATGCTGGAGCTCATTGAGGATGAAGCGGGGCACCAGCATTTCGCCACGGATGAATCCGGTGCGGCTGACGTCGGCGATCCGGCCGTCAATGATGACGCTGGTATCCAGCAAAACCGGTGGGGACTTGGGCCTTTCTTCCTCCTGCACTACGGCCAGCCGGCCGCGCCCCAGCAGGGCGAAGATCTCCTGCTGGCGGATGGTCATCACCATCACTCCCAGATAGCCGAAGAGGATGGCGGAGAGGAAGGGGAGGATCTGGTTGAAGGGCTGGGGGAGCAGCGACAGCGGGAAAGCGCTCAGAGCGGCGATGATGAGGCCGACGATCAGCCCCAGAGCGACGGCCACGAGCTGCTGGATCGGGACGCGGCGGATCTGCCGTCGGAGGAAGAGCAGGGGGCGAACCGTTATGTAAGGTGTGATCACCAGCCCTGCCAGCGCACCGACCAGGAGGAAGGTCACCCCGTAGAGGTAAGGGGAGGTGCCCGCCAGGTCGGCCAGATGGACCCCCAGGAATAACCCGCCAGTGGCCAGAATAAGCATACCGATGATCCGGGCGATGAATTCCGGACTCATGATACCCTCCTTATGTTAATGAATGGGGATGATTGGATAATTTAAAATGATGAACTGATAACAAAGAACCGACGGAGCCTGGCGCAACACGCGCCTGTCCATCGGCTGCCATTGGGTCCGGTTGCCCCGATCAGATGATACGGCAAAGAATAATGAAGTGATGATAATGACCGCAGGAGACAGGCTTCCGAACACGTTGGGCCGAAGGCACCCTCATCTTATCACAACCGCCACCAAAAGTCAACGACTACCCGGACTTACAACTCCACCAGAAACCGGCAGGCCCTTTCCCCCATCGCCCGGCAGCCGATCTCCCGCACAGGGTATTCCCGTCCGGTGGCCCACTGCACCGCCTCGCCGATGGAGCCGACGTAGAGATGGCAGACGGGCTCCTCTGCCTGCTGGCCGTAACAGACGGCGCAGGAGTAATCGGCGAAGACCGGCCCCTCCGGCGTTTCTTCGATGAGGATGCAGACTTCGTCGTTGGTGTCCATCAGTGCTTTGGCCATCTGGTTGAGGATGAAGTGAAGGCGGGCCTTCTGAGGCATCAGCTTGAGGCCGACTCCCACCAGCCCCATCAGCGTCGCCTGCTCTTCCACGCCGTAGCGAAAGGAGGCCCGGCCGATCCGCCGCAGCATCCCTTTCCCCGCCCGCCCATAGAAGGACTGCACCGCCCGGTTCAGCGCGGCATACTCGCTGGCATGGGCTCCCAGCTCCAGATCGTCCGGCGGGAGGCTGCCGATATACCGCTCCAGCCCCGCCTCGCGCAGCACCACGTTGAGGCCCTGGGTCCCCATTACCTCCTCGATGGCCAGGATCGCCTGGCGCATGAGGGCGTTGACCAGTCGCCACCTCTGGGGTTCCCGACATTCCTGTGTCATCTCTGCTCCTTTCCTCTCCTGCTATGGTGCCCGCCGCTGCGCAGATGATACGGCACATCTATGATGACCCGCTGAAAGCCCAGTCGTCGCCGCCGGTAGAGAAGCGCCGCTTTCAACAGCCAGGCTGTCTGGTTGTGGAGCAGGTTGTGCCACCAGCCCGCCGGGACGAACTCCGGCAGGATAATGACCGCCTGTTGCCCGTCGTTGTGCTGCCGGTCGGTCTCATCCAGAAAATCCAGCAGCGGCCCGACGATGGAGCGGTACGGCGAGGGCAGGATGACCAGCGGCACGTCGGGCCACCAGAGCTCCCATTTCTGCCGCACCCGCTCCCCGCTCCCCGGCTCCAGTTCCACATAAACTGCCGTTACCTCCCGGGCGATGGAGCGGGCGAAGTTGACGGCATCCACGACACCCCGGTGGACACCGGAGATAGGGATGACCACCCGGGGGCGCGGGGGAATTTCCAGGGAAGGGGGCAGGCCGTGAAGGGAGAGTTCTCGAGCCACTTCCTGGTAGTGGGCCCGGACCCGGAGGAACCAGGTAACGATGAGGGGGATGGTCAGAAGAGTGATCCAGGCCCCTTCGGTGAATTTACTGACCCCCACGGCCAGCGTGGTCAGGCCGGTCGCCAGGGCGCCCAGGCCGTTCAGCGCCGCCTTCAGCCACCAGCCGTGCCCCCGCTCCCGCGCCCAGTGGACGACCATGCCGGCCTGGGAGAGGGTGAAAGCCAGAAAGACCCCGACAGCGAAGAGTGGGATGAGGGCGTGGGAATCGCCGCCGAAAAACAAAATCAGGCCGCCGGTGGCGAAGGCCAGCGCGACGATGCCGTTGGAGAAGACCAGCCGGTCGCCCAGGCCGGCCAGTTGCCGGGGGAGGAAGCCGTCCCGGGCCAGGATAGCCGCCAGACGGGGGAAACCGGCGAAACTGGTGTTGGCCGCCACGGTCAGGATGAACAGGGTGCTGAACTGGATCAACAGGTAGGCCGGGCCGCTCCCCAGAAGCCGCCGGGCCAGCGCGGAGAGGATGGTCTCGTCCGCTCGGGGGATCACGGCCAGCGCCTGGGTCAGCCCGATGCTGCCGACAAAGAGGACGGCCATCAGGATAGCCATCGCGACCAGGGTCCGTCCCGCGTTGCGGGCCTCCGGTGGCCGGAAGGCTGGCACCCCGTTGCTGATGGCCTCGATGCCGGTCAAAGCGGTGCAGCCGGTGGCGAAGGCGTGGAGGATCAGGAAGGGCGTCACCGGTTCGGCAGGGGGCGGGGCTACGCGGGCCATGTCCCCCGGCCCCTCCAGCGCCAGCCGTGCCATTCCCCAGGCCAGCATCGGCAGATACGTGCCCAGGAACAGATAGACGGGAACGGCCATGGCCGTCCCCGCCTCCTGAATCCCGCGCAGGTTGAGCAGGGTGATGACGCCCAGCAGGAGGAGGGCCAGTTGCACCCGATAGAGCCAGAGCATCGGGAATGCGGAGGCGATGGCCTCTACCCCCGCCGTCAGGCTGACCGCCGCTGTCAGCGTATAGCCCACCATCAGCGCGGCGGCGGTGACCAGGCCCGGCAGCGTCCCCAGGTTTTCCCGGGCCACCGTGTATGAGCCGCCGCCGGTGGGGTAGCCGTGGATGGTCTGGAAATAGGAAAGGGCCACCAGTACCAGGAGGCCCGTGATGGTCAGGCCGATGGGGAACGCCAGCGAAAGCCCCGCCGCCCCGGCAACGGCCAGTCCCAGATAGATTTCCTGGTTAGCATAGGCGATAGACGAGAGGGCATCGGGAGAGAACGCTGCCAGTGCCCGGATTTTGTTCAGCCGCTTGTGGGCCAGTTGCTGGGTCGGCAGCGGCGAGCCGATCAGCAAGTGGCGGAGTCGTTCGAGCATATGGGCCTCGAATCTCGTTTTTAAATGTATCCAGTAGCTCCATAATCATACCACATTTTCCTGTTTCCTCCATCGGCGGGACGGGCGTACTTCAATTTTGGGGCGAGTGGTCCTCTCGCCCGCCGATGGATCGCGAATCCCACGAATGGCCCGAATACCGCGAACAGGAGGGATCCCTGCCCCATTCGCGGTGTTCGTTTCCATTCGCGTCATTCGTGTTTCCCCAGGTCCGGCCCAGGCGGGGGACATCTCGCCCCAGACTGAAACACACCTCGGCGGAACCGGACTTTTGCCGGTGGGAGGGGGAACCCGGGCAGCTCTTTGTGCGTCTGGAAGTAAAGAAGCCTTGCTGGGCCCGCGGGATGAGAAAGGGCTCAACTGCGCAGATTCCGCCAAAATCTAAGGAGGGAGAGATAACCATGTCTGGCAGAGGGTACAGGATCGTAGCAGTGCTGATGTTGATCGGGGTGATGCTCAGCGGCTGCAGCCGGGACGATGGAGAGACCGGACAGGCTGGCGTGCCGAATCCGGCTTCCGCCTATTGTGAGGAGCAGGGCTACACGCTGGAGATCCGCA
This sequence comes from Anaerolineae bacterium, assembly GCA_041082215.1. Taxonomy (GTDB): domain Bacteria; phylum Chloroflexota; class Anaerolineae; order B4-G1; family DUEL01; genus JBDOIF01. The sequence goes on from JBDOIF010000071.1 coordinate 14,611, forward strand.
CCGACGAGAACGGCGGACAGTACGGCGTCTGCGTCTTCCCCGACGGCAGCGAATGCGACGAGTGGGCGTTCTATCGGGGCGAGTGCGGCCCGGGCGGAGAGGAGTAGGGGAGAGCGAAACGCCCTCTTCCCATTCAGGTGGCAGTCACCGGGGAGGTGACTGCCACCTGCTTTCCGACACCGGTGGGTCCGGGCTGATGAGGTACAGGTGCCCCTGGCGCGATTCGAACGCGCGACCAAGAACTTAGGAGGTTCCTGCTCTGTCCTTCTGAGCTACAGGGGCCTGCCTTCAAATTATAACACGGTCGCCAGGGGGAGACAAGGGCTTTCGAACACTCAATCAGGCGATCCTACGTCGGGCTGAACCGGAAGAGACAGACGTCGCCGTCCTGCACCCGATACTCCCGCCCCTCCACGCGGATCAGTCCCCGCTCGCGGGCAGCTCCCCATCCCCCAGCCCTGACCAGCTCCTCCCACCCGATCACCTCGGCCCGGATAAAGCCCCGCTCCATATCGCTGTGGACCCGACCGGCCGCCTCGGGCGCCAGGGCTCCTCGCCGCACCGACCATGCACGGACCTCCCGCCCGCCGACAAGGGTGAAAAAGGTGATCAGGTCCAGCGTCTGATAGCCGGCCCAGACCAGGGCTTCCAGGCCCGATCGCTCCAGACCGACCGCTGCCCGGTACTCGGCTGCCTCCTCGGGAGGCCACTCCGCCAGATCGGCCTCCAGCCGGGCGCAGAGGACAACGCAGGGGACCCCCTCTACCTCCGCCACGGCCGCTACCGCCGCCGCCTGCTCCCCTCCGTCCGGCAGGTCCTCCTCGCCGACGTTGGCCACGTACAGGCGGGGCTTGGCCGTCAACAGGTGGAGCTCCTGCGCCAGGGCGGCCTGCTCCTCCCCTTCCAGCGCCCACCGATGGGCCTGCTCCCCCCGCTGCAACCGCGCCTCCAGCTCCTCCAGCAGCCCGACCTCCCCCGCCACCTCTTTCGGGCGGGCCTTGGCCGCCGTGCGCGTCTTCTCCAACCGGCGCTGGACCGTCTCCAGATCGGCCAGGGCCAGCTCCAGGTCCAGCACCTCCAGGTCCCGCACCGGATCGAGACTCCCCTCCACGTGGGCGACATCCGGGTCGGCGAAGCAGCGGGCTACCACCGCCACCGCCTCCACCTCCCGGATGTGGGCCAGAAAGCGGTTGCCCAGCCCCTCCCCCCGGTGTGAACCCCGGACCAGTCCGGCGATGTCCACGAACTCCACTGTTGCTGGCGTGACCTGCTCCGGCCCCACCAGCCGGGCCAGCGCCTCCAGCCGCCGGTCGGGCACCGATGCGATACCCCGATTGGGATCAATGGTGGTAAAAGGATAGGCCGCCACAGCGGCCCCGGCCCGGGTCAGTGCGTTGAAAAGGGTGGACTTTCCCACGTTGGGGAGGCCCACAATGCCGATCTGGAGGCTCATTCTCCGTCCTGCCCCTGTGGTGGTGGGACGCGGATGGGCAGGGCGATGGTGAAGGTGCTCCCTTCGTTCAGGGCGGATTTCACCCACACCCGCCCTCCGTGCCGCTCGACGATGGATTTGACGATGGCCAGTCCCAACCCGCTCCCACGGACATCCTCCGTATCCCGGCGACGGATGCGGTAGAACTTCTCAAAGAGGCGCACCTGATCCTCCGGGGCGATGCCGATGCCCGTGTCGGTCACGATGATGAGCACCTCCTGACCCACGCGCCGGATTCCCACCGTCACCGAGCCGCCGGACGGCGTGTACTTGATGGCGTTATCCACCAGGTTGGCTACCGCCTGCCGCAGAAGGGTGGCGTCTCCCAGGATGACCGGCGCCGGTTCCGAGGCTTCCAGCCGGAGGACCAGCCCCTTAGCGGTCGCCCGGGCGCGCATCCCGTCCACCGCCTCTACCACCAGCGCCCCAAGATGGCAGGGCCGCTCCTCCAGCCCGACCCCTGCCTCGATCCGGCCCAGGTTCAGCAGGTCCTCGATCAGCCTCCCCATCTGTTCGATGCCGATCAGGATTTTATCCAGGTACTCCTGCTGCTTCTCGTTGAGCTCCCCCACCATCGGCAGCATCGTGGCGTACCCGCGCATAAAGGTGAGGGGGGCCCGCAGGTCGTGGGAGACGGTGGCGACGAACTCCGACTTCATCTCGTCCAGCTCTTTGAAGTGGGTGATGTCCCGCATCACCACGACCCGGCCCATGTTCTCCCCGTCGGCGCTGAGGATGGTGGACGCGCTGGCGTAGAAGGTACGGCCGTCGGCCAGCGGCACTTCCTCCACCAGCGGTCCGGCCCTGCCCAGGGGACTGGTGAAGATGCGGGTCAGCTCCGGCCCCAGCGGAGTTTCCTCCACCCGGTGGCCGATCAGTTCGTCTGAAAGGAGGCCCAGGGCCCGTTCGGCGGCCGGGTTGACCAGCAGCAGCCGGTCGTCCCGGTCGGTCACCAGAACGGCGTCGCCGGTGCTGGCAAGGATGGCCGCCAGACGCCGTCGCCCTCCTTCCGCCATCTGGAACAGTCGGGCGTTCTCGATCAGAACCGCTGTCTGGCTGGCAAGCGTGGAAAGGAGGTCCCGCTCCGACGCCTCGAACTGGCGGGGCTGGGGGAAGCCCACCCACATCACCGCCACCGCCCGCCCCTTGCTCCGGACCGAGAGGGCGATGGCAGCCTGGATCTGTTCGGGCAGGGGGCCGGATTCCGCCAGGGTGCGGACGCGGCGGAGGTTCTCGATGGGCAGTGGCTGCTCCGCATCCCGGGCTGCCAGGGCCAGGGCCCGGTCCAGCGTGCTGATGCCCTCCACCATATTCCCCCGCCCGATCACCACCTGGGGGTCCCCCGTGGCAGAGAGGAGGACGATGCGGGCGACGGAAGCGCCCGTCGCCTGGATCGCCCCCTCCAGGATCGGCGGCATCCCCTGGGCGATGTCCAGCGTCGCCGAGACCTCCTGGGCCACACGGAGGAGCAGGGAGAGGTCCTCCAGCCGCCCCTTCAGCCCGATCCGCATCTTCTCGAAAGCGTCCCCTACCCGCGCCACTTCGTCGTCGCCTGCCACATGGACCGGCTGTTCCAGGTCCCCACGCGCGATCTGCTCGGCGGCGCGGGCCAGCAGGTTGAGGGGGCGGGTTAGCTGGCTGGTGGCAAGGGGGATGACCACCCCCACGCCAGCGGTCAGGGCGGTGAGGAGCAACAACAGTGGTGCGGCGATGCGGGTCGCCAGGCCCAGCACCACCTCATAGGGGAGCAAAACCACCACTGCCCAGGGGTATCCTCCCACCTGCACGTAACAGGCCAGTTGGCGGGCGTTCGTCCGGGTATCGCGGCTTTCCCGCACCCATCCCTGCCCTTCTGGAAGGCTCTCCAGCAGCGGACGGCTCAGGTCCGTCTGCCACCGCTCCAGCAGCCGTGCCGGGTTCGGGTGGACGACGATGCGTCCGGTGGCATCCACGACAAATCCCTCTCCCTGCTGCATTGTCCATTGCAACCCCGTCAGCACCTGATCCAGGATGGGGTTGAGGTCAATCTCGACCCGACCGACCAGCACCCCGTGCCGTTCCCCCCCCTCCGGTCGCTCCAGGGGGCTGAGGAAGGAGAGGAGAATCTTGCCATCCGGGGTCCGGTGGACCTGAGTGGTCTGCAGGCCGCCGGTGGTCATAACCACCCCCATCAGCTCAGCCTCTTCCTGAGTGGGCATCACCTCCGCCGACGTAGCCTCTGGATAGGTGCAGAACACCTCTCCGTTTCCACCATAGGCGGTGAGGCGGCTGAAATACGGGAGCATCTGTACGGAACTCTGGAGCCGCACCCGACAGGTAGCCTCATCTCCGCTCCAGATTTCTGGCTCACCGGCGAACTGACGGATCAGGCTCTGGCCGGTAGAGATGAACTGCCATACCCCCTCCGCCCCGTTAGTGGCATCGCGCAGCATGGCGTCCACTGCCTGTCGGGTGGCGATGTCTATAGCCGTGTTGCCGACAGCGTAGACCAGGACTCCTATCATCAGGATGAAGAGGGGGATAAAGAGGGACTGCAGGCGGCGGTTCAACGTCCGGCTGTAGGGAGGAGGGCGGCGTGCGATCTTCACCGGACGCACGCTGGGGAAGGGGAGGTAAACAAGCTGGAGCAACACGCCGTAAGCGGAGAACTCCACCAGCCCCAACTGGGATGTGACCTTCATAAGAGTCCAGGCATAGTCCAGGGCAGCCAGCGCTCCGCCGGGCACGTAGGCGGGCACGAAGGTGGAAAACAGGACCAGCGGCTGGGTCACGATCGCCACCCCGGTCAGTGCGACAACGGGTTGGCGGACCAGCCACATCAGCCGCCCCCGGTAGTCCTGCCGCAGGAAGTAGGCGACCAGTGCCGCCTGGAAGGCCAGATTGAAGGGTTCCAGCGGATTGTGACTGCCCCCCCCGGCCCGGAAGACCCCCGCCACAAGCCCCAGCAGCGCCGCCGGGCCAGCCCCTGTCCAGGCTGCACCGACCGCCACCGGCAGAAGCCCCAGCAGAGGCAACCCCGGCACGACCGGCTCGGCTGCCCGATAAGGAGGCGGCAGCAGATCGGAGGGGCGGGGGCGCAGGATCAGCAGGTTGTTGAGGAAAGGGGTGAGGAACAGGAGAAGCAGGAACAGGAGCAGACGACGGCCGCGCAAGGCCCCAAAGTCCCTCCTTCTCCCTATGAGAAGCAGGAGAAGGCCAAGAGCATATGCGGCCAGGGTAAGGGCGGCCTCCCAACGCCCCATCCACTCGAAAAAGGGAAACAACCCGCTGCCCCAGAACTCGATCCCCATCCGATATGCCGCCTCAAGGCCACAATGGAAAGATTAACAGAAATTATACACCGAAATTTTGATCCCGCAAAGAGATGATGAGGGCAGAACGGGGCTTCCCTTAGCGCTCCCTCCAGCCTCAGGCGCTGGCCCCTTTCTGAACCTGATCCAGATAGAAGCGATACGCATCCTCCACCGTCCGTACCTTCCAGGCCGATTCCACCGGGATAGGGATGCCCATCTCTTCCAGCCGGAGCATCATCTCCACCATCTGGATCGAATCTGCCAGCAGGTCTTCAACGAAGGAGGCTTCCGGCACCACCTGTGCCTCGTCCACATCCAGCTCCTCAGCGATGATCCGTCGAAACTCCTCGAACGTGATCTTCCTGATTTTCATCATAGCGCCTGCTCCTTCAGGGCTATCTCCCGCAGTCGGAACCGCTGCGGCTTACCGGTGGAGGAGCGGGGGAAGTCCTCCACCAGCCGGACCACCTGCGGGATCTGGTAGGGTTCCAGCGCCCCCCGGCAGAACGTCCGCACATCGTGGGGGGTCAGTTTGGCTCCTCTCTCGGGAATGACGAAGGCCCACACCTCCTCTCCACCCAACCCGGCGGGCACACCCACCACTGCCGCCTCACGGATGGCGGGGTGGCTGGCCAGGTGGTTTTCCACTTCGTCGGGGTAGACCTTCCGCCCGCCGCGGATGATGACGTCCTTCTTTCGGCCGACGATCCGCAGATACCCCCGCTCGTCCATCACCGCCAGATCGCCGGTGTGATACCAGCCCTCCTCGTCCACCACCTCCGCCGTCTGCTCCGGCGCCCCCCAGTAACCCACCATCACGTTCTCCCCCCTCACCACCAGCTCCCCCACCTCTCCTGGCGGGAGGGGATTCCCACCTTCATCCACGATGCGGACCTCGACGCCGGGCATCGGCTGTCCGACCGTCTCCGCCTGCAGCTCCTCGGGGTCGCCCAGGCTGGTGGCGGCGATCCCCCCGCCCAGCTCGGTGGCCCCAAAGCCGATATGAAGCGCACAGCCGAAACGCCGCTGCACCTGGCGTGCCAGCTCCGGCGGGCAGGGGGCCGAGCCGGTGCCGCAAATGAGGAGAGAGGAGAGATCGTACCGGTCGAACCCCTCCACCCGAAGCATCACCGCCAGCGCCGTCGGCACCGCCACCAGCACCGTCGCCCGTTCCCGCTGGATCAGCTCCAGCGCCTGGGTGGGGTGGAAGTGGGGCTGGACGACCAGAGTGTCGCCCATCAGGAGGGCCTGGAGGAAGACCTCGATGCCGGTGATGGTGTGGAAGCCGACGGTGGAGAGAAAGACCTGGGGACGGCCCGCTGCCCGCAGAAGCCGCTCCCGGTAACGCACCAGCGCCCGCCCCATCCTGGGAAGCTGCTGGAGGGAGGGGCGACGGATCCATAGCTCCCGCAGCTTCAGGCTGGCAACGACAGGGGCGATCAGGCTGCGGTGGGTGTGCATCGTCCCTTTGGGCGAGCCGGTGGTGCCGGACGTGTAGAGGATCGCCAGCAGGTCCTCCGGAGCGACCTCGACCTCGTCGCCTGCTTCCCCCTCCCCTTCCCACAACTCCGCTGCCGGTGGGCTTCCCTCCACCACCCGCACCGCCGTTCCCTCCGGCAGCGCCTCCGAGAGTTCGGCCGGGAGTGGTTCCTGGGCGATCAGCAAGAGGGGCTCTGTCTGCTCCAGTGCCCGGGCGATCCGCTGCGGCTGGGCGGAGGGATCGAGGGGGACGGTCACGCCGCCCCGCTCCGCTGTGGCGAAGAAGAGGATGATAAGTTCAGCACCAGGCGGCAGAAGAAACGCCACCCGGTCCCCTTTCCGCACCCCCAGGCGGGCCAGACCGGCTGCGGCACGGTCCACCCGCTCCTGGAGCTGCCTGTAGGTGAGCCGCAGGGAACCCACGACCAGAGCTTCCTGCTCGGGCCGGCTCTCTGACACCCGTCGCAGGGCCTGGCCCATCGTCATCCGGAGAGTCAGCGCCGGTATGCTCATTTTCCGCTCCTCCGGCTGCTTTCGTACAGGCTCCTAGAGCGGGAGCTGATACATCCGGAAGTGCTTGTACTGCTCCGCCCCCAACCGCTGGGCGATCAGGTTCACCATCAGATTGTACTCCGAAGTGACCGATCCATCAAGCCAGGCGTACCCTCCGGCGAGGAAACCCCGCAGCACTTCCAGATAGAGCATGGCGTCAATCCCCCGCATCCGGTAGGCGGGCAGCACCCCCAACAGCTTGAAGGTCGCCACATCCACCTGGCGGATCAACCGGCGGAGGCGGAGCCAGTTGAAGGGAAGGAGCCGGCCGTTGAGATGGATGAGGACCCGGTTGATGTCGGGGAACGCCACACAGAAGCCGACCGGTTTCCCGTCCACCTCGGCGATGACGGCCATCCCCGGATCAATGAAGGGCCGGAGCTGATTCGCCATCTGGCGGAATGTCTCTTCGGGCATTGGGACGCGGTGCGGCACGTGGGTCAGTGTGGCGTTGTAAAGGTAGTGAACGATGCCTACTTCCCGGTCCCAATCCTCCATCCGCACGTGACGGACCGTGGCGCCGCTGGTTCGGGCACCGGCCTCCGCCACATGAACCAGCTCCGGTGGCAGGTTCTCCAGGTTTTCTCCGATCTGGTGGCGGAAGGCCCGGTAGGCGTAGAAGTCCTGGTGCTTCTCCATTCCATACTGCTCCAGAAACCCGGCGTAGTAGGGGGGGGTGTGCGATTCCAGCATCGCCGGGGGACAGTCGGCTCCCCCGATAAGGACGCCGGGGTGGTCGGCGCTGTTAAAGTTCATCGGGCCGCGCATTACCTGCGCGCCCCGCTCCCGCAGCCAGCCGGCCGCCGTATCCAGCAGCCGGGCCGCTACCTCATAGTCTTCGATCACCTCGAAGAAGCCAAAGCCGCCCACCATCTCCTCCAGCTCCTCCGCCAGCCACCGGTCGAAGAAGGCAGCGATGGTCCCCACCACTTCCCGGCCCCGCCGCGCCACGAAGAGGGCAACGTCGGCCTGCTGGAAGAAGGGATTATGGGCCGGGTCGAGGGTGTGCATCTGCTCGGAGATCAGCGGCGGGACCCAGTTGGGGTCCCCTTTGTAGACGCGCCAGGGAAAACGGACAAAGGCACGAAGGTCGCGTCGGTCGGTCACGGGCTGGACGGTCAACTCGGGCATCGGCTCACCTCCTTTTCAGGTTAAGAACCCCCGGTATGTTCAGGGGTTGCTTCACCTTTCTGCCCACAATGCTACCTGCTCAAACCGGACACGGACCGCTTCTCCCTCGAATCTCCGTACCCAGAACCCCATGTCGCCGGCCGGCCCCAGGCTGTCCGGGACGGCGGCGACATATTCATCGTTCACCCAGAAGTGGCAGACCCCGCCTGCGCAGGAGAGACGGAGCCGGTTTGCGGCCCGCCCCCGGCGGATGTGGGGGAACTGTTGCCAATCCAGCAGGGGAGTCTCCACATCCTCTTCTACCTGGAGGACGGCCAGGTAGCCGTCCGGCCCTATGGCAAAGACCCCGTACCGGTCCGTTGACCGGATGCGGAAGGCCAGGCCGAAGCCACTGAAGTCGGAGCCTTCTGTAAGCGTCCCCACTGCCTCCATGGTGAAGGAGCCGGCCGGGTGGTCCAGCGAGTAGATCACCCATCGCTGAGGGGCAGCAACGGTCAGTTCGAGGGGGGCAGGGAGCTGCCAGTCTGGCGTTGCTGCCGGACGGGGGCTGTTCCAGCCTGTGCCGATGGCCACGGAGAGCGCCACCCCTCCAGCCAGCGCCAGGGTAAGGGCCCAGAGGACGCCGCGCCAGAGCCACCGGGGAGGGGAGGTTCCATACCACACGGCCCATTCCCTCCGCCATCCGGCTGAGGCGGGGTTCGGTCGGCCGCTGTCACCCGCCCTTTCCGTTTCTCGAGATGTCGCCGGCATCGGGAAGTCATTATAGCACAATATCGGGAACTGGCAGGTCCGTCCGGAGTCGGGTATAATTTGTCTCAGGATCGGGGAGGTGGTCATGAGCGGGCTGGTTTATTCGAAGGAAGAGCTGACCATTGCCCTGGGGCAGATGGATGTGCCGGCAGGCCAGCCAGAGCGAAACGGGGAACGGGCCTGGGCGCTGGCAAAGCAGGCCCGCGAAGCGGGGGCGGACCTGCTCCTCCTGCCGGAGCTGTGGCTCCACGGCTACGACCTGGAGCGGGCCAGGGAGTGGGCGGCCCCGATCGGGGAAGGGGGATTTGCCCGGATGTCGGCGATGGCCCGGGAATTCGGCCTCTACCTGGGCGGCTCCCTGCTGGAGCTACACGACGGCGGCGTTTCCAACACAGCCGTCCTCTACGGCCCTGACGGCGCCCTTCTGGGCGCCTACCGTAAGGTCCATCTCTTCCGGCTGATGCAGGAGCCCCGTTACCTGGTCCCAGGGGATCGGGCCGTCCTCTGCCCCACTCCCTGGGGACCGGTGGGGCTGGCGATCTGTTACGATCTGCGCTTTCCTGAGCTCTGCCGCGCGATGGCGCTGGCCGGGGCGGTTTTCTTCCTGGTTCCGGCCCAGTGGCCGGTCCGCCGTGTCGAAGCCTGGTGGCTCCTGGCGCGCGCCCGTGCCGTGGAGAACGAACTCTTCGTCGCGGCCTGCAACCGGGTGGGGACGGACGGGAGCGTGGTTTTCCCCGGTCGCTCCGCCGTCATTGACCCCTGGGGAAACGCGCTGGTGGAAGGAGGGGATGGAGAGGAGCTGCTGGTTGCCCGGGCCGACCTGCGGGAGATCCGCAAAGCCCGGCGGTATCTGACCGTTTACGAAGACCGGAGGCCGGAAGCCTACCGGGTGGCCCCTTCTATCTTTGGGGCCGGGGAGGAGTTCCCTACAGTGCCCGGATCAGGAGCAGGCCGATCAGGCTGATGACCAGGCCGAGGTGGAGAAGGAGATTCACGTCTGCCATCCAGTCAATGACCGGCCACGACGGCAGGAGCTGCAGGACGAAGTTGAGCAGGATCAATCCCAGGCCCACGAGCACCGGCAGCCCCGGCACCCGGGCGAGGAAATCACCGATGCGTTTCAGCCAGTCAGCCATATCCTCCCTCCCGCAAGTTGATTGTAACACAGCCTTTCCCCCACGTCAAAATTGGCCGATGGGGGGTGTTTAAGGGGGGACGGCCC
>JBDOIF010000097.1:0-1377 GCA_041082215.1 Anaerolineae bacterium
GGCGGGGCCGGGTGGGCGGCCCCGCCCCATCCGGTCCCTCTTACTTGAACTGCTCCAGCGCATCCAGATCGAACCCGGCCGCTGCGGAGGTCAGGTCCAGGCCGTAGAACTGCTGGCTGAGCTGCTGGAGTGTCCCGTCCTGATGCATCTCGTTGATGATCTCGCTCACCCGCTGGATCAGGGAGACGGGGTCCTTGCCGGCCGCCTTATCCACGGCCGCTGCCAGGTACTCGAAGAAGACCGGCTCGCCCAACTGCTTGATGGGCATGCCGTCGGCGATGGCGCCGGCCCCTGTCGGCTGAGCCGTCAACACCGCATCCAGCCGCACCCCATCACCCAACGCCAGGTCTTCCAGAGCGAAGAGGTCGGTGTCGTAGGGCTTGAGCACCGCGTTCTGGACCACCACCTCGAAGGTTTCGCCGGGGATCTCCAGGACCCCTTCCAGATAGTACTCGTAGGTCGTCCCGACGCCGAAGCCGATCTGCTTGCCAGAGAGGTCAGAGGGCTGGGTGAAGGTCGTGTTGTCCCGATGGACGAAGAAGGCGGCGGGGGTGGTGTAGTAGGGCTGGGAGAAGTACAGCTTCTCCATCCGGTTGGGCGTGATGGTCATCGAGCCGATGCTGATATCCCATCGGTCCGCCCAGCCGCCAGCGACGATCAGGTCCCAGTTCGGCGTGACGAAGCAGGGCTCAACGCCCAGGCGGCGGGCCACCTCTTTGGCCACCTCGATGTCGAAGCCCTGCAGTTCGGCCGCCGTCCGCTGGTCGCCCGTGCACTTCGTGTCGGCGGGCCGCTGCGCCCCCTCGACCAGCTCCGACTGGGGTGGGTAGGCAGGGTCGGTGGAGATGATCAGGGTTCCACGGGCGAGGATCTCGGCCAGTTTATCCTGAGGCGCCTCTGTAGGCTTGGGGCCACAGGCCGTGACAAGCAGGCCGATAACGGTCAGGAGTCCCAAGAAGACAGTTATTCGTTTCATTTTTTGTTCTCCTCCTTCCTGAGCGCTGATCGAACTGAGTTTACTTCATACGGGTAAAATAAGGGGAAGAGTTTCGCCAGGGCCTCACCTCTCCTTCCGAGGAACTATGTGAATAAAATTATACGTCCTTCTCAACAGAAGTCAACCGCCCTCCGCGCCCCCGCTACCTGGCCCACCCCGTCACCTTCTAAACTGATACAGACTCCTCAGAGTCAGAGTCTGTAACAGATTAGTAGGTGGAGTTGCAAAATAGCCATCAGCCCTGTATCCTCTGGTTGATCAGACCATCCAGGGAGGAGCGGGCTGATGGCAGGGGCAATTGTACTTCAAGATGGGCCGATTGGGAAGGACTGGGAGGAGGCGTTGTACCGGGAGGGCTGCGCCCTCCTCAATGGCCCCGA